>NZ_CP152012.1:3210000-4302534 GCF_038606125.1 Bacillus sp. FSL R5-0447
GTCTTGCGACCGTACTCCCCAGGCGGAGTGCTTAATGCGTTAGCTGCAGCACTAAGGGGCGGAAACCCCCTAACACTTAGCACTCATCGTTTACGGCGTGGACTACCAGGGTATCTAATCCTGTTCGCTCCCCACGCTTTCGCTCCTCAGCGTCAGTTACAGACCAGAGAGTCGCCTTCGCCACTGGTGTTCCTCCACATCTCTACGCATTTCACCGCTACACGTGGAATTCCACTCTCCTCTTCTGCACTCAAGTTCCCCAGTTTCCAATGACCCTCCCCGGTTGAGCCGGGGGCTTTCACATCAGACTTAAGAAACCGCCTGCGAGCCCTTTACGCCCAATAATTCCGGACAACGCTTGCCACCTACGTATTACCGCGGCTGCTGGCACGTAGTTAGCCGTGGCTTTCTGGTTAGGTACCGTCAAGGTGCCGCCCTATTTGAACGGCACTTGTTCTTCCCTAACAACAGAGCTTTACGATCCGAAAACCTTCATCACTCACGCGGCGTTGCTCCGTCAGACTTTCGTCCATTGCGGAAGATTCCCTACTGCTGCCTCCCGTAGGAGTCTGGGCCGTGTCTCAGTCCCAGTGTGGCCGATCACCCTCTCAGGTCGGCTACGCATCGTCGCCTTGGTGAGCCGTTACCTCACCAACTAGCTAATGCGCCGCGGGTCCATCTGTAAGTGGTAGCCGAAGCCACCTTTTATGTCTGAACCATGCGGTTCAAACAACCATCCGGTATTAGCCCCGGTTTCCCGGAGTTATCCCAGTCTTACAGGCAGGTTACCCACGTGTTACTCACCCGTCCGCCGCTAACATCAGGGAGCAAGCTCCCATCTGTCCGCTCGACTTGCATGTATTAGGCACGCCGCCAGCGTTCGTCCTGAGCCAGGATCAAACTCTCCGATAAAGTAGTTTGACTGACTACGCACATCGCTGTGCGATTTATTTAAAACTTTGAATTAACAGGTACGTTTTGTCTTGTTTAGTTTTCAAAGATCATTACCGCTTGTTGAAGCAGCTTTATTATCTTACCACTCAGCTTCTTTTATGTCAACAACTTTTTTCAAGTTGTTTCCGAAGCTTTTCGTTGTTGTCTGCTGTTCATCAGCGACGTTTAATAATATAACACCCTTTTGAAAATATGACAATAGTTTTTTTAAAAAAATCATTAATTATTTTCTTTCATACTTATTTCAGTTTCTCTTCTATAGAAAGATAAGCTGTCTTGTGGTTTGGCATATTTTCTTGTATAGTAAGATTGAACTAAATACTTGATGACCACAAGGGGAGCATTAAAGCTGAGAGTGAACGTTTTGTTCTGACCCTTTGAACCTGTTAGTTAACGCTGGCGTAGGGATGTGGCAAAGCCAAATGATTTGCAGTTTATGCAAGCAGCGCGCGGACCTTTTCCCATCCTTCCCCGCGCTGCTTTTTTGTTTATCCTTGTTACGGTTGTCTGACCAGGGGGAAAACTATGAATCATTCAACACAGCTTGTGCGCTTAATTGAAATAGCGATTATGACCGGGGCGGCTGTCATTCTGGACATTGTCTCAGGTATGTTTCTCCGGATGCCCCAAGGCGGTTCGGTCTCTATTATGATGATTCCGATTTTTTTGATTTCATTCCGCTGGGGAGTGAAAGCCGGGCTTACGACAGGCTTTTTGACAGGGATTGTCCAGATCGCCATCGGCAATTTGTTTTTGCAGCACCCGGTGCAGCTATTTCTTGATTACATCGCGGCATTTGCAGTTCTCGGTTTCAGCGGCTTGTTTGCTTCCGGTGTACGAGAATCGGCATTGAATAAAAAAAGAGGCGCTTTAACGATGTATGTTATAGGCGGTGTTTTCATCGGCAGTGTGCTGCGCTATGCGGCACATGTGGTCTCCGGAGCTGTCTTTTTCGGAAGCTATGCTCCGAAAGGCACGCCGGTATGGATTTATTCGTCCGTCTACAACGCGACTTATATGATTCCTTCTTTTATCCTTTCGGCCATTGTCCTTATCTTATTATTCATGACTGCGCCGCGGCTTCTTGAAGCTAAGCGGACAAACTGAAACAGCAGGCGGTTTACGCCTGCTGTTTTTTTATTCCTGGCTGTGCTGTTCGTTTGAATCACTCAGTTCTTTTGTAAGTTCATTTATACTTTGTTTTATGTTTCCTTTGCCTGAAAAATTCTCAATAAGCTCTTTTACATTGATTCCGGAAGATGCTTTTAAGCTTTCCTGAAGACCGGCCATTAAATTGGTTGCGTAGCCTGTGACTTTATTGGCCCCGCCGTTTTCACCGCTTCCTCCCGTATCAACGACGGTTATTTTATCAATGTTGGAAAGAGGCGCTGAGACTTGCTTCGCATATTCAGGCAGCATTTTCACAATCATATCAAGGATTGCAGCCTGCCCGTATTTTTCGAATGCTTCGGCGATTTTTTCTTTAGCTTCCGCTTCTGCGAGACCTTTCAGGCGGATGACTTCCGCTTCGGTTTCTCCTCTCGCCTTTTCAGCCTCCGCTTTAGCAAGACCGTCAATTCTCACGCGTTCCGCTTCCGCCTTGGCCATCGCTTCGATGCTGTACTGCTCGGCATCCGCTTCTGCGAGCTGCTTCGCTTTTGCGGCCGCGGCCGCTTGTTCCACCGAGTAACGGTCAGCATCGGCTTTTTTCTTCACTTCAGAGTCATATTGGCGCTCACGGCGCAGAATTTCTTTTTCTTCCAATTCAATCTGCTTTTGCCTCTCAATAATTTTAATTTGCATTTCCTGCTCTGTCACCTGCTGGCGGGCTTTTGCTGTTTCAAGATCATATGCCTGGTCGGCATTGGCTTTTGCTGTATCCTGCTCTCTTCTGTATTCCGCCATTTTCAGCTGATTGATTTTTTCCGCTTCAGCTATTTCCGTCGCCCGCTCCAGCTCTGATTTTTTTGCGTCTTTATCAGCGGCCGCGCGTTTAATCCTCGTCTCTTTATCCGCTTCTGCCGTGGCAATGTCCGCATCCCGCTTGACTTGGGCGATTCTCGGCTTACCTAATGATTCAAGATAGCCGTTTTTATCGCGGACGTCTTTAATCGTAAAAGAAACGATCACGAGCCCCATTTTAGCAAGATCCTGAGACGCGACCCGCTGGACTTCCTGAGAAAACTTTTCCCTGTTTTTATAAATCTCTTCAACGGTCATGGAGCCGAGGATGGAGCGCAGATGGCCTTCCAGCACCTCCCGCGCCTCCTGCTCACGGTCTTCCTTGGATTTCCCCAAAAATTGTTCAGCTGCTGTGGCGATTTCACCGATGGAGCCTCCGATTTTAATAATGGCGGTTCCGTCGGCCATTACCGGCACGCCTTGCTCTGTATAGACTTCAGGTGTAGAGACATCAAGTTTGCTTGACAGTAAACTGAGAGGTTCTGCCTGCTGGAATACCGGGAGCACGAACGTTCCCCCGCCCCGGACGATTTTCAGACGATTTCCGCCTTCATCAATGTGGACGTTCTTATTTCCCAAATAACTTCCGGTCACGATAAGGGCTTCGTCCGGCCCCGCCGTCCGGTACTTCGTAATAAATACAGCAATAAGTGCGATGAGTAAAAAGAATACGATTCCGATAACGATGATAATCGGCATAGTCATAACAGTTCCCCCTTAGATATCAGATTGGTTCATGCGGCGTCACAAAAAGCACTCCGTCTTTCACGTCAATCACTAATACGGCAGTTCCGTACTTGATCTGTTCTTGATCAAAGCTGACGGCTGATTTAGAAATGGCGCCCCCTATTCCCTCTATGATCACTTCTCCATAGCCGTCTTTCGGGACGGAAGTAATGACCCTGCCGACTCTGCCCTTTAAATCCGTCTCTCGATAAGCGAGCGATTCTTCCGCTGATGAAAGCGGGACAAGGACGAAGAAGTGAAGCAGGCTGACCAAAAGAACCGAAAGAACAAATGAAAGCAACGCAATGACAGAACTTGATAGCGGAGCGGCGATTTCGCCGATATAACCTGAGGCTGAAAAGATTGTTAAAAAAGACAGAATCAATGCAGGGTTTAAAAATGAAACAGGAATGGCTTCCGAGAGGCCGTGAAACACATCTTGAAAAAACAGAATCAAAAGCGTGAGACTTCCCGAAATAATCAATGTGTAAAGATAGACCGTTTCAAGCGGCAGATGAAATATGTCCATCTTCTATCCTCCTTTCAGCCGATGTGTCGGAGTGTTACTTTATATACGGATGTAAAGGTAAATGGTTTCAATTTTCTGATAAGGGAGGCTGATTACATGATTATCCAATCCGGATATGATATGTTTACTCTAAAGGAGGAGATAGGATGAGCATTTTTAATGAAGCCAGACAGCAGATCTGGGAAGAACTGAAAGGACTCTCTGATGAGGAATTCAACCGAAAGCCCGCGGCTGATGAATGGAGCGTGCGGGAAGTCCTTGACCATTTAAAGAAAATTGACGAAACAGCGCAGACCCTTTTATCAAAGCAGGCAAAAGACGCACCGTTAAAAGAAATAGAAGAAAAACCGATGGAGTTTATAGAGGACAGAACAGATAAACGGCCGGCGCCCTCACACCTCGAACCTGAGCAAAACCGATTATCAGTCATTGAAGCAAAACAGGAATTAGATACGGCAAGACAGCAGCTGACCGCAGTTATTTCATCATTAAACGAGGAAGACTTTGAACGTGTGCTTCCCCATCCTGTTTTTCAAGAACTGACGATCCGCCAGTGGATTGATTTTATCGGCCATCATGAAAAGCGTCACATTAATCAAATAAAAGAAATCAAACAAAAAATCGAAAAGGTCTGAGTCAGACCTTCTCGATTTTTTTCTTGGCGCGTTTCGGTTCATAAGAATGGATGGTGACCGCATCGCCCGTGCATATGTCACCCGGGCGTTCAACAATACAGACAATTCCTCTTCTGCCCATCGCGTGCCTCACAAACGCCGCGGCGAGTTTTGGCTGATCCGGATAAAAGGATTGAATGACTTCTCCCGGCTGAATGCACGGATCATTTTCTCCCTCACACAACAGAGACGCACCGCTTGGAAATATCATTCTGCTTCCTTCTTTAAGCGGCGTCAGTGCAGAAAAACCGCTGATTGCGATATTAGCGCCGAGCCATTCGGGAAAGATATGAGAAATCCCCATCTTCTCCGCAATGTCATCACATTCCTCCATAGACACGATTGAAATCTGTCTCCGGTTAAAAATTTCTGTTCCTCTTTCATACATCGGCTCGCGCGCGCCGGCCTTTTTTGTCAGTCCGAAATGCAGGTCACCGGGAAACCCGCCGTATTCCGCACGAAGCTTGTCCATCTTTTTGGTAACAAATTGTTCGGTATCCGCTATATATACGCCTTCCGTCTTTGCTGTTATGCGTTTCCACATTAGCCGCCACCGCCTTTTTCTTGACATTATCCTTAAAAAACCCCGCTCTGTAAAGGAGCGGGGTTCATTTATTATACCGTTTTCGGCGTTAAGTCAAAGCAGCGTTTGTAAATCCAGTTGTATGCTTTCTCATTCAAATCTCTTGGATTTCCGAAAGTTTGCGGATCTTTCATGGCTTCTTTTGATAAACGTTCAATCATGTCCGGAGACACACCTTGTTCTTCTAAACTCGGCACCTCTAAATCTTTTACAAGATCATACATCCAGTTGACGGACACTTTTGCCGCTTCTTCGGTTGTCATGTTGCTTGTATTGATTCCGAATGCTTTGGCGATGCGGGCGAATTTTTCCGGATAGCCTTTCCAGTTGTATTCCATTACCGGCCCCATCATAGCTGCGACGCATTGTCCGTGAGCGACAGGGATGATGCCGCCGAGCGTCTGGCTCATCGCATGCGCCGCGCCTGCTGATTCACTGCCGTATGAAAGGCCGGCAAGCATCGCCGCCTGCGCCATGCCGTATCTTGCTTCCAAATCCTCTCCGTCCGCAAACGCGCGCTTAATATAATGCGCCGCATATTCAATGGCCATTAAAGCAACGGCATCAGTGATCGGCTGCGCGAATTTCATCGTATAGCACTCGATGGCGTGCGCAAGTGCGTCAATACCTGTCATGGCCGTCACATGCGGAGGCATGGACGTGTGCAGCTCAGGGTCAATGACCGTTAAATGCGCGGCGATAAGCGGTCCGCCCGTATTGAATTTAAATTCTCTTTCCTCATCTGTAATGACCGCCCATTGTGTGACCTCTGAACCTGTTCCCGCAGTCGTCGGGATCGTTGTCAGCGGAGGAATACGGTTTTCCAGCGGCTTTTTGCCTTCCGCGGCTTCATAATCAAGCACGCTTCCTTCGTGTGTCGCTTCTACCCCGATCGCTTTCGCTGTATCCATGGAGCTTCCGCCGCCGACAGCCACAAGACCGTTGCAGTTTTCTTTTTTATACAGTTCTGATCCTTCGTTTACAAGACGTACAGGCGGGTTCGGCTCCACTTTGTTAAACAGGACGACTTCGATGCCCGCTTCCTGTAAAGATTCAATGACCGGGTTTGCCACTCCCGCGTTATAAATTCCCGGGTCTGTTACGAGCAGCGCTTTTGTGACGCCAAGCGCTCTGACTTCACTTCCCGCGTGCTGAATCGCACCGATTCCGTGTTTAATGACTGTCGGGATTTCGAATGTATGGAATTTATGCATGCTTTCTACTTTCATATTTAATGTCATATTGTATCTCCTCCTCGTTATGCTTGAAACCAGTTCACTGCCGCAGGTTTCGTGTTGCGGTAAATATGTTTGATTTCCGTGTATTCTTCCAGACCGATTTTGCCGAGTTCGCGGCCGAAGCCCGATTGTTTGTACCCGCCCCATGGCGCTTGCGCGAAATACGGGTGGAAATCATTGATCCATACCGTTCCCATCCGCAGTTTGGCGGCTACGCGTTCGCATTTTTCAATATCCTTTGACCATACCGCTCCGGCCAGCCCGTAAATGGTATCGTTGGCAAGTCTGATCACTTCTTCTTCAGATGAAAATGACTCAACTGTTAAAACGGGGCCGAAAATCTCCTCTTGGACTATCCGCATATCAGACTCGCAGTTTGAGAAAATAGTAGGTTCATAGAAGAAACCGTTTTGAAGGGCGGGATCATCAGGACGTTTGCCGCCTGTTTCCAGTTTTGCCCCTTCTTCGATACCGATTTCTACGTATTTTTCGACTTTGGCCCGATGCTCGGCGGAAATCAGCGGACCGCTTTCCGTATCTTCATGAAAACCATTTCCTAATTTGATGCGTTTCGTGCGCTTGATCAGCTCGGCTAAAAATTCATCATGAATGGCTTCGTCCACCAAAAGACGTGACCCTGCCGAACAAACTTGGCCGGCATGGAAAAACACGGCGTTCAGCGCTTGATCTGCAGCTGTTTCGAGATCTGCATCTCGAAATACGATATTCGGATTTTTGCCGCCAAGCTCCAGGGCAATCTTTTTCACATTGCCGCTTGCCGCCTGCATGATTTTTTTGCCTGTTTCAATTCCGCCCGTAAAAGAGACCAAATCGACGTCGAGGTTTCTCGCCAGCTCGTCGCCGACAGAGGCGCCCGGCCCCAGCACAAGATTGGCGACCCCTTTCGGAATACCGGCTTCTTCTATTAATTGAAAGACTTTAATGGTTGTCAGCGGAGTAATCTCGCTCGGCTTTAAAACGATCGTGTTTCCGGCCGCAAGAGCGGGAGCGATTTTCCAGCTCGCCTGAAGGAGCGGATAGTTCCACGGCGTAATTTGTCCGCATACGCCAATTGGCTCTCTGACGATTTTACTTACGGAATCGGGAATCGGAGATGAAATGACCTCGCCTCCGTCTTTATCCGCCAAACCGGCATAATATTGAAATACATTTGCGATATCATCCATATCGGCTTTACTTTCTTCAATCGTTTTTCCTGTATCGAGCGATTCCAGCTCAGCTAATTCGTTCAGATCGCGTCTGATTAATTCCGCAATTTTCAGAACAAATTGTCCGCGCTCGAGCCCGGAAAGCACCGGCCACTCCCCTTCATCAAATGCTTTTCTGGCTGCGGCGATGGCTTTCACCGCATCGTTCCGGTCTCCTTCGCATACCGTTGCAATTTCTTCTTGATTAAATGGATTAATGATACGGCGGGTCTGTTTTTTTTCTGCACTGATCCATTCGCCGCCGATATAAAGCGTTTTGCTCATAAAAGTCCTCCTTACCGAAAAGTAAGTTTGTTAAATAAAAATTTAATGTTTTTAACAATATTAATTTAACATATGTTTTTTTGCCTGTCAAAACCCGGTCAGTCCGTTTAGATTTTGACATTTTGTCATGATTCGTTAAGATTAAGAACATAAAGAAATGACTTAACAAATTTAAACTTCAAGAGGAAAAGAGGGACAGTATGGATGAGAATCCAGAATTCGCAGCTATAGAACAAGCCAGGGATCTTGTCATTGATTCCATTGCAGAGACGATGGATCTTTACGGAATCACTCGAAGTGTCGGGATTTTATACGGAACAATGTATATGAGGGATGAAATGACGCTTGACGAAATGCGTGAGGAACTGCAGATGAGCAAACCGAGTATGAGCACAGGCGTAAAAAAGCTGCAGGATTTAAATGTGGTCAAAAAAACCTTTCACCGCGGCACACGGAAGCATACGTTTGTAGCGGAAAAAGATTTCTTTACGTTTTTCACGAATTTCTTCCCGCCGAAATGGGATCGTGAAGTTCAGGTGAATTTGTCCGCCATCGAACAGGCCCAGGCGGATTTGCAGTCCGTTTTGCTGGCCGAGGAAGGCAACGCGGAATTACAGGAAGAAGCGCGGCAGTTATATGATCAGCTTGAAAGTTCGAAAGCTTATTATCATTGGCTGAAGCGTCTCGCTGACTCGGTTCAGAGCGGGGAAATTTTTAAATTTATTCCGATAGAAACGGACGAAAAAAACGCCTGAATCAAAATCAGGCGTTTTTTGTCGTGATTTGATTATTTTTGAGAAAATATAGGAACATAAACCCATTTACTTCCATTAAAATTGATGGTAAATTTTTATAGGTATGGTCGTTCTTTTTTAAGAACAATCAGCAAATTTTTTTTAGGGGGATTTATGAAAATGAAACAGAAATTTTTCTCAACTGTCATGGCAAGTTTATTCGGCCTGGTTTTGCTTCTTTCTCTGCCGACAGCGTCATTCGCCGCTGAGTCAGGCTCAACCGTTCACGAGCCGGAAATGTCCACGAAAGCGACTGCTACCTTATTTGCAAAATATACAGGTGCCAGCCAGCAGGAATGGTCATTTTCTGATATCGAATTGACGTACCGTCCGAACACGATCCTGAGCTTAGGCGTTATGGAATTTACCCTTCCTAGCGGATTTGCGGCTACAACAAAAGATACAGTCAACGGACACGCTTTGCGTGAAAGACAGATTCTGAATAACGGCAAAACAGTCAGACTTCCGTTAAACATTGATTTGCTCGGCGCAGCGGAATTTAAACTTTCTCTTAATAATAAAACATTGCCTGCTGCAGGTACATATAAGTTCCGTGCAGAAAATAAATCATTAAGCATCGGCTCTAAATTCTATGCTGAGGACACAATTGTTGTTCAAAAACGCAGCACACCGCCGACACAGCCTTGCAACTGCAAATAATTGCGAAAAACAGACCGGCACAAGCCCATCGCTTGTCAGCCGGTCTTTTTTTGTGCTGTTTTCTTTCTTCCGGCCCTCGCATTGACAAACCCTTTAAACAGGAGTACATTCTTGTTTGTTGTATTTGGAGTGACGAAAACAGTTTCTTAAGGAGTTATGAGGATTGGGAAAAATCAAAAATAAACAATTTGCCGTCATCGGACTCGGCCGTTTCGGCGGAAGCATCTGTAAAGAGCTTTTTAAAATGGGGCATGAGGTGCTTGCGGTCGATATCAGCGAAGAGCGGGTCAACGCATACTCCTCTTATGCCACGCATGCTGTGCGGGCAAATTCAACGGAAGAAAGCGAGCTTCAGTCGCTCGGCATCAGAAATTTTGAATATGTCATCGTAGCAATCGGCGCCAACATTCAGGCTAGCACGCTGACGACGCTGTTATTGAAGGAGCTGAACATTCCCAATATTTGGGTGAAAGCGCAAAACTATTATCATCACAAAGTGCTTGAAAAGATCGGTGCTGATCGTATTATCCATCCCGAAAAGGATATGGGCGTGCGGATTGCGCAAAGCCTTTCGGATGAAAACGTCTTAAATTATATTGATTTGTCAGATGAATACAGCATCGTGGAGCTTTCAGCCACGAAAAAGCTGCATTTAAAATCCATTCTTGATCTCGGCGTCCGGGCCAGATTCGGCTGCACCATTCTCGCCTTGAAACATAACGGCGACATTCAGCTGTCCCCTTCTCCGGAGACTGTCATTCATGAATGTGACTGCCTTGTGCTGATGGGGCATAAACGTGATATTAAAAGGTTTGAAACTGAAGGAATGTAAAAAAGCCGGCGGGCTGCCGGCTTTTTTTGATGCTTATGTTTCTTCACTTAACTGGACGGCGGTTTGGTCAACCCAGCCGATCAGCTCATCTTTCACTTGGATTTGGTACCAGACGGATTCTCCGTTTTGCTTTTCAGATACGACTTTAATATGCTCGCCGGTAAACTTTTGCGCCGATGCCAGTTTAATAGAATGCCGCTCTTTTGACGGCTTGGACCACACGTCTTCAATGGCGTGGTCTTTGATGGCGCCTTTCATATCAACTGCTTTAAGAGAGGCATTGATTTTGTCATATTCATTCAGGTTATAGGTTTCTATGACATCTTTAATTTTTTCAGCATAGCCGGGGTCTGTGGCGTAGCCGGATTTTTGAAGGGCAGCCGCCGCAGTTTTATAATTGTCCGCTTCAATGACAGGCTTGTACTTCTTTTTATTCCAAGACGTTCCGTTGACAAATAATTTGGCATGGTCATCCATTGATTCAAAAAACGTGCTGTATTTACGGAATTTTGCCCGAATCGTTTTTCGTTTTCCTTTTTCAAATTCATCCGTTTTCATCGTGACGTGTTTTCCTTTATAATCACCTTTTACACCGAACAGGTTGCGCGCTTTCCCCGCAAGCTCACTGTTCCCCCAGTCCGATTCGAGAATGGCCTGTGCGAGGGTGATGCTCGGAAGGACATGATATTTCTCATATAAAATTTGAGCATGCCCCGAAAGGCTGTCAATAAAGACCTGCTGCTCGTCCACCTCTTCAGGCGGTTTTTCTTCCGTCACTATGAATTTCGAAAACACCATTGATACCAGAAATAATCCGAATATAAGAGATACAGCAAAAAGGCACCCAAGCACCCTTTTGGTCTTTGCTTTCTTTTTCATATCAACCTTCCTTTAATTCCGGAATCACTAGATTTATAATTTTACTGGTCATTGATGAAAATTTCAATAAAATAGGGAAAAAGACGGAGAAAGAACACATTGCGCAAATAAAAAAGACTCCTCTTTGAGGAGTCTTTTTTGTTATGCCATGCTCAGCTGAGGGCCGAACAATTCATATTGAACGGAATCAGAGTCAAACCCGAGTGCAAGAATCATGTCTTTCATTTGCGTCATAAACTGCGCTGATCCGCACAAGTAAAATTCAGCATCTTGATTCAGATGAAGCTGCTCCAAGAAGGTTTGATCAATCCTGCCGCTGTAAAAAGGCTTGTCTCCTGAGCGGTCTTGTTCTGCCGGTTCACTGTATATATAAATGACGTTAATATTCGGATGATTCTCCGCAGCTTGTTCAGCCTCTTTGCAGAACGCGGCGTACTCTCCGTTTTTCGCGGCATGAATAAAAGTAACGGCACGCTCCGGCTGTTTTTCGGCGGCTGTTTTCAGCATGCTCATCATCGGCGTGATTCCGGAACCGGCACTGATAAGAACAACCGGTTTTTCGGCAGAAGACAGCTTGAAATCCCCGGCGGGTGCGCTGACTTCAAGTTTATCTCCCTCTTGAACTTCATTGTGGAGATGAGAAGAAACCGCTCCGTCCTTTTTCACAGAAATCCGATATGCCCCTTTTTGAGAAGCATCAGACAGGCTGTACTGGCGAATGTGCGTATAAGGAGAATCCGCAATCCGCACTTTAATGCTGATATATTGTCCCGCTTCAAATCCAGGAAGCGATGAGCCGTCACTCGGTTTGATATAAAATGATGTCATATCTTTGCTTTCTTTCGTTTTCTGTATAACCGTAAATTCTTTATACCCCTGCCATCCGGCTTCATTGTACATGTCTTTTTCAATGCCGATGAAAGCCTCCGCAATAACACCGTAAGCTTTTTCCCATGCCTGCATAATCTCAGGAGTTGCGGCATCCTGCAGCACATCCTTAATTGCCAGAAGCAGATACTTTCCGACAATCGGATAATGTTCCGGTTTTACACCGATGCTTGTGTGTTTATGGCCGATCTGTCTGACCGCCGGAATGATTTGTTCTAATTGATCAATATTCGCCGCAGCCGCAATGACTGCATTTGCCAATGCTGCGCGCTGAGTCTGTTTCTTTTGGTTCGTTTGGTTAAACATATTTAACAGTTCGGGATGATCTTGAAACATCAGGTTATAAAAGCGTCCGGTGATGTTTTCTCCATGTGTTTTCAATACGGGTACTGTGCTTTTGATGATGTCTATTGTTCTCTCATCCAGCATGTTAATCCTCAACCCTTCTAAAGATGTATTTTCAATATATCTTTATAGTAAGAGATATTTCGAATAAAAGATATATTAAAAATGAATCTTTAAAAAAGTCGTCACAATATTGTGTTGGATTTGGAATTTATGGATTTCACCTCCTTTTTTTATCACTCGGTGAAACAGGGACACATATATTTGGGAATATACGTTTAAAGATGAAAGCGGGGGAGTGCATGGTTTCCGATATCGATTACACGTCTCCGAATACACAGTTCACTTATGATGTGAATGAGAGCCGTTTTTTTACGAAAGATGCTCGGAACTTTATCAATGTATTGGGGATTAAACAGTTAAACACGCTTGAAAATATTTCATTATTAGATATCTTTCTGAGCAAAACAAATGTGATTGAACCGCATACCCATCAAAACGCCGCTGAATTGGTGTACTGTATTTCGGGTTCCGCGGTGGTGTCGATGCTGAATCCGTTCACCCAGAAAATACGGAATTATCCGATCTCTTCAGGACAAGTGGCGAATGTTCCGCAGGGGTGGTGGCATTATGAAGTCGCCACTTCAGACAAAACCCACCTTTTGGCCATATTTGACGCCCCTTCGCCTGAAGTGATATACGGCTCGGATATTCTCCGTCTGACGCCGCCTGAGATCATGGCGCATACGTACTGTCTGAATGAGCATGAGTGGGAAAAAGCCGTTTCACCGATCCGGCAATCAACTGTGATAGGCCCCGATAAATACTGCGGACAGACTGAAAACACGGGTATTCATGATATGAATAAGCCTTATCAGCCAAATACGCATTATCCGAATGATCCGTATCGGCATTATGATACGCCGTTATATTGGGGATATTAAACGGAGAGCCAGAGCGGCATTGACAGAAAGAGCCCCTCATTGAAGAGGGGCTCTTGATCATCACGGTCCGGTTCCGCAGCTTACTTTGTACTCGCCTTCGGACGATTTTTTTGAATAACATACGTGCGGCGTCTGTCCGGTTTCATCTTTCCAATTGAACCAATTTACATAATAAAGGTTCCCGGCCTCTCCGCCGCCTTCTTCTTTTTGAAGAATCGCAAAGTAGCTTTGATACGGATATCCTTTTTTATAAATGTCATGCCTGATGGCTCCTTTTTCTGAAGCAGACGTGAAGACGACGGGAGAAAGAGCCGGGAGCGCTGTTAAAAGAAGTGCCAGTGCCGCTGACAGAGATAATATAAGATAGATTTTCTTTTTCATTTTCTCTCTTTCCTTTATTTTGAATTGTTAGAAATGAAGCAGAACATAGAGGCTGCCGCAGAAGATGAAAAAAACAAAAAAACCCTTATTTATAGAATAAGGGTTTAAAGGTATGGAGCCAAGGGGGCTCGAACCCCTGACCTCTACGCTGCCAGCTTCACGTAATTGATTTCCGATAAGTCAACCGTTTAGTCACTACGGAAAGTCAAGCGTATCAACGTTTAGTCACCGTTTTGTTCAATCGTCTCTTATTCAATTATACGACGTATGTTCACTACGCCGCAAGTCCGAACTGGGTTACGCTGTTTCAAACGCCTGCCTAAAACGATTCATAAGCGATCCGCCACGATTTAAGCGCGCCTTAACCGTCCAAGCCGCCTTCCTGAACCCTGCGTATAGGTAATCGTCGAAACGTCTAATTTCGTGCGTTTTCGCTTTCAGAATCGTTGCGTGCCACGCTTCAACGAAAGGCGCCGCATGTTCTTCGAGCCTGATCGTTCTGTCTACGCTGGCCTTAGCGCGAAGTAAAATCCCGTAGTATTTATAAATATCCTCTGCGTCAAAGTAGCGAAACATCGCGTTAAATATTTCGTCAGGCAATGCGCCTTTTAACGCTTCAGCCGGTACAGTTGCCGTATCTAATACGTTATTTTGGTTTTTAGAACGCTTAATAGAATCCGATGGTTCGTTTTCCGTTTTCGGTGCCTCAGCCGTTGTCTCCGTTGGCTTTTCGGCTTGTCCGCGATTGGACATTGTCGACTGGTCATCCACCGGCAGGATCACGATTATGTTGGCGCCCTTCCCTCCGTTTATCTTCCGAGTTGTTGCGATTTTCTTAACGATGCCGAGCGCCGCCAATTTATTCAGGGCCCGACGCGCAGTCTTGACGGACTTACCGATGAGTTCCGCCAGCGTTTCCGCCTTCAGGTGCGCCGCCCCGCTGAACTTAACCGCATACCGGGCGATCTTCTTCAGCGCTTGGCGGTCAGTGTCGTTCAGGTCGTATGTATTGCGCTTGATGTGTTCGTAGACTGCCGAGTTTAGAGCAGCCGTTGAGTCAAACGTCTGATGCTCTGCTAAGTAATGCATAACGTTTCCGCCTTTACGTATATTTGTTAATACGTATTTTACGCATATACGTATATAGTCGTCAATATCAAATTACGTTTTTGCGTAAATTTCTTTTTTACGTATTTACGGAAAGCGTTTTGCGCATTATAATAAAATAAAAATGGACGGAGGTTACGTATGAGACGAGTGGTTTTACGTATCGATAAGTTAATGGAGAAGCACGGATTGAATCAGGGTGAGTTTTCGGAAAAGGTCGGAATACGCCCCGCAGCCATCTCTCAATTATCACGTAATCATGTGGTCCGGATTTCAATCGAACACTTGGATCGAATCGTGAATACGTTTGAAATCGACGACATCAGCGAGATCATAGAAATTATTTCCGATTGATAACCGAACACATATTCGCATATAATAAAGCCGGAGGTGTTCGGCATGACTAGCGATAACAAACTGTGGGCTTCGAGTTTTATCTTGCCGGAATTACGCGAAGGCTTTCAGAGACTGGCCGAAGCGAAGCTTAAAGTGGAGAAGCCGCAACTGGACGCGCAGCAGATCGAGGATATGGAAGTGACGGTCGCGCAATCGATGGAGGTTGGCGCAGATTTGTCGTTTGAGCTTTACGACGACGGATACATACGGGAAGTAATCGGCGCAGTTCATTACGTAGATCACATACGGAAGGAATTTCGTGTGAAGGACGCACAAGGCGATACTAATTTCGTGAGGTTTGCGGATATCATAAACGTAAAAAATGCCCCATCCGGTTAAGGACGGGGCTTATCGTTATTGTTTTAGTGTGTAATTTCGCGTGAAGGTAGCTGAGTTTACGGCGTCATCTCCAAGCGTTTTGTAGATATTCCAAGATAGGTTTATGCTTGTCACTTCGTTCGGAGCTGTATTGGACATAGGCCAAGCGTAGAAGAAATCGAGACGATCGCCCTTCTTCTTTAATTTATTCGTGCCGTCATCAACTACTTTTATCACTTCTTCCGGACCTAATTCCTCTCCGGTGTTAAGCTTGATTGTTTCCGCTGCTGGATACGCTTCAAAGGAAGAATGCCCGATGTTTTCTATCGATCCTTTTATCGCAATGTGGGCGCTTGATGGCGATATCAAAATCCGATCGATTTTTATATCTAGCCCATCGTAATTTGCCTTATCATTCATTTCTGCTGAATAAGCCCAAATAGCACTATCTTCACCTAGATTTTCATTTGTGCTCACTTCCTCAGCTTTTGCCGTACTGTCTTTGTTATGAGGCTGCGAATCAGATGAACACCCACCGATTAAAAACGCAGCTATTAACGCAGAAAAAAGTAGCCCAACCCGCTTCAATACGATCACGACCTTTTTCTTCTAATGATAACTTATTTTTCAGTTATGTAAACGGACACCTACGTATTCATACGCAAGCGTCCGCAAAAAGTTCCGTTATTTTATTTCGTAGTTCCCTCTCGTTTTGTTCCGATTTCGAAAAGACCCGTCGCAGCCAGACCCGCAAAGCCGCCGGCCCACAAACGCAGCACCAAATCGAGGTCAGTAAACGGATAAGCAATCGCGCCCAATAAGATACCGATGACGAAACTGAGAGCCGGTACGATATTCGTCGGCAACTTAACCGTTTTCTTAACGAGCTGAACGAGCGCCGTTAAGATAGGCGCGAGGATAGTCGCGAAAATTAATACTTCTTCCATAATTATCGTCTCCCTTATCGTTTATTTTACTGCTGCGCCTGTGGACTTCGCGGCATAGAGGTTTACCTTTCCGAACTGGTCCGTCTTGATCGTGTACACGTCGGTCTGCGGATTACCGAGAACCTCGTATTTCAGGCCGCCGAATTTCTTAGGACGCAATAAGCCGCATTCGTTGCCTTTGACCGGCGCTTTATTCGTAGGGTAGATGCGCCATGAATCGGCAGAAGCAGGAAGGTAAACGTATTTCTTACCGCTGGATGACGGTTTAGAAGAGCCGGCCGCACCCGTCAACTTTAGAACTTGGCCGACCGAAATCTTATTCGCATTCTTAATGCCATTATATGCTTGTAACTTCGCCATACTGACGCCTGTTTTCACCGCAATTTCGGACAAAGTGTCGCCTTTCTTAACGGTGTATGTCGATCCGGATGTTTTGGCCGGCTTACTTGCGGAAGACTTGCCGCCGAGTGCTTTGAGTTCCGCAGCGATTGCCGATTTCACGGATTCCCAACGGCCTTCCGCTAACACGCGATGCGGGCAGTATTTGCCGGACCAGTCTTGGTGTTTGCGCAGACGATCGATTCCCCATCCGCGTTCTTTCAGCAATTGCGCAATAAATTTAATCGCCAGTTTTTCGGCTGCTTCGTACTTAGCGCCGCCCGATTTCGAGTAACAAACCTCGACGCCGATAGACGTGCGGTTTCCGGAATTTGCGCCGCTACCATCTCCGGTATGCCATGCGTTACGATCTGTCGGAATTCCTTGAACGACTTCCTTATCGTCTACTGCGAAATGGTAAGACACTTCGTTGTTGTTTCCGATCATATATCGGATCTCCGCGTCTGCTGAAGCGTCGTTGGCCGTATTATGAAACGTAATATACTGCGCGTCCATTGCATTCGGACACTTAATCGAATACTTACTCGCAGCCACTAAGTTCTTACGTACTGAAATCGCCATTAAATCGTCCCCTTTTCGTTTTTTGAATTAAAAAAGCCCGCCGGGACTCTCACCTGACGGGCGTGTTGCGTTTATTCAGTTATTCTCTTCCGCGGAATTTCTCTTCGAGTCTATCGATCTTGTCGATGATGACGTCATACTTATCGCTAAATTTATCGAGTAAGTCCTGTAGCCGCGATTCGCGCTCCCTATTCGATTTCATTACGTAAATCAGCAGCCACGTAAAAAGGACCGCGAACGGTCCCTGCGTTAAAAAATATTTGAGTACGTCTAATTCGCCGCCGTTCAATAACTACGCCTCCTTTTCGTTATTTACTGAGTTACGATAGGACCGTCAGTCTTATCAGAAGACTCTTCCCCGGGAGTCGGATAGACCTCTCCGGTAATTTCCTTGTATTGTTCCGACGTAATCTTTCCGTACCGAACAGCATCCGCAACCATTTCTTTCGTCCAAAAGCCATCGCCGTTGTTGTACCATCCTTTAATACTCTTGAACCAATCCATATTAAGCTCCTCCTGTCATTACTTCGTAAGCTAATTGAGCATTTTCCTTTTTAAGCTGTTCGCATTTTGCTTGAACAAGCATTAATTCATAAGCTAATCCGGAATCCTGAGATACTAAATCTGACAATTCAATTGTTGTTTCTTCCATATGTCACACTCCTTTATAATACTGGAATTGTTGTATTAACAGATATCTTGCTAATATTAGCCTCACTGTTTACTGTCCCACCAGCTAAATATAGTTCACCATTTGCTCTATAATCCAATCGTAAATAACCGTAAGTCCCAACAGTGGCCACCAGAAACTCAATCGGATTTTTTATCTTCGGCAATCCTGATGCGATGATCGTATTAAACGTAGACTTAAATCCTCCATTAAGCTGAATTTCATCTCCTCCATTTTTAGTTCGGAACCGCAACGGGGATGCAGCGTCAGTGACTGCACCGTTTATTAAAGGAATGACCGTCCACACACCCGTGAGCTGCCCCACTTTTATGTCTGCATAGGCTTTAGCGTCTGTCAGTGCTTTATCTGCCTTTGATTGCGCTCCTTCTACCGATTCGAGCTCGCGCCACGACGTCCAAGAATCCGAACTCGCGACCTTATTGCGCATGAATTTCCGCCGACCCGAAGACGTCGAATCATTGCTACTATAGGAAGTATACTCCTGATACGCGTACGTGCTGTAGTTATGAACGAGAAGATACCCGTTGTTATTTACCGGCGCATTCAATGCCGTCGTTGCGCCGCTCATGTAATAGAAGCCGGTATCTGTCACCGCATTAAAATCGGCGCCAGTCATGTACTGTGCCGCGCCGGTATCCTGCGTCAATTTAAACAACTGCGATCCGTTCCACTTGTCCTTCTCAACTTTTGATGTGTGGCGTTCCCCGTTGTTGTCGTGTTGGCGAAACGCATAATAGTCGGCCTGTCTAACATTTTCAACGTTACTAAGTCCGATCTGATCCTTTGTCACTGAGTGCGGGTTATCAGTCCGACCTGTGTGTTCGTCCGTGTACGCTTTGCTGTCCATCAAGGCCTTGTCAGCTTTTGCCTGCGCACCGTCCGGCGTCTCCTGCTTCACATTCTCAACGTTTCCCAAACCAATTTGCGATTTCGTTACGCTATGCGGATTGTCCGTCCTTTTCGTATGAGTGTCCGTATACGATTTCGCA
Organism: Bacillus sp. FSL R5-0447; assembly: GCF_038606125.1. NCBI lineage: Bacteria > Bacillati > Bacillota > Bacilli > Caryophanales > Bacillaceae > Bacillus > Bacillus sp. FSL R5-0447. Next base: position 3,229,291 of record NZ_CP152012.1, read on the forward strand.
TTCTTTTCCGCAGCATCCGCTTTTGCTTGCGCTCCTTCTTTCGTTTCAATATTTTCGAGGTCTTCGAATTTCTTGCGCAGCTCTTCGACCGTTTCGACCACTTCGTCGTATAAGTCGTTGATTTGTTGGCGCAACGCTTCGAAGTCATCCACGTAGTATTCCGCCAACGGTAAGATATCCGTATCAATCAGCGCCTTGTCGATGGTAAACGAAAACTTATGGATGGAAAGCGCCTGCTTATTCGCGTAATACAAGTAAAGTTCCGCCTGCACATCGCCACTATGTCGGATCTCTTCGGCTGACAGAACGTACTGCGCAATGCCTTCAACTTTATCCGTGATCTCTACGCTTCTTATAAACCGGCTGCCGTCCGCCATGAACATGACAAGCTTCCCGGTAACAGCAGACAACGGCAACGGGACGCCGTCCTTTGTTAACGAGAAGATCAAACGCGCCGTATCGATGTCTTGCGTGCTGAACTGTATTGCGGTTTTTATATTTGTTTTTGTCCGACTCGTCACCTCAAACGCAAGTGATGCGTTATTGTATATCACTACAAAACCTCCTTAGTGCTGCGGCGTAACGATCATTTGAGCTACACCGTATCCTTTTTCCGCATCATACGGGGACTTGATTCTCATAACAGTTCCATAGCCTCCGCTTTCTGCTTTAGTTGCGATGCCGCCGATTGCTGATACGCTATCCCCTACGGTCACTGTTTCGTCAATCCTAACAAAGACTTGACCGATCAGGCCGATGACATGCCATTCGTCACGAGAGTCACGCGGCACATATTCGAGAGAAGGGTCGTAGTCGGGGTTTAATTTTGGAACGCTTAACTCTTCGCCGCCATCGATAACCGTTTCGTAAACCAAGCCGCCGAATTCGTTTCTCTCGTACTGCTCGTTCCAATAGAACGCAGCACCGCCGAGCACCACGCCCGCAGTTTCCGAAACCACTCCGAGAATCTTATCTCCCTCGCCTGCTTTTCGTATCTTTTCGCCTTCTAGCGCGACGAGACAGCTTGAACCAATCTTCTTACCGTCAGCAGATTCGAAATACTCCGCGAAGTCTTTGAAATCTGAGACGCTCTCCACTCGCCCTGTGCCGCGAATATGGCCGCCAGTCGAATCGAGTTCCCATCTCGTATTTCCGACCGAGGCGCTTCCGCTTCCGTAGCCCCCTCTGACGCTGTATCCGTTATCGTTGATAACCCCGTTGGCAGCGAGTACGACCCTCGACGGCCCGTCACCTTTTGTATGTGAATTGTTTGACGCTATAACCGCTTGACGAGAAGCTGTTGTGGATGAGCCACCGCTGGCGCCTAAAACGACGTTTCTAGGTCCTTTCGTTGTACATCCGCCTGTGGTCGCAATGACTGCGCTTGTTTTGTCTACCGGATGTCCTGATGTCGAAGCTGCCCGAAACCCGCCTTTAATGTTATTGGGAACGAATGAATACTTTTGCCCTCCGAGAATTGCCGCATCCTTATAACCATACGACCGGACCATTGAAATATTTGTTTGTGTATTCGGAGACGTAACACCAGCCGTACCTCCCGACGTGTGCAGAATTCCGTTATCCAGATTGACGTTGTACACACCGCCTCCGATCTCGATGCCATTATGAGCCGAATCGTGAATAACGAAGTCCGAGATGAAGACGTCATCCGTCAGTTGATCGCCGCCAGTCACCTTAACATCGCACCCTGCATTTTTAAAGCCCGACACTTGGAGGTTCGTGACGCTGATTTTCCGACTTTTATACTGAAACGCGATTACTGAGTTGCCTCTGTAGTCGTATGTCGGGTCGCCTATAGCCGTAAACCCGATTATCTTAACGCGTTGATAAGCCGATACGACTAGCGCCCTCGGGCCTATTCCTTCGTATAGAGAATTAAATACAGGTTCTCTGGCTGTACAATCGACCAGCGTCACATCACGAGCCGTCTCGCTCCACGGATCTGATACGAGGTGGTGCCCGATGTGACGCAAATCAAATGATCGAACGTCTCGAAAAGATTCGTGACCGCGGATATGGACATTACATGGAGCTGGCCACTTAGCATGCGCTTTGACTTCTACGCCCCGAACATTCCCTTCTGTATAATTATCCACAACCCATACATGCTTGGAGCCATCATCCACTTCAATTCCGTTTGAATTTGAGGCCCCTTTATCGTGGGCTTTTCCGCTTGGATATGTCATTACGTTGTGAGTAATGAAAATATATTCGCTATAATGCGTGGTGATTCCGTCATCCCCATATCCAGACCCGATGCAGCGATCAACCCATACGTATTTACTACCTTTTGCGGTGTAATCATTCGTTGAAATATTGTAGGTAGGTGCCGTTATGTCAAAACAATGAAGACCCGGATTAATCCCCTCTACTTCCCGGACGATACCGAATTTCACTTGCGCAAAAGTTAAGCAGCTCGAATGGATACCTCCCGTCGCGCCTACCCCGCCTTGCCGCTCCGGATTCCAGTCGAGGGACATTCCTTGGACTACGATGTTCCGGTTTCCGGACTCCGGGTCCGCGTTAATAATGACCCACTCACTGGCCGGCGTATCCTCGTGCAGCTTCAGCGTAGTAACGCCCATGCCTTGGCCGATCAAATACGTCCACGACGGCAGCTTGACGCCTTTAACGATATACGTGCCTGCCGACAGATTTAGCCGCACCTTACCGTTCCCGATCGCCTTTTTAAACGCTTCTGTACTATCATTAACGCCTGTCGGATCGGCTCCGTAGTCGTCAACGTTTACATCGCGCTCAATTTTGCGTAAAAGCTTGTTATACTCTTTGTCGAGCCGCTCCTTCAATAAAGGCGCGATGTTCCCTTCCGCATCCACACGAGCATCCACGACCTCTTTTACGTTTGTACCGTCCGCGTTAAGGATCAGATTTCTGATACGGTTATACAGGCCGTCGATATATGTGCGCAAAGAAAAACCGCCATGGTCGATTTGCTCCGACGTGTGGGCGGTTTTCGCGTTCTTATGTGCGGCCAATTCCGTGTATGATCCTTTAATATCGTCCGCAATATCATCGAGGTTTTGGTTGTGGTCGTTACGAAAAACACGGTCCCACGCTGCCCCGGCCTTTCTGTACGGAAATTTCGGCATTGTATTCCTCCTCGTTATTTATTCTCCAGCGCGGTCAGGCGCTTGTTTATAGATTCGAGCTGTTGCGAAAGTGTCGATATATCCACCGTAGCCGTACCGACCTTGATGCGCTTCAGCTTTGCGAAGTCAGATGCGCTCATTAAGCCGTCCGTTGTTTCGGTAGCCAGCGAGACAGAAACTTGACCGTCAGGCCCTAATACGATACTCGCCAGCTTAACGTAGTCCGACGAACTCATAAGACCGTCAGTGGTTGCGTTTGCCCGGCCGTACGTAGGAATCGTCAGCTTTGTCGGATCGTAGCCGTCTTCATAAATCGCGTCTTTTCCGATGGTTATGTTTCCGCTTATGGCGCTGCCTTTCACCTTTCCGGTCGACGTGTCGATAAGTTTGGAGAGCGTGCTCTGCGTACGCCCAAGCTTTGCGACAGTTTTACTGATATTCGGCCGCAATTTTCCGAAAGTAAAAACAGACGGTTTATTCGGATCGGAGTAAGATTCGACACTGACAACGCGAAGTTTGGTGCGTAAATCAAATGGCTCTAATACACACCATACGTAATCACCTTTTCGGATGTCCTGCATTTTCAAAGCTTCGACTTCTACATATGTCAAACTGATAGATATTTCGATCTTATCGGTCAGTTCCTTCTCTAGTCGCTGTTCAAGTTTCCCCTCGTCCTTCGCCGTGTAAGAATCGTCGAATATCGGATTTGCGTGTTTAATTCCGTAGATTGCAGCCAAAGGGCTTTTGTATTCAGCTTCAACCGCATATTTCCCTGTCTTGTCGTCCTTCTTTCCGAAGCCCTTGATAAACGTTTTGATAGAAGAAGTGTCAATCTCTTGCGTTGGATCTTTTACATTTACTCGGTCGCGAATAACATAGTCCGTATCTCTCGCTATCTCCTTCGCGAAATATACTTTCTTTCCAATACACTCATATTCAGCCGTGTATTTTTCCTTTATATCGTTTAACAGACCGAGTGAGTACCCGTTCCCAAAGTCCTCTACTTCAAACGAATCACCGAGCCCATCCGGTACAACCTCGTAGGAATATCCAGAACCTTTTAATGCGATATCCAGCATATCTTCGAGGTAAAGTTTTTTCTTTTTTCCCGAAGTCTCGTACACGTAATTCTCTCCGAGATCTGAAAATGATCGGTGCAAGGCCGTAATGTCGACCTTTAGTCTCTTGCCACCGATCGGTACATAACGCGTCTTTCTGATGATAAATTCCTCGTCTTCATAAAAAAGAGAGCCTTCATTCTGAATCAGCGGAAAGGAGTGCGCGTTCCGATCCGTCTGTATAACTGATACGTCTAAAGATCTACCGTTATCGATTTCATCTTTCTTCGTCACGCTGAAGTCCGTTAGAGCTTCGACCTGATTAGCGAGATTCTTTACAATCAGACTAGACATGGCGCACCTCCCTACGCGTAATAGTGGAATCTGAAATCAAACGCAATTTCAAAATCCCCGCTCGTTCCACTTAATTCGAATTCATTCCATCCAGGCTCTAGCGTAATGAGTCCGAAATTTGTCTGCCCGAAGATACTGACGTTTCCCTTTTTCGCAGTGACACCGGAAATTTGAATCGCTTCCTTCGCTGCGGACGTGCCCGAAAACGTCCACTGGTCGCCCGTCGTTCTATTCTTAATCGCCAGCTTGTTAGACGCACCTTTATACGTAATCTTTAAAGGCATGTATCTCGGGTCTAGCCGGACGGCTCCCGCGTTGAAAATACGAAAAGTCTTCGTCTTGTGTTTGTACGAAGGGATATCGTCCGTCAGCCCTTCGCCTATCTGCCATTTGTTCGCATCAAACGTAAACGCATCAAGTGTGGTGCCGACTGATTCGCAATAAGTCGAGGCGCTTTGGAAAGTCAGCGTAAAGTCGCCAAAGCTACCGATTCTGTCAGGCGTGAATGATGCGCTTAGCTCGACCCGCCACCGTTTTTTCGGCGTCGCTTCCGAAACTAAAAAGAACTCCTCCTCGCGATGAAGCGCGTGAAAGAGTTCCGCTTGTAATAAATGAAAATCAACGTCATCTGCTCCGAGCAAAAGACATTCGGCAGTCAGCGTTCGGGCTCCGAAGGTTTTCCCTACTCGAACTAAGCCGTCCCTTCCCGGAATCGTTTCGTAATCGATATCGGGAGTGGGCGATGCAATTTTGAAGCTCCTTACAAGGACCGATAAATCGCGAGCCATGTCAATTATGCGGCCGTCCTTGTAAAGTATCCGGAAGTTGCTATCCGTAATAGGGACACCGGATGGAGGTGTTGTATAAACGCTTGAAAAAACGTCGATAGATACCTCCGGCTCTTCAACAACAACCGGAGCCGGGTTGTTTGTGTCCGGCGTAGAAGGAGTGGACGGATTCGACGGAGACGGGGCGGTGTCATACTTCGTCAGGTTGTACGTTTCAATAATTCTGTTCAGCTTTGACGCGTAAGACGGGTCCGTTGCATATCCGGCGTCTACCAGCGCAGAAGTCGCTTTCTTGTAGTTTTTCTCGCCTACGACCGCCTTATAGTGATTCGGGTCCCAACTGACGCCGTTTACGTAAAGCTTCGCTAGGTCTTGCATCGACTCATACCACGTCGGATACTTCCGGAACTTGGCGTCCACTTGAACGTTTCTTCCGTTGATTACTTCCCACGTTTTCATGATGACGTATTTTCCGTTGTATTCGCCCTTCACTCCGAAAAGATTCTTTCCGTTTACTGCGAGGCCGCTAGTCCCGTACGCACTTTCGAGACATCCCTGCGCGATTACAAGGCTGGCGAGAATTTTATAATTTACAAATATCTTCTGCGCATCCGGGGCGATTTTCTTAATGAAGTCCGTATTTCCCATTCGAAATCACCTCCCGCTCCTTAGACTTTCTATATCAAGGCCGTCTTGTTGGATCGCGCTGATATGCGGCTCAATTACGTGGCCGAGTTCGTATCCATCCACGATTATAGAAGCGCCACCCTTCGTCTTAATCGCCTGCTCAATCGAACTAAGCGCGCGCAACATATCCGAGGATAAGCCGGAATCTCCTCCGAGTCCCGTCGTGTGCCCCGCGTCTATCATTCGCATAAGATTCGCCTGTTGCGCTTCAGTAAGCACCATTTCGTTTCGTAGGGCCCGGATATCGACTTCGTGGCTCATCGGATTAGCGAATTGAGACGCTAGACCGCCGATGTGAAGTTTATTGATCTGTCCAAGGCCGATGACGCCGCCAGTGTGGTAAGTACCTTCGTTCCCTTTTCCGCGACTTACGGCACGCTCCGTCTTCATAGAAACATCCGAAGTAATTGTCGTGATTCGTTTCGTGATGTCCTTACTTAGAGCAGCGTTCATTCTTTGGGCTTCTGACGTAATATCCGCGACCCGACCTCTTGCGGTACGAAGGTTTGCGATCTCGTCGTCAATCGCTTTAACAGACTTCCGGTACTCATCCGTTTTACGATCGGCCGCTGTCGTGTTGTTTTTCAGATTCGCCTTCGCATCTTGAAGGCGAGCGATCTCCTTATCGATTACTCTCACGCCTTCTCCCTTTTTGGCGTTTAAGCCGACTTGTCGCATCTCTAAATCCACTAGTTTTTGCTTAACAGTATCGAGTTTATTTATCTCTTCATTTACCTTTTGTAGTTCTTCTTTTTTGCTTAGAAGCTTATCACCACTCGCCCCAAGTTGCGCCTGAAGTTCGCTTAGAATCCGCTTTTCTGTACCTAGGATATTCTCCTTTTGTGCAGCGTCTTCTTTGTTTCCGGCCGCTTTCGCTTGTTTTATACTGTCTTCTATCCCCCTTACTTTCTCAAGCTGCTCCTCGGCTTTCACCTGATTTTCGCGATACTCCTCCGCAAGGCTATTTATCTTTTCTTGAAGCCTGCTTCTTTCATTGAGATTCTCAGTCTCTTTAGAGTCAAGTTTGGCTTTTTGAGTATTCAGTTCAATCCTTAATTCTTCGGCTTTTTCCTCAGTCAGCCGCTTTAACGCCTTAGTGTTTTTCGCGAACGCATTACCTTGGTCTGTTATTGCCTTGCTTGTGATAGGAGCCTTTTCTAGTACCTTGTCATTAAGCGAAAGATAGCGATCGAACTCATTATTTGTAAGACCCGACTTTTTGCGTAGCCCCTCCTGCTCCTCCTTCATCAGTTTGATCGCGTGAGAATCAGTTTCCAATTTAATGCGATCGTTCAAGTCGAGGTAGTGCGCCATCTCTTCTGCTGTAAGCTTTGTTTTGTTTTGAAGTTTTTCAAACTCAGTCGCTAAATTATTAATAGAATCTATCTCTTTTTGTTTGGCTTCGGCCGCCTCTAGGCTAACGGTGTTCACCTGATCGTACCCCGCTTTTACCCCGACGAGAGCCCCCGCTAATAAAGAGAGCCCGGTGATCACCCATCCGGCCGGCCCCATCGCAACGAACAAACCGCGTACTGCGATTCCGAGTTTCACCATGGACGATGCTACCAGCGCCACAGCTGCCGCCGCGCCCGCCATTTCAATGCCCGTCGTAATGATCCCCGGATTCAGTTCGCTAAGGAACTCGACTACCTTCGTACCGGTTTCGACAATTTTTCGGAAAGTAGGTAAAAACTCGTTACCGATCGCGATTCCGAGGCCGTCGAGCGCAGACGTAAACTGTTCGAATGACCCTTTGAGGTTATCCATCTGCGTTTTCGCTACTTTGTCCGCGGTCCCGCCGGCTTCCTTCAGCGTCTTCGAATAGTTGCGCAGTCCCTTTTCTCCGACGCCCAAAAGCGTAACGAATCCGGAAGCCGCTTCAACTCCGACGAGCTGTGCCGCCGCGGCCGTTTTCTGCGCCGACGTCATCCCTTCGAATTGTTTCGAAATATGGCCGACGAGCTCTGGAATCGGCTTTAAATTTCCGTGCGCGTCCTTTACTTCGATGCCGTACTTTTTCATCGCCTTTGCCGACTGCCCTACCGGATTCGTAAGGTGCAAGAGTGACGCACGAAGCGCCGTACCCGCCATCGATCCCTGAATACCAGCGTCTGACATTTTCGCAACGGCCGTCGCAGTATCTTCGATGGAGTAACCGAGAGAGTGCGCGACAGGGGCGACGAATTTCATTGCATCCAGTTTGTTATCCTACCGGCTCTTTATCCGGTAGTTCTTACGGTTTCCCGCAAGCTCAGACTATATCTTCACCCGCGCCAAAGACGTTAGGGTGCCACGCGCTCGTGGGTGTTTCATCATAGCTAATACGCCGTAGACTACTTCACCTAGTCGTTACACGTTCCGCAAGTTTCCTATGCGGCTTCGCTCGGTATTCTCATATCACTTAAAAACTCCGAGACTACAACCTCAACCCTATTTAGATCCCAATAGGGAATCCTTAGTAACGGAATGCGCTTCCGTTCACAGTAGTCGTTTTTGATGCCATCTCGAATTTTAGTCAATCTCAGTCCTTCTTTCCCGCCGAAAAAATCAATTGCTTTAAAGTGTTGTCTGCCGTCGAACTCGATTAAGCCTATAACCCTCTCGCCCTCTGTAATTGCGAAATCAAAAAGTAACGGTTTTTTGTATTTACAATCAGAAAATGAATATTGGATTTTAAAAGAGATTTTCCGCTTAACCAGAAAGCGCTCGATTAAATTTTCTCCCCGGGAAATGGAGCACCTCGGACATTCATTCCTTTTTGTTAATAGATTATTAGCCGAGGGCTCAAAGACGTGGCTACAAATGTTGTGCCTAACTCGTACTTTTTCCCTACTTGTTTTGTACGGAGTAAGCAACGCATAGTCATTGCCATACATCTCCTGAAATCGCTTTTCAAATTCGGCAGGACTTAGTCTTTTTGACAGTCCTACACGAGCTTTAGCGCATTCAGGACACTCTGTGTTCTTTCTGATGAAATCTTTAGGGCATAGTAGAAACTCATTGCCGCAAACTGTACACAAGGTCTTAACACGCGTTACATTATTCACGTAAGTTCCAAGAATTCTATATTTTCCTTCCGTGCGTTCATTAACAATTTTCAAAAATTCTTCATGTGTTCTTTTTTTCGGCATAAAAAAATCCCCCTCTTTAACTGCGAAACTTTCTAAAGAAAAGGACTGAGCGTTTACTTATTATTTAAAGTGACTTAGAGTTCACCGAATTCACGTGGTGTTACGCAGCTTGTTCCCAAGCAGCCGGGCAATTTTGTTTACCCAATTGCGGTAGATCTGTGTTGGCCGTCGTCATCGCTTTTACCAGTACGTCAACGGCGTGCCCGGAGTCTTCCGCTTTAATGCCGAAGCCGGTCATGATGTTCGAAACGATATCCGCTGAACGTCCGAGCCCTTCGCCTGAAGCCGCAGCCAAGTTAAGCACGGCCGGCAACGATCCGACTTGCGCTTTTACGCTGAAACCCGCCATCGCGAGGTATTGAAGACCCTCGGCCGCCTCTACCGCTGTATATTTAGTTTCGGCGCCCATCTTAGCCGCAATGTTCTTCAGGTCTTCGAAGTCCTGACCGGTCGCGCCGCTGATCGCTTTAACTCGCGACATGGCCTCCTCGAAGTCAGCCGCCTTTTTGACGGAAACGCCGATGCCGGCCACGACTGCGCCTCCGACCGCAAGCGAAGCCTTTTGGATGAGTCCCATTTGTTTCGAGAGATTCGCAGATGAACGGCCCATTTGATCCATATCGTTTCGAGCCTGCTGAGATCGACGGGACCAGTCCGCCATGTCTAATACGAGCCGCGCCCGGATTTCTCCGACTGTTGTTCCGGCCATCTATTTACCTCCTTTCCGAAAATTCCCCTGTAAAGCCCGTAGTTGTTCGAATTTCTCACGGTCGAATTTCACTTCAGGGCGAAGTCCTGCCGCCCGAATCAACGTATTCATGAGCTGTTTATACTCATCGTCCTCACTCGCCCGGCTATTCGTCGCGAGAAGTACACGAATGTCTTCTATGCGCCTTACCGCGCCTTGTTTCGTCTTAGCGCGTACAAATTTCGGTATGTCCACCATATAAAACTCGTTTTCTATCTGATGCTGCGTGACGCCCAAACTGATAGCCGCTTCGATTAGATAATCGTCAATCGTATACGGATCGCCCTCTTCGTCTACTTTTCGAGTTTCGGAAGAAGGCTCTTCACGTTTTTTGCTTGCGAATCGAGACGATTATTTTTAACAGTGAGCGTGATGTACTCAATAATTTCGTCCGTACCGACTTCTTCACGGATGTACTCGGCATCTACGCCGCTCAATAATGCTGTAATCTCGACGATCTCATCCATACCGACCTCAATAGCGCTTACTAAATACGAGTAGAAATCCGTTTTAGGCGCGCTAAAGACTTCCAGAACGAGAAACGGAATTTTATCGAGTGATGCGAAAAGCTGTTTCCACTTGGCCGGAGTGAGCTTCGCGACCTCGACCGGATACTTACCGAGCTGGATCGAATCTGCCTCCTGTTTCTTTTTGAAAATGTTCATGCGACTCTCCTTTCGTTAATTAAAAAGACACCGCCCCTCGACGATGCCTTTCGTTTGTTATTCGCTACCGGTTCCGGAAGAAGTCCCGGCCGTTTCGTCGCCCATAATAAAAAGATCGCCGTCTCCCATCGTGTCCGGATAACCGGTAAACGTTAGGTTAGCGATCCTCTCATTATCGGAATCATACGTATATTCGATGTCAGTCGACGCACCAGCTAATGGAATCGTGAGCCAATCGTTGGCCGTCGCTTCCGGATCTGTCGGCTTAATTCGTAAAGGCTTCGCATCCTTCAGTAAGTCATATCCGGCTTTGCCGCTGACTACTAGCTTCTTTTTGTCTCCGTCAGACACGTACTTACTGTTCGGCACCGCCTTATGAATCTTTTCTAAATCATAGATCGCAAACGGTACGGTACATTCGCAAGTTCCACCCTTTGTCCGTGAGCCTACGATCGAGTCACCGTATTGGTCGACCGTTGTATCCTGCTTAGACATCTGCGCCTTAAAAACGATGCCGCCCTTCGTGATGTCAAACGTCACCATATCCTTACCCTCGCCGTATTCGACAATTGCGGGGCCGATAGGAACTTGAATCGTTTTAATTCCAGCCATCCGTTTTCCTCCTTTATTTTTACATTAAAAAAGCGCCCGGTCGGGGCGCACTACACAATCGAAATTTAACGAGTATTGGGGACGATCATTGTCGTCGTATCCGATAAATAACGGCACCGAATTGGCCGCGCGGATAACAACGATTGAGCTATTACCGATAAACACTTCACGGAGATTCGTTAACGCTTCCTGAAGCTGATACGCTTTCTCTTCGCAATCCGCGTCGCCCCTTGCCTTTCCTCGTACGATTATTTGAAACGACGGCTGACTCTTTCCGGTCCATTGAGACGGAGGAAATCCGCCTGTAAATCGCACATAAGTACATTCGTCTGCAGCATTCCGCGGGAATCCGTTTGCGTAATAAACGCCGTCAACCCGCGATTGTATGAACGAGATTAATTCGGTTATCTTCAACGATTATCACAACTCCCTTCTCACCGCGTCTGCTACGTGATTAATATATTTCTGCGATTCACCTTTCAGTGGACGTTCCAGATATTTGTTACCGACCGGATAGCCGTTAATGCCTCCTGCACCTGCCGAAACTGGTCCGAGGTTGTAATCCGCTTCGTGCGTCCATAGCGCATAGTTAAAGCCTTTATCAACGGCCCGAAACGATACTTCACCGATTAGACTATCACGCTTTAACGTAACCTTCTTTTTCATGCCGCGACGGAGCGTGGCTTTATCGATCGGGGCGATATTTTGCGCAAGTCTAGCGAGATCATCCGTGTTATCATGCATCGCTGTCTTTGCTGCCTGCTCAACGGCTGCCTCTCGGTTATCCAACAACGATAGAAAATCGCCAGCATCCAACGTAAAACTCATACGATTACCTCGGTCAGAATCGGCTTACCGCTGACATGCCGTTTCACATTTATTTCCTTCGGCTTACGTTCAATAGTTTCGCCCAGCTCGTTCGTGAATGCGAGTGTATCTGTATACCTGATATCGGCTAATTTATCGACCAAGATGCGCGCCGTAGCCACGACTTCCTCGCTCTTCACAACCCCGGAAGAACGTGAATTCGCAATAGTAGATCCTTCGTCGATTCGGCACTTAATTTCGAACGGCTCGACGTTCACGGGGTTTCCCCACACGTCTATATCATCTGAAGCACGAGTAACGGTCACGGTCTGACGCATCGGTATGATCGCCAATTACATCACCGTCGCTTTTACGGTCCGGCCGCTAAGTTTCACGTCGTTCGCTTCTTCGATCAGGTCGATCGTCTTTTTCGGTATGAGAGACTCATCGTCAGCTCGAAGCGTTTCCTTATACGTAAACGACCCGACGCCGGTGATTGAGTAAGACGCGATGCCGTGCTTATTCAGGCGGTTCGTATCGTTATAAGCAGTCGCAAGCACGTTCGTAAACTCGTAAACTGCGTCGTCAGGAATGACGTACTTACGAAATTTTCGAGCCAAGACGTCCTCGGCTACGTTTAGTACCCGCTGCTGCTTTTCGACGTCATAGTCGTTCCAGTCCTCGTTATCGATTGTCATTCGATTAATATATTCGTTTGCAGCTTCTACGCTTAAAGCCATACGCACAGCCCTCCTTATTTTCCGGAGGACTTACGTGCAGGCTTTTTCGGCGCCTTTGCCTCCGCCTTTTCCGTCTCATCGTCTGACACAACACAGCTAATCCATCGCGGACATAATGCATTCAACTGCTTAATTTCGGCCGGAACATCGGTTTCGTAAACGCCTTTGTGGTCGAAAACGATCGTCTGGTCAGTGCCTACGGAATAAAACGGAGAAGCCTTATAGACGGCCATTATTACGAGCCAGCTCCCTCTAACGCTTTAAGCCGCGCGATGATGTCGTCATACTGCGCTTTGGTTCCGAATCCGTCCGCTCCTTTTGGCCCGGGGTCGCCTTTCGGACCGGGATCGCCTTTAGGGCCGGCAGTCCCACCGCTTTCTTGTAATTCCTGAATGATGTCACCGATCTTTAGATCGTTGGCGACTGGCATAGATTCATTTAATCTCCGTTTCTGATCATCTGTAATTGCCATTGTTGGCCTCCTTTCAAATTAAAAGACGGGCCGAAGCCCGTCGATTGTCTTTAAGATACAGTTGTCGAGATATTTTCGAGGATGGCGATTTTTTCGTTCGCGTTTTTGATCTTGATTCCGTATTCGCCACGGATCTGGCGCGCAACAAAGTCAGCTCCCGGAACTGTGGCATCCTCGTCATAGACAGAACGCCCGCTCAATGGATGAAGAGAGAGAATGTTACGGTCGAATAAAGCGATTTTGTTCTTAGGGAAGTTCGGATCTACAACTACAGTCGCAACACCGCCGCCTACCATATCAGAAACGAATGTGCTTACATAGTGCCCTGTAGCCGCGTCCGTTCTCTCTGTGCGGATAGTATCTTTCGCCAATTTTGAAATTTGACGAGCTCCCGCAGTATTGGTGAGAATCGTGTTAGCAGAGCCGCCTCTTAAATACACTTGTTCCATAACATCGTTAATTGCCTTAGCCCCAACCTCTTCTCCTTTTAGGTTAGCTTTAGCAGCGCCTTTTAAGTTCGCAAAGGTCAGTAAGCCGCCAGTCGTACGAGGCTTACCGTCAATTCTGCGGCCATAGATCAACCAGTCGTTAAATTCCCGCGCCATCTCTTTAAGACGTAGCTTTACTTGGTAGTCAAGCTCATTCGTCACATTATGTGTGCGGACCGCTTGTTGGGTTTTTGATACAGCCGCATACCTTTCGATAATTTGCGTGAAGTTGTAATCTACATAACGGTCATGACCCTCATCGATACCGACACCCGCACCTTCATTTTGCGGACGGGAAACAATACGCAGCTCAGAACCGGCTTTGATTTCCTCTTGAACTGTTCCGTCAAATCCGCGAACAACCGTCAGCACATCGCCGGACACGTTTGTGACTTTCAGATACTCTTCGCCAAAAACGACGATGGCATCTTTACGAAACTTCTCTCCGTCATCTTCCGCCACAGTAATTTTTCCGTCTTCCGCTACCGATTTAACAGTCGCGAGGTTTGAGTTCAGTCGGTCAGACATCCACTCGAATTTAGTCTGATAAAGTGCCTCTCCGTTTAAGCCGATCAAACCAAGCAACGTTGGTTCATCCTGAATAATAAGTTCAATCCCCGCGTCAAGCTGGCGTACCTGATCTTTAAAATCGTAACTAGTTAACATTTATTTTCCCCCTACTTCTTCAAAAGTGATTTCAATTTGTTTGAAAGCTCGATTACCTTCGAAAAATTCTTTTCTTTCCTTGCTTCGCTTAGCTGCGCTTCTAACGTCTTGATTTCGCCTCCGTCCGTCTCTCCTCCGCTATTAGAAGGTTGGCCGATCGGCTTCAGCGTTTGCTGTTTCGCAACCAAGTATGGTTTATTGTCAACGAGCCCCTTTACAACGTCCTCCATGCCGATTACTTTTCCGTCCTCAACCTTTACCGCGGATAGGTCAGCCAGACGTAAAGCGTCGTCAATGTAGGCGATGCCGTTGCTCGTAGCAACCTTGATAAATTCGTTCGCCACTTTTTCCTGTTCAGCAGCCGCTTTTAAATCTTCGATCTGCTTTACGAAGGCGGCTTCAGCTTCGGCCTTTTCGTCGAGCTGTTTCGTAAGCTTTTCCAGCTCGGTCATTTCCGCCTCTTCTCGCTCTTTCTGGGCTTTTTCGTAATCGCTTAGTTTCGCCTTCACTTCGTCATAGTCAGCGTACTTGTTCTTAACGCGCCCCTTTTCGCGAGCAATTACAGCGTTAAATTCCTCTTGCGTCATAGTCACCGTCTGCGCTTCAGGTTTATTTTCCGGCACCTCAGCCGTAGTTTGATCGGTAACCTCGTTTGCTTCCGTTGCTTTAATTTCTTCGCTCATACAGTCCCTCCACCGCTTAAAGCCCGTCGGCTATTGAGTGATGCAGCCGTTTCTTTTAACGTCATAACGTTCGGACAAAATAAAAAAGCGCTAAACAGCGCTTGATGGGTTTCTTATTGTAGAAATTACGTGCTTACAACGTGGGTGAAATATCTCCCCGGTCGCTTTGAGTTCGTCATATGTCGGATAATTGCCGGGAGCATCGTCGGTCAGCTTAATGATTTGTCCTTCGTGGAGACGGCATAGATCCTTCGCCCCGTGAGACGAAATTTGCGCATAATATGCGCCGCGACTCACCGCCTCATTCGTATGAGCCTCCCGGTAGGTTTCCATCATCTTTGTACGGACGACCATATCCGCATACACTTCCGGCTTCCATCGATTACCCCGCGCGTCAATAATGCCGGTATTCACCGAAGCCCGAAGAGACTTGCGCACCAGATCCGTTATGCTCCGCCGTCCGTTCGTCCCTTTGGTCATATTAAGACGCATCGAATCCGAAACGGCTTTTCTGACGGCGGCCCGCGTCTTCCTATCGACGTTTTGCGTAATTGCCAATAAATCCGACTGCGTATCCGCTACAGCAGCCGCAACCATGTACTCGTTTACCTCGTTAAAAACAACGATTTTTTCTGCGTCAGCTACTGTCTTTGCTACGTCCAGAGCGACCAGTGCCCGCGCAATACCATCGGTGGCCGCCTTCGGAACATTCTTTTTGACCCATGCGGAAGATTTTTCGTCTAAATCGCTGAGGATCTCGCTAATAGATTTCAAGGTTGCCAACGCGTTAGCCCTTCGAAAATTATCGAGGTCAATTCGTTCAAGCTCCGCCAAGATGTCTCGTACCGCTTCCTGATAATACCCGGCAAGTCGATTCGTCTGATAATCGTATTGAGGCTCAGGAGAGCGAGACATTAACTACCGTCCTCCTCTGCGATTTCCTCTTTATCCTCGTCTGAAGGGCTCTTTTCCGGCTCTTCCTTATTAAAAATTGATCCGTCAACAAAGCCACTTGTCGTTTTTTCGTCTTCTTCAATGCGGCGAATGATTTCGTCAGCTTTTTCGTCGTCCACGTCATCCTGCTGTTTAATGGCTCCGCGAACATCAATCGTAGGCTTGCCGCCTGTACGGATTTGCATAATTTCGGCGAGCTCTTTTTCATTCTTCGGAAGTCCGTCGCTCCAAATAGCCCGCGGATAAACCGCTTTTTCAACATCGATGATCCCGACTGCTTTTTCGAGCAGCATACACGTCCAAAGGGCGTCTCTTACCGCCCGGTCATAGTGCGCTCGTATCCGCTTTACCTTCGAAAGAATCGGCATGAAGCGAGCTTTGATCGCCGCGCCGTCTGTGTGAGACGTGCCTGTGCCGCCTGAATTATCTCCGGAAATCGTCGTGCCGAATAACCACTGCGGCGTCTCGGCCATTTGAAAGACATTACTGAATAGGACGTCAAGCTCTTTGAACGCTGCGTCAAGCTGCGCCTGCCAAACCATATAGCCCGGAGTCGTATCGTCTTTTGTAACCGGAATGTACTTGCCGCCAAACTGAACCGAATCCCCGGACCCTTCTAAGTCCGGTCCATACGCAGTCGGGTCGCTGTGCTTCCATAGGATGTAATCGATCTGCACCAGACGATCGTTAATTGCCGCGAGCGTCGTTTCGATCTTCTCCAATCCGCCAATACCGAAATAGCTGTCATCGATTGACTTGTACGGAATGTGAAAAACCGGAATGTGCGGAAGGAACGTCTCTTCGTGATCTTCTTCGCGGCCCGTCGGCACCTCTTCGCCTATATTGAAAACGCTGATTGGGGCGCCACCTGAAACATCGACGCCATTCTGATATAGTCTGTAGCGCGTATAGAAGATGTGTCCCGGTATATGGCGCTCTACGTTTAGGAAAGGAATTTCCGTCTGCTCCGTCTCTACCCATTCGACTTGGGCTATATTGACCGCTTTGATCTGCTTAACGTTCCCGGCTGAAAACTCAGGGAAAACGCAATTCGCATTAACATGCTCAACAACGGACTCCATTTTCGCATCTTCTGGAATCTCTAAGCCCCTCGCGATAAGTTCGGAATAGTCTTGGCGGTAGCCAAATCGAACCTTAATCCACGCGTCACCGCGATATCCGTTCGACATGGCGCTCTCGTGCAGCAGTTGATTGAGATCGTTTTCTTCTACATATCGGTTGAGCGCCTTTTGCTCTTCGCTAGTGTCGTCCAGTCCGCTCTCAAAGTGAACCGGTTCTCCTACCAACAGATCCGCAGGCTTCGTTACCAAAATATCCGCGAGATTGATAGCGATGTAGAGCTTTTCGAGCTGTTTCGCTTGTGGCGAATCTTTTAAAATGTCCGTAGCCCTTTCGTATACGTCTCGGTGATTTCCTTCGAAGAGCTTACGCATACGTTTATATTTCGCCAACCTCTTGATTGAATCGTCCGGAGGAAATTGCGCGCCTTCCCGAATGATGCTGTACGTCTTTCTAACCGTGTACTCATCCGAAGGCTGGTCGTGTTTCTTTAGTAAATTGAAAAACCCCAACGCTATTCCTCCTCTCCGATAATGTCAGCCAGTTCTTCGAGTTCCTTCTCGATATCTTCGTTACTGCGGGCGCCTCCGTCTGCTTCATTGGTCGTTATCTGACGATCGGTCAGTAAGCCGTGGCGACGCATGAACAAGTCGATAGCTTTAACTGAAGGCTGCGGTCCTTTTATCAGCTTTAGGAGTTGCCCGTATACTTCGGATCGGTGCCCGGAAAGCATGTCGTCCGCTAATAGATTCATGTATTCGATGAATATCGGATTTTGAAACCGCCATCGATAGAGCGTCATACGACTTACACCGATTTCTTCGGCCAATGCGTCCTGACTTCGTTTGTTCCCGTCTTCGGGCGTGACTTCATTACTCGCAACGACTTGCGCTGCCTTGCGTTGCTGAAGCGTTAGTTTTGCTTCCAGCTCTTTCATCCGCGACATTTTATCGCCTCCTTTCTTATAGCCATCCCGGCTTCTTCACCATCCTTGTTTTCGGTCTGAATACGGATTCGAGCGCCTGCTGAAGCGCGTCGAGCGAATCAACGTAATCGCCGAAAGGATACTGCGCCATCTGATCGAGAAGCATCGTGTGCCTATCGTTCAGAATCAGCGTTTTGTTATGCAGCATCGGCTCCATCGATTGAATACGCTCGTCTTTCGAAGACTTATGCGATTTCACATCGTTCACGCGACACGTATAAAGACCTTCCTGCCGGACCCGCTCCTGAAGCTGACGATAATATTCGTGCTGCGCGTTTATAGTTTCAACATTGAATGAACGATGCCGATATTGTTTGATTTTCCGAATAATGACGTCAATGTATACGTGCGCCGGCTCCTTCGACGCGTATTCATCAAGTACGAAAATGTATCCGGTCGGCTCGTGCTTACCAAGCGTAATAACCGAGTTATAGCAAGACCGCGCATTCTTACCCTGTGCGATATCCCACGCCCCAACAATCAGAAGATCGCTGACCGGTATTTTCAATTCGTTGTACACGACGTATGCTGTTCCGTTCTCGTGGTAGTAGTGATAGTAAGCGTAGTTATCCGGGAAGAAGAACTGCTCGTCTTCACTGAAAGCCAAGTTTCGGAATTCCGAATTGTATGCGCGCGTTCCCATGTTTACTTTCTCGTGCATGAGCTCACGATAGGTCCAGCGCCAAGGCCACGCCAGTTCGACGCCGTCCTCCAACGCCTCTTTATGCGCTTCGTAAAATTCGTCAGCCTCTTCGATCGTTTCCGCTCTCGCATAGACCTCGCAGTATTTGTCCCATAATTCCGGATGTGTTGGCTCGCTTATGATCGCTCCGTGAAAGCTGGCCTTGAAATCCTTACGCTTCAGAACGTGGTTAAGAAGCCCGGTCGCTGAAACCATCGTCCCGACTAACACGATCGCGGTCGCCTTGGACCCGATAGGAACAACGACGGAGTTAAACCAGTGAACGAGCTTTTCACGCGCTTCCTTGGTTCCTTCGTTGTTTGTCGATGACGGGTCGTCAATTATTACGAGATCCGGCCGGACAGCTCCGTGCCTTTTACCGCGAAGCTGCTTACCGGAGGATGACGACTCAATAAGGATATTCGTCGTTGTAATGAACGCCTCTTCGTTATCCTTTTCGTTGCGGCTCGCCGACTCGTGCATCATAGGGCCGAAGTCTTCCCGCAGTTTAGCGTTAAACTTCATCTGCTTGTTAACCCATCCGATAAGCTTTTTCGAGAGCGAATCCGTCTCTGATATCACGAGAATGTATTTGCGCTTTCTATAAGCCGCCTGATGTAACGGCAAAGCGTTCGAAAACATACCGGATTTCGAGTGACCCCGCGCAGCCGCGATTGCAAGCCGCGCGTTCCTTTTCTCTTCGTTGACGTAATCGCAAAGCTCAAAAAACTCTTCGTGGATCTTCGCAATATCTTCAATGCCGTCGTGAGGCGTCCCGTCATCTGAATTTCTTACGACGTTATCCTCGTTTTCCGGGTTTAGGCCGTCGCTCAAATACTCGTAGGTGAAATATGCGATATCCACTTCGGCACGATGAACGCGCTTCAGCTTAATTAATTCGGCCTTGTTCTTCCGGAACATATCGATATGGTAATCGGTGGCTTTTTTCGCTTTAATGAGGTCCGCTAATCGGCGCACACTCTCGATCAATAAGTCGATACGCTCCTGCCGCTCTTCACGATCCAACCATTTTCCGTTAATATACGCCAAATTATCGCCCTCCTTTCGCTTGACTTTCGTTATTAATTTCGTTAATATGAATTTAACATATTGAGAACGGAGTGAAATTCGAATGAACGAAGTCCAACCGATTCGAGAAAAACGCCAAATAAACGCAATAAAAAAAGCCCTTCGTGGACGTGATCTGCTTTTATTTACGATCGGCATTAATTCCGGCTTACGTATTTCCGATATACTTGCGCTCAAAGTCGGCGATGTGCGCGGAAAGGACTTCGTTGCAATTACGGAAGGGAAAACGAAGAAATCAAAACGTTTCTTCTTCAATGCCGCAATCAAGAAAGCTGTTGCCGACCTGATTCCGGCCGAAGCAAACGATGACGACTGGCTTTTCCCTTCCCGGAAAGGTTCGAAGGCCATCACCCGTGTTCGTGCCTACGGCATCCTTAACGAAGCTGTTGAGCGCGCCGGCCTTTCGGATAAGCTTGGTACTATCGGTTGCCACTCATTGCGTAAGACTTTCGGCTATCACGCGTACAAGAACGGTACAGATCTTACGCTACTTCAATCGATTTTCAACCACTCGAAGCAGTCAGTCACGTTGAGATATATCGGAATCAATCAGGACCGGATCGACGAAGTATACGCGAATGTTAATCTATAAGACGACGGGCGCCCCAACGTTTGAGCCGTAGCCAGCGTAGGTGTGCTCGTCTTTTTTCGTATAATCCGGTTGCAGATCCGACTTCTTCCTGCCGCTTCCGTATTTCTGCGCCATATCGCAGCAAACACATCGACTTGCAATCGCATACTTCGAAATGGCGCGAACAATTGGATGGGGCGCAGTGGGATTCCGTTTGCTTATTCGTCATAGGCGATCGCCTCCGTTTAACTTTATCCACTGCGTCTTCTTCGTCGGATGCGTGTCTTTATATCCGAGTTTCGCAACTACTTCCCGCTCCCATTCTCTCTCGTGCGCAGTTTTAGGTTCGTCGTAGGCTAATATAACTTTAGTAGGGCGCGTTCCTTTATGTTGCCAGCCTACGGCCGCCTGACCTACCGCTAAGGCTCGGAAATGTAATCGATCATTGTCGAGGTCCTTAAATATGTTCTCGAGAATCCTTGCTTGCTCCGGTGTATCTACGACCATAACTACGAACTCTACTGCGTTCGAGACAGCGTTGAATTGACGGCGCATCTCATCGAATTGCTCCTTATAGCCTTCTCCTGCGGTGAGCTTAACGGTTATCTTTTCTCCCATCAGCGTCCAGCTCCTCTGGTTTAATTGGCGTCTACCTTTTCGTAATTATTTTCGAAAATATCCGATCTACACGGATAAAGTTCGTCTTCAATGCCGCGAATAATATAATCGCCCACTTGCGCAACAACTTCGCTACTCGGCGTTGTGATTTTGAGTCTATTGGATGCCGGATACACAAAGCACCGTTCTTTGTACGCCTCATCCCCGATAAATTTCCGTAGATTATCTATCGAGTCCTGCGTAACCCCGCCCCATTTTAGCGCTTCTATTTCCTCGGCCTTTCTGCGATATTTCGCCACCCTTTCGTCCTCCCTTCGAAATAACACGAAATTAGCGTTTCTAACGCTTACCCTACCGAATACCCTCCGTCTGGATTAAAACGGCTGTGACGCGCTTATTTCGTGGAATAGTCGTTATGTTAAGCCGCCATAATAACAAGCCTCGTAATATTCATCCCAACATCGCTCACACATATGTCGATCGTTTATATCATCGTAGTCTACTTCGCAATCTTTTTCGCAAACGTCGCATTTATGGGGCAACGTCTACACCTCCGTTTATCATTTCGTAATCGATTCGATGATTTCGAAGTTCGTCGTTCTACTTACCGTGTCGTATATGGAGGGTCCCCCGCAATTTACAGTGATCTTTATCGCGCCGTCTCCTTCGAGCATCCCCGCAAAACTTTCCGTTAATAGTGCTTTCTGGTCGTCTGTCAGCCGTTGAACCTGAATGAACAACGCGATCACCTCCGTTTAGTTGACGCCCCGAGTTCGAAAAATTGTGCGCAAGTTCCGGACAGCAGTTGCGCCGGTATTTTCGGGGGCGGTTGGGGGCCCGGCGTTTCCACGATTCTTCGTTTGGGTCATCGTATATTAAATACACATTTATGAATAACGAATTTAACAGAAGTAAATTGAGTTACATTCGAATCAATAGACAAACGTTGATATGATAACATTCGTCATCGTTTACTCATCGCAATTAATCGTATGTTCTTTATGCATTCGAGAACCCGCGCCACGCCTGCACCCTGCCGTATGCCATGTGCCGTATGCCATGTATAGGATCGTGCATATTGCGCTGGTCATTCGGTCTGACCCCCGTGAGTTTCGGAAGGGCTCATCCTCCGGTAGTGGCTCGTTGCTGTTCGCCTCATCACGCATCGCAACCGGACGTCTCCCCGCCGCCTTCCTTCCTATATAACTATACGTATGCCTATACGGTGTTACATATAGCGTATGTATGCCGGCTGTACCCCGCCTGCCTATCGCTAGGTTATACGGTATGTTACGTCCTTCTATTACGTATAGACAGCTAAGCCGGTAAATTATACGGTATTATCGTTGTCCTTCCGTTATTTATTTCGTTAGGTTAGCGCTCTATTAACGGATGTCTTCCGCTTGTATTTAAACATAGCGCTAATTCCGGTCACTTCGTTCCCTACATACGCGCAGATATTAATTAATCAGTACTTGATCGCGATAATACTGGACGAAGGCGTAGCCGAAGTTCCAGAGGCTTGTGATTCACAAGACTAAGAAGTGATTGAGCGCCTAAAACGGCTGTATCCCTTGCGGTTCTAAGCGCGAACCCACTTTTCGGTTGTACGAATAAAGTCGTGTTTTTGCCCGATTTGTACGAATAAAGTCGTGTTCATTATCATTTAGGTTATCGTAGTTGAGAATCGCAGGATAAACGAACCCATGAAAAAAGACGCCAACTATTCGTCAGCGCCTCCGTTTTCTTCGTCTACAAGGTCGATCAGTTCACGTATGTCTTTTATATTCAACGCCGCCGCAATCCGGCTGAGATGGTCGAGCTGGATACGTTCTCTATGTCCGCGGACTAATTCACTTATTGTATTCGGACGGATTCCGGTTAGTTCAGCGAGTTCGCCCTGCGTCTTGCCCGAGCGCTTTAGCGCCTCGCCTACCTTTATCTTTGCGATCATTTCCGCCACCTCCTACGATTATTATAACGTAAAAACGATATTTTTATCAATAACGCATTGACGTTATAACGTTTATGCGATATAATTAAAGTAACGAAAGGAGGTGAACGGTAAATTGATTGACATCATCATAAAGCTTTCAGCGCTCCTAGGCACTTGGTTAGCGATTTTCAAACTATCACTAGAACTTCGCAAGATGCGCAAAGAGGCGAAAGCAAAAGAGCGACGGATTCCGACCAAGAAACACCGTCGCCGCACATAATCCAGCGGGGGCGAAAGCCCCTGTCAATCAATTATACCACGTATGAAACGGATTAATACCACGGAAATTTTGCTAATTATCGTCCTTGTCTCATGGATCGCGAGCATGAATTTCGCCAAGCTTTCCGCGCTCGATTATATCGGAATCGGATCGGCGATCGTGTTTTTTGTCCTTCTGCTCTTACGGCGGAAAGGCGGTGTGGAAAATGACGCTTGATATAAGACGCCTGTGGTCGGATACGCCGCCATTAACGGCGCAACAAAAAGCGCAGATCCTCGACCTATACCAACGACCGATGACGCTATTTCAGGACAGCGGGCGCGCGTATCAGATCGGTTTTAATACGGTGCTTACCTACTTCGGGTACTTAATCGAAAAGGAAACGGAGAGCCATAACGATGATTGAATACACTTGCCATGATTGCAATTACGCTAAGTTAGATATCGAAATCAAGCCGGACGCGTGCTGCCCTACGTGTGGTACGCGGCTGGAAGTTGAGGAGGAAATCGTATGACTTCTACGCGCAACGAGTCGATCATAAAGAAAATTCGCGGCCTATTGGCAATTGCAAACGACAATAAAAGCGATGAGGAATCGCAAAGCGCGTTCCTATTGGCGCAGAAACTCATGATTAAGCACGATATTTCCTCTGGTGAGATAACGGAAAGATATGCCGAACAAGAGATCGTAAAAGGTCAGGCAACGGCTTATAAGCGGCTTTTCTGGTGGGAACGTTCGTTATCACGAATTATCGCGGATAACTTCAAAGTTGAATTTTATTACAATAATAAACGTTTTGACGGTGAGCAAAGAAGGAAGAAAACTGTAATCTTCTTCGGTTATGACAACGATGTGCAGCTTGCGAAAGAAATGTTTGTA
Source organism: Bacillus sp. FSL R5-0447 (assembly GCF_038606125.1). Lineage (NCBI taxonomy): Bacteria > Bacillati > Bacillota > Bacilli > Caryophanales > Bacillaceae > Bacillus > Bacillus sp. FSL R5-0447. Next base: position 3,253,399 of record NZ_CP152012.1, read on the forward strand.
CTCGCCTATGATGCGATTCAGTTCTACTCAAAGCGTTTCATAAATTCCTACTATGACGAAGAATACGCCACCAGAACCGTAAAAAAGACCAATGACCTAAAAAACTCTTACATGAAGGGCTTCCTTGACGGGCTTAAAGAAAAATTCGCCGAGCAGTTGCGTCAGATGAAAGAAGAATACGGTTTGATGGTTATTAGACCGAAGGAAGTAAGCGACGCCTACAAAGAGCTTTCGAAGTCGTTCGGAACTGCACGCGCAATACAAGTCCCGGATATTGAGGAAATGTTTGCGTATAGTAGCGGTCATCGCGACGGAAATACCATCGATTATACAAAATCGACTATTGACGACGAATTTGTCGGCTTCTAAAGGGGGAAATCGTATGAAACGTTTAGCTAAATCGCTCGTAATCACCGCAACCTTATTAACCGGCACTATTGCGCTGGCTCCGCAAGCTGACGCAGCATGGTCGGGTTGGCAGACGGAGAAGTTCGGACACAAGGCGCGGATATATACGGACGCAACCACGTACAGCAGCAGCGCGACCACAGTCGATTGGAAAGCCGAGAAGAAAGGCGGCACAACGCTGTACTACACAGCCGGCGTATACAAGAAGCGCAGCGGCGGCGGGCTGGTTGATACGAATTTAGTACAGCGGGGCAACTTCAAAACGTCAACGCCGCTGAAGTCGTTTAATGCGAAATCGATCCGCAGCAAGACCGGCAAAGGCACCTACGTTATTCAGATCGACTGCTATTCGGATTCAGGCAAGCGCAAATACGTCGGTACGTTTGAGTCAGCGAAATTCAACGTTAAATAATGAACGAAATGAGCCGTTTCAAGCTTTCGGATACCTATCTACCTGAACGCGTCTGAAGCGGCTCTCTCATTGTAATTTCGTGGTATAATCGTTCTATACAACGATGTAGGACACGGAGGTACAGCGAAAATGGAGGAAAAATACGAGACTAACGGCATTGATACGTCGATCACTTACGAATACAAGGAATTTCCGGATAAGCGCGCAGGACGATGCGACAACTGCGAATATACGCTGTTCAAAAGCTCGGTGAAGAGCGGGAAGTTTCTTCGGGAGTGCCGGCGGTGTGGAATGAAAAAGAATATTTAATAGGAGGCTATTTCTTTGGAAAAGAAAAATTTTGATAAACTCGTTCAGAAACTACATTTAAAACACAGCAAACAAGTAGAAACACTCGAATTATTTGAGGTTATTGGTACTAGCTTTCGAGCGCTTGAGCAAAAACTGAAATACATTCTTATATCAGATGAAGATTCTTACATAGCCGTATCCTCTCACAAAATTTCAGCGCAACTAGTAGGGGTTAAGGCGGATCTTCATGTGTCTGAGGGAGAAAAACCCAAAATAGAAGTATTCAAAAACGGATCACATTTGACTTCAATTGAAACGTTCGGCCCTCAGCAAGCTTCTTTCGAAGACGGCCGCCCAAAAGACAAGCACGAAATAGCTGACCAGCTGCTAGGGCTGCTTTTCCTCTAAGATGTCTGATGGATAAATTTAACGACACCTAATCACTTCGTTCTAGCCGACTCTTACTATATCATTATAGTATTACGAAGCTGAAACGAGGTGATTTTTTGTTTATTTCGCCAATGCTATTAGAGTCCGCAAAAGACCCGTTCGACTCTGACGACTACATTACCGAAATCAAATTCGACGGTATCCGCCTGCTCGCATCCAAAGATGAAGGCCGCATACGCCTCTACACGCGCCACAACAACGAAGTCACCGCTAAATTCCCCGAACTCCACACGCTACAGATACCGGACGGAACCGTACTCGACGGCGAGCTTATCGTACCCGGACCGACAGGCGCCGGAGACTTCGAGGCTATGATGGAGCGGTTTCAATCGCGAAGAAGCTATCATCCGATAGTATTCTGCGTGTTTGATATATTGCGTCTCGAAGGTGTATCGGTTACGTCGAAGCCTTTATATGAGCGAAAGGAATTATTAACCGGCCTTGCCCTCGACCACCCAAACGTTAAGATTGTCGATAGCGTTACCGGTAATGGCCGCGCTGTTTTTGAATTAGCGAAAAGCTCCGGTATTGAAGGCGTCGTTATGAAGCGCGCTAATTCACCCTACGCGGAAAATAGGCGGTCGGACCGTTGGCTGAAGATCGTCAACTACGAATATACTGACGTTTGGATTACGGGTTACCGCAAAGAAGATAATGCGCTTGTTTTAGCGTATGAAGACGGTGCTTACGCGGGACTGATGGAGTTTATGCCGCACGCTGAACGGCGAAGATTTCATTCGGAGCGGGTAGACGTAGGAGAAACGGATAAATACGTGAATATAGAGCCGATAAGATGTCGCGTGAAACATCGATTTAAGACGCGCAAAGGACTGTTGCGTATACCTTCGTTTGATTCGTGGAAGAGCTGATGGTATATTTAAGGCACAAACACCGGAGGAGAATACGAATGGACGATAAACAATACGCTCGCATTGCGCTTACTAACGGGCAGTATGCAGGCTTTGAATTACCTACGAATCTAAACAGCCGCGACATAGCAATCTTAAAATCGCAGATCGAAGTTCTTGAATTACAAACGGAAGATGACGAAGAAAAGACGCCCGTATAAGGCGTCCTTTTTCGTTCTATGCTCCGCGTGACGGGCTCGCGCCCCTGATAATGCTTTCTAACGGACTAGCTCCTCGTGGCATCCCCATTCGTCTCACCTCCGATATAGTAAAATTATACCTTCTTAACGTTGAACAGCGCAATTAACGTTTTGTCCGGCGTCTTAGACTGTCGATAGAATACGTTAGGATTAAACGTATAGCGCTCCGGCTCGCTGCCGACTTTAATGCGCGCAACAACGTACTCACCGTCGAATTTCATTTGCTTCAGGCGCCGGCCAAGCGTATCAGAAGTAACGCCGATCGCCGCCGCAAGCTCCTTCTTATTAAACCAGCGGATGCGCCTCGGATTCTTTTCGAAAGGATTTGCGCACAGAGCGTTTGTTTCGTAGTGAATAAACGGAAGCATACGATAGATCAGGCCAATGTCAGTCGCTTTCACTTCGCTGTACACACGTTTAATCTTCGCGCTGTATAGCTTAACGACTTGCTGACTACCGAAATTACCTTTGAAGTGGTAGCGGTCATTTACGCTGTAACGGCCGCCCTCTTCTCGGATAATGTCGTGCTCGGTACAGGCGGAAAGGAAGTCGTAAAAGGTCATCCGTTTTTTACCGAGCTGCAAAACGTCCATCATGTCAGCAGTGGTCATCGGTGTTTTGTTGCGGCTTGATTTGATTAGTCCACCGTTGTAGTCGACGTAACACTGAAGCAGCATCAGGTAGCCGCACTGTGCCGTCGTAAGAGCATCATAGACTTCGTGAATATTAGACATGTTGGCGTTTGAGAAATCACGCCGATCAGCCGTCTTTTCTTGCTGTTGACGAAAGGCTACGTCTTGGTTGCGGTGCCGCAGCGTGTACATTTCCGACCAGTCTTCGCCTGTCTCCGTATTAATAACTCGTAATCTCTTCATTATAACGTCTCCTTTTTCGCAAAATAAAAGAGCGCTAAACGGGCGCCCTCATAACGTATAGACAACTAACGCGGTAAAATGCGGGTATTAGTGATAAACTTTTTCGCCAGTTGCGATATTTACGGTGAATTGGCCGTTATACTTTCCGTTAACAAACGCCGAATAACGTTTCCTTCGCTCTTCATTCCGTGCCTTGGCGCGCTTATCCAGTAATTTATTTTCGTATGAAGAACGTGGCCTGCGAATCGGTCGCCCTTTATAGGAGCCGGTTTGGTCGTATTCCTCCGCCAATTTATCCGAAGCTTCACGTTTGTATCGCTCTTCGAACTGGGTTTCGCTCATGATCGGGTACTCTTCGCGTGTCACCTTATCCGGATGCGCGTCGGATAGCTCTTCATGGAGTACGAGATTAGCCATTCGCTCAAGCGCTGATAGCTCCGGTTGCTCTCCGGTAGAGTCGTAGTAAGCGTCTGCTAAGGCCGTGATTGCTTCAATACGTTCACGCCGCGTCATCTTGCCGGCCTTGGTAAGTGTGTACATTTCCGTAATCGTTTCGTGCAAAATCGTTTTATCCATCAATCCGTCCCCCTGTCGTGTATCCTTCGCCGTGACCGGCCCAATAGTAATAAATGTCCACAAGCTTTTCGGAGGCTCTGTCGAGGGCTTCATTTACGTTCTTTTGCGCAATACCCATCCGTTCGCCCGCCTCGGCTTGCGTTAGTTCGCCGAAGTAAACGAGCTCGATTGCCTGCCGTTGCCGATCCGTTAAGCCGGCGAGTTCGATCGCCTTGTGAATGTCGATCAGCACTTCCACGGCCGCATAGTCGCCGCATCGCTTCCGGCTGACGAACTTCTGGTAATCGGCGAGGAGCAACTTGACGCCTTCTGCGTTATCTAGCGCATATGCGGCGTTAAACTCGCGATCCTTTCGGTGTAGATCGACTTTGACCGTTCCCATACGTAAAACCTCCTTCGCGCTCTAGTAATCGCGCTATCTATCGAAATAATTGCGAACGATTTCGTCCTGCCAATCGAAATCAAACGAGCTCACCATACGACCATTCCACTCGACCTCATCACCCGCGCCTAACGTTAGTTCATTCCAGCGATAAGGCCCCTCTGGAAAAGTGGCCGCGGCATCCCTTAAGCCGTCACACTGACCGTTGCCATGTGAGAAGAAGAATGCCTCGTTTCCTTTATCGATTCCGTGCCAGCTCGGTAAATGCGGGTATAGATTTTCGCGCATAAGATTATCGTCAGTGAAATCGTCAACAAGTTCGTCAAGTTGCGTTAGACCCTCGCCCGACGCATCTGTTGACTTTCCTTTCGAATCCCATCCAATATCTGTTACTTGCGAAAAATAAGCAGGCGGCTGACCTTCGAGAAATTTTGCGTTATATTCCGATATGTCGATGTCACCGCCTCGTCTGAAATTTGAGCTCCATTTCGTAGTTGCCGGCGATATTAACTCCGTTCTAGGCGGTGCTTTACGCAGTATTAATATCTGCGTAGGAATCGTAGTACCTACGTGTTGGAACGTTTCTCCCGGAAGTAAAATAGTCGCGACCTGCCAACACGTTTCGTGCATGAGCTTCCGAAGCTTAGATGCATAGTTAGCGTAGGATAGGCCTAACGGAAGTACAAACGCAATATAACCGCCGGGCTTAACCGCTTTGATAGCGAGTTCGATAAAAGCAACCTCCGACTTGCCTCCGTATTCTCCCTTCTTTTTAATAATTGACCGCCATTCCTCGCCTTCTTGCGGCTCGAACTTAACGTTCACTCCGTATGGCGGGTTGCCGATTACTAGATCGTAATAATCTCGGCGGCCGTGTACTAGCGCGTTCCCTTCGATAATCTCAGCGTCTGGATATAACAGCGATGTTACTTTTGCACTTGTTTTATCGAGTTCTAACGCTGTAATGTCGGCGGCCTTCGGCGCATGTTCGAGAAATACACCGGCACCCACGGAAGGTTCTAAAACCTTCGGAGCCTCAGGCAGCCGCGGCTTTAATACATCCCATACGAACTTTGCAACGTGAGTAGGTGTGAAAAAGGCCCCACCGCTAAAGGCATTCGGAAGTAACCCGCCTGCCGACGTATAGTTTTGCCGTAAGAATTCAATATCTTCTTCAGTTATTTGGTCGCGTTCCTTCGCGATAATTTCCATGGATTTAACGTTGCCTTCCCATCGTTTGCGATCAGCTTTCCCTATAACAATCGCCCCCTTTCGTTTGACTTTCGTCCCAAAAGCGAATATAATTACCGTATAATGTATAATCGAGGTGAATTGCGTGGTTATTAACTGGATTTCAGCGCAAAGTAATGACGCTTACATAACGCTTGATAAACAGCGAAGAATATACGTTTCGTCCGGCGCACGTAAGATCATCGGCCTGCCCGACAAAGCACCGTTTTACCTGACGATCGGTTACGATGACGAAGCGAATCGCCTTGTTTGCGCAAAGCCTGAAAGCGTAAAGGCCGATGCGACTCCGTTCAAATTCGATAAGCGTTCGTATAATAAAGCCGCAAGTAAAGTAATCAAGGCGGCCGGCTTTAAAGACGAAGACCTTCCGCTACGTTTTCAGATGATCGGCGAAGGGGAAGCCGCAAAGCAGCCGTATATGGCATACCCTTCCGGTGTTTATGCTTTCGATTTAAATCGCAATTGATCCGCCAAGGCACCTCCGATATACCACGCTACACGCGAAGCGATTCCGTTACCCACAATCCGATACTGCGCCGATAAAGAAATATCGTCTGGCAGGATGTATGTGTCTGGCGCAGATTGGATTCGGAGACATTCACGGACGGTGAAGCGTCGTGGTGGTTTCCCGTCCTCTTCCGGATGTAAATGACAAGTAGCTTTCGCCAACACAGACGCAGTAATTGTTAATGCGGGTTCGTCCCTCGACATTCTCCGAAGATAAGTCGTCTGGCCGCCTCCGCTGTAAAACGCTCCTTTCATAAACGCTTTTTGTTCATCTACTGGGAGACTGCGCCAGTTACCGCCGTCCGGTATTTTGTGTGCGTAAGGTTTTTCGTCATTTCGCAGTCCATAACCTTCGTTATTAACTTCCGGTAAATCTCCGATAACATCTCGCAATACTCTCGTCTGATAATCGCCTTCTAACGGCTTCGGAAACTCGAATGTAAAGCCGAGGTCTTTTCGTATTCCGACGATAAACACGCGCTCTCGCTTCTGGGCTACTCCGTAGTCCCACGCGCTCATAACCCGCCAACTAATCTCGTAACCTATTTCGTTAAATTTCTCGATAAGCGCATCGAATGTAGGGCGGTGGCGCTTCGTTATCAACCCTTTTACGTTTTCAAACACAAAAGCTTTCGGCTGCTTTGCCGCGATGATTTCGAGGTAACGCCATACTAATTTACCGCGCTCACCTTCTGCGCCGGCGCCTTTGCCTGCGACCGAGAAATCCTGGCACGGAGGGCCTCCGAAGATAACGTCGGTATCCGGCAAGCTGTCGATATCAATTTTGTTAATATCCGCCTGCTCAACGTAATCACCGAAGTTATGACGGTAAGCTTTAGCGGCATTCTTATCGAAGTCCAATGCTTTTACGATAACGTAGCCGGCCGCCTTGAATCCGATCGCACCGAGTCCACCTCCGCAGAACAATTCGAGCACAGTCATTCCGTTTGTTGGCTTTTGCGGCGTTAAATTAAATTTCGTCATAGCATCGCCTCCATTAGCGCATCCAGTTTCGCATAAAGCTGCTCGTACGTTCCATCGTTAACAATTTCGTAATCAACTTCGAAAGTTTGCAGCGCTTTTTCAGTCGGATGATCAAGCGCTGCTAAATCGAAATCGTCGCCGGCTTTTCGTGCGCGTTCGATCCGTAATTCCTCCGGCGCTGTAATGCGAACGATCGTAAATCCTTCGGCGCGCAGCCGGTCATATTCGTTCTGCTGTCGCACGTCTTCGATCAGTACGCGATTCTTTAAGGACGGAGATAATCCGCAATCACATTTGCGTGAAAAGAGCGCCGTGTATGCGTCTACTTTCGCCATGCATGCGTCTATCCAGACGTTCTCTCCGAATGCCTCACGCGCCCACTGTCCGAACTTCTGATAATGCGCGCGCGGCTTCGGTTTTTCAGGTACGGAAGGGAAAGCGCGATGGAAAGCCGCCTTTAATTCGTCGCTGAAGGCGAACTTTTGGAAATCGTAATACATCGACAGATAGCCGGCGGCCTGCGACTTGCCTGCGCGTAACGGGGCGGTCAGGGCGAGCTTCATGGGCGCTCCTCCTCGGTTGCTCCGGAAACAAATTCGATATCGTGCGTGGTGAATTCCCCCGCCGCGGCGTCAATACGGATATGCCTTACACCACGCAATTTCTTACCGTCTTGATACACGTCAAACGCATCGCCAATTTTCCGTTGAATAAAAACTAATGGCGCATCAATCGGAGCGCACTCTGCAGCCTTCGTCGGCTCCTTCAGCCGCGCTAGCTCTTCGCCGAGCGTCCGGTTGTCTTTGTGCAACGTGTCGATTTCGTCTTTCATACGCTTCATTTCCTCGTATAGATGATCGTATGTCTCCTCGTTCTCAGCGCAATCTTGATCGACCTGCTCCTCTAGCGAAGCGATATCTCGCTTAATATCCGAAACGTCATTTCGTAAATTAGCGATTCGACCCGGACCCATTTCGTGCCATCCGAGGTTGTCAGTGATACGACTGACTGTACGCTTCAATTCCGCAATCTCTTGCGCTAAATTGGCGATAACGTCGATCGGGTCGGCTGGCTTCGGTTCGTCTTCGGTGGCTTCGACCGGGACGAGGACACGGTATGATTCGTTTGCTGGATCGAGAAATTGTTCGGCGTCATACCCTGTGTCTTCGAGCTTTATCAACTCATCGTAACCCTTAACGGTAGATACGAACCCCTTCGGAAAATCATGGCTCTTAGTTACGATAATCCTGTCGCCAACTTTAGCAACCCGGCAAACCATCTCGTAGCGCTGACCATCAATATGAACGATGTCGGTCGGTTCGAGTACGCGGTATTCAAAATCGAAGATATCTCGATAACACGGCGTCTGTATGCCCCTACTGCAACCGAGTAAACTTTCCACCTCAAATATATCTCCGTTATTATACGGATCTTCACATTGAACGTCTGCGTTTACGATGACGAGCTTCTCGCCAACCTCCGCCTTCCGATCGACCTCTACGTATTCGCGCTTGATGCCGCCGAGTGTTTCGTCAGCCAGTACGTGCCTAGTTGCGTTAGTTTCCGTCATTTATTCCGCCTCCCCATTTTCGAATTCTACTACCGCATAATCAAGATGGTTTAGAAAGTCTCCGTACGGACCAGCGTATTCAATCCGTTTCACATCCGCGTTTAGTCCTTTCTTACGAATATAATCGTTTATCGCGTTCTGTATCTCCGTCTGGCTTAACTTTAATTCCATCCGATCCCCCTCCATAAATGACGTCATTTCTAACGTTAATTAATGCCGCCTTACAACACTTCGTTTTATAACTTTGCGGACTGATTCCCACTCTCTTTGTCTCGGTAAAGCTTTCACTTCCGCACTCCATACATTCGAAACGGACGATAGGTCCGAAGCACTCGAGAGTACCTGTAGGGCTGACGTTATGCTTTCGCAACTCATTCTCAAACGTAGGATCTCCATCCCGGTACGGCTTCTCTAGCTCAAAAAGAGCGTAATGTATCAGTTCGTGCCTCAGAGTATCAATAGCGGCCTCTTTACCCCCGTAATCTAGTAAGATACCACTAAGCTCTATACAATCAGCCTTCTTGCTTCTATGAATAAACTGACCTAACGTTCTTTTAAGCCGATTGTTTCTTCGTATGGGGATTCGCAGATCTATACCGTAGTTTACTGAGAGAAATCGGCGAGCTTCTTTGGTCATTTCCTCGATAGTTATCGCCACTACACGGATCACCCTCCCGTTAATTTATTACGCGAACCTGCACCGACTGCCGCCCGAACTGCACCGCGTCGGCTTCATTCGGAACTAATACGTCAATCTTGGCGCCCTTAATTGCGCCTCCAACATCTTGCGCCACTGCTTCGAACGTCGTTCCGTCTGCCTGCCGTACCTCAACCGTTGAGCCTAACGCAATTACTGACGGATCGACCGCTATAATGCGTTTGCCTCCGTGGTAGATCGTATGGCTGACGTCGAGGCCGGTCGCTGTGGTTCCGGCACATCCTTCCGCGCAATAAGCCGTATAAGCAGACGCCTCGAACGTTTGCCAGCCGGAAGGCTCTTCGTTCTCCTGCGGCGGCTTCTCGTGTTTTTCGTTAATCCGCGCCCTAACTTCGTCTTTTACGGAAGCAAATTCGGATTCAAGCGCCTTTATCTTCGCATCCTTGGTCGCCAATTCAGCGTCCTTGCCTTCGATAATGGCTTCCGCCTCTTGGAGCGCATATTCTTCTTCGGTTATGCGTGGCGGGTCAGGCGGGGGAAGTTCCGGTGGCTTGGCGGTTGGATTCGTAAGTAATTGCGTTGACATCGCTAGATTCGTTAGTATACCGATAAAATCAGTCCTTTCTTAGGCGCTCTTTCCGAATATAAAAGAACTCACCTTCGCGATATTGTTTTCGTTTCTCGTTTAGCGCTGATGCTTCCGTATCGTGAACGGAGTGTAACCTCGCTTTTCCATTACTTCCGAAATTATCGGCATCGTCATACAGAAGATAAACGTATTCACTCACGCCTCAAACCTCCTCGAAAAACTGGTCCGTCCACGGTTCCACGTCGACCACTTCGCGTCTTAACGCTTCGGCTAATTCGGTGATTTCCTTTTGCGCGCCTTTTCCGGGCTTACGTTTAGAATAGAACGATAACAACGCGGTCAGGTTCGCAGTCATTACGAGATTCGTTGCGGCGGCATTCGGTAGGACGGCTCTCGCATCTTCTGCGGGCACCCCTGCTTCTCGTAATTTATCGTAGGCTTGTTGCGCTATCTCCATAGCTTCCGCGAATATTTCTGTAGCAGGACGGTCGTTGAGTGGCGTTCCGTATACAAAGTCGTACATATTCGCCGTTTTATCACTCGTAACTTTCTCCGGAACCACATAATCGAACCCGCCCGATCTATCATCGCTCCCCATCCGCACATACCGCTGTGACTGTACGCTGAAGCTAAAACCAACGCGATGCCGTGTAAGTTGCGCCAATAACGCCCGGCTGACGCCCTCAATCGCAAAGGTGAACGAGATATGCTCTAACGTCGACGAATGGCCCGAACGGACGATATGTCGGAACAATCGGTCGGCGTCCGTTCCTGCGCCGCCGTCTGACGCTTTGGAGCCGAAATACTTGGCGCCCTCCTCTGCGACGATTTCGGTCGGTTTGTTGGCGCTGTAACACGTTCTGATTGCGGTTAGGGCTACCGCTTGGCCGTCCGTTTCATCAGCGAACGGAACAAACGTATCTAAGAAGCTACGAGAGACTTGCGTATGCGCGATAAGCTGTACGTTCATTTTGGTTTCCGCCATCTATTCGTCCTCCAATCCGACTTTCGCTAGAAATTGTTTTCCTTTTTTAACTGCCTCAGAACGTGTAGGCGCCTCCATTAGTCCGAAAGGAGCGTCCGTATCTTTAACGGTAAGTTTTTGACCGCAAGTAGTTTCCACAGTCGTGTAGTACGCAGAGTGCAATTCCTTACGCCCTTCTTTCATAAAATTCATATGTTTTGCGCCGACTTTTCCTGTAAATTTAACTTTCGTCATCTATTCTCCTCCTCCGTATCCACTATGAGAACTACTTCCGAATAATCCGATTGAAATCACTAAGGCGGTTATAACAGCCGACGATATAAGAGGAACCAAAAATACTGCCAATCCGGCATAATTACCTGACTCAAACGTTATAAGTTGCGTGATCAAATATGCGAAAACGAAAACGTATGATCCGTACGTAATCCAAAACCTCATTTATTCGTCCTCCAATCGGTTTAGTGCTTCGCCGTTTTCTCGAATAGTTTCGTTAATCAATAATCTGCGAGCTTTCTCCTTCGTAGTTATTCGAAATGTGCAATCATCTTTTCCGTACATCTCGCAGTTAACGACGTAATCGCGAAAAAGATCGTTCATATATTCAATGTCGCCACATCCGTGCAGCTTGCCGTTCATAAAGCACGCATATATTTGCGACATCTAAGCACCCTCCTTAGGTAGGTCATTCAGTCTCGCGTACTCTCCAAAATACTTTATTGCTGCAGCATTATATGCTCGTGCCGCCTTCTCTGCTGAATCATACTGCCCTAAAGAGATAGGCTTTTTGTTTACTCGTATACACGCTCTCCATCTTCCTTGGTCTTTTCGGTACTGTACTCCCTTATAACCCGATGAGTTGGTAGAAGGTTTTATCGAGTTAGCAATATTTTGGCTTGCGGTAGCAATTCTAAGGTTATCCCTTCGATTGTCTAATCTGTCTCGGTTAATGTGATTTACAACAAAGCCCTTCGGAGGGTTCATAATCTCCCGATGCATTCGAACAGTTTTGAATTTCCCATCATTATACACAGTGCGAGCCGCGTATCCATCGGAACTTCTCCTGTGCCATTTATATTTACTCAAACCATCGAAGTCCTCTTCACTCACTAAACAGATTCCACCATTAGATAAACTAATCTCTTTATACGGACGATCCACTGCTGCCAAAACCGCAATCACCTCTATCCGAGTTACTAAGATCATCAACTTCCGCAAACACTGCCTGTTCTATCGGCTTAATTATTCCCTGCCCGATACGATCACCTTTGCGGACGATGTACGTAGATTTCGGATAATAAGTTCCGTCAATATTCTCGACCTTCCCGTTTAGGGTACGTAATCTGGGAGTCGATCCCCATTCTTCTCGCGCAATATTATCGACAATCACTCCGACCTCGCCCCGATAGCCTGCGTCGACCGTACCTAGCTGCACACGCAGATTAGTCCTCAGCGTAATACCCGATCGCGGTCGGATCTGCATTTCGTATCCCTCAGGAATCTCGAACGCCAAGCCCGTCGGCACACACGCAGTTGCGCCCGGTTCGATAATTACGTCCTCTGCCGCCACTAGATCGAAGCCGGCGTCCGTTGCGTGCGCATAAGCCGGAATCTGTGCGTCCGGTGATAACCGTTTAATATTTACGTTCATTTCGTCTCCTCCTTCGTAACGTCCTCATATATAACTGCGTACTAACTTCTCCATAAATAACTGCGAATCTATTCCGGAAAATGGACGCTTATTCGCCGAAATAAAAATCCGAATCTTTTAGCGCCTCGACCGTTGCCTTCTTATAACCGTTTCCTTTTTGCGAGAAGAAGTCGTGCGATTTCGTCTTCGTATTTAGTCCGTTCATGACGATCGGATTCGGCCTTTCCTCTTCGAAATACGGATCGAAGCCGAGGTTTTGTAGCGCCTTATTCGCGTTGTATCGAAGGAAGCGTTTCACATCGTGCGTTAAGCCGACCACATCGTAAAGATCCTCGGTATATGCGACCTCATTATCGTACAGTTCCGTCAGCAGCTCGACGGCAAAGTCGCGCATCTCAAGCTGGACGTCCGGCTCTTGCTTTCCGTATATCTCTTGCGCCAATAAGCCGACGTACACGCCGTGGATCGCCTCATCGCGAATGATAAGGTTAATAATCTCGCCGCTGCTCGTTAGCTTGCCTTGGCCAGCGAAATATAACGGATAATAAAATCCGGAATAAAACAGGAAGCTTTCGAGGTAAACCGAAGCCGCAAGCGCCTTATACAGCGAAAGGGTATCGCCTTCTTTTATGTCGCGATATAGGCCGGTTATCAGCGCCGCCTTCCGCTGCAAATACGGATTCGTCTTAACCCATTCGAACACTTCGTTAATTGTTTCGGTAGGCGCAAGCGTCATGAATATATTCGAATAGGACTTCGCATGGACAGCGTTCTCCATCATCGCCATAAAATTCAGGACGGCTTTGCGTTGGTGGCCGGCTATGTGCTGCGCGATGATCGGCATGCCCGTATTCCCCTGCTCCGTATCTAATAGCGTTAGGCCGGCAAGCCCCCGCATATAGGTCGTCTGCTCGGCCGGGCCCAACGCCTTCCACGAAAGGAGATCGCCATTTAGCGAAATCTCCTCCGGGAGCCAGAATTGCTTAACGTTCTGCGCGTAGAACATTTGCGTGAAGTCGTCTTCGTGGCGCGACCAGTCGGCCGCCGTATGGATTGCATTTGCGTTCGTCAATTATTCGTCCTCCTTTCCCCGTCCCGTTTGCCTTTATGCTTAACTACACCCAACACTTCCGATGTCTTGATCTCGTCCCGGTATCCTAATAAGCAATTCAGTATCGGGGAGTCTTTATGGCGAACTTCGAGGTACCCACCTTCATACGCTTGAATAACTTTCGCACTAATTAATGTACCCCCGAAGTAGTAGATAATTATGTCTCCACGTCGTATACTTTTCTGTCTCTCCTCACTTAAACCGCGCATGACAAACACCCCTCCTGTGTCGTATCTTTAGTCCGTGCATAATAAAGCGTCTTGATTCCCTTATGATGAGCGTATAAGTCAATCCGATTCAGATCGCGCGTCGTCATCGTATCTTTCAAGAACAGCGTAAATGAGATGCCTTGATCGACGTGTTGCTGAATCGTTGCGATCATATCGACGACTTTAAACATATCCATGTCATACGCTTCCTTGTAGAAAAACCAATTCTGCGGCGACAACCCCGGCATCGGATAGTACGTCTTCGAATTACCGTACGTACGCTCCTCGATGCGCTCCATAATCGGCATGACCGACGCAGTGGCCGACTGCACATACGAAATAGATCCCGTCGGTGCGATCGCAAGTCTGTACGAATGATATAGGCCGTGCTCGCGAACACTATCCGCTAACAATTCCCAATCTGCTACAGTCGGTAACCAAACGCCCTCAAATAACGTTTTAACTTTGTTTGAGATCGGATGATACTCGAAGCAAGAATTAGTGTATTTATCGAAGTAACTACCGTCGGCATACGTCGACCCCTCGAATCCCTCGTACGTTCTTCCGGTCTGCTGCGCCAATTCATTCGAACGCACCAGCGACCAATAATTCACCAACGCGAAGAATACGTTAGCAAAATCCCGCGCTTCCTCCGATTCATAAGCGATACCGTTCTGCGCTAGATAGCCGTGCAAATTCATCGCGCCAAGTCCGATCGAACGCATCTCGCGGTTAGCTCGCGCAACAGCTGGCGCGTTCTTGATATTCGAAGTTTCCGAGACTCGCGTGAGGGCATCGACGGACAGCTTAACGATCGTTTCGAAGTCTCCGTTTGCCATAACGTTCGCAACGTTGAGCGATCCGAGGTTGCACGAAATATCAAGGCCGATTTCGTCTTCTTCGCCGTAGTCGGTGTATTCCGATACTTGCGACGCCTGAAGAACCTCCGAGCACAGATTCGAAAATTTAACCTTCGATACGTGGCCGTTCGCGTGCTCAGCGTTAACGTTGCCTTCGAACATGATGTACGGATAGCCCGATTCGGAACGTAGCACAGCGAGCTTTTCGAGGAGCTTGCGCGCGTCGATCTTCTCTTTACGGACGGCCGGATTATCGACGAGCTGATCGTACATCTCTTCGATATCCATTTCGTCTAAGTGCTGGCCATACGCTTTGTAAACGGTGTGCGGATAGAATACGTAAGCCGGCCGATTCTCGCGCGCCAGTTCGATGAATTTATCCGGGATAACGACGCCGATGGAAAGCGTTTTGACCCGGACGTCCTCATCTGCGCTGATTTTCTTCGTATCAAGGAAATCGTGAATATCCGCATGGAATACGTTAAGATAAGCCGCGCCTGATCCTTGTCTTTGCAGACCATTCGGACGTGTTCGCTAGGCACGCCCCGCCTTCCGGCTGCTCCGTGTTACCACGAAGATTAGACTATATCTTCGCCCGCTTGGGGCGCCTCCCGTTTCGACCGCCAATCGCTTGCGGCCTACGCCTTTCGGCTAGTCGTTGCACGTTCAAGACGTTTGGTCCAAATGATTCCACCGTTGCCTACAACAGATTTTATCTACGATAGACTTACTCGCGTATGAGTGCTTAATCCGAACCTCGTTGAGTGAGAGGCCGCTGCGATAATCCGAAAGTATTTCCCGCGCTTGTTCCTCAGTGATTTTTGATGCTGGATGACGCGCTCCTTTCCGCAAAAGACCCGTTCTTGATGCATGTTGCGCATTCTCTTTCGGAGTTACCCATTCTAGGTTTTTGATATCGGCGTTTGCTTTGTTTCCGTCAATATGATTAACCATCGGTAAGTTCTTAGGATTAGGAATAAAATGCAGCGCCACTAACCGATGGACATTCCTTTCGAATCGAACCTTGTTTCGAAAGAGGACTACTTTTAAATAGCCTGATCCATCAATCTTAGGTTTGACCTCGGTCATGGTTCTCAAATTAACCACGCGGCTTAGGTTAGTAATTCCGTATTCAGGTACCCCGTTTATTGGTTTTAGTTCTTCACCATTTTGTAATTCAAAAGGTATCTTTGTCTTCCTGAGCCCCATGCGCATAACTCGATGGTTAATCGCTTCCCTAGACACTCCTAATATCTCACCGATCTCTCTAGCACTCATCTTGTGGTAATTTTCGCGAATAAAATCTTCATCTATCTCCAATTTGTTGTGAGGTTTTCGTCTTGCTTCGCTCATGATTGTCCTCCTTTAGTAGTTTGTGGCCCTACCGCTTCGAGGAGTTCCCATGAATTAAAGAGGTTTTCGATCGCCATTACTGACGAAAGGGGCCAATTTAACCCATCTGATCCGCATATCTGAACGCATGGTCCAGCAACTTCATTACGCCTACGACGCCTTTTGTCGCGTTCTCTACGTCCTTGATCGCTTCACCTTTCGCCCGCAGTTTCGATAAATTAAGCGATACGCCGCCGCCAAGCTTCGAGAGCTGCATCGAAATATCAATCGCGCGACTGATATCGTTAAGGGAATCGTTAACTTCGAGCAAGAAACACGAAACTAATTCGCCCCGACGCTTCCGGCCCGCATTCAAGAACGTCGGCGTTGACGGCTGATATTCTTGCCGCATAATCAGATTTACGTACTCGATCGCCTTGGCTGCGTCGCCTCCCGCAAAGAACAACGCGACAATAGAAGCGCGATCTTCGTAGCGTTCGAGAATCTTCTTACCGTCGTTCGTCTTCAGCGCGTAGTCGTTATAGAATTTGAACGCGCTCATGAACGAAGGGAAACGGAATTTGTGCGCATAGGCCGCCTGATAAACCGCCTTGATTTCATCGAACGTATAGGCGTCGAGGAATTCGGTTTCGTAGTAATCGTTCTCGCGCAGATATTCGAGCTTCTCGCCTAGGTCGTGGAAAAATACGGTGTTTTGATTTACGTAGTCGATAAAATAAGCGCGGACGGCTTCGATATCCTTTTCGAATTGGAACCGGCCGTCCTTCTGTATCATGATTTCGTTATTAAGTTCGATATAGCTTGCGTGTTTATTCGTCAAGCTCATTCACCCTTTCGATAAATTGTCGTACATCTGTGTCCGTGCCCGCTAGTTCAAAGCGCCCGACAACCGGCACGCCGTATTGTGCCGCAATCACATCGGCCGCCTTTGCGTAATTATCGCCCCAGTTACGGTTCCCCGACGCAGCCACGCCCGCAAGATAGTCGCTGTTATCCGCAAGGAAGTCCGAAACTGTGCCGGCGACCTGACCGAAGCCGTACGTACCAGTCACGCATACGAACGGCTCGGCTAGCATCAGGTCCGGCTTAATTTCGACGGTTGCTAGGCCGGTCTTTGCGACAAATCGGCGGACGTTGCCGGTCAGCGAATAGTAGGCGATTAGCATTCGGAATCCTCTTCGTCTTCTAGCGAGTCAAGTTCGTCTTCGATATCGGCGATCTGATCCTCGATATCGTCAATATCGTTCTGAACGTCCTGTATCTCATCGCGCAAATCTTCAAGTTCGCTTTCCCTCGACCGCAGTTCGATTTCCAACGCTGATAACGCGCTCTCAAGTTCTTCACGTTTATGCATCCGATCTACCCCTTCCGTCTCTCAATTTCCGCCTCAACTTCGTCCAAACGCGCCTGTGTCCGTTCACGTTCGATGCGCTCTTCGATCAGTTTCCGGTCGTGGAAGTTGATGGCGGTATCACTTTCGATCAGTTTTTCGTTAAGCCAGCGTTTCATATTCCGCAAACCTTCGTCAGTCGCTCCGTAAATCATTCCGCCGCCCTCGCTTTCTCGCGTTTATGTGCGCGATATGGTTCAACGATCAGCCATAAGATAAAACGGACGATTCCGTAAAGCCCGACGAGAAGCAGGCCGAAAACGGCTGCTACTGTAAGGATCGCCCTTGCCACGGGAAACTCCGTAGGCCATCGGAATATTTCAGCAAATAAAGCTATCAGCGAGCCCAAACATAGTCCCGCAAGTACCATCATCAGCCGCCGCTTAAACACTCGCATCACTCCAAGTCGATTTTATATTCAGTAGTAATCGTATCTTCCGGTATTTTACTTCCCTTTACTTGTTTGTAGTTTAATATCTGGGATGATCTCCTCCGGGCGGAACAGCACTTTGTAATGGTAAGCATCCTCGTACTTAGCATCTGTCTGCTCTACAAAATAACTCACGTTGTCACTCAAGCCGAGGTAATGTTTTTTGTACTGATCTTTCCCTACCTTACAAGTGACGGTTATCTTCTTTGCACTGCCTGTATCAAGCGCACAAAGTCCCTCAACAGTTAGTAAGTACTTGTCAGTAATCCCATTGAAGAATACAACTCTCCTCTGTACTTCGAATGAGTCAGCAGACTTCGACAGGTTTTCTGATACAGTATCTGATTCTGAAGAGCAGCCTACCAGTGAGATAATTGCCGCAAGACCAACAAACATCATTACAAGTCTCTTTTTCATATTATTGTTTCCTCCTAATTTTTATCCCGCACAGTAGGCTACTTCTAATCTTCAATTTAATTACGCCCATCTATTCGTCCTCCCCCGGTTTTATAATCTTCTCGCGAACAAGATACGAAAGCCCAATCGCCACCGCATCCGATTCGTCATCTGTCCGAAATGTAAAGTCGGCCGGGAGCGAAAGCATCCGCCGTACTCCCGCCTCTACTTCGTCTTTTGATGCGCTGCCTTTTCCGGTTACGTCCTTTTTAACCGTTGTCGGCGTGATCTCCACATCCGCCTTATATCCGTACTTACCGAGCGCTAGATCGATAACAGCCCACGCACCAAACACCGTTTGTGTCGATCGTTTATTGCGCCCTTTCGTATAATGCTCCCGGACAACAACGTCGAACGGTCCGTATTCGTGGAGAACCATCGTTGCCGCTGCCTCGATATAGGAATACCGTTGACTGTCCGGCGACTGGCTCGTCGTGCTGACAGACGTTACGTGTACGAGGTTGATGCGCGGCCCGGACTTTAGTCGCTTAACTTCGAGGACTGCGAAGCCTGGATTCGTTGATATGTCTAGCGCAAGGATGCGGATAGGTTTGGCGCTACTCATCGAAGCTCCTTTCTAACCGATAAAATAGGAATTCCGAGAAAACACACTTTATATTTCGGTTCTTTAACAGCGACGTCTTTTTGGACATTCTTACCGCGGAAATAGTCTCCGATATATACATAAGAGTGTCCATAGGCGGAAGGTTCTGTTAAATTCTCACCGATGAAGTCACCGGAAAAATGCCCTTTTCTTACTACCCTAATAAGATCTCCTCTCTTATAACCAACCTCCTTATGAGAATTCTTTGCTTTCACAATGTCTCCAATATTGAAATTGAAACGGTCCATCAAACCGCCTCCCCTTTGCGTACTTTTTCGATAAACTCTAACGCCCCGGCGTACTGCCGCTTAGTAGATTCGTATACATTAGACCGCCTTACCTGCGAAACTATGTCGCGAATAGCCGCTAATTCAGTATCCGTCAACGATTGCGCGATAGCCGTCTTAAAGCCGTTAAACGTCCATCCGTTAAGGTCCAGCGTCATTGGCTTGCGCTCATCCACCGACGTCTGTATTTCTACGAATCTATCGAGCAGCGCGTCAATGTCCGCCTGGCTAATTTCGACGCCAAACGCTCGGATGTCCGGGCTCTTTTCGAACTCGCCTTCCGGGTATTCCCACGCTTTCTTCGCTGCGTTTACGTAGAGGATCACGTACAGGTCAACGCCATACATTTCCGCATAGGCAACGCATTGCTTGACGTGCTTTTCGTCCGGCTTCTTCAGCGAGTAGAAAGACGTGCGGGCCGCGCTCGTTTGCTTCGATTTGATTTCGAGGCCCACACGCAATACCTCGCCATCTTCGGTGACATAGCGCATGATGCCGTCACATGTTCCGAAGAGATGAAACGTCTTGCCGTCACGCTTGATCTTATGGTTCCGCTTGGCGAAGTCCTCGAACATCGGCGTACCGTCCGGATTACGTTCGAAGCTGAACGGGCAGGGCCGGCCGACTTTCTTTTCGAAGTGTTTCTCCATGAAAAGCAGATCGCGCTGGATCACATCGCCGATTGCCGTTCCGATGCGGGTCCAACGTCCTTGATACGGAGGCTTTCGCGTTATGTCTCTCGGATCGCCTAGCGCCTTATGATAAAGTTCGCGCGGGCAGGCATTCGCAGATGACGGCGAAAAATACGGTTTCTTCGGAAATACTTTCGGAGCATCTGCATACCATCGGTGAATCTGCGCGTCCAAGGCGTTATCCCACGTTTCCGGCAGCGAGTGCCATTCGTTTAAATATTCGATGAGTTCATCCGCAATCTGCTGCGCGTATGTGGTCGGTTCGGGCGTCGGCGCTAATTGGGCGCGCAGTGAGTTTGCGGCTGATCGTGCATTTGAGTTCGTCAATTAATCGTCCCCTTTCGTTTTAAACCATTCTTCAACAGGCACACCTTCGCCCCATTTGCGCATCACTTCGATATCCGTTCCGTTCGGCACAACGTCTCCCCAACGGTATGAATTAAGCATAATATCGCGAATGGCTTGCGCTTCTTCCCACGTAAAATCTTCCGGAACTTCAAAAATGAGTTCGTCATGCACCGTTGACCACAACGCCCAGCCCGGTTTGTTAGCGCAATATTCGTGTGCTTTAATCATCGTGACTTTCGTTTGAATAGACGAAGATCCTTGTACGCGGGCATTTGTCGCCTGACGCAAAGCGCGATTAATTCGCGAGTTGTGTTTTCTTGCGTCATCGTATTTCGGATCATTCCATTTTCCGTAGGGAATGTTTTTGCGGGGTAGTTTAGCGTCTGGTAGCCGGCGTTTTCGCGCATTCAGATCAGCCCAAACGTATCCGTTTTTTCGCACAAATTCTTCGTTCTCTTTTAACCACGCCGACAGCTTCGGCATACTTCCGAACAACTCTTCTTTAAACTCGGTCGCCTCTTTCTTACCTACGCCTAGCATATCCGCAAGAGAATAATCACTCATTCCGTATAATGTAGCTAACCATGCGACCTTCATTTTCTTTCGCTCTTTTGTGTCGGAACCATCAGCGTTCTTATAAACTTCCTCGTACGGTCGTTTGTAAAAGTTCGACGCCATCGTTGCGTATGGATCTCGTTCTTCTAAAAACGCATTAATCAGTACTGGTTCGCCTGACAGGTGCGCCACACACCGGATTTCCTGCGCTTTAAAATCGGCGCCTACTAACAACTTTCCGGGAGGAGGACCGAACATCGGACGCGCTTCCGGTGGCTGATTCTGTACGTTAAACCCTTGTTGCGTTTTGTCTTCTTCGTCCTTACCGGAACTGAATCGACCTGTCACGGTTCCCATCGGATTGAAACGCGAATGCCAACGCTTAGTTGTCGGGTTTTGCTTTGTCGGCAGCGTGTCGATATACGTACCGCTTAGCTTAACGATATTCTTATACTCGATAAGTTTCGCAATGATTTCGTAATCGTCTTTCAACGGCTTCAACGTCTTTTTCGCGTCCATATTCGGGAGCTCCTTGCCGATTGCCTTCGAAAGTGCGGGCCGCATCTGATGGGTCGAGTTTAAATTTATCGGTTCGTCTCCGTCATGGAACGGCGTCAACTCTGCGACTAATTCCTTACGCAGCTCTTCCGCGCGCTTATGAAGCTTTTCGCCGTATTCTTTCGCGAAATCCAAGTCGAGAATATATCCGTTAGCTTCTAAATCGACGATTACGTACAATAACGGAACTTCAACGGTTTGATAATAGTCCAAAATCGTCGGTATTTTCGCCATGTGATAACGCTGAAATTCGTACAGCTTCCACGTCAGTTCCGTATCCTTCGCTGCGTAAACTAGCGCAATATCTAATGGGACTTCTTTAAATTGCGCATTCCTTCCGAACAGAGCATCAAAAGTATCTGCCGGCGTTTTTAAATATTTAGGAGCTAAGTCTTTGAGCTTGAACGAACCGGCTCCGCCTAATGTACGATCACTCTCGTTTTCGTTAAGCAGGTGCATCGCGGTCATCGTATCCCAAGCGACGCCTTTCAAATCGAATCCGTGCCGCCGAAGCATCGCAATATCGAATATCGCATTGTGTAGGACTTTCCCGACCGACTCATCGTTAAATATGGGCGCTAGACCTGCGAGTACGTATTCGCGACTTAGTTGCTCGCAATCATCGTGATCTACCGGTATATAAACGTGCCAGTCAGCGTTTGGTAAGGTCAGCGAAAGACCGACGATGACATCCGTATAAACATCTACGCCGGTCGTCTCGGTATCAACTGCGATTATTGTTTCGTTATTTAACGCCTCGATCAGCGCCTGAAATCGTTCTTTAGTCGTAATTAATTCGTAATTATCCGGCGTGTTCTCGACCATCTGCCGCAATGTTTCTTCGCGCTGAGCTTCCTGAAGCGTCTTCCACAACCGAAGCGCTTCCGCCTTGCTGAACGCCTTAGGGTTGCCGGCCTTGTTAACGCAGTCAGCCGGATCGCGCGCTAGTTTGCGCGCATCCATAGCCGCCTTGACTTCCGTTACCCTTTTACGGTCGGCATCCGATAGCTTCATCGCGAATATCTTGCGCCAGCTTTCCTCGATCGGCTCGGCGGTTCTGGCTTTCGCCTTCCGCTTGGCCGTCGCCTCTACTGCGTCCGTTTTCGGTGCCGCCGGCTTCAACGCATTCATATTTAACCGTAAGCCTTCCATCCGTCGTCCTCCTTCCTCGCGAAGTAATTTCGGGTTACTTTTCGATTGTATCTGCTACGGTCAAAATACCGAATGCAATGACAGCGATAGCCGCGATAAGCAACATTACCCAAGGCGATTCATCTGCGCCATGACCCGCTGAGAATGCGATTGATATTCCGAGCGCATATGATAGCGCGCGTTCTTTCTTTCGACTCATAAATCGACCGCCTCCGTCCATCTTCGTTTATATTCCTCGGTATTAGCCGCATACCATTCCGACCAGCAAGACGTCCCGCATGCATAAACCTCGAAGAGCGAATCGTAAATTGCGGATCGCCCTTCGTAAAGGTTAGCGTTACATGCGGCACAGACGGCGGCCGGCTTAGCGGTCAAAGCGCGCCTCGACTGGCGTGATAAGGATTACTCCCTCTGTACCGGGGCGCGCGTAATCTCCGTTCGGTAGCTGAACGCCATAAAAGTGAGTACCGATGAAATCCATTATTCCAAGAACTCCATCACTCTCGCTGAGTTGGACAACATCACCCTTCTTATACTCGCCAACCTCGCGTCCAATCTTCGCCCACTTCGCTTCTTCGGCTTGCTTGCGCTCGATCTTGGCGGCTTCCTCTTCGGATAAAATTTCGAGCTGATCCGGCGTTGCGCATCCGGAGCCGTTAAACGGAATGGCACCGCCTTCGATTCGAATGAGTGTGCCCCTACTCGGATGGTCGAAATTATTATCGGAAACCTCGTAAATCTTACCGTTCTCAAACCCTTTTAAAGGGAAGTCTCCGGCGCCCGAAACCAACCGCACTTTAGCGCCTTTTTTAAATTTAGCGCGTGCTGCTGCGTCTTTAGCTTCGGCAACTTCTTCGTCAGTGGCGCGGACTAGCTCGCGTTTTGGGACGTATTGATTTTTTCCGTCTGTAAGCCTGCGGGAAAGTTCGTTATACGACGATCCAAAACGGTCTCCGATTATTTCAACGATATCTCCATCAGTGAAGCGATGGTAATCGGTAGCCTTAACCACCTTCGCATAATCACCGACCTTCAGGCGCTCAGGCTTCGGCTCAACTTCTACGCTTGTGGCGCTTACTTTGCGGTAAACTTCGAATTCGCAATTGTCCAGAGAGTACGTATCAAAGTCGTCTCCCTCATCGTCAGTGATCCAAGGATCTCCGTGCGAATCAACGTAATCAATTTCGTAATACTTGCCCGCGGTTAGATAACGTCTAGGAGCCTCTTCGAACTTAACATAATCGCCATCCTGCGCTTCGCTTTTGTCAATCCGCTCATATTCCGCCTCACCCTTCAACGCAGCCACGTCGGATTTTAACGTTGCGATTTCGCCTTCCGCCTTTGCTACGCGTTCTTCTAAGGACGGATTGGTTGCGGCGACTTTGCGGAAGATAGCGAACATCCCATCGTAATCCCAAACATGATGTTCATCAGTGTCATCCAAATAGACAAAGGAGTCACGCCGAATCTCTTCAACTTCGTAATAAGCATCAGTTGTCGTATCTAATCCAGGCTTATTCGCCAGCGCGAGGTCTCCCGCTTTCGCCTCGCCTTCCACGCGCTCGTATTCCGCGCCGTCATACGCAACCTTCGTAATTTCACCGTTCACCATATCGAGTGTCTTAACGCCGTTTAATTTCGCCATTTATACCGCCTCCGCTTCCGTTTTTTCTTCGTACATGCTTCGATCGAGTGATAACGGCAGCTCAACCCACCGTTTACTCGCTTGCATCGTGGACTTCGCCCAATATTCGCGTTGATTCGGTTCGTTCTCAAACATCCAGACGCGGGGAGGTTCGCCCGGATCACCCAATACGCCAACAAAATAATCAACGTCGGACCGATCGTAGCACTGCCCCTTTCCGTTAGTCGTATAGAGAACGAGTTCGTTATTGCGGTCGTTTCTGCGCCGGAACGTCTTTACCTGAACTTTATACTCTTCTCCGGTAATAGGATCTTCCGCCTTAAAGTCGTATGGCTGCGCAAGTTGCGGACGGGAAACCGCAAAACCATTCGCGAGTAACGCCAGTTCTGCGACAACCTCCGAATACTTGCCGACAACTTCGGTTAAGTGCGCCATGTGAGCGCCTCCTTTTCGTTTGGTTGGTGCGTGATTAGAACGGTAATTCTTCGGAAGTAGGTTCGTTAGAGTCCGCCGCTTCTTTAGTCGCCGGAACTGGCGGTAACTTAGCGCGATCAATCTTCGCTTCGTCGTCAGCCTCGTGTAATAGCCCGATGATATCCGCTTCTTCACGGAAGTTAGCGAGTTCTTCGTATCCGTAGTCAATTCCGATAAACTTTTTCGCTTCAGCCAACTGTGCTTCTGTCGCGTCTCCCGATTCAATAGAGAACGTTTTGTCTACCTTCTTGATATGAATCGCCTCTCCTACGAGTGAATAATCCGGATTAAATTTGCGACCCATCTTTTCGGCTTTGTCATAGTCGGCTACAAGGTTGTTGATATGGAAATCCTTCGTATCAATTACGCGATACGTTTTGTATTCGAGATCGTAAACTGGAATCATTGCGTAAAGCTTACGCGGTGCTCCGACTAAGCAAGACGGGCAAACTTCCGGGTTTGGCTTTTTATACGCACCATGATCTGGTCGGATTGCTTTCGGCGAGTGCAGACAAGTATGTTTGCGGAAGTGGTAAATATTTCTCTGGCCGTTGTAAGTGCTTTGTTCGTGAACATAATACGCAAACCAATCGTCCGGATCTGCGAGAATAACGAATGTACGACCTTCCTCGTTTACTTCTCCGTGCTTACCCATGCGAACATATCGCGTTACACCTTCCGGAAATTCGCCCCCTGATTGCGCTGCTTCACGTTGTGCCTCACGTTGTTTCAAAGTATCTCTTAAGCCCATTCGTTTTCCCCCTACGTTTTTATTAAGGCTTTTCGCCCTCGCAAAATGCCGGTGTCTGCGCCCGAAACGCCGCCAGCGCTTGGCCGTAGCGACGCGACACGGATTACCTAACGGCCGCCCCGACATTCTCCGAGGACGCGACGCGCCTATCATGCGTCGTCTTCGCCAATTTGCGTCCACATGCCGAAAAGTATTAATCCGATGATGACGGCAGCAATCGGTCCCACCCACGAAAGATCAGACATACGCCGCAACGCCCTTCTCAATCGATTCAATTTCGGATTTAATCGCGGTAGCTTTTTCGTTAATTGATGCGTATTCAGAACGAGCAACGGCGATCTTTGCGTCAATGACTGCGATAATCTTATGTGCGCGAGCTTTTGCGCGGTTTAATTCGAGTTGCGCAATTTCGAGGTTCTTCTCCGCAAGCTGAATCGTTAAGCTTCGTAATTCGCGTTTATGACGGACAATGATAGCACCCGATTTACGTTTGATTACCGTCTTCAGTTCGTCTGGAAGACCGTTAATTGGATTCGGACTTCCGGATGGCGTAGCGTCGATTGGCGCTAATCCTTCGTGCATTTTATACACAGTGACGACTTTATTATCGATTACTACGAGTCTGACACGCGACTTTATGTGGTCGAATATTCGTGACGTCTTTCCGTTATGATCATTCGCGTCTCCGATATAATGAGCCGTTTGCATAAGGTTATTTATACATCCGACAGCAGATCCGCGGTCGTAGCCAAGTCGTTCAACTGCACGATCAACAGCATGCTTGGTTACTCCGTATTTTTTCATCCGACGCGCACCGCCTTAATCGGAGTAGCCGGGAGATAGTCGGCCGGGTCTTCATCGTGCAGCCATGCGCCTTGGTAAATGAAATCGGTTAGTTTGCGCTCATCTAGCGCTAAAAGCGTTTGAGATTCGTTAAATGTGGGTAAATTCGATGTATGCATAGTACGTTAGCCTCCGTTATTTTAAGGATAATCGCACTAGGCCGAGGACTTGTTCGCATAATTGTTCCCTTGAATTTGTTGACAATATGCAATACAATGAGGACGTAGCGAAAGTCCTTCGGGCCTAGCTGCGTATAGCGTGTGTTACACAGATAGAAAAGCGTTAAGTTCGCCGTGGTGAGAAGCGTCGAAATTTTTCGCTAACCCTTTGATTACACGTTCTACTTTTTTGTAATGGACGCCTACCTTACTGCCGATCGAAGCGTATGTAGGTCGTTCGCTTGCAAGATGCTCCTTAACGATTGCAGTCGTTAGTGAGCAGGAATTTTCCGTTAGGGCCTTGATAAGTTGCAGCTTATCTTGGTCCGTTTTTATTTCTCCATCAATCATCGCAATTACGTGATCCTCCATTAGATCATCGGAATCAGATTCGAATGTTGCAGCATTCTCTTCCGCCGAAGCATCTAACAGTACCCGTTTCTTTGCATAAGTCCCATTTTTCATCCGCGTTACATCGATTGCTGCCCGCGAAAGATGGAGCTTAAAATGACCGACTACTTCTCTCGATCGAGTCTTATCGAACTTTTCAACGATCCGCCATATCTTCTCGTTCAGCTCGCTTACAATTTCATCGAACAAGATCGGACATCCTCGACCATATTTTCTAGCGAGATTCCGAACTAGCGGCCGGAAGTATTCAAAAACCTCATTGAACGAGTTTTGATCTCCTTTTTCTCGAAAATCGTCAATCAAGATTATTAAGTTTTCATTATTTTGCAATGTGATTTCCCCTTTCAATATTAACTGCGAATGCACATATCAGAATGGACACATTCAGGAAAGATTTTTTTTATTATTTTCTTCCATGACCATATATTAGCACATATATTTTAAAGTTATTTGAAAAGGAACAAGATTGTAAATTTACAGATATGTTCAAACATGTAAACATAAAAAGAGGCCTGTTTGATACAGGCCCTTAGAAATAATTATCCCCCTATTGCGTTTATTGCTACCTCCTTGCTGCCCTCATTAGCATTAAGCGCAAGCACTCCTGAAACCAAAGCTACACACATTAAAGCAACAAATAAAATCTTCTTCAAAAACAACATCTCCCTTTTCTACAGTTTTTAGGTTTTCTGTAAGGGTCTTGACAAAGTCGCTGTTCTCCCCGGACTGAATCATATCCCTTACAATAATAACTGCGAAGAAAAGATTAGAAGTGGACACCAGCTCGCAAAACTTTTTGTGTCTTTTTTCTTTTCCGCAACACGATTCGAAATATGTAGTCAGATCAGGATCTCCCATTTCTAAAATTACTTCTTGAGCTTTATCCTGACTAATCTCATTATTACGAAACTTTTGAACAGCAAGAAGTGGTCTAGGCGCGTTGTCATCGATGCTGCGGGACATCAGAATTTTCGCGAAATTGTAATTGTAGTATGCATACCCCTCTAATCTAGCTATCCCCGTTTCTTTAGCTGCGGATAAACTACGCTTTAAGTAGTGGAGGCATAGTTCTTCATCGTGCAGTAAATTAGTCATTCCTAATATATAAAGAGCGTCAGAATCAACTCTTTTGTTAATTTTAGCATTTAGTAAGATGTGTGAATAGTGCCTTGCTTCATCTAAATTATTCATAAATAAATGTGTAAATGCTAATACCTCTGAAACTCTGTACAAGTAACATTCCTTTTCGAATAATTGAGTTTTATCGCTCATCTTTCGGATACGTTTTTCAATTTCAGAAGCCTTTGCGAGTACATATGAAAATTCTCGTCTTTGTAGTAAAGAAATACACTCGTATATTTCAATTAGAAGCTTAAGTTTGGGGTTTTTAAGTGTCGTGAGCTTAGCGATCTCATCATCGATCTCATAGAAGCTAATATCTCCTTTCATGTAATCGCGGATGAATGTGTAAACCTTGATGTATTTCTCTACAGTGGATTTCTTTTCATCTTGATATTTTTTTATATGCCTATCCAGCAGTTCTATATTTCTTGTAATAGCCGCGTATTCAAATAAATTACGGATACAGTCGTCGCTATCTAGTAAATCGTACCAATTGGAGATGTGTTCAGAGTATTTCTTGCCATCAACTAATTGTGTAAGAATAAGCAAACTTCTAAAAGTCAATTCGCGATCGCCGTTCCGCAGGTTCCTAACCTGTTTCCCTCCCACTCTCAAATGTCGAGCAAGATCATCGTCTGTAATGTCATCCCTGTCTTCTATACTATTAAACAAAAAATCCCGAACGGAATCCATGTAATTTCACCCCTATTTGAATTAATGAATGACTTTTATCTATTCGTTAAGTATAATTGAAGTATAATAAAAATGTTTAGACGTGTAAACATTTATTTAGGAGGATTTTTAAAATGGTCGATTTTTCCCCATTGTTCAAAACCTTAGAAGAAAAAGAAATGAACCTGAGCGATCTCAGACAGGTCATAAGCTCACGCACCCAGACCAGTATTAAAGAAAACCACATGCAAGCGAATTTAAAAATGTACATAGGCACTTTGGAAAAAATTTGTTTATTCCTTGATGTCCCGGTTGAAAAAGTCATTAGAATTGTTAAAGAATGATCTAATGGAAATTAATACTTAATTAAGATAAAATATTACGGACACCTTTACGAATGGAGGTGTTTATTACGTTTAAGGTCGGCAAATGTCGGATACCCGAACTATGCAAGAAACGCGGAATTAGTCTCAGTCAACTCGCAGCAATGGTCGGAGTATCAAAAACGCAAATGTCCGATTACGTCAGCCTTCGGAATCTGCCGAGCATCGAACGAACCTACAATATCGCGATGATGCTCGGCTGTGCGCCCGAAGATCTGTACGATTGGATTGAGGTATCCGACAGCAACACGGAGGGTTAATACAACCTCCGCCGACCTAAAGTACGGGAATTCCCGAACCTAAACGTAAAGAATGCTTCACGACCTCCGCACGATCATACACGTCTCGCAACGCTTCTGTACCGCGCTTTATAAGTAGTTCATCAGCGTCTTTCACCTCCGTAATATAACCGTGCGCAAGCCGCACCTTTCCGATCAAATAACGCTCAATCTCCCGCCGTAACTTTTCGCCAGCTTTGTCGTTATCTGTAACCACCGTTAAATATTCGATGGGTGACTGCGCAATTATGTCCGCCTTCTGCAAATTAAATGTGCTGCCGCCTGTTCCGATTGCCGTTATGCCCGCAGACCGCCACGCCATAGCATCGATCTCGGCCTCGCATATCACCGCGCTCTTAAGCCGCTTCCCATATACGAGATCCATTCCGTAGACTAAGTACCGGATAGGCATGCCGCCTTTTACGTACCAGAACGCCTTCCCCTTCGTTGCCCTATACTTAACGTTAGCCAGCCGCCCGTTAGGAAGCCGCCAAGGGATCGCGACCGCATTTCCGGCAAGCGCTACGCCGGCCTCTTCTTGTACCGAATCCGTAATGCCCCGGCCCGCCAGATAAGCGTTAGGTCCCGGCGTTGTTTCTGCGAGGACCGATTCCGCTAAAGGCTCCGGATTCGTGACGGGCTTTAATTTCGGAAGTCGCAGCGCCATACGTCCGTCTTCAGCCGCCGGTGCATACGTTTCCAATAAATAATTGATTGCGTCGTCTTCGGTTTCTCCGCGCAGGAAAGCGAGCAGTTTAACGAACCCACCGCGCGCAAACTCTTCGTCGTAGGCACCTGAGTCGCCCCAATAGCCGGCTTTTGCCGACGCTGTGTCTTCGAGGTAGACGTAAAAACTCGGAGTCCGATCGTATCTGAATGGACTGGCGGCCAGCAGGCGCTCATCGCCCCACGTCGGCCGGGTCCAATCGAATTGTTCGAGCTCATACCGAATATCGACGTCCACAAAACGCCCATTCAAAGTTAATATCGGCAATTCGAGACACTTCCTTTCGAGACTTGTAAATTATATTACGACATTGTTACGATATTTACAGTCGCAATTTGTCGAAACTATTCAAAAATTTAGATGTAATTGTTGACAATATCATCCGGTAAATTCCAATCTCATTAAAAATCGAATTGAGCCGCAGCAGCCTCGCCCCTCGGAAATTCCCGCAGTACTCCGTAATCAAACAACGCCAGAAGTTCAAGCACGAAGTCTTCTCCGCCGTTACGCCCTTTCTCGATACCGATTCCGGCTATACCTTCTTTCGCAACTGAGTCGAATCCGATAAGGTTTGTCGCTATATCTAACAATCGTGATGTCGTTTTAACTTTATCGCGTGTAGGAATTCGAAGCTCCCTTACGCCATCCTCACCGACTTCTTTCTTATCTACGGAAGCCTGAACCGTATAGAATCCAACCACGTCATTATCACCGATGATGTTTTCGAAGCGAGTAGCCGCATATTCTGCCGCACCACCGGCCGTTTTATTTACGTTCTTTCCATATACATCAGTAAGCCCGTAGAATGGGTCCAGAAACACAGCGTCAATCTTACCGTCACTTAACTCGCGCTCAAGGTCGGAAAGTGTTCGCGTTAGCTCCCTACCGCTTTTTCCTTGGAAGTAAAGCGTGCCCGGGTAATACGAATCAAGTACATCAAGCACTTCGAAGAACTTTTCGCGAACAACGTCCTCAAGCTTTCCGGAAAGGATCGCTTTATTCGGAAGTCCAACTTTTCGTCCAATCTTATCTAAAAGCAATCCATCTACTGCCGTCGCAATCGAAATCAGACGCGCAATAAATACATACTCTTTGACTTCGAAGGATTTAACGAGACAGTTCGCACCTTGACGCAAAAGTGAGTCAAGAATTAAACAAATAAGATATGTTTTGCCGCGGCCGGATTCTCCCATGATTCCGTAAATGTCACCCGTAAACCATCCCGTGACCTCTTTGTTCAGCGTTTCGAACGGCGTTTTATAAATGCGGAACGAACGTCCTTCTTCGCGTTTCATATACTCATCACGGAACGATTCTTTTATGTCCGCTAATGTACGTCCAATCTCATTTCGAACGTTTGTTCTCATTTTAAGACTTTCGCCTAAACACGTCAACCACTCAGCGAAACTTTGCATATCTCCCGTTTTTTGCGCTTGTTCGAATCTTTCCGTAAACTCAGACGATTTAATTTGTTTCTGCGTCTCGGGATCGACCTTGCCGTTAACCAATTCGATAAAGTCGCGTTCGGCCGCCTGATTCTTTAAATTCTGCGCAAGATAATCGTAGCTCGCCTCGATATTAAAATCCGGCTGGAAGTCCGGCACCTCATTCGCGACCATTTCGGCTGTCGGCGCTTGGCCTCGGTATTTCTCCGCGTAATCCATGACGTACCGGAAGGCCTTGCGTTCGCCCTGCGTTTGGAAGTCGGCTTCCGAAACATTGAAGCGCAGCAGGGCGTTAGGATCGTTCGCTTCGATAGCTTTCGATATTAGTAAAGTTCCGTAGTTCATCGGCGTTCAGCTCCTTACGTAAAATGTGTAATAACGATAAGCTTCGGTTCCGCTTCAACCCCGAATTCAGTGCGGATATGCTCTCGGACTCTTTCGCAAGCATTTTCGTAAATATCTCCGACTTCTATTTCTGAAAGCCTGAATCCCGCATATTCAGATGCTTTGGTCACGACCTCACCGACGACAAAATACTCGCCACCCATTACGTCTATTAAATACGTAATCTCTCCCGAGCTATCCACGCCCTCAAATTTTTCGTATTCTTCGTACTTATATTTATCGAATTGATCGTATCCTATATCCGCGCCAATCAAAACCCAATCCGATCTCCATACGCCCATTACTCGCCCACCTCCCTTTCCCATCGAATATAAATTGTGGTAAAAGAGTCTCGGCGTACTTTATAGCCTAAAGCCCGTAATTCTTTTATGAGAGCCTTTACTTCATCTTTATAAAGATGCGAGGTGTTTTTATAACATTGGTAACGCCCCTTTCCAGATAAACGATTTATTGTTTTATAAATCTCTGCCCGAGTTTCTCGGTTGATTATAGCCCGCTCATTAGCCGCTTTCTCGGAAGCTTCCTCCGCCTTCATTCGCCCACCTCCCGTCTCATTTTCGCCATCACGGCGTCAGCATACGTTTTATAATCCTCATCTCCGATTAATTCATATAACGTCATTAGGTCGATATATTTATCGAGGAGCTCGTCAGTCTCCCGCTTGCGTTTCGCTACCTCCTGCGCACTTACCGCCCGCGCTGTCTTCGGCGTTTCCTTCGGTTCTTTCGCCATCCCAACCGCCTCCTCTTTCGCATAACCTATTCCGAAAGAATAATCATCCGTAAAGTGGAACGCCGCGCCCTTCGGCTCCGGATAATTCGTCACGTCGTAGTCCAGTAAGTAATCTTCCGCGAAATGTTTCCGGCAGACCAGCCTCAGATCCGTTTCGAACGCGTCGAGGAATTCACCGTTAATCGCGTCAGTCAACTCGAACTCGACGTATTCACTTACGCCCCACTCCTCGGTTCTCTTTATTTCGCTCCAAGCATCGACGTAGAATATCCGATTTTCGTACCCGGCAACCGAGACGATATCTCCGAAAGCGAATTCCGTTTTCATCTACGCACCGCCTTCCTCTAATCTTTTTATATCGTTTTCAACAACGGAAAGAATAGCTTCCACGTGCTCTACTCTTCTATTTGCCGACATACACTTTTTCGCCGCGTTCGCTATTTCGATTACAAAACCAATCGGTATAATGTTTCCATAGAAACTTTGGCGGTGGACAGAGGCTGAGTAAAGCGTTCGTGACGCCTCCCTAGCCGCTTCTAAGGCTTCGTTTTGCTTCTCTTTAAAATAATCGCGCCTTTTTTGCAGCCGCACATACTCGTCGGTCTTACCGGCTTCAACGATACTTAACGGAATATTCATCTACGCATCCCCCTTTTTGATTCGCCTACGAATTCAATTTCGCGGCATAAGTCGCCCACCCGATCGGCCAGACGTCGTTCACCGAATACCTGCCAAAGTTGATCGAGTGCAATGTTGCTCGTATAGATCGTCGGTAGCTGATTCGTTACCCTTGCGTTAATAACGGTGTGCAAATCGCCGCGGAAGCCGTCTGTCGCATCGCGTACCCCTATATCGTCCAGCACTGCAAACGGCGCCTTCTTTGCCGCTTCTAATGCGCAATAATAACGGGCGGCCGCCGGCTCTGCGACTGAATCCGGAACACGCGGGCGATTGAATTCGTTATAGTCGTTCTGCCACGCATTCACATCGAGGAAATACGCTGGCCGCTGTAACGGTTCGAGGCCTCGTCGTAAAGAGCCGCTATAATGGACGCGCAGCCACTCGTTAAGAAGTGCGGCGGCCGTCGTCGTCTTACCGGTGCCGGGCGATTCGCTGAACAGGTACAGGTCTTTTATGCGGTCGGCCGGCGCAACTGGTCCGCTCTGTTCGAACTGCCGCGCAAAGGATGTCGCATAAGTTTCGGCGGACTTATAAGCTTCGGGTTGGTCAGCGCGCGCCGGCGAATTCTGAAGCGTCACGAGCCGGTACTCCCTCGGAAGCCCTGCCGCCCCTGACCGCCCTCCTCCGCCTGATGCGCCGTGCATCGCGATAAAATGCGTACAGTGCCGCGTACATGCGTCGGTCCCGGCCGCTTTGCATCCGGCAGCGAGTACGCAAGTATTTTCGTTAGTCATATTCGCGGACCTCCTTTCGTTAGATCAACTCCGCCAGCGTAAGTGTAATCAATTCGACTCTCCTCCGCTGTTCATAAGAACCGATGTAATAATCGCTAGAATTGAGTTCTTCTGTCAAAGCTTCGATCCTGTCGATCAACTCATCCGTATGGCCTTGTCTTTCGGCCAATTTCGTTACTCTTACGTATTCAGGCGTCCCGAACGTTAACTGTCCGATGCTCATTCGCCCACCTCTTCACGTGAGTCGTCGATGATTCTATAGCCGTATTTACGCGCATCTTTCAAGTAAATTACTGAACCACTGGAAAAAGGCGGCCAACTATCGTCTTCAATAACTAGTGCTTTGTGAACCCCGCTATCATCGGATATAAAATCGCCCACACGAACCTCAGTCGGCTGCAGCGCGTTCAGGTATTCGTCAGGCACCGCCAAGCCTAGCGCACGTCTTAGCGCGATCGCACGACCGATATGAACGTTGAAGCAGTCGTCAGGTGCGGCTTTGGCGATTCCTTTTGCGTAGACCTTCCCGGTGCGGACGCCTTTTAATAACGCAACAACCGTTCGCTTATCTCGATTCACTACGAACTCCACGTTACAGGTTGCGAAAGACCCCGTACCCGTTTCATATCGCACGCCATCACCGTAATTAGACAGTTTCTCAACGTCCGCCTTTGCCTGCTCAACGATTTCATCACGGCGGGCTTGTGCGCTTACAATCGGAGCCTGCCCGGACGTAGCGACTTTCTTCATTTCCTCGCTACGGAGAAACGCAGTATATTCAATTGTCTGCGGAATCACGAGGACATCTTTTCGTTCATTTGCGTACGCTTTTACGAATGCTTCCGAATATGAAGACCCGATTAGAATATCGCCGAACCTCGACTTGCTTCCGATATAATCCTCGCCTACCTTTTCGAATACTGTGCTCGCGCTATCAATAGCCGTTTGATTTACGTTTTCCATTCCGTCAGCCTCCTCGTTTTTAACTTCGTTATTGACGATGACTTCGTATTCGTTATAGTCGATAAAATCCGGCATTCCTAAAACTCGTATGTCTTTAGTGAACGGATCATATAGTGATTCTGCTACGAAAATATCTCCTGTCTCATAGGCTTGGTTTCCAATCGGTGCAGCTACCGTAATCAGCACGCGCTCGCCAACTTTGGCCGGACGCTTTTCAGTGACGAATATTTCGACGTCTTCTCTCAGTACGGAGGACAGTCCGCGAATCCCTCGCTTTGTAAGTATCGAAACGCAATTTTCACGATCGACCTCGTATACATTACCGATCTTATCCGCATACCACACTCCGTCTACAGACGCCTTCTTAATCCGTACATACTTTTTCGTTTCTGCCATTTCGCAATCCCTCCCGAATTTTTATAAAAAATCGAACAAACATTCGCATTTATGTGGTACAATATACCTAAGTTACCGAAAGGAGGTTCGATTCATGAAAGTATCAACCGAAGATAAAGTAGTTATCGCCCTCACAGCGGCATTTGTTTTCGCATTCAGAAAGCCTATTTTCGCTCTTCTTGGACGCTAATTCTTGGCGTCCAGCCGCCCGGGCGCGCTAGAACCACGTATCATCCACGCCTTCATTGCGCTCAGCCTGTTTCTGCTCAGCTTCCACAGCGTTCGCCACCCGCTGCAAGTTTCGCCCCATATACGTCTGCATCCACCCGAAGCTTACTCCCGGCCATTCTATGGACGGCTTATAATCCGCGAAGCACATGTCGATGAATCGCTTCGTTATCTCCGGCCCGTATTCGCCCGGCTTTCGTTTTGTACCGACCCAACGTCCGAGCATACCCGCTTCGGCTCGATATCCGTGCATGGGGACGTAAGGGACGCCGTAGAGCCGCTGGTGCTCCGCTTTGAGGTACGCTTGAAAGTCGCGCGTATTCCAATTGGCAACCGGCTTCGTTTCATACGTTGTCATCGCGCGTTCACTCCTTCGATTTTGATTCCGAGAAGATTGAGCGTATTGATAACGCCTTCCCTTTCGCATTCAAGGCTGAACGTAACGCCCCGGGATTGCGCAGTCCGCTGCTTTTCCTGAAGTTCGGCGAAATACTCGCGCACACGATCTTCCGGAGTACCTTCGACTTCGTATCCGTTAATTAACGCAGCCGCTAATGTGGTGACGTCCATATCATCGAAAGTGTGACCGTCATACCAGCGATGAGAGTATCCCGAGACGAATTCCGCATGTGAACGTAATATCCAATCGTCTTCGTGTCCGAACCCTCTTGCCGATTCGATAGCCTCCGCCTGCTCCTTCGTGATTGTCGGCTTCATTTTAACGCCTCCTTTAAGTCATTCAATCGTTCAGCTTCCGCATATAATTCGCTCATGTCATCTACGTGCTTGTAAACCAATCCGACGACACCCTCGATGCCTTCCTCTAACCAATTAATTTTCGTCTTCAACCGCTCATTCTCGCCAATCAAATCCGCCACAGCACAGCGTAATCGTTTAACTTCTTCGGTCATATTTTCGCCGCCTCTCCGCCGTTTTATCGTCTACCCTACCGATTGCCCTCGACCGCCAGTAAAGCCGCTATTTTCTCGCGAAACTCCCGTATTAATCGTGCTAATTCCGCCAGCGATGTCGCATCCGAGTCACGCAGCCGCCGATTCATTACGTCGAGTACCGCGCGTTCGACCGTTGAGTGATACGCTACCTCGCGCCACTTTTCTTGCGGCGTTGGGTCGGCGTTCGGATTTTCGGCGAGGCGCTTCGCCCAGTTCGGCGCTTTTGTCGGGTCGGTGAAATAGCGTTCATTTACGATGATGTTAAGCGTATCGGACGTTAGTTTGTAATCGGGTGAGATCGGGATTTCAATCGCCATGGTTGGCGTCGCCTCCTTCGTTAATTAGCCGCCAAACTTTAGCGCGTAGTTCCGGAACGGAAACCGACAATTCTTCTTTGACCAAAGCGCGAGTTTCCGGCTTGATATCGATTAAGGCTTCGAAAATTGTAGCGAGTTCATATTTCGTAAACATATCGCACATCCTTCCGTTTATTAATAAGACCTAGCAATCGTTCGCTTACGCTCACTCTTGCAGATGTTCCTAACCGCGATAGAATTATTATTTAATAAGTATCTGCGCGAAAAGGTTTTAATTGAGCGCTATTATTTATCTAGTTATTAATGGCTCTAGTTAAAAGATGGTTCTAGTTAGTGTATAGTCGAGCCGTATATGGGTCCGCCGTGTATGGCTCGGCGTCACATGGCTACGTAAGCTCTTCCGTATCTCCATCGAATATCGCGAGCTGGCTGATCGGCATGATCGTATATCTTGCGTTATCCCATCGCTGCGTCTTCGGGTCCCGCGCCTTTTGCTTTACGACTAACGGACGCTCTTGCCATCGATATTCGCATAACGCTTTGATCCGCCTATTTGCCGCAGCTCGGCTGAGATTTAGTGCGCCGGCTATCTGATCCTGCGTCGGGTAGCATTCGCCATTAGCGTTCATGAACGAAGACAGTACGCAAAGAGTCTGCCAACGTTCCGCCCCGATGTCCGCGATAAGGCCTTTCTTGACGGCGTCAACGTACATCTTAACGAAGATCCGCGTTTCGGCCTTGCCGGACGTGACGTTGTATTCCGATTGAGATTCGACGGATACGAGCCGCTGATGTTCGTCGGTCATTCGTTATCACCTCTCTATAACACATTTTCAGGTGCAATGTGCCAATATTACGTTAAGTTTCAAAAATAAAACTTCCCTCACTTTTAACTGCGAGGCAACATTTAATAATGGACACTTTTCACGAGATTTTTCTTATAATAGTCTTTGAAATTAAACAAAAAAAATAACCCGGCCGTATGGCCGAGTCATCGTCTCCGAGTTTTTCGTTTCTTATTTTTATTTTCTTGTATCTGAAGTAACGGCGAGTGCTTGCTATGCTCCTCTGTCAGCGCCTTTTTGGATAGGTGTGTATAGCGCATTACCATCCGGAGATCGCTATGTCCGAGGATCATCTGTAAATGCCGAATGTCTCCACCGTCTTCTAAAAACATCGTCGCGCCCGTATGTCGTATTAAATGGGGATGAACGCGCTTTTTGATGCCGGCCCTATCTGCGTAGTTATTCAGACGCTGCCTAAAATTATTAGTCGTCATCTTCTCGCCGTAGTTTGCCAGAAAAACATATTCACTATCGAATTCTTCGTTTTCTCTTATAAGTTCGCGCAGCAGTCGAAGTGTTTTATCCTCTAACGGTACGAATCTTCCCCTTCGATTCTTTACGTCTTTCCCTTCGAGTATCAACGTTTTGGAGCCGAAATCAATACTCGACTCTTTAATTGACAACACTTCGCCTACCCGCATCATAGAGTCGATTAGGCAAGTCAGCGCAACATAATCTCTAAATTCAACGAAAGATCGCTGATCCATCGCATTAAGAATCGCCCGCATTTCGTCAGGTGAAAGGATGTTTATCGGGCTCTCCGGGTTCGTGATTAACGTAACCTCTTCGAATGGGTTATCGTCCGCATACGCCTCTTTAATCGCGAAACGAAAGAAAGTCCGTATGGTCTTAATATAATCGTTAACTGACCGCGGAGATAGCCCCTGCGTCTTATGCTCGTCCAATTTGAAATTATGGCCGTCGAACTTTATTTTATCGTTAATCAACCACGATACGAAGCCGCGCGCAAAGTCAACGTCAATATGACGTATGTCTGCGGACACTCCGATCTCTTCAGCATAATCCGACAAATACCGACAAGCACGCATGTACTTATCAATCGTTTCCTGAACGACATTCTCAGCGCGTTTGGCATCGCACAGTCTATCGAATATGTATGCGAGATCGTACGTACCTTTTCGCGTTGTCTTTACCGAGGCCCTTCCGGCCTTCACACGCTTACC
The DNA here is from genome assembly GCF_038606125.1 of Bacillus sp. FSL R5-0447. NCBI lineage: Bacteria > Bacillati > Bacillota > Bacilli > Caryophanales > Bacillaceae > Bacillus > Bacillus sp. FSL R5-0447. The sequence goes on from NZ_CP152012.1 coordinate 3,292,445, forward strand.
TTTTCGATTTTCTGAATGCATAAAAAATCGCCTCCCATTTCGTATGGAAGACGATTGAAAAACGGTGCGCCACGCTGTCCGAATCGGAAGCGCTACGCTGTTTTAGTCACCGGGTAAGTCATCGTTTAGTCAACGTTGATATACCGCGGTTTCATTCGGGTATGGAGCCAAGGGGGCTCGAACCCCTGACCTCTACGCTGCCAGCGTAGCGCTCTCCCAGCTGAGCTATGGCCCCGTGCTGTAACGTCATGTTTTATTATAGACGAGTCTTCTTTGAATTTCAAGCAGAAAATTCAGTTTGCTCATATTTTCCTGAGACGCTTTTCGAACATAAAAAGAAGACCCTCCGGGGGGGCCTCTTCGTTTATCGCACGAGCATGATTAAAATGATGCCGAGGATGACACGGTAAATGGCGAACGGGACAAGCTTAATCCGGTTAATGAGCCGAAGAAAAAATTTGACGACTAAGAGGGCGACGACAAAGGCGCAGATAAAGCCGACAAGAAAAAACGGAATCATGTCATAAGAAAGACTGCTCCAGTATTTCACCAGCTTCAGAAGGCTTGCGCCCGCCATAATCGGAATAGCCATAATAAATGTGAAGTCTGCGGCTGCCCGGTGATTCAAGCCGACAATGACACCTCCGGCAATCGTTGAGCCTGAGCGGGAAAATCCGGGCCATAAGGCGAGACACTGGAATAATCCGACACAGAAAGCCTGTTTGTAGGTGATTCTGTCTACCGTATCGATCGTTTCTTTCCTTTTATTGATCCAGTCCGCTATAAGCATAAGCACGGCTCCGGCAATTAATCCGTAAGCGACCGTTCTGACGGAGAATAAATAGCGGTCAATGAAATCCTCAAATAAAAAGCCGAGCACCGCCGCCGGAACAAGACCGACGGCGATTTGCGCGATGGTCAGCCTGTATCCCTTCTGCTGATCGCGCGTGACGTTTTTTTTGAGGCCGAGTAAATGTAATATCCGATCCTTAAACACAATGGCCACCGCCAGAATCGAACCGAGCTGAATCACCACTTTGAAGGAATTGGCGGCTTCCGGGTTCATCAGGCTTCCGGATTTCAGCCAGATGTCATCCGCTATGATCATATGTCCCGTGGAAGAAACCGGCGCGTACTCCGTCAGCCCTTCCACGATTCCCAAAACGGCTGCTGTGAACATCTCCCATAGTGTCATCCCATTCTTCCCTTCATTCATCATTTACAAAAGAGAAGCTCTCCTTTGAAGGAAAGCCTGTCTTATAATAAATATCATGTCCGTTCCGATTTTATGACTTCGATACAGCATCATTTTTTTCTTCTTCATATAAATGCGAACGCATTTTGAACCAATCAAACAGATGGGTCGTGACCACTTTGATGACCGCATACCCCGGGATGGCTAAAATAATGCCGACAACCCCGAACAGCTTTCCGGCGGTTAAAAGAACAAAGATGATGGTAATCGGGTGAATGTGAAGATTTTTCCCCATGATCTGCGGCGAAATTAATTTCCCTTCCACGAGCTGGACAACGGTCCATACAATCGCAAGCTTCAGCAGCATAAGGGGCGAAGTGACCAACGCGATAATAATCGCCGGTGTGATGGCAATGGTCGGCCCTAAATACGGAACAACGCTCGTACAAGCGGCAATGACCGCAAGCAGTGACGCATAATCAAGTCCGATAATCAGATAGCCGATAAATAATAAAAACCCGATGCAGAAGCTGACGATGACCTGTCCTCTGATATAGGAACTTAATCTGTGGTTCATTTCACTAAGCATTGTATACGTTTGTTCTTTCAGACGGGTGGGCACAAACTTTAAGATATAAATCGGCAGTTTTTTGCCGTCTTTCAGCAAATAGAACAGAATAAACGGCACGGTCACAATTGAAATAATCACTTCCGTCAGCGCGCCGATAAAATTCCCGACTCCGGTAAATGTGCTGTTTGCAATTGTCGCCGCCTGCGCCGATACTTTATTAGCAAGATCGGAAATGTTGATATTCATCGTCTTTTGCGCCTGATTTACAAAATCGCTTCCGATCAGGCTTTTCGTCTGATCTTCAACGATGTCCACATATTTCGGCAGATTGTCGATCAGGCTCATGATCTGTTCCTTTAAGAACGGAATAATTGAAACGACCGTAATCGTAATCAGCCCTATAATAATGAGGTAAAGGAGCAGAATGGAATAGACTCTTTTCACTCTTATTTTTTCCAATATATCTACGATCGGATTAAGCAGATAATAAACAATTCCTGTCAAAATGACGGGGAGCGCAATCGTTTTGAGCAGGACGATAATAGGTGTGAAAATAAATGATGTCTTCATAAAGACAAGGATATTGAGACCGATGAGCAGCAATACAAGCAAAAACAAGACAAATTTATTGTCTAAGAAAAACTGTTTAAATCTGCCGCCCCATGTTTGCAATGTTTCCACTATTGTTCCTCCATCATATGTATTTTACTTAAATTGTACACTATCGTTCCTGTAATGAAAAATAATAACCGGTCTCTATGGGAATTTTTCCTATCCCTTTAGTCGGCAGCCTTTTTTCCATTTATGTTTCTCAGAAAAAAAGCTATAATGTAAGCCAATACATAGAAGGAGCGATAGCAATGATTCGATTTGCAACAGTCGGAACGAATTGGATTACAGAACGATTTCTGGAGGCGGCTTCTGCTATTGATGATTTTCAATTAACGGCGGTTTATTCCAGAACTGAGGAACGCGCGGCGGAATTCGCCGGCAAACACGGCGCTGCTCATTATTTCACCAGCCTGAAAGAAATGGCGGAAAGCAAAGCTTATGACGCGGTGTATCTCGCCAGCCCGAATGCATTTCACAAAGAGCAGGCGGTCCTTTTTATGGAACACGGCAAGCATGTACTGTGCGAAAAACCGTTTGCGTCTAACGCAAGGGAAACGGATGAAATGATTCACGCAGCCAAAACGAACGGCGTTCTCTTGATGGAAGCCATGAAAACAACGTTCCTGCCGAACTTCAGCATGCTTCAAAACCACTTACATAAAATCGGACCCGTCAGGAGATTCACGGCAAGCTACTGCCAATATTCATCACGATATGATGCATATAAGAACGGTACGGTGCTAAACGCGTTTAAGCCTGAATTATCGAACGGTTCGTTAATGGACATCGGCGTGTACTGCATTTATCCGGCCGTCGTCCTGTTCGGCAAACCGAAAAACGTCATTGCGACCGGTCATAAACTAGCATCCGGCGTTGACGGCGAAGGCACGGTCATTCTGTCATACGACGGATTTGAAGCGGTGCTGATGCATTCGAAAATCTCAAATTCGTTTGCCCCGGCGGAAATTCAGGGTGAAGACGGCACGATCGTTCTGGACAGCATTCACGGACCGGAACGGGCGGAAATCCGCTATCGTGACGGCCGGACGGAAGACATTTCAGTCCCTGATCTGAAACCGTCGATGTACTACGAAACGGCTGAATTCATCAATCTTCTTCGAAACGGACAGCGGGAGTCATCCGAAAATACATTTGAACGTTCTTTCATTACGGCAAGCATTATGGAAGAAGCGAGAAAGCAAATCGGAATCGTCTTTCCCGCCGATCAAAACTAAAAACATCCGCCCGGATTCGGGCGGATGTTTTTTATTTGGACGCTAACAGGTCAGCAAACGCTTTTGCATACTGCGGAAGGTCGGGCGGGCGGCGGCTTGATACAATGTGGCCGTCAGTTACGACAGCTTCATCCAGCCACTGTGCCCCTGCATTTGTCATGTCGTCTTTGATGCCGGGCGTGCTCGTTACTTTTTTTCCTGCGAGAATTCCGGCAGATATGAGCACCCAGCCCGCATGGCAGATCTGGCCGATCGGCTTTTTCTGCTCGTTCATCGTACGGATGATGTCCAAAACTTCGGGATATCTTCGCAGTTTGTCAGGAGCCCAGCCGCCAGGCACGAGCACGGCATCATACTCCTGGATAATCAGGCTCTTAAAATCGTAATCCGCCGTCGCGGGCACGCCGTATTTTCCTTTGTATGAACGGCCCGCTTCTTCTCCTATTAAATGAACGATCGCGCCTTCCTCTCTCAGCCGGTAGACGGGATACCAAAGCTCTAAGTCTTCAAAATCGTCACTGACAAGCGCTATGACTTTTTTGCCTTCTAATCTCATCACTGCCACTCCCTTCTTTTATATTAGTGTATCGCTTTTTTTAAATGAGGAAAAGAAACAGCTCGCTACAGCTGTTCTTCGTCTTCAGACTGAATCGTAAATTTCCGTGTGACCTGCTGCAGTTCTTCGGCCATATGCGCAAGCGTTTCGGCGGATGAACTGATTTCTTCCATGGAGGCCAGCTGCTCTTCAGCTGAGGCGGCGATGTCTTGAATGCCGGCGGACCCTTCTTTGGCGACTGAGGTAATGTCCTCCACCGCGTTTGTCACATTTTGCGACCCGGCTGCAAGCTTCTCAAGCGTTCCGTTCATATGCTGCAAGGCGCCTGAAATCTGAGTCGTCATTTCTGAGATTTTTTTGAAGCTTTCGGCCGTTTGATCCGTTATATCGAGGCCTTCCTTCACATCTTGATTCACCGCTTGGAATACGGAAAGCGATGTGGCGATTTCTTTGACGATTTCCTGAATCAGCGTTTCGATTTCCTTCGCGGAGCCGGCTGATTGTACGGCAAGCTTTCTCACTTCTTCCGCAACGACGGAGAAGCCCCGCCCGTATTCGCCTGCTCTGGCCGCTTCAATGGCAGCGTTTAAGGCAAGCAGATTTGTTTGATCGGCAATGCCGTTAATGACGTTGAGAATGCTCTTAATGTCGTGCGACTTCGTTTCCAGCCCTTTTACGACCGCTTCCGCCTGCTGTACGGAACGATCAATTGTTTTCATCTGGCCGACCGTTTTCGCCACTAATTCTTCTCCGCTTCCGGCCGTTTCAGAGGTTTGGATGGCGGATTCAGTGATTTCCGCCGATACATTCGCCGTCTCGGCAATGCCCGCATTCATTTGGGAAAGGTGATCAGCACTTTCTTCCAATTTCTCGCTTTGTGATTCGTTTCCGTTTGAGAATTGTTCAATCGCCAGTGTAATATGCTCTGTCGCCTTGCTTGTCTGTCCGGCGGATGCCGTCAGCTCTTCGGATGAAGAAGCGACATGTTCGACGGATGACTGGATGACGCCGATGACAGACCGGAGTGACGCTGACATCTCATTGAAGCTTTGGCTGAGCTGCCCGAATTCATTTTTCGACTTGATGTCAATGACTTCCGTTAAATCGCCGTCACTGATTTTAGCTGATGTCGAAACAAGTTTTTTGAGCGGTTTTGCAATCGAGCGAATGATAAAAACGATTAAAATACCGCCGACGATAAGAGAAACCGCCAGGATGATCAGCGCCATTTTCATGACAGGCGAGGCTGCGTCATGGATCTCACTGACAAAAAATGCGCCGGCGATTTTCCAGCCCGTCAGTTTGTTTGTCGTGAAGGCCATTTTCTTCTGCTGTCCTTCAAACATGTATTCAAACGATCCGCTCGATTTGGAAAACACTTCTTTCGTCCACTCTCCGGAGCCTTCCGTTCCCGCTTTTATAGTCGGATGCGCGATGTATTTTTTATCTCCCGTTGTAATGAAGGCAAAACCTTTATGACCGATCTGGACGCGTTCGGAAGCGTTCAGCAGGTCGCCCAGATTAATATCAAGCGCCACAACGCCTGATCCGTCTTTTGTCTGCTGGGCAATCGTAACAACCGTCTGTCCGGTTGCAGCGTCTTTATAGGGCTCGGTAAACACCGGCTGTCCGCTTTTTTCAAGTGCTTTGGTATACCACTCGCGCGTGAGCGGATTATAATCGGACGGCATATCAACGGACGGATATTTCACGAACGCTTTGTCGCGAGACGCGGCGTAAATTGACGCGACATCGTCATTTACGGTGACATACTGCTTCATTTTGTCGAGCAGTACCGATTTATTTTTTGTGTTCAGTTTTTCCTTAGTGATTGATTCGCTGTAGTAGTCAATCGCTTTCAGCTTGCCTTCGAGCATGTTTTCCAGCACGCTGTTCAGTTCGCTGACATTTCCCTGGGCGCTGTGGGTCAGTTCGCTTTCTAATGTACTCCCCGCCGTTTGGTAGCTGAAGTAGGCGAGTATGCCGACCGGAAGTACCAATACGGCTAAAAATGCCGCGATCAGCGGCTTGCTGATGGATGGCTGTTTGATCCAATGTATCAGTTGTTTCATTTTTTCAGTCTCCTTCTTTGAAAAGCTAAATCTAATATCGTCAGATAGGACAAAAGATTTATTAAAAAAACTAAAAAAAACACCCAAACAGCACATTTGGGTGTTCTATGACCTATTAATCTATTTTAAATCGTTTCGTCATATCACGTAATTCTTCCGCCATTTGGGATAACGTTTCCGAAGACGAACTGATTTCTTCCATTGAAGCCAGCTGTTCTTCGGCGGAGGCCGCAATATCCTGAATGCTGGCGGAGCTTTCTTTTGCGATGGACGCGATTTGCTCAGAAGCTCCTGAAATCTGCTGAGAGCCTGCTGTCAGCTGTTCTACCGTCGCATTCATATTTTGAATTTCTCCGGCGATCTGGTTCGTCATTTCAGAAATCCGTTTGAAGCTCGTTTCGGTCTGATTCGTAATATCCAGTCCGCTCTCCACCTCTTTGTTGACGGATTGGAACATGCCGAGAGATGTATTGATTTCATTGACGATTTCTATAATTAAGCTTTCGATTTCTTTCGCTGAATCGGCAGACTGGACGGCAAGCTTTCTCACTTCTTCGGCGACGACTGAGAAGCCCCGGCCGTATTCACCCGCACGCGCGGCTTCAATTGCCGCGTTCAGCGCAAGAAGGTTTGTCTGATCAGCGATTCCGTTAATGACACGGAGAATGTTTGTAATGTCTTTTGATTTTGTTTCAAGTCCGCGCACCACTTGTTCAGCTTCTTTCACTGACCGGTCAATGACGTTCATTTGGCCGACCGTCTGGTGGACGAGCTTTCCGCCTGAATTGGCGACTTCCGCTGATGTGGCGGAGGATTCGGTAATGACGGCAGATGCTTTCGCCATATCTTTAAGCCCGCTGTTCATTTGGTAAATATGTTCCGCCGCGCTTTCAATGTTTTCACTTTGGCTTTCATTTCCGTTAGAAAATTGTTCGATCGCCAGTGTGATATGTTCGGTTGCCTTGCTTGTCTGCTCCGCTGAAGCCGTCAGCTCCTCTGAGGAAGATGCGACGTTATTCACGGAATCCTGGATGGCATGGATGAGAGACCTGAGCGAAGCGGCCATATTGTTAAAGCTTTTGCCAAGCTCGCCTAATTCATCTTTTGACTGAATCTCGATCGTTTCTGTTAAGTCGCCTTCACTGATCTGTTTCGATGATGTCACAAGCTGCTTGAGCGGTTTTGTGATTGAACGGATAATCAGCACCATGACGATGGTTCCGATCACAATCGCTAATACGAGAACGAGCAGGGACAGATGAAGGATCGGCAGGGCCGCTTCATGAATTTCGTCCAGATACATTGTTCCGGTAATCTTCCAGCCTGTCAGCCCGTTCGTATCATAAGCCATTTTCTTTTCCTGGCCGTCGTATTTGTATTGAAAATCACCTTTTTTGCTGGTGAACAGCTGTTCAGCCCACTCCCCTTTTAATACTGTGCCTGACGTGCGGTTCGGGTGGGCGACCACTTTTTTGTCTTTCGTCAGGATAAAAGCGTAGCCTGATTTTCCGATGTTCACTTTCTTTGTCGTTTTCAGAAGCTCATCGATTTTCATATTGATGGCGACGACTCCTGAGCCGTCTTTCGTCTGCTGAACGACCGTCACGACCATCGTATTGGTGGAAGCCGTGCGGTAAGGATCTGTTACAACAACTTTCCCCTTATTTTCCACGGCCTTTTTATACCAGTCTCTTTCAAGCGGATTATATCCTTTAGGCATCTGCAGATCCGGATACCGTGTGAAATGTCCTTCCGTGTCACTCGTATAAATGGATTCCACGTCTTTATTGATCTTCATGTACTCTGTGAATTTATCGGTAATTTGCGATTGGTTTTTCGGCTTGTACCGATCCTTTGTGAGCCAGTCGCTGAAATATGCCGTTCCGTCTTCCTTTTGGCTGATGCTTGTGTTGATCATATCGTTAATCTGCTGCACATTATCTAGTGCGCTTCCCATCATCTGCCTGTCAAGCGTGCTTACCGCCGATTGATAGGCGATAAAAGCCAGCGTTGAAATAGGAAGAATGAGAACGGCCAAAAAAGAAATGAGCAGTTTTCTTGTAAGCGATCTCTGCTTGATGATTTGCACAATTTTTTTCATCTGCTATATCTCCTCTTGCGTGTTTACCCTTCATATCGGCAATTATGGGTAAATATACACATCCAAAAAGAAGAAATATAACGAAACATACTTTTTACCTATCTTAAAATTAGTCTTTTAGACTTAATTAAGAGTTTATCTTAAAACGCTTTGTCAGTTCGCGTAATTCTTCCGCCATTTTTTCCAGCGTGACGGCGGAGGAACTGATTTCCTCCATGGACGCAAGCTGCTCTTCAGCTGAAGCCGCGATGTCCTGAATGCCGGCCGCGCTTTGTCTGGAGACGGCCGCGATATCCTCTGAAGCGTTTGATACTTCCTGAGACCCGGCAGAAAGCTGTTCCACGGTTGCATTCATATTTTGCAGTTCACCGGCAATCTGATTTGTTTTAACGGAAATGTCCCGGAAGCTTTTTTCCGTTTCGTCCGTTAACTGAAGTCCGCTTTTCACCTCGTGATTGACGGATTCCAGCATTCCGAGCGAAGTATGAATTTCTTTGACGATTTCATGAATTAAGGATTCGATTTCTTTCGCTGAATCGGCGGATTGGACGGCAAGCTTTCTCACTTCTTCGGCAACGACTGAAAAACCGCGTCCGTATTCTCCCGCTCTTGCCGCTTCAATGGCTGCATTTAAAGCAAGGAGATTCGTTTGATCGGCAATGCCGTTAATGACGCGCAAAATGCTGGTGATGTCCTGCGATTTGAGTTCAAGCCCTTGTACGACTTGCTCCGCTTTACTTACGGATTGGTCAATGGCGCCCATCTGGCCGGCTGTTTTCTTGACAAGCCGCTCACCGGCGCCGGATATCTCCGCCGATTCAATTGACGTTTCCGTCACCACGGCTGCCGCTTCCGCCAGATCACTGAGCCCGTCTTTCATCTCATTCACTTGGGCTGTCGCTTTATCAATACTCTCACTTTGGTCTTCCGTTCCATTAGAAAACTGTTCAATCGCAAGGGTGATATGTTCCGTTGCTTTGCTCGTCTGCTCAGCCGAAGCCGTCAGCTCCTCTGAGGAAGAAGCGACATGTTCAACAGAGTCCTGAATTCCCTGAATAAGCGAACGGAGTGAATCTGTCATATGATTAAAACTTTTACCGAGCACGCCCAGCTCATCTTGAGAGCTGACATCAATGGTTTCCGTCAGATCTCCGCTGCTGATTTTTTCAGCTGAAGCTACGAGACGTTTTAACGGTTTTGTAATTGAGCGGATGACAAAATAAATGAAAATCATCCCTGCGGCAATGGCTATCGCCAATATGATAACGGCCAGAGTCAGAACCGGTCTTGCCGCATCCTTGATTTCATCCACGGACATGGTTCCGCTGATCTTCCAGCCTGTCGCTTCATTGGTCACGTACGCCATTTTTTTCGCTTTCCCGTTCAGCGTATATTCAAAGTCGCCTTTTTGCCCGCTGAATAATGTATCAACCCATTTTCCCGATACCGCCGAGCCGGCTTTTTCATCACTGTAGGCAACGGCTTTTTTATTTTTGCTGAGGATAAAGGCGTATCCTTCTTTTCCGATGTTCACTTCTTTTGTCATCGTGATGAGATCGTCGATTTTTATATCAATGGCGACGACGCCTGATCCGTCTTGCGCCGCGCGGGCCATGGTGACGACCATCTTTTTGTTTGAGATGGACTCATAAGGGTCTGTGATGATGGTTTGGCCTTTATTCTCCATGGCTTCCTGATACCAGCTTCTTTCAAGCGGATTGAAATCGGGCGGCATATCGGCATGCGGATAACGGGTAAACGTTCCTTCCTTGCTGCTTGAAAATACGGCGGATGCTTTATCATTGCTTTCAATAAACTGCTTGAACCTTTCTTGCATTTCCGTTTGGTTTTTTTCTTTAAATTTAGCGCTTGTCGCCCATTCGCTGAAATATGCTGAGCTTTTTGTAAACATTCCGATCCGGTCATCAATCATATTGTTTAAGATTTGCACATTTCCTTCGGCGCTTTCCATCATTTGCTTTTCAACGGATGAAGCCGCCGAACGGTAGGCGCCGGCAGCCAATACTGCTACCGGAATGATTAAGATCAGTAAAAATGAAATGATCAGTTTTTTGGCTATTGATTTTCTGGCGATTTTTTTTGCTGTTTTTTTCAATTTTGTAAACCTCTTTCAATCATTTACTGTTTATATCGGCCGACTCCCTTTTTATTACATTGAAAATTAAGTCATAAATGAAAAATAGTTCTATGTACTCCCTTTGCATGCAAGACTTTTTATTTAATTATCCGGCTGTCACTATAAAAAAGGACGCCTTCCCTCCGGAAAGCGTCCTTTTTTACTAGTTGATTTTAAATTGTTTCGTTAATTCCCGCAGTTCTTCGGCCATTTGCGCCAAAGTATCGGCGGATGTGCTGATTTCTTCCATTGATGCAAGCTGTTCTTCTGCGGATGCGGCAATATCCTGAATGCTTGCTGCGCTTTCCCGTGATACGTCCGCAATATCCGTCACCGCGGCTGAAACGTGCTGAGAGCTGTCTGACAGCTGTTCAACCGTGCCGTTCATCGATTGAAGCTTCTCGGCGATATCGTTTGTCATGCCGAAGATATTCTGGAAGCTTTCTTTCGTGCGGTCCGTCACGGCAAGTCCTGATTGAACTTCTTCATTAACGGATGTGAACATGTGAAGTGATGTATTAATCTCAGCCGTGATTTCCTGAATGAGTTTTTCAATCTCTTTGGCAGAACCGGCGGATTGGACGGCAAGCTTGCGCACTTCTTCGGCTACCACTGAGAAGCCCCGCCCGTATTCACCCGCTCTTGCCGCTTCAATGGCTGCATTTAAAGCAAGCAGGTTTGTCTGATCGGCAATGCCGTTGATGACTCTTAAAATATGAGTGATGTCTTTTGATTTGGCCTCAAGGCCTTTTACAACCGCTTCCGCCTGCTGGACCGATTGATTGATGAGATTCATCTGCCCGACGGTTTGCTGCACATATTCTTCCCCGGTGCCGGCAGCTTCCTTCGATTGTTTAGATGCTTCCGTAATGGATGATGATGTGCGGGAAACGGCGGCGAGTCCGTCATTTATATGATTCAGCTTGGCTGAGCTTGAATCGACTTTTTCGCTTTGCTCTTCGTTTCCGTTTGAAAACTGCTCAATGGCCATTGTAATATGTTCCGTCGCTTTGCTTGTCTGCGAAGCTGAAGCGGTCAGCTCCTCCGATGACGCGGCCACATTGTCGACAGAGTTTTGGATCGCGCTGATCAGTCCGCGCAGAGATTCTCCCATTTCATTAAAGCTCGCGCCGAGTTCGCCCAATTCATCTTTCGAGCGGATATCAATGGTTTCAGTCAAGTCTCCGCCGCTGATTTGTTTAGAAGAGCGGACAAGCCGTTTCAGCGGTGACGTAATGGATCTGACAATCAACAGAATTAAAATTCCCCCGATGATAATGGATGCTGCAAGGACAATCATCCCCATCGTCAGCACCGGTTGTGAGGCGTCTTTAATTTCGTTGAGCTCCATGCTCCCTTCTATTTTCCATCCGGTCAGTTTATTTGTCGTAAACGCCATTTTTTTATTTTGATCATCGAGCTTGTATGAAATAATGCCGCTGTCTTTGCTGTATACTTCATTCAGCCACGGGGTTGAAACTTTATCGCCCGGTTTGTGGTCTTTATGCGCGACATAGGTTTTATTTTTGGACGTGATAAACACGAATCCTTTTTGCCCGATTTTGATTCCCTGCATCTGCTTCAGCAGGTGGTCAATCGTAATATCCATGGCCACTACGCCTGTTCCGTCCTGCATCTGCTTTGCCACGGTAATGACCATGCTGCCGTCGCTTGCCGCGGTGTAAGGGTCGGTGACAACGAGCGTGCCGCCGGCCTTCACAGCGTCTTTATACCAAGTGCGTGTTCTCGGATCGTAATCGGCCGGAGTATTCTCCTTCGGCGCCTGTGCGTAGCTGCCGTCTTCCGTACCTCCGTAAATGCGGGCTACGTCCTTATGAATAGACGTGTATTGCCCGAACTTTTCTTCAAGAGCAGACATGTTTTTCTTTGAGAAGGATGACCCTTTTAACGTTTCACTGAAAAATTCAATCGCCTTTGCTTTTGCGCCGATATCATTTGTAATGGTTGTGTTAAAAGATTCGATGTTATTTTTCGCGTTGCCTGAAATCTGATCATCCAGCGAATTGCTCGCCGTATGGTATGAACTGAATTCTAACACGAGAATCGGTATGATTAAGATCACGATAAATGAAATGATTAATTTACGTGAAATCGATGCCTTTGTGCACCAATTAATGAATTTTTTCATATTAAGCTGCTCCCTCAAGTGTGATACCTTATATATCGGCTCAGTCTTCACATTTTGTTAACATTTCCTCATTTTTTATGACTTGATTTTCATTGCCCAAGCTTCCTGCATATCTTATAAAAAAAGAGAAGGGGGCGTGCAGATGATTATCATATCCGGCCAAGTGCTTCGTCCTCATGACATCGCGAACTGGCAGACGGAAGAAAGCCTTGTTCCGTATATAAATGAACTGCTCAATTCTCCCGTACAATTTGATTACGGGTCGATTGCTGAACTGATGTTCGAGGTGCGGCTGCGCCGCCATATTGCGGAAGCCGCAAGAGAACTGCACGGATCAGGTGTGAAATTTGCAACTTTCGCCAAAACATTCGGAAATACGGCTTATTGGAGAGTGACGCCGGAAGGAGCCTTGGAGCTGAAGTACAGAATCCCCGCTTCAAAAGCGATTCGGGACATTATTGAAAACGGGGCGTTTTACGCATTTGAATGCGCTACCGCCATTGTTGTGATTTATTATCTGGCCGTCTTAAAGACAATCGGTGAAGAACGGTTTAACCGGCGTTTCCGGGATATCACTTTGTATGACTGGCACTATGAGCATCTGCCGATCTACACGGAAACCGGCAGCCACTTTTTACGGGGAGATTGTTTATATTTTAAAAATCCTGATTTTAACCCTGCAAAGGCTCAGTGGCGGGGAGAAAATGTCATTGTGATGGGGAATGATCAATATTTCGCCCACGGTCTCGGGATTCTGACCGCTGAACAAATCATCCAGAGATTGAATTCTTTAAGAAAAAAAAATGCCGTGCAGCCGGCTTATCTGCTTAACCAGGCAACAAGGCTTGATGCACCCGCGCTTTATCAGATCATGCATTAAAACAATCCCATCGTCTATCATTGTGACGATGGGATGTGAAATGCTTTTCTTTTCCGGTAAAAAGCCGTCGTGCCGAGCGCTTGGTTTGCAGCCCATTCAAACTTCTCTAAATCATGGCGGGTGACGGCTCTGTCCCGTCTGCTCCATTTAATGGCGCGGACAAAGTAATACCCTTTAATCGGCGCCATGGTGACTTTGGAATGCGGAAAATCTTCAAAGACAAACTCAATAGTTCCTCTTTTTTTATAGGACATTTGAAGAATCTTCATCATCCATCACCTCACGATTTCTGGATTATGATTCGCACAATCCGTCCAAAACGGTTTTCACGTCTGTCGGCCCTTCAAGTTTCGCGGCGGACTGGCCGGCCCATAAAGACATATATTCCGCGTCTCCTGATTGAGCCGCATGCCCGCGCATCGGCTTTGTCAGCGTATTATGCAGCGGATAAGGCAGCGTTTTCCCCTCGTCAGCTTCATATGTTTTCATGAACTGATTCACGATTCCCCGCGCCTGTTTTCCCGAAAACAGGGTGGTCAGCCGCGTATCGGCTCCTTTTGATTCGGCAATGGCTTTTTGATATGCCGGTGAAGCGCTGCTTTCTTCACAAAGGAGAAACGGTGTTCCTACTTGAACGCCGTCCGCACCCAAACATCGGGCCGCCTGCACCCCGCGGCGGTCAAAAATGCCGCCTGCCGCAATCACCGGGATATTCAGCGCGTCTTTAGCCTGCGGAATCAGCGCCATAAGGCCGAGAGCCGGTTCTCCTTTAACCGGCAGAAACGACCCGCGATGTCCGCCGGCTTCTATTCCCTGAAGGATAACGGCGTCCATTCCCCGTTCTTCAAAAGCCTTCGCTTCCTCCGGCGTTGTCGCCGTGCCGAAAAGGAAACAACCGCTTTTCTTCAGCTTTTCCGCCGTTTCTTCCGGCGGCAGGCCGAAGGTGAATGAACACGCTTTGACTCCGTAACGGATCAGAAGCTCCGCTTTTTCCTCGAAATCATTCCATTCTTCTTTCAGATCAGAGAACGGCTTGGCGTCTTTTGCCCTCGGAATGCGGGCTTTCCATTTTTCAACAAGTTCCGCCTCAGGCATCTGTCTTTCTTCCGGGACGAAAAGATTTACTTGAAAGGAGCGGTCCGTCAGCTCTTTCATCTCGATAAGCTGTTTTTCAAGCGCTTGCGGGCTGACGTATCCTGAAGCGAGGCTTCCGAGCGCCCCTTCATTTGATACCGCCGAAGCCAGACGCGGCGTGACCAGCCCGCCGGCCATCGGCGCCTGAATGACGGGCTTTATTAATGATAACGGACTCATCCACTCACTCATTTGTTTTCCTCCGTTTCAGCCTGTATTTTGATATAACATGTTCTGTTTCGCGGACCGTCAAATTCGCAAAAATAAACGCCCTGCCATGTTCCGAGTATCAGGCGGCCGTCTTCTATGATGACATGCTGGGAGGCGCCGGTTGTGCTCGCTTTCATATGTGCCGCCGTATTTCCCTCCATATGCCGGTCCAGTTCGTGCTCCCACGGATACATTTCATCAAACCTTCTGAGCATATCCCTCTTCACATCCGGATCGGCATTTTCATTTATGGTAATGCCGGCGGTTGTATGGGGACAGTATATGAGCGCCAAACCGTTTTTCACGCCTGTTTTGCGGAGAAACGCTTCAGCTTCATGTGTGATGTCGATCATTTCATCCCGTCTGTTTGTTTGAA
This sequence comes from Bacillus sp. FSL R5-0447, assembly GCF_038606125.1. Lineage (NCBI taxonomy): Bacteria > Bacillati > Bacillota > Bacilli > Caryophanales > Bacillaceae > Bacillus > Bacillus sp. FSL R5-0447. The sequence continues at coordinate 3,307,673 of NZ_CP152012.1, forward strand.
TCTGCATTTTTTTCAGCATATGAATGCCTCCTTTCTTTTTCTCTTCCTTTCCCATATTCGTTTCTGTATTTGTCTTTTCCTGTCGGATCGCGATGATAAACGCAGATCACAAAAAACTTTAGCCTCGGGACTGAAGTTTTTCACCATATATATACGCGGGCCTCATAAGGCTTTAAAAGAAAGGATGTCACATGCCGATGCGGTGGTGTTTCCATGCTTGCGAGCACGAGCGTATCGGAGTCAAGCGGATAACCTGGATGCTTGTATAAAGCGGGGGTCCGGGACAGATTTGTGATGATCAGGGCGGTTTTTGTTCCGTTTTTTCTTAGATAGGCATAAATCTGCCGGTCATTCGGAAGCAGCAATTCATATGTGCCGCTGATCAATACGCCGTGCTCTTTTCTGAGGGCGAGCAGCCGTCTGTAGAAATGGTATACGGATATTTCATCCTGCATTTGTGATGCAGCATTCAGCCATGTGTGGTTCGGATTCACTCCGAGCCACGGAGAAGCATCAGAAAACCCGCCGTTCGCCTCACCGCTCCATTGCATCGGTGTCCGTGAATTATCCCGGCCCTTCTTCCAGATGATCTTCATCACTTTTTCATGCGGAACGCCGCGGGACGTCTCTTTTTCATACAGATATTTCATTGCGGCGTCATCATAATCTTCTATGGATGGAAACGAAACATTGGTCATCCCGAGCTCCTGCCCCTGGTAAATAAACGGCGTGCCTTTCATCAGCATATACATCGCGGCGAGTGCCTTGGCGCTTTCTGTCAAAAACCGTTCGTCACCCCATACCGAGACGGAACGGGGCTGATCGTGGTTCTCCATAAATAACGCGTTCCAGCCCTTTCCTTCAAGACTGTTCTGCCAGCCGGACAAGACGCGCTTAAGCGCCGGAATGGAGATGCTTTGATCATCTTCCGTATCCCAGAGGCCGAGATGTTCAAATTGAAAAATCATTTGAAAGACGCCGTTTTCTTCACCGGCCCAATCAGCCGCCTCCCAAGCCGCCACTCCGTTCGCCTCGCCGACCGTCATGATCGGATAGCGTGAAAATGTTTCCCGTTTCAGCTCTTTTAAGAGATCCATTATGCCTTCCCCATTCATATGGTACGGGAAAGACGGGACGTACGGGAGACCGTCCGGATTCGGCATGTCAGGGAGCCCTTCTTTTTTCTTAATGTGAGAAATGGCATCCACCCGGAAGCCGTCTATGCCTTTATCAAGCCACCAGCGGACCATCTCATAAACGGACTGCCTCATCGCTTCGTTTTCCCAATTTAAATCAGGCTGTTTTTTGTCAAACAGGTGCAGGTAATACTGGCCGGTCTCTTGATCATATTCCCACGCTGATCCGCCGAAAATGCTTTCCCAATTGTTCGGCTCTTTGCCGTTTTTTCCGTCTCTCCAGATGTACCAGTCCCGTTTTTCGGAATCTTTCGCCGAGCGTGATTCGATAAACCAAGGATGCTCATCGCTTGTATGGTTGATGACGAGGTCTATAATCAGCTTCATGCCGAGCGCATGGACATCCGCAAGGAGCCGGTCAAAATCCTCCATCGTCCCGAATTCGCCGGCAATTTGTTTATAATTCCGAACATCGTAGCCGTTGTCCGCGCCCGGCGAGTCAAAAACGGGACAAAGCCAGATCACATCCGCCCCCAACTCTTTTATGTAATGAAGCTTTGCTCTGATGCCGTTCATGTCGCCGATTCCGTCCCCGTTCGAATCCATAAAGCTTCGGGGATAAATTTGATAGACGGCCGCCGTTTTCCACCAATCCGTTTTCATACCGACACTCCTTTCTTTACATCATATGAAGGAGCGGGACGAAGAAGCATTTTTTCCATAAAAAAAGCCTCATTGCAAAAGCAGGAGGCTCAGAAATCAGTTTTTTTAATTTCAACGAAGCGGATATGATGGTCTTCCGCTTCCAGCACCTTAAATTCACACCCTTCGGCATGAAACACATCACCATTTTTCAACTCCATTTTTTGTGTTAAGAGCCAGCCGGCAATCGTGTCAATGTCTTCATTTTCGATGGCGATATCAAGGAGATCATTCACCTCTTCTATGAGCGCCTTGCCGTCCATCACATAATGGTGTTCGCCTTTTTTGACGATGTGGGGCATTTCATCCTGGTCATATTCATCACGGATTTCCCCGACGATTTCCTCCAATATGTCTTCGACGGTCACAAGTCCCGCCGTGCCGCCGTATTCGTCAACGAGAATCGCCATATGAATCCGCTCCTTCTGCATGCGGATCAAAAGCTCCTGAACGGGGATGCTTTCAATGACTCTGATGACCGGACGCATAATTTCTTTTAATTCAATGGAGCGGCCGAGAAAATACGCCTTAAATAAATCCTTATTGTTAATAATGCCGAGAATGTGATCTTTGTCTTCCTTAATAACCGGATATCGCGTATACCGTTCGTTGATGATCAAATGTATGGCTTCATCAACTGACTGTTCAAGCGAGATGGCGGCGATTTCGGTGCGCGGCACCATGATTTCTCTGGCGACCCGGTTATCGAATTCAAATATTTTATTGACGTAACGGAATTCAGATTGATTGATTTGACCTTTTTTATAGCTTTCGGACAAAATCAGCCGCAATTCCTCTTCACTGACCACGACCTCATGTTCTTTCACCGAATGAAAACCGAACAGCTTGACCAAAAATCCGGCTGAGCCGTTTAACAGCTTAATAAACGGATACATCACTTTATAAAACAGAATGAGCGGTTTCGCCGTCCACAGACTGACGGCTTCGGCTTTTTGAATGGATATCGTTTTCGGCGCAAGCTCTCCGATGACGACGTGCAGATACGTGACGGCGATAAACGCCGCAATAAACGTGACGACGTGCGTAATGGATGACGGCATTCCGATCAGGCTGAAAACAGGATGAAGAAGCCGCTGAATCGTCGGTTCACCGAGCCAGCCGAGTCCGAGCGCCGTAATCGTAATGCCGAGCTGGCACGCTGATAAATATTCATCGAGATTTGAAATCACCCTGTGCGCCGCGAGCGCCCGGCTGTCTCCGGTTTCAACCAGCTCCGCGATTTTTGAACCGCGGATTTTGACAATCGCAAATTCCGCAGCGACAAAGATGGCCGTTAATCCGATTAACAGCATAATGAGAATCAGTTTTAATATAAGCAAAAAAACCCCTACCGCAAACGGTAAGGGGCCACCTCCTTCGTGTTAATTCTCATCACGACCATTTAAGAAAATCATCACAAAACGAAGCAGCTCGAATAATGAAACGAGCGCCGCAGCCACATACGTCAGCGCGGCGGCGTTCAGCACTTTATTCACGCCGTGTTCTTCACTGTTGCGAATGAATCCTTCCGACACGATAATCCGCTTCGCCCTCGCGCTGGCATTAAACTCGACAGGCAGTGTGACAAGCTGGAAAAAAACAGCGGCCGAAAACAAAATAATGCCGAGTCCGATTAAGTTCAAGCTGCCCAGGAGCATCCCGCCCAAGAAAAGCAGAGGGGCAACCCCGGAGGCAAAATTGACGACCGGAAAAATTTTGTGCCTCAGCACAAGCGCGCCGTATGATTCCTGATGCTGCAAAGCATGTCCGACTTCATGGGAAGCGACGGAAATGGCGGAAATGGAGCGGCCGTAATATACCGGCTCAGATAAACGCACCACCCGCTCCGTCGGGTCGTAATGGTCTGTTAAAGTGCCTCTTACCGGTTCTACCGGCACATCATATAAACCGTTAATATCAAGAATCCGTCTTGCCGTTTCCGCCCCCGTCCGCTGACTGGAAGCTTCTACGTCTGAGTATTTCTGAAAATTGCTTTTCACTTTAAATTGTGCCCAAAACGACAATCCCAATGCAGCAATTGTTAAAAAGATAAACAGCATATTATCCTCTTCCTTTTTCTCTTATATCGTACGATTTGCTTATATATTATTTTAATGATTGTCCGCTTTCCTGTACAGAAATCCGCTTCTTTTTTCTGACAGGAATCAAACCTCCGAGCATGATGAGGATACACCCGGCCAATCCGATGTAAAACGGAAACGTGCCTGCGGTCTCTTTTGCAAAAACAAGCCATGAAAATCCGCCGGACATATGATTGTATCCATTCAAATCGAAAATAAGCAATACGGCCGCCGAAGCGAGCAGCTGCGCTCCGGCCAGCACCGCCAGCAGTTTTTGAATGACTGTCATTTGACTCACCCTTTTTCGATCCGCTTTCTTTATCATATGAAAAAATGAGGGTGAATATGTTTTCGGCGATTTTTGAAAGACATCAAACGAACTGGGACATACTGTATAAAAAAAGATACAGGTGTGATCGACATGAAAGTGACAAATGGCGAGAAAGAACAGCTGAGCAATGCGATAGACAGAATGAACGAGGGGCTTGACGCCTTCATCCAGCTCTATAATGAAGCGGAAAACGATGAACCTCTCATACAGTTTGAAGATGAGACGGCCGATTTAATCAGACATGCGCGTGACTCATACGGCCAGGAACAGCTGGACGAAAAACTAAACACCATTATTAAGCAGATTTTATCCATCTCTCTGTCGAAAGAAGAGCCGGACGAATGAAATCAAACCGTTTATTTATTTCCTGGCTGAGATGGCCGTTATATGTTCGGATCGGACTGATCATTATCGCCTTGATTTTATTGTTCGGCCAACTCATTTACATGCTTGAACCGAAGCAATTCACGTCTGTGTTTGAAGGGGTTTGGTGGGCGGTTATTACGGTGGCCACGGTCGGCTACGGCGATTACGTTCCCCAGACGCCGCTCGGGCAGATTGCCGGCATGGTGCTTGTATTAAGCGGAGCGAGTTTTGTGACCGCCTATTTCGCCACGCTTTCTTCAGCCGTGTTCAGCAAACAGCACCGCTATGTCGAAGGCAAGGTCGCCTTTAAAGGCAAGGGGCACGTCATCCTTATCGGATGGAATGAGAAGTCGCATATGCTGCTTAAAGAACTGCAGCACATCGCGCCGTCAAAAACTGTCGTCCTGATTGATGATTCATTAAGGGAAGGGCCGCTTATTGAAAACGTCCATTTCATCCGCGGACATGCCGCTGATGACAGTACGCTCAATAAGGCGAATATTACGGAAGCCGATACCGTCATTTTGACAGCGGACCAGCAGAAAAATGAATCCGAAGCTGATATGCTGTCGGTATTAACGCTTCTCGCCATCAAAGGGCTGCATCCGTCCGTTTATTGTATCGTGGAAATTTTAACGGAACGGTATGTCAAAAACGCCGAGCGCGCAGGAGCCAATAAGATTCTGTGCACATCACGCCTGTCGAGCCGGGTGATGTTTGAGCATTACCGGGTCAAGCTGCAGCTTGCCAAACCGCAAACGCTGTCAGATCTGACGCTGGAGAAAAAGGTGCGCATCATTCCCGTCCCCGAGGAATTAAAGGGTTCATCTTATCATGACTGTGCGCTCTATTATCTCAAACGGAATACCACGATCATCGGCATACAAAAAGAAGAGGGGCCGATGCTGACCCCTCCCCTGTCATACCATGTGCTCGATACTGATCTGTTTTTGGCTCTTTAATGCAGCAGGACGTCTTCCAGCTCTTTCACAAGCGAGATGCCGATATCTGTATATGAGCGGTCAATTGCCGCATCCCGCCGTTTCGGCTCGGAGAATTGGTTGAATAATGACTCAAAAACACCGCCGCCTGCATGATCATCCGTTTCCTGCTGATAAACGTGCCTCAGCAAAAAGGGTGTGCCGATTGTAACGGCGGCCCCCCGTTCATCCAGGTGTCCCTTATTTGCTTCAACAGGGATGCGGAGAAATAAATAGCCGTCCTGATCGGAAATTTTGTAATCAAAGAACCCGCGGTCATACTCCCAGCCGCCTCCGATGGTATAACCGATCGGTTTCATCACCTGTTCCAGTTCGCGGAGTAAAAACGATTGCCCTTCAAGTGAAGATGGAATGCTGATCATGTGCATATGCTCCTTTTTGTCTTTAGCGTCCCCGCTCTGCGGCATCTTCATACGGCGCCCGGGAAGAATCGGGAGCGGCAGACAGACGCCGGAAAGAGATAACGGCGCATTCAATCAGAACATACGTCACAATTGCGGAGAGAACGGCTTCCGTTGAAATATAGAAAACGACGGCATAGAGACAGCACTTCGTGATCAGCGACTGCATCCGGCCAATCTTCAGTTTCAGCCGGACCATGTCCGTAAACAAGCCGAGAGGGAAAGCGAAAAACAGGATGGTTTGTAAGAGGGATTCAGGAGACAGTTTTAGTGCCGAATAGACAATAGCGGCGGAACAGACGGAAATGACGGCATGCTTACATAAGAGTCGTATCATTCATCATCACACCTTTCACGGTTTAAAAAAGGCTGACCCGTCATGCTGAGGGCCAGCCCTTTTTTTTATTTTTCAAGGCGTTTTTCAAGCTCTGCTTTTTTCTCTTCAAAGCCCGGTTTGCCGAGAAGCGCGAACATATTCACCTTATAGGCTTCAACACCCGGCTGATCAAACGGGTTGACTCCGAGCAGATAACCGCTCATCGCCACCGCTTTTTCAAAGAAATAGACGAGATATCCAAATGTATATGCATTAAGCTCCGGAATATTGACAATTAAGTTCGGCACTTTTCCGTCTGTATGGGCAAGCATCGTGCCTTCGAACGCTTTTTTGTTGACGAAATCGACCGTTTTGCCGGCTAAGTAATTTAAGCCGTCGAGATCATTTTCCGCCTCTTCAATTGTCAGCTCATGCTTCGGTTTTTCAACGTTTAATACAGTTTCAAACAGATCGCGTCTGCCTTCCTGCACGTATTGACCGAGAGAGTGAAGGTCTGTTGAGAAGTTAGCAGAAGAAGGATAGATGCCTTTTTCATCTTTTCCTTCACTTTCGCCGAAGAGCTGCTTCCACCATTCCGCAAAGTATTGCAGCGCAGGCTCATAGTTGATAAGCATTTCAATGGTTCTGCCTTTATTATACAGAACGTTGCGGACGACGGCGTATTGGTAAGCCGCGTTCTCTTCTAATTCCGAGCTGGAAAAGTCTTTGCTTGCATCAAGAGCGCCTTTCATCATTTCATCGATATCAGCCCCGCTTACCGCAATCGGCAGAAGGCCTACCGCAGTCAGAACGGAGAAACGTCCGCCGACATCATCAGGAATAACGAATGATTCGAAGCCTTCTTCATTAGAAAGCGTTTTTAAAGCGCCGCGCTCTTTATCTGTCGTCGCGTAAATCCGCGCTTTCGCTTCTTCTTTTCCGTATTTTTCTTCAAGAAGTTTGCGGAAAATCCGGAAAGCGATTGCAGGTTCCGTCGTCGTGCCTGATTTAGAAATGACATTGATAGAGAAATCAGCGTCTTCCAAAAGATCCATAACATCTTTCATATAAGTTGAGCTGATATTGTTGCCGATAAAGATAACTTGAGGGTTTTTGCGCTTGTCTTTCGGCAGAACGTTATAGAAAGAATGATTGAGCGCTTCAATCGCCGCGCGGGCGCCTAAGTATGAACCGCCGATACCCACGACGAGAAGCACGTCTGAATCTGATTTGATTTTTTCAGCGCTTTTTTTAATGCGCGCGAATTCTTCTTTATCGTAGTTTTCAGGGAGGTCCACCCATCCTAAAAAGTCGCTTCCGGCGCCTGTTTTTTCATGGATATTATGGTGTGCCGTTTTTACGAAATCACGTGCGTATGTAAGTTCATGTTCATTGAAAAAAGGTAACGCTCTTGAGTAATCAAAGCGTACATGCGTCATTTGCTTGTCCCTCCATCACGGTGAATTGTTTTCTCTTTCACTTTATATGAACTCACCCGCTAAATCAAGTCATGAAGAAGGCCGGATGAATACGGGATTTGCGCTAAAGATGCGTTCATTTTTTATACAATATTCCGGATTCAATATGGTTATATTTGTAATAATCGTGAGAGGGGTAACGAATCGAATGTTGGTTATCCAGGGATGTATCACCTATACTTTGGAACAGGATGACATCCATCGCCAATCATAGCTTCCCATTAAGTTTTGATAACCGGGAAGATGACTGGAGATTAATGCGCCAAAACGCAGCGGGACCTTAGTACACAAAATGCATAAAAGGAGCGCTGATTGAATCAGCGCCCCTTTTTTAAATTCGCGGCTCTTCATGATTTAGATTTTGTGTAAATAGATGATCGGCAATCGCAAAGTTAATTGATCCTTTTCTGCTAAATGTACAGAAACAGGGAGTCAAATCCGCATCATGTGAGATTTCCATAGTTGTCTCATGGCAAGGGGTGTTTCACTTGCTCTTGATGCACTAATGAAGGGACTCCCAAACGGTTGCATCTGCATCTTGAAAATCTATTTCATCTTCACCCCGGCCGGGAATGTATCTTACAGTGACGCCTTTAAGATGGCAAGTACGTCATCTTTGTTCAGTTTTTGGAAATTGCCGAATCCGCCGTATTCCATTTCTTTTGCGGCGATGTCTGCGATCAGCTCAAGCTTGTCTTCACCGATGTCATAATCCGCAAGGCGGGACGGTGCGCCGAGGTTTGTCCAGAACGCGGACAATTTATCGATCCCTTCAAGCGCAATTTCTTTATCCGTTTTGCCTTCAGTATCAATGTCAAACATGTTGAGCATCAGGTTTTTAAAACGGTCTACATTTGTATCCAGCGTGTATCTCATCCAGTTCGGGAACAGAATCGCAAGTCCTCCCGCGTGAGGGATGTCATAAACCGCTGATACGGCGTGCTCCATCGTATGGGAAGCCCAATCGCCGAAATAGCCCATTTGCAGCGTGCCGTTTAATGCGATCGTACCCGCGTATAAAATCGTTTCACGATGCTTATAGTTCTCAAGGTCTTCCAAAAGTTTCGGCGCTGTTTCAATTACCGTCTGAAGGACCGCAAAACACATTCTGTCCTGAAGCGGCGTGTTTTCAACATTGTGGAAGTATTGTTCAAATACGTGGCTCATCATATCCACCATGCCGTATACGGTTTGGTTTTCCGGAACGCTGAAAGTATTCTCAGGATCTAAAATGGAGAAACGCGGATGAGTGACATTGCTGCCCCATACGAATTTTTCGTTTGTTTCCCAATTTGTGATAACGGAATCAGGGTTCATTTCAGAGCCTGTCGCCGCAAGCGTCAGCACCGTGCCGAACGGGAGCGCGTCCTGCGCCGTTACTTTTTTGCTGTAAATGTCCCATGCGTCGCCGTTATATTTCGCACCGGCCGCAATCGCTTTTGTACAGTCGATGACACTTCCGCCGCCGACTGCGAGAAGGAAATCAATCTCATGCTTTCTGCACAGCTCAATTCCTTTATTTACCGTTTCCAGACGCGGGTTCGGTTCAACGCCCGCAAGCTCATGAACGGTTGCGCCTTCTTCTTTTAAGATGCCTGTTACTTGGTCATACAGGCCGTTACGCTTAATGCTGCCGCCTCCGTATACAAGCAGCACGTTTTTCCCGTATTGCTTCAGCTCTTTTTTCAATTGGTCGATTTGACCTTTTCCGAAAATCAGTTTCGTCGGATTGTAGTACGTAAAGTTCTCCATTTATCATAACCTCCAAAAAAATCGTAAGGGAATTACTATAACACAGAAAAAAAGGAGCTGCCAATCCGGCCGCCCCCTTTATGTTATTACAATGATGCTTTCAGTATCGCAAGCACGTCTTCTTTCTGCAGTGACTTGAACTGTCCGAATGCTCCGTTTGCCATCGCTTTATCTGCAATCGTATCCAGCTTCTCATCAGAAATATCATAATCAGCGAGTCTGTTCGGAGCACCGAGGCTCGTCCAGAAATCAGACAGCCTGCTGATTCCTTCAAGTGCGATCTCTTCATCTGATTTGCCTGTCTCGTCAATATCGAAGACACGGACGGCAAGCTGTTTAAAGCGGGCCGGATTTTCTTTGAGCACATGTCTCATCCAGTTCGGGAACAGAATCGCTAAACCTCCGGCGTGCGGTATATCGTAAACCGCTGATACCGCATGCTCGATGTTGTGTGTGGCCCAATCCCCTCTTGCGCCCATTGACAGCATTCCGTTTAATGCGATCGTGCCTGTATATAAAATCGTCTCACGAAGCTCGTAGTTCTCCAGATCATTGATCAGCTTCGGCGCTGTTTCAATCACCGTGCGCAGAAGCGATTCACACATCCGGTCCTGATACGGCGTGTTTGACGTGTGGTGGAAATATTGTTCAAACACATGGCTCATCATATCGACCATGCCGTAAATGGTGTGGTCTTTCGGAACGGTAAATGTGTTTACCGGATCGAGAATAGAGAATTTAGGGTAAACGAGCGGGCTCCCCCATCCGTATTTCTCTTGTGTCTCCCAGTTTGTGATGACTGATCCGGAGTTCATCTCTGAACCGGTTGCCGCAAGTGTCAGCACTGTTCCGAAAGGCAGCGCTTCTTTCGGCTGGTGTTTTTTCGTGACGATATCCCACGCGTCCCCGTCATATTTAGCGCCCGCCGCGATGGCTTTCGTGCAGTCAATGACACTTCCGCCGCCGACGGCCAATAAGAAATCGATGCTGTTTTCTTTACAGAGCGCAACACCTTTGTTCACCGTTGAGACACGCGGATTCGGCTCTACGCCTGCCAATTCATGTACGGTAACTCCCGCTTTTTTCAGAAGTTCGGTTACTTGATCATAAAGACCGCTGCGCTTAATGCTGCCTCCTCCGTATACGAGCAGCACGTTTTTTCCGTACGGTTTGATTTCTTCAGGAAGTTTTTCAACCTCTCCCTTTCCGAAAATCAATTTGGTCGGATTCCAATATGTAAAGTTTTGCATGACATCTCCTCCTTTGGATTTATATTATGCAGAAAGATGACGTTCAATGTAAAGCAATCCGCTTTTTTGACGGCGCATCACATGGTTTACAGACATCGAATTCCAGGGAAAGGCACTTGTACAGCCTGAGACAGTGTGTGATTTTACACGGCGGAGAATGTAGTATGCATAGATTCTTTGCTTTGTCACAATCTATAACTGTTTCACGAATTCATAGAGGAGGTTGTTTACATGAGTGTTATTCAGCGTATCTGTCTCGTATTAACGATTATCGGCGCTATTAACTGGGGACTGATCGGGTTTTTCCAATTTGATTTAGTAGCAGCCATCTTCGGCGGCCAAGGATCAGCTCTGTCGCGGATTATTTACGGCCTTGTCGGCATCGCCGGTCTGATCAATCTCGGCCTGCTGTTTAAGCCGAACGAAGAAACATCCCGCGAGGAAGCGGCAAATCCGGAAGTCAGATAAACATAAAAAAAGCACCGAACATACATATCCGGTGCTTTTTTTAATGATTATTTTTTGATAAGGTCTTTGCGGTTGGACTGTTCAATCCACTCTTCAAGCTTATCTTTCAATGTGTTGAAACCTTGCGGAGCAGATGTTTCTTCAGAAGCTTGAGCCGCTTTCGGTTTTCTTGGTTTGCTTTCTTTTCTTTCAGGCGCCGCTTGAGTCGCACGGATAGAAAGGCTGATTTTGCCTTTTTCTTCGTCAACCGCAAGTACTTTTACTTGTACTTCGTCACCGATAGAAAGGTGTTCGTTAATGTCTTTTACGAAACCGTGAGTGACTTCAGAAATATGAACAAGTCCTTGAGTTTCTTCATCTAATGCAACAAACGCACCATACGCTTGTAATCCTGTTACTTTACCAGTGTAAACACTGCCCACTTCAAATTTTGCTGCCATTCATAACAACTCCTAAGTTAAATTAAATACAGATTATACGCAATTTAAAATTATATCATACAAGTTTGTTTTTCGCAAAGAGAACTTTTTTACATCATCATGTTTAAGCACAGATAAAGAAGGGTATACTATGATTACGAAGGCTTTCTAGTATTCCCCCCTTTTATTTGGATGCGAACCGGGTTCGTATCTTTTTTTATGCCCTTTTTTCAACAAACCGTTTGATTCTGACGAGCGCTTCCTGAATCTGCTCAATGGATGTCGCATAGGAACATCTGATGTAGCCTTCGCCGCTCGGGCCGAATACATTCCCCGGAACGACGGCTACTTTTTCTTCAATGAGCAGCTGTTCCGCGAATTCTTCTGAACTCATGCCGGTCGACTGAATGGAAGGAAAGGCGTAAAATGCTCCGCCGGGGTGGTGGCAGCCGAGTCCGATTTCGTTCAATGTCTCCACAATCAGGTTTCGGCGTCTCCGATAGCTTTTCTTCATTCTTTCGACGTCTTCCTGGCCGTTTTTCAGCCCTTCAAGCGCCGCGTACTGAGCCATGGAAGGCGCGCACATCATCGCGTGCTGATGAATTTTGAGCATCGCATCCCTGATCACGGGAGGCGCCGCCGTAAATCCGAGTCTCCATCCCGTCATGGCAAATGCTTTGGAGAAGCCGGAAATAAGAATCGTGCGTTCCTTCATGCCGCGGATGGCCCCCATGCTCGTGAATGGCTCATCATACGTCAGCTCGGCATAAATTTCATCGGCAAGTACGATCAAGTCGTGTTTTTCAGCGAAAGCAGCGATGGATTCAAGCTCTTCTTTCGAATAGACGGAACCTGTCGGATTTGACGGCGAGCATAGAAGCAGCGCTTTTGTTTTGTCCGTCAGGGCCGCTTCAAAATCGGCGGCTGATGCTTTGAAACCTTTTGCAGCGACAGTCTGAATCGGCACCGGTTTCGCCCCCGTCAAGGTCACGAGTGATTCATATGCGACAAAACACGGTTCGGGAATTAACATTTCCTCTCCAGGATTCATAATGGCGCGGACAGCGAGATCAAGCGCCTGGCTTGCCCCTACCGTAACGATCAGTTCACTGTCAGGCGAATAACTCAGGCCGAACCGCTGATCTAAGTAGCGGCTGATTTCTTCTCTCAGTTCATAAAGACCCGCATTTGCCGTATAAGCCGTATAACCCTGCTCTAAAGAAAGAATACTCGCTTCCCTCACGTTCCAGGCCGTCACGAAGTCAGGCTCTCCCACTCCCAGTGAAATGACGCCTTCCATCGTGGCGGCCAGATCAAAGAACTTGCGGATGCCTGACGGTTTAATCTGCTGCACGTAGTCAGATAAATAAGAAGTCTTCGTTTCCATTTACGGAGACACCACGATTCTTTTGTCATCGTCTCCGCTTTCAAAGACTTTGCCGTCATGCTTATATTTTTTCAGGATGAAGTGCGTTGTCGTGGAAACGACAGACTCAAGGGTGGACAATTTTTCAGACACGAAGCTTGCCACGTCTGACATCGTGTTGCCGCGAATAACGACGGATAAGTCATACACCCCTGACATCAGGTACACTGATTCAACTTCCTGGAATCTGTATATCCGCTCAGCGACTTCATCAAAGCCGACATTTCGTTTCGGAGTGACTTTTACGTCAATCATCGCCGTGACGCCTTCCAAACCGTCGACTTTGCGCCAGTCGATCATCGCCGCATAATCAATGATGACTTTTTCTTTTTCAAGCTTTTCAATGATGCTTTTGACTTCTTCGGCGGGAATGTTTGCCATTTTCGCAATCGTTTCCGCATCAACGCGGCTGTTTTCGTCTAAAATTTCTAATATTTCTGTTTCTTTTTCGGTCAGCTTCATACGTTTCACACCTTTGCATTATCAAAAATCTTCATGACATTATATCACGATTTTCGACAAATGCTAAGAAAAACCCGAAAGAAACCAGAGCTAAAATCTGACAATCAAAAAAGCCTTTACATTACAACAAAGAAAGGACGGCGAAGGCTCTCATGGAAGCTGTTTCACCGATTAAACGGGCCGCGATAGACGGAGTTGAGCTGTATTACGAGCATTATGAAAATCCCGGCAGACAGACACTCGTCTGTGTACACGGTTTTTTATCTTCGGCATTCAGCTTCAGAAAACTGATCCCGCTGCTCAGAAACCATTATGATATTATCGCCGTTGACCTGCCTCCTTTCGGGCAATCGGAAAAGTCACGGACATTCGTATATACTTACGCAAACCTCGCCAAGCTTCTGGTCGGACTTCTCGAAAAGCTCGGTATCAGCCGGGCCGCACTCATCGGCCATTCGATGGGCGGCCAGATTTCCTTATCCGCGTCTCTTCTCAGACCCGAGCTTTTTTCTAAAATCGTCCTGCTGTGCAGCTCGGGGTATTTAAAGCGCTCGCACCCGTCGATTATATTCGGGACGCATCTCCCTTGTTTTGACCTGTATCTTAAGTATTGGCTTTCAAAAGACGGCGTGCTGAACAACCTGTTAAATGTCGTTCACGACCGGACGCTTATCGATCAGGAAATGATTGACGGTTACGAAAAACCATTTACAGACCGCCAGATTTTCAAAGCGATGACAAGGTTTATCAGACACAGGGAGGGTGATTTAGAGCCCGAGGATTTGAAGAAAGTGCAAAACCCCGCTCTTTTAATCTGGGGAGAAGAAGACCGTGTCGTTCCGGTCTCAGTCGGAAAACGGCTTCATGACGACCTGCCGGATTCCATTCTGTATTCACTCAAGGATACGGGGCACCTCGTACCCGAAGAGCGCCCGGAGTTTGTTTCGGAGCGGATTTTTGAATTTATTCAATAAAAAAACCGGCGGAACCGCCGGTTTTTAAGGGGTGCAGGAGCTGCTTTCTTTTATGAACAGAAGCTGCTCGGCGGCCTTTTGGCAGCCTTCGATCGGAAGCTTTCGCTCAAATGAAGCTTCAAAGATATCCTGAATGGCTGCTGCCAGCTTGTCGGCACGGTCTTCACTGTAGACGGCCTGAACGATATCGACGGCTTCTGTCTCATAAAAATCTTCTCCATATTTAAACGGGTCCCACTTGGCAATGATTTTCATCATTTCCATGACCGCTTGGCTTTCTTCCATTTTCATCACCGCTTATAATAAAGTTTGCAATTCTATTTTATCATAGATACGCTGTGCAAAATAATGATACTACAGGAGTGACATACATGAACTTTGATCTTCGAGAAAACCGTCTTGGTACACAATCGGTGAAATGGGACAAGGCGGAAGCGTTATTCGGCGTATCGGATGCGCTTCCGATGTGGGTTGCCGATATGGATTTCCGCGCTCCCGAAGCGGTCACTGACGCCTTAAAAGCCCGCCTTGACCACGGCATATTCGGTTATACGTCTCCTGACGAAAACACAAGAGAAGCCGTCGCTTCATGGCTTGAGACGCGGCACGGCTACCGGCCCGATCCCGCAAGCATCGCGTTCAGTCCCGGTGTTGTCACGGCAATCAGCATGGCCGTACAAGCCTTTACCGAACCGGGCGATCCGGTGTTGATTCAATCACCGGTGTATACGCCTTTTTATCAGATGATCAAGGAAAACAAACGGCAGGTTTTACATAACCCGTTACGGGAAGAAAACGGCGTCTACTGTATGGATTTTGAGGATCTTGAGAAAAAGCTGACCGATTCTGAGGTCAAGCTGATGATTCTTTGTAATCCCCACAATCCGTCCGGCAGAGCGTGGAGCCGGGATGAGCTTATGAAGCTCGGATCGCTGTGCGCCGCCCATAACGTTACCGTCGTTTCTGACGAGATACATTCCGACTTGATGCTGTACGGAAAGCCGCATACGCCTTTCGCTTCTCTGTCTGAGGAGTTTGCGCGGATTTCCGTTACTTGTGTCGCGCCGAGCAAGACGTTTAATATTGCCGGCATTCAGGCATCCGCCATTATCATTCCCGATCGGTATAAGCGGGCGAAATTCTCCGCCGCATTGCATCAGAACGGAATTTCCAGCCTCAACACATTTGCGGTTGCAGCAATCGAAGCGGCCTATACAAAGGGAGGCCCTTGGCTTGACGCGCTGATTCCTTACATTGAAGGGAATATGAAATTGGCTGAGGACTTTTTAAGAAAAGAATTGCCGAAAGTCCGCATGATGAAGCCTGACGCTTCCTATTTGATCTGGATGGATTTCAGCGAATACGGATTTTCGGATGCCGAGCTCAAAGAAAGAATGCTCAAAAAAGGGAAAATCATATTAGAGCCGGGAACAAAATACGGACCGGGCGGCGAAGGATTTATGAGACTTAATGTCGGCTGTTCAGCCGCCGCCGTAAAAGAAGGGCTTGAGAGAATGAAAGCAGCGTTCGCTTAGCAGCGGAAAGAACGCCTTTATCAGATGAGATAAGGGCGTTCGCTTTAGAGAAATATATACTTTTTTTTCCGGTAAAGATGTTATAATAGATTCATATTTACATAGGAAAGGATTTCGCATAAATGGAGATTGTAAAGGATTACCTGCTTCACTTCTCTTTTATTTTATTCCCTATTTTTCTTTATCAAGTCTTCTGGCTCAGCAAGCCCGATTTGCTTGTGCCGAGAGCGAACCGCCTGCTGGTCGCCGTATTTGCAGCGTCATCTTCCTTATTATGTACGGCTTTTCCCATCCAGGAGCTTCATTCCGTCCGTTACGGTTTGCAGCTGATTCCCATTATCGTCTGCCTGCTTTATTCCGGTACCGCCGCAGGACTTGCCGCAGGGGCGGCATCCGTTTTTTTTCAGCTCATATGGTTTGAACCTTCCGCTCTTTTTTTCTTATCCTTAATTCCTTTTTTAATCATCATCCCTATCCAGCTCCAAACGAAATGGCCTTTTTTTTCAAAGCGGAAGAAACTGCTTTTCGCTCTTCTCATCGGCTGCACTGAAACCGCCTTATTAACCGCATCTGTCTTCATCTATTCCGCGACCAATATTTTCAATTTTCAAAATCTATCTTCCGTTTATTATGAGGCGGCAGTATCTGTTTTTTTTCAAGTCAGCGCCCTTTTGCTGTGCATTTATTTGATTGAGATCATTGATGAGAATGCGTCCATGCGGGCAAGGCTGATTCACTCAGAAAAAATGGCCGTCGTCAGCGAGCTTGCGGCAAGCGTCGCCCATGAAGTCCGCAATCCGCTTACGGTCGTCAGAGGTTTTGTGCAGCTGCTGTTCAGCGGCGAGCAGCTTCAGGACAAATCCCACTCCGGATATCAGAAACTTGTGCTGTCCGAACTCGACCGGGCTCAGACGATCATTACGAATTATCTCGATATGGCGAAGCAGGATGACTATGAAAAAGAAAAGTTTGATATTTCTCTGCTCGTAAAGGAAACAGGTTCCTTAATGGAGTCTTATGCCAATTTTAAATCGGTGACCGTGACTGTTCAAAGCGAGCCTGATTTATATGTGTTCGGCGATGTAAAAAAACTGAAACAGGCCTTCATTAATCTGATTAAAAACAGTATTGAAGCCGTGCCCTCTGAAAACGGCCGAATCGAGGTCTCTGTCCAAAAACAGGAAGAGATGATTCTCATTCAGATTACGGATAACGGAATCGGCATGTCCGATGAAGAACTGCAGAAACTCGGCAAGCCGTATTATACGCTGAAAACGAACGGCACCGGGCTCGGGCTTACCGTGACATTCTCGATTATTCAGCATCATGAAGGCTCCGTCTGTTTCACCAGCGGCGAGCACTCGGGCACAACGGCCTCAGTCAGGCTTCCGGCAGCTGTTCACTAGCCAACCGCGTTGATCTTTTATAGAATAACTAGAGAGAGGTGAACGCTATGAATACGTTTGACATCGGCACAATCGTAAAAGGGTTTTATAAAACAGGAGCATACATAGGGGAAGTGACAGACGTCAGGCCCAATCACTATTTAGTGAAAATTAAAGCCGTTCTGACGCATCCCGCTCAAGGAGATCTTCATCATCCGAAGCAGGCGGATGTTCCGTTTTTTCATGAAAGAAGAGCGCTTGCATTCGGGGAACAGACAAACATACCGCATCAGATGGTCAAACCGTTTGATGGCGAGGTGCCTGATTATACGGCTTCCTTACAAGCGGCGTCTGCCCGGCTGAAAGATCAGCTTACAGCGGACGGCTCAGAATGGGCGGAACGTTCGCTTGCCAACTTGGCCGCGTTAGAGCGTGACTATTTTAAAAGAACTTGACCCAGTCGGCATGATTGGGTTTTTTTATGTGGCCCGGCGAAACAGTTCAGTCAGATCGACGCGATCACCGATCGTCGGAGGTTTCGGTTTTTCAAGATATTGTTTATCCCGCTCGACAAGCTTGAATAATTTGTATGTCGTCCGCGCATCATCCAGCGCTTTATGATGCGTGCCCGTCCCTTTATCGCCATACTCTTCTGCCGCTTTCCAAAGGCCGGTCAATGTTCTGTCGCCGAAGAAGTTTTTGTATTCAAGGGACAGATCCCGAAGTTCTCCTTTGAACGGAAAAGGGATGTGGTTAAACATGCAATTTTGCTTTAACACTTTCATATCCATATTGCCCCAGGTGACGATCGTGCAGTTTTTATCAGGATCAAGCTCATTTAATTTGCGGATGAATTCATTAAACGTGATTCCGCCGTCCACGTCTTTTTGGGTGATGTTCAGAAAGGTTTTGCATCGTTTCGTCAGCTTCGGAAATTTTTTCGGTTTGATATAACTCGAAAACGTTTCAGTCACTTCATCATTCACTGTCTTGACAATCCCCGCTTCAATAATCTCGGGAAAGAAATTTTGCGGGCTGTATTTTCCGTCAGGCATTGTAAATTCAAAATCAATAATGAGCAGACTGCGCTGATCCACTTTTTTTACACCTGCCTTTCCTCCGTTCAAAAATGATATTTTATGATAGTATATCAGTTTCCCCTCTGAAACTTTCTTCATTTTCTAAAAATAATGAATTTTCCTATATCCGCATCGAAAATACAAATACCGGATTCATTCCTATATACTAATGATTAGATACACGAAAAGTAAAGAAGGTGATGTTATTTCTGTCCGTAAGAAGAACTTCGTCGTCATTTGGATTACAAATTTCTTTATTTCCGCCAGCATGACCATGATTGTTCCGTTTCTTTCGTTATATATCGAAACGATCAGCCCCCATTCGGGCGGGTATGTGCAGAGATGGAGCGGGTATGTGTTCGGCGTCACGTTTTTAATGGCGTTTGTGATTTCCCCGTTTTGGGGCAGATTCGGCGATAAGCGCGGCTACAAAAATATTCTCTTGATTACAGGAACCGGCATTGCCGTCAGCATTTTATTGATGGGGTTTGTGACATCCGTTTATCAGCTGTTTGTCCTGCGGCTGCTTATGGGTCTAGTAACAGGCTTTGTTCCGACGTCGCTTGCCATGATTTCGGCGCAGACGCCGAAAGAGACTGCCGGGAAGACGCTCGGCACGCTGCAGATGGGTCAGGTGTCAGGCACTTTATTCGGACCGATGCTGGGCGGGATGCTCGCTGACAGCTTCGGGTTTACGTACACGTTTTTTATTACGTCTTTTGTTATTTTCGCATCCGTGCTTCTCGTTTTATTTCAGGTCAATGAGCAGCCGCTCGGCGAGAAACAAAACAAGCGGAAAACCTATTCCAGAAAACAGGTGCTCTCTTATATTTTTCACCAGCCCGCGCTTTGGGCGATGATGGTGCTTACTATGATCGTGCAGACCGGCAATTTCAGCATCCAGCCGCTGCTCGCTTTATATGTCAATGAGCTGCACGGACCTGTTAATTTAGCCTTTTTCTCCGGAATGGCGTTTTCAGCGACCGGACTCGGAAGCTTACTGCTTGCCCGGAAATGGGGGGACTTCGGCGACCGCTTCGGCCACAGCCGGATCTTAATCGTGCTTTTGATTGCCTCAGCGGTGTTTTTCATTCCGCAGGCGCTCGCCTCCTCCCTCTCCATTCTGTTAGTCTTCAGATTTCTGTTCGGCATGGTCATGGGCGGCACGCTCCCCTGCATTACGGCCGCAATCCGCGTCAGGGCGCCGGGCAGCATCCAGGGAGAGGTGCTCGGCTATAACGTCAGCTTTCGTTTTCTCGGAAATGTGCTCGGCCCTCTGCTCGGAGGTGCGGTCTCAAGCGGTTTTTCCATTTCGGCTGCTTTCTACGTCACCGCCTTTCTCTTTTTAATAGGCGCGGGGCTCTTATGGATGGCGGGACATCTGCAAAAGGATACAGCGTCAAATGCGGGCTGACCGGCAGCGATCACGATTTCTTCTAAATTTAACCTTCTCGTATTCTTAAAAGAATGATACGATATGGCTAGAAATCAGGAGAAAAGAGAGTGACCATGGTACGTAAAATAATCGGATGGATTTTGCTGCTCGGCATTATCCCGTTGTGTGCATTTACAGTTATTGCTTCCGGCAAAGAGGTAAAACAAATCAAGCCTTTTGATCAGGTGCTCGATAAACATATTGATTTAAAAGCGATCAACCTGGTTCAAAACAGTTACATGTATGACAGGGACGGAAGCCTTGTTTCTGAGATTGTCAGCGATCATGAGAACCGCGTGATCGTGCCCTTTAATAAAATACCGAATGAGGTAAAACAACTGTTTTTAACCTCTGAAGACCGTCATTTTTATGAGCATAAAGGGTTTGACTTTATGGGGATGGTCAGGGCGGCCGCCTCCAATTTCAAAGATCATAAAATTGATCAGGGCGCCAGCACCATCACCCAGCAGCTGGCAAGGAATGTGTATTTAAGCCATGAACGCACCTTCAGCCGAAAACTGACGGAGCTGGCCTATTCCTATCAGCTTGAGAAAAAATACAGCAAAGATGAGATTTTAGAAGGCTACTTAAATACGATTTATTTTAATAACGGCGTATACGGTGTCGGTTCGGCGGCACAATTTTATTTCAGCAAGCCGCTGAAATCTCTCACTTTGGGAGAAATGGCCTTTATCTGCGCCATCCCTAATAACCCTACATTATATGATCCTCTCAAGCATTTTGATTATACGAAAAAGCGACAAGTCAGATTGCTTAACGGATTAAAAAAAGCAGGCGTTATATCCGGGAAACAGCTGAAAAAAGCCGAAAAGGAAAAGATCAAGCTTGATATAAACGAAAAAACAAATAAATATCCTGACTATGTTTCCTATGTAAATGATGAATTCACACAGCTTGTTTCATCATCCGAAGGCTATGACAAACGTCTTGAAAAAGCTTCCGGAAAGGCGAAACAAAAAATACAGAGTGAGCTTTCAGACAGAGTCAGCACATTGTTAAAAGACGGCGTGAAGATTTATACGGCGCTGAATCCGTATATGCAAAACCAGGTCGTCGCCCAAGTGAATCAAAATCTGCCGTATGCAGGTGTCCAAGGCGGAGCGGCCGTGATTAATCATCAGACACATCAGATTATCGCGCTTTCAGGCGGGAAAGATTATCATAAATATGATTTCAACCGCGCCTATCAGGCATACAGACAGCCCGGTTCATCCATTAAGCCGCTGCTTGATTACGGACCTTACATTGAAAAGACCGGCGCAACGCCACACAGCAAGATTGACGCAAGCAAATTCTGCAGTGCGGATTACTGCCCGCAAAACTACAATAACCGCACGTACGGTACGGTCACGCTGGAAACGGCGTTTAAATACTCGTACAACACACCGGCCATCAGAATCATGGACCGCGTCGGCGTCAATAAGGCGTTCAGCTACCTTGAACCGTTTCATTTCGCGAAGCTGGTCAGCGCGGATTACCGTCTGCCTGCGGCGCTTGGCGGTTTTACAAACGGCATGACTCCGCTTGAAATGACCAATGCGTACACCACGTTCGGCAACAACGGCGTTTATACGCCGAGTCACGCGATTACAAAAGTGACTGATTTAAAAGGAAAAACGATATTAAAATGGAAAGATGAGCCGACGCAGGTATTCAGCGTGCGGACCAACATGCAGATCAAAGAAATGATGAAAGCCGTCGTCAAAAGCGGAACAGGAAAAAAAGCGAACTTTAAAGCTCCGTACGTCGGCGGAAAATCAGGAACGTCAAATGACTATCACGATATGTGGTTTGTCGGCCTGACGGACGCTTATACGATGGGGGTATGGGTCGGCAAGGATACACCGTCAAGCGTCGAATACCTTCATGACGCAAGCCCTCAGCTTTCGATCTGGAAAAACACGCTGCAGGCAGCTTATTAAAGATAACGGAGGGGATCCGCTTTGAAACCAGCTCAGCTTCCGGACCGCGTACTTTTGTTTGACGGCGTCTGCAACTTATGCAGCGGCGCCGTTCAATTCATCATTAAACGCGATCCGGCCGGCAAAATCTCATTTGCTTCATTGCAATCAGATACCGCCCGGGAGCTTTTGGCATCAGAAGGACTTCCGACAGAACAATTTGACAGCATGATTTTTATCGAAAACGGGCGGATATACAAAAAATCCGCAGCCGTGTTAAAGGTTTCCCGTCATCTCCGCGGAGCCTGGCGGCTGTCAGCGGTTTTTTTCGCAGTGCCCCGCCCCCTCAGGGACAGAGCCTACTCTTTCATCGCCCGGCGCCGTTACAAATGGTTCGGAAAAAGGGAAGCATGCATGCTCCCCTCCCCTGAGATCAAAAACAGATTTCTGTCTTAACAAAAATGGCTAGCTTACACAGGTAAGCTAGCCATTATGCTATTATAAAGCTTGATAAAGATGTACAAAATACCGATAACAAAAGTAAACCAAAACAGAATCTCAAGCAATATAAAACCGATCAGCGAAACGATCGAGAGTGTCGAATAGATTCTGTACACCATGAAAATCAAATAAACGAGCGTAACAACGGCAAATAACGCCGCAATCCAAAAACCATTCTGCACGAGCGCAAAGGAAAGAATTCCTCCGCCTACATAAATTAAAGAGCCTAATCTGATTTTTTTCAGATTGTCCCCTTCAGGGTCATTTGTGAAAAACAAAAGAGACAGCTCTGTCACTGTGTTTGCAATCAGCTTCAAAGCCGAAAATAGCATAAAATACACAAGGGCGAACGCTGCAAAAAGCGCCAGTCTGATCCCTTTCTCAGAGAAATAATCCAGCATCCCCTGATACATGCCGAGCGTCTGAAGTATCTTCATGACATAAAGCGAGGTAGAAATGGATAATGACGAACTAAAAAGCAGAATCGCAACGAGCGGAAAATAACCCGTCCAATAAGTATTTTTCATATAAAAAGTCCCTTTCTGTAATCTACCTCACTTATTATGGAGGACTTAAAACACATTGACAAGATAAAAAATACCATTTTTCCTCACTTTTACGAAATAAGGGCCTGATCTTCACAAACCGGCTTTTTCGGAGTAAAGTAGAACGCGGGAATGATAAACGTAAGGAAGGCTGTTATGAAAAAAACATTAAAATTGCAAACCCGATTAACGATATTCGTCTGTATTGTCGTCCTTATCGCACTTTGTATCACCTTTTTCACGATCAGCGTCCAAACAGCAGACCGCGTGAAAGAAGAAGAACGGACGACCGCGCTGCGCACCGCAAAGCTGGTCGCGGAAACACCGAGTGTCGCGCAGGCATTGCAAACAAAAAAAGGGCTGAAAGAGCTCCGGGATTATACATTAGACGTCCAGCATACGACAGGAACCGAATTTGTCGTGGTGATGGATATGAACAGCATCCGCCTCACCCACCCCGACGCAAATAAAATCGGGAAGAAATTCACCGGCGGAGATGAACAGCCGGCGATGCACGGGCATATCAAAACGAGCACATCAGCGGGAACTCTCGGAAAATCCATGAGAGCCTTCGTACCGATCTATGGAAAAGATAAAAAACAAGTGGGCGTCGTTTCGGTCGGAATTTCGCTTAACAAAATACAGGATGTCGTCAGCCACAGTTTGAGACCGCTTTATTTCATCATCTGCGTAAGTATTTTTGTCGGCGTCATCGGAGCCGTCATTGTCGCCCGCACCGTCAAAAACATTATGTACGGTCTTGAGCCTTATGAAATCGCCACCCTCCTCGAAGAGCGGAGCGCCATGCTCGAATCAACGAAGGAAGGCATCCTGGCGGTTGACGCGCGGGGAAAAATCAAGCTCGCCAATGCGGAAGCGAAACGGCTTTTTATTAAAATGGGTATTCCGACTAATCCGGTCGATCAAGATGTGAACGATATTCTCCCGAAAAGCCGGCTGAAACAAGTGATTGAAACGAAAAAACCGCTTCAGGACAGGGATATCCGCATTAACGGGCTTGAGCTGGTCTTTAATGAGGTTCCGATTCATCTGAAAGGACAAACCGTCGGAGCGATCGCCACGTTCAGGGACAAAACGGAGGTCAAACATTTAGCAGAACAGCTGTCCGGTGTTAAAATGTATGCAAACGCATTAAGAGCCCAGTCTCATGAATTCATGAATAAGCTTCATGTCATTTTAGGGCTTGTCCAGTTAAAAGAATACGATGATCTCGGCACTTATATTAAAGACATTGCCATTCAGCAGAAGACGGAAACAAGCGAGATTATAAGTGATGTCAAAAGTCCGGTTCTCGCAGGGTTTCTTCTAGGAAAACAAAGCTACATACGCGAACAGGGCGCTGATCTGGACATTCAGCTCGGCAGCCTGATCCCGAATGCGGCAGATCCGGCCGTCATCCATGAGCTCATTACGATTATCGGAAACCTGTTAAACAACGCGCTCGACGCGGTGGCGCAGATGCCGAAAAAAAACATTACGTGCTCAATGCGGTTTCAGGATCGCCAGCTTGATATAGAGATTACGGACACAGGAGCCGGAATGTCTGCGGCAGACCAAGCCCGTATTTTTGAACAAGGTTATTCCACGAAAGGGACAAACCGGGGGTTCGGCCTCTATTTCACCCAGCAGGCAACAGAAAATTTAAAAGGCCATATGATTGTGACAAGTGAAAAGAATGAAGGAACGACTTTCAGTCTTCGCATTCCGTATGAACCGAAGGAGGAAAATGATGATTAATGTACTCATAGTTGAAGACGACCCCATGGTGGGTGAATTAAATAAACGCTATCTCAGCCAGATTGAAGGATTTCAGCTGAAAGGGATCGCATCATCCTTTCAAAGCGCGCTGCACGTGCTGAGCGAGCATCATATCGATCTCATCCTTCTTGACATTTACATGCCGGGAAAAAACGGGCTTGAGCTATTAACGGAAATCCGCAAGCAGAATGAATCGGTTGATGTCATCGTCATTTCGGCCGCAAGCGAGCTGGACGTCATCAAAAAAACGCTTCGGTACGGCGCCGTCGATTATTTAATCAAACCATTTGAATTTGACCGCTTTCAAACCGCTCTTTCCGACTACAGACGCAAGCAGAAAGTTTATCAATCACACAGAAGCATGACACAGAAAGAATTGGATGCCGAGCTTTTTCAAAAGAAAGAAGCGGCGGAAAAGGTTCACCTTCCGAAGGGATTGACAAAAAGCACGCTTAAACTCATCTGGGCGAGCATTGAGTCTTTCGGTGACGGCTCTTTTACCACGGAAGATCTCGCCAAGCATACTGAAATCTCGCAAGTCTCCATCCGGAAATACCTTAAATTTCTGGAAGACATACAAGTGCTGAATGTAGAGATGGCGTACGGCACGATCGGCAGACCCGTCTTCCAATATCATATCAACACCGGTAATGTCAGCAGCATCAAACAATATTTATAATGTCAAAAAGCGCCGTTCCGCTGTGAACGGTGCTTTTTTACT
Organism: Bacillus sp. FSL R5-0447; assembly: GCF_038606125.1. NCBI lineage: Bacteria > Bacillati > Bacillota > Bacilli > Caryophanales > Bacillaceae > Bacillus > Bacillus sp. FSL R5-0447. Next base: position 3,333,138 of record NZ_CP152012.1, read on the forward strand.
GTCATATCCCGTGACAAAAGGCTTGAGATTCTTTTTTTGTATGCTATATAAGGATAATGACCCGGATGATCCTCCTCTGTTTTATCCAGATGAGGAAGCCGATTCTTAAAATTGATATTTTTTAAAAAATAAGCAAATTTCTATTTATTTATGGCGGGTAAAATGATAAATTATGATTGGTTAGCAGCTCTTTTCAGATAAGTCATAAGTCCCGAACACGGAAGAGACAGCCGCTCAAGGCGGGAAAAAGAGAGACGTCTCATCATTATTATCAGAAAGTTTTTTCGATTCTGCATCCGGTACGGGGACTCAAGTCTGAATTGAACGGCACAGCCATATTTTACAGGGGGGTTATATCTTTGAAAAAACGCAAAATCGGAATGGCGATGGCGCTCATCGCGGCGGCCGGAACCATATTAAGCGCATGCGGTTCAAGTGACAAAGCAAACGGCTCCGGCAGTAAAAACTTTACCGTCGGCATGGTAACGGACATCGGCGGTGTCGATGACAAATCATTTAACCAGTCCGCCTGGGAAGGTATTCAGGCATTCGGAAAAGACAACGGGCTTACAAAAGGCAAAAGCGGTTTTGACTATCTTCAATCAAAATCAGATGCAGATTATACAACGAACTTAAATAAATTAGCGCGGGAACACTTTGACCTGATTTACGGCGTCGGGTATCTGATGCAGGATTCCATCAGCGAAATCGCCGATCAGCGCAAAGACACAAATTTTGCGATCATTGACGCCGTTGTCAAAAAAGACAACGTGGCGAGCCTTACATTTAAAGAGCAGGAAGGTTCATTCCTCGTGGGAGCGGCCGCTGCGCTATCGAGCAAAACGGGAAAAGTCGGATTCGTGGGCGGAATGGAGTCTGAATTGATCAAAAAATTCGAAATCGGCTTCCGCGCGGGTGTACAAGCCGCAAATCCGAAAGCGACCGTCGAAGTGAAATATGCGGGCGGATTTGACAAAGCCGATGTCGGCAAGGCGACGGCTGAAAGCATGTACAAATCAGGCGTTGACGTCATTTATCACGCGGCCGGCGCAACGGGAACGGGCGTCTTCACAGAAGCGAAAAATCTGAAAAAAGAAGATCCGAAGCGGAACGTATGGGTTATCGGAGTTGATAAAGACCAGTACGCGGAAGGTCAAGTCAAAGGCACAAAAGACAATGTCACTCTCACATCAATGGTCAAAAAAGTGGATACAGCCGTAGAGGACTTAACGAAAAAAGCAAGTGACGGCAAATTCCCGGGCGGCAAAACATTAACATACGGTTTGGCGCAAGATGCAGTCGGCATTTCGGATCACAAGGAGAACCTTTCTGACGATGTCATTAAAGCAACAGACGATTGGAAGAAGAAAATCGCGGACGGACTCGAGATCCCTTCAACTGAAAAAGAATTGAAATCCTTCAAGGCTGAGTAAGAACCAGGGGATAAGGAGACTTCCGTGCTTATCCCCTCTCTTTTATGAAAAGAGCGGTGAAGGAAAAGCTGCATCTCTTGCAGCTTTTCTTTTGCCAAGCTCTTTCTCATCAAAGTATCTCTGAAAAGGAGCGTCAAATCGGTGGATTATATCATTGAAATGCTTAATATACGCAAGGAGTTTCCCGGAATCGTCGCCAATGATGACGTCACGCTTCAAGTGAAAAAAGGCGAAATACACGCCCTTCTCGGTGAAAACGGCGCCGGAAAATCGACACTCATGAACGTTTTATTCGGCCTGTATCAGCCGGAAAAAGGCGAGATCCGGGTGCGGGGCGAACGCGTTCACATCAACAGCCCGAACAAAGCCAACGATCTCGGCATCGGGATGGTGCACCAGCATTTTATGCTTGTGGATACCTTTACCGTCTCAGAAAATATCATTCTCGGAAAAGAGCCGAAAACATTCGGCCGGATTGACAGACAGCGCGCCGCCCGGGACGTGCGCGATATTTCCGACCGTTACGGCCTGCACATTGATCCTGAAGCCAAAGTTGCCGATATTTCCGTCGGTATGCAGCAGCGGGCGGAAATATTAAAGACCCTCTACCGGGGCGCCGACATTCTCATTTTTGACGAGCCGACCGCGGTGCTGACTCCGCACGAAATTCAAGAACTGATTCAGATTATGAAAAATCTTGTCAATGAAGGAAAATCAATCATCCTCATCACCCACAAATTAAAAGAGATTATGGAAGTCTGCGATCGTGTCACCATCATCCGGAAAGGAAAAGGCATTACAACACTCGATGTCGCACATACGGATCAAGATGAACTGGCAAGCCTTATGGTCGGACGCGAAGTGTCATTCAAGACGGATAAACAAGCGGCCTATCCGAAACAAGAAGTGCTTTCACTTTCTGATGTAACGGTTAAGGACGCGCGCGGCGTTGAGGCGGTCAAACAGCTCTCCCTCTCAGTCAGAGCCGGTGAAATCGTCGGCATTGCGGGCGTTGACGGAAACGGTCAGTCTGAATTAATTGAAGCCATTACAGGTCTCAGAAAAACAAATGCCGGCACGATCACGTTAAACGGCAAACAGCTGCAAAACATGCCGCCCAGGAAAGTCACTGAAGCCGGCATCGGGCATATTCCGCAGGACAGGCATAAACACGGGCTCGTCCTTGATTTTCCGATCGGAGAAAATATCGTGCTGCAAAGTTATTACCAAAAGCCCTACTCTTCTTTCGGCATATTAAATAAACACACGATTTATGACAAAGCGCGAAGCCTGATTGAAGAATACGATGTCAGAACACCTGATGAATATACGCCTGCGCGCGCTCTCTCCGGGGGGAATCAGCAAAAGGCCATTATCGGCCGGGAAGTGGACAGAAATCCGGATCTTTTAATTGCGGCCCAGCCGACGCGGGGACTCGATGTCGGCGCGATTGAATTCGTTCATAAAAAGATCATTGAGCAGCGTGACGCCGGTAAAGCGGTGCTTCTGTTATCTTTTGAACTTGATGAAATAATGAATCTCAGCGATCGCATCGCCGTCATCTTTGAAGGCAGCATCATCGCAAACGTCAATCCGCTTGAAACAAACGAGCAGGAGCTCGGGCTTTTAATGGCGGGTAGTAAGCAAATGGAGGCGGGGAAAACACATGATTAATCGACTTTCTCATCTGGCTGTGCCGCTGATTGCGATCATCCTTGGGTTAGCTGCGGGTGCGGTCATCATGCTCGCCAGCGGCTACAATGTCGTAAGCGGGTATTCGGCTCTTTGGAGCGGCATTTTCGGTGAAGTGTATTACATCGGGGAATCGATCCGGCAGATTACGCCATATATTTTGTCCGGATTGGCCGTGGCATTCGCATTTCGGACCGGCCTGTTTAATATCGGGGTTGAAGGACAGCTCCTTGTCGGCTGGACCGCCGCGGTGTGGGTCGGCGCTTCCTTTGACGCCCCCGCTTACATCCACCTGCCGCTTTCGTTATTGGCGGCTGCGGCTGCGGGCGGCATTTGGGGCCTGATTCCCGGATTTTTAAAAGCCCGTTTTTTTGTCCACGAAGTGATTGTCACGATCATGATGAATTATATCGCTCTTCATTTAACCAATTATCTCATTTCCGATGTCATGACGGACCACCGGGACAAAACAGACAAAATTCATGAAAGCGCGTCGCTCCGCTCGCCGTTTTTAGAGCAGCTGACAGATTACTCCCGCCTTCACTGGGGCATTTTGATCGCTCTGTTTGCGGCAGTCCTCATGTGGTTTATCATTCATAAAACAAAAAGCGGATTTGAATTCCGGGCTGTCGGCTTTAACCAGCACGCCGCACAATACGCCGGAATGAGCGTCAGAAAAAATATGATGTACGCCATGATGATTTCCGGCGCCTTCGCGGGGCTTGCCGGCGCGATGGAAGGACTCGGAACCTTTCAATACGCGGCGGTTAAGGGCGCCTTTACCGGCGTCGGCTTCGACGGCATTGCGGTTGCGCTTCTCGGCGGCAGCACGGCAATCGGCGTTGTTCTGGCGGCATGTCTTCTCGGCGGCCTTAAAGTCGGGGCATTAAATATGCCGATTGAATCCGGGGTGCCTTCTGAAGTCGTTGACATCGTCATCGCCATTATTATTTTGTTTGTGGCATCAAGCTACGCCATCCGTCTCATCCTTGATAAATTGAAGAAAAAGGGGGCGAAGTAAGTGGACTTCCTGCAGATTTTATCCATTATTGTCCCGGCAACACTCGTATATGCGGCTCCGCTTATTTTAACTGCTCTCGGCGGCGTGTTTTCTGAAAGATCGGGAGTTGTCAACATCGGTCTTGAAGGACTGATGATTATCGGCGCCTTTACAAGCGTCATGTTCAACTTATTTTTCGGACGCGAGCTTGGCGCCGCCGCTCCGTGGCTCGCCTTGGCTGCGGCTATGATTGCCGGCGGACTGTTTTCACTGATTCACGCGGCCGCCGCGGTTTCTTTCCGCGCCGATCAGACGGTAACCGGTGTGGCGATCAATATGCTCGCGTTAGGAGCGACACTGTTTATCGTCAAGCTGATCTACGGAAAGGCGCAGACTGATAAAATCCCGGAGCCCTTTTACAAAACGAACATTCCCGGGTTAAGCGATATTCCGGTTTTAGGAAAGATTTTCTTTTCCGACGTATATTATACGTCGATTTTAGCCATCGTACTGGCCTTTGTTTCCTGGTTTATTTTATTCAAAACGCCGTTCGGCCTCCGCATCCGTTCTGTCGGGGAACATCCGATGGCGGCCGATACGATGGGAATCAACGTGTTCGGCATGCGCTATATCGGCGTCATGATCAGCGGGCTGTTCGGCGGGCTCGGCGGCGGTGTATATGCTTCCACGATCGCGCTTGATTTCACGCACTCCACCATTTCCGGGCAAGGCTTTATCGCTCTCGCCGCGCTGGTTTTCGGCAAATGGCATCCGATCGGCGCGCTCGGGGCGGCGCTGTTCTTCGGATTTGCGCAGAGTTTGAGCATTATCGGCTCGCTTTTGCCCCTGTTCAAAGACATTCCGAATGTATACATGCTGATGGCTCCTTACATTCTGACCATTCTCGCGCTTGCCGGCTTCATCGGCCGCGCGGATGCGCCTAAAGCCAACGGCATCCCTTATATTAAAGGAAAACGCTGATTGCCACACAAAAAGAGTTCCGCACCCCGGTGCCGGAACTCTTTTCATCTATATACGATTCTGATATACTCACGCGGCTGAAACGGTGTTTGCATTGATTCAGCCGCACTCAGCTTGTCTTCTGCGTATTCCGCACCGAGAAAAAAACGCTCCCAATTATCCGCCTCCGTCTGCTGCCGCGTTTTGCAGAAATCGTCCGCTATGAATGTTCCTGCAATAATAGTACAAAATATTCCAATACAGGCCGCCGCCTTTCTCTTCATCTGACCAGCTCCTTTTTTAAAAGCTTGAACTGAAAGATAAATGTATATACAAAGATCAGGATATTTGATAAATTTATTTTAGGTTCAAAAGACCACAAAACACAGAGAGGAATACATTATGCCGTAGCAGGGTAAAAAAAAGTGCGATATAATTTGGACTGGGTCCTATGACCGTGAATTGATTGATTCACTCTTACATAAAGCAGTTGCTTGATGAAAAAACAAGCAAAGGAGGTCTTCTGTTGCAGCTGTTACATTTCGCGATTTTGGCGCCTTTTTTATTTGCATTTATCGTTCCCTTTCTTTATAAACGGGTAAAACAAGTCCATACAGGCTGGTTTGTGCTGATAGTGCCCGTTGTGCTGTTTGTTTACTTTATCAGCAAGCTCCCTGTCACAATGGCTGGGGAAACCGTCCGGTATGCGGCCGAATGGATTCCGTCCCTCGGTATTAACTATACCGTTTATATTGACGGACTCGGGCTGTTATTCGCTTTATTGATTACGGGTATCGGCTCTTTAGTGACGCTTTACAGTATTTTTTACTTATCGAAGGACAAAGAAAAGCTCGGCCCCTTTTATGTGTACCTGCTGATGTTTATGGGCGCGATGCTGGGCGTTGTGCTCGTCGATAACGTCATCGTGCTTTATATGTTCTGGGAGCTGACAAGCCTGTCATCCTTCTTATTAATCGGGTATTGGCATAAGCGGAAGAAATCACGCTACGGGGCGGAAAAGTCACTGCTGATTACCGTCGGCGGCGGGCTGTGCATGCTTGGCGGCTTTATCCTGCTGTATCTGATGACGGATTCTTTCAGTATCAGGGAAATGGTCAACCAGGTGCATATTATCGCAGGCCATCCGTTCTTTATTCCGGCGATGGTTCTCCTGTTATTGGGAGCCTTTACGAAATCAGCGCAGTTTCCGTTTTATATCTGGCTGCCTGATGCCATGGAGGCGCCGACTCCTGTCAGCGCCTATCTGCACTCGGCTACAATGGTGAAAGCGGGCATTTATCTGATTGCCAGATTCAGTCCGGTTTTTGCATTTTCACCCGTCTGGTTTTGGACGGTTGCCTCAGTCGGTCTGATCACGATGGTATGGGCTTCCTTCAATGCGATGAAACAAACCGATTTAAAAGCGATTCTGGCATTTTCCACAGTCAGTCAGCTCGGTATGATTGTATCGATGCTCGGCGCAGGAGCCGCCGCGCTTCATTACCAGCATTCAGAGTATTTTACGGCGGCTGTCACCGCGGCTGTGTTTCACTTAATTAACCATGCTACTTTTAAAGGAAGTTTATTTATGGCGGTCGGCATTATCGACCATGAAACGGGAACACGGGACATCCGCAGGCTCGGCGGACTGATGGCGCTTATGCCGGTAACGTTCACCGTTTCACTGATCGGAACGTTTTCCATGGCGGGCCTCCCTCCGTTTAACGGCTTTTTAAGTAAAGAAATGTTCTTTACAAGTATGCTGCGGATTGCTCATGCAGATATTTTCAGCCTGGATACGTGGGGCGTGCTGTTCCCCGTTCTCGCATGGATCGGGAGCGTCTTCACTTTCATCTACAGCATGAAGCTGTTTTTCAGAACGTTCAGCGGCGCGCGCAAACCTGATCAGCTTGAAAAGACGCCGCATGAAGCACCGCTCGGCATGCTGATTTCGCCGGTCATTCTTGCCGCTTGCGCCGTCAGTCTGTTTTTTGCACCGAACGTTTTGTCTTACAGCCTGATTGAACCGGCGATGAACTCCATTTATCCGGCTCTGTTAACCGGCGGAGATACATTCCATGTCCATATTTCCCAGTGGCATGGGGTGACGGCTGAGGTAATGATGACCCTCGGCATCATCATTGTCGGCACGATCGGTTACGTAACGCTGTCTAAATGGGAGCGTTTGTACGGTCTGTTTCCGAAAAAACTGACGCTGAACAAGCTTTACGATGCGGTGACGGGCAGTATGGAAAAAAGATCTTACCAGCTGACGTCATCTTATATGACCGGATTTTTGCGGGATTATCTGCTGTATATCTTTGCGGCGTTTATCATTCTCATCGGGGCGGCGTTCGTCACAAAAGGCGGCTTTTCCATGACAGCGAAAGGCATGGCTGAAATCGGCCTGTATGAAATCGTGCTGTCCCTCGTTATGGTGAGCGCAACGATTGCGACTGTGTTCGCCAAATCGCGGCTGACGGCCATTATCTCACTCGGTGTTGTCGGGTACACACTCGCTCTGTTTTTCGTGATTTTCAGAGCGCCCGATCTGGCGCTCACGCAGCTCGTCATTGAGACGATATCCGTCGCCTTGTTTCTTCTTTGTTTTTACCATCTGCCGAAAATGCGGCGTAAAAAGAAGACAAGAACATTCCGGATGACGAATTTTATCATTTCTCTCGGTGTCGGCGTCATCGTGACAATGCTCGGAATCGCGTCTTCCAGCGAAAAAACAAAAGACAGCATCTCCTCCTTTTTCACCGCTTACAGCCATAAGCTCGGGGGAGGAAACAATATCGTCAACGTCATCCTCGTTGATTTCAGGGGATTTGATACGATGTTTGAAATCACGGTGCTGTCGATTGCCGCACTCGGGATTTACGGCATGATCAGAACAAAAGTAAAAGAGGAGGGAGAAGAGCGTTGAGACAGCAAAAAACAAACGACATCATCCTTCAGACGGCAACGAAGCTTGTATCTTTTATCATTCTGCTTTTCTCTTTCTATTTATTTTTATCGGGGCATAACGCTCCCGGCGGAGGATTTGTCGGCGGACTGATTACGTCTTCGGCCATCGTGCTGTTGCTTTTGGCCTTTGATTTAAAAACCGTCAAATCGATTTTGCCCGTCAATTTTATTTATGTGGCGGGCGCGGGTCTGCTTATCGCGATTGCAACGGGTGCAGGTTCGTTCTTATTCGGAGCACCCTTTCTCACCCATACATTCGGCCATTTTCATCTCCCGGTGCTTGGGAATACGGAGCTTGCGACGGCCACTTTGTTTGATTTAGGTGTGTATCTCGTTGTTGTCGGCGTGACGATGACCATTATTCAAACGATTGGAGAGGAAGAATAATGGAAATCTTAATGTCTGTCATTGCCGGTATTTTGTTTATGGCGGCAACCTACCTGCTGCTTTCTAAAAGTCTGCTGCGCGTGATTATCGGCACCGCGCTTTTAAGCCACGGCGTCCATTTGCTGCTCCTGACCATGGGCGGACTGAAAAAAGGCGCTCCTCCCATACTGGGCGGAAAAAGCACGTCGTTTGTCGATCCGCTGCCGCAGGCACTCATACTGACGGCGATCGTTATTTCGTTCGGCGTCACGTCCTTCCTGCTTGTGATGGCGTTTCGCGCCTATCAGGAACTGAAAACGGACGATATGGATCGAATGAGGGGAAATGATCAACATGAATAACTTTGTGATATTGCCTATTCTGGTGCCGCTGCTTGCCGCAGTGCTGCTGATTTTTATGAACAGGCGCGTGATGCTGATGCGGATATTCAGCACTGCCGCTTCCTGTGTCTCCATCGTCATCAGCGCCGCTCTCGTTCAGACTGTTTTCACACACGGGATTCAGACGCTGACACTCGGCGGATGGAAAGCGCCGTACGGCATTGTGCTCGCCGCGGATCAGCTCGCCGCACTGCTTGTTTTGACAACCGCCATAATCGGGCTGCTCGTCACCCTGTACTCCTTCCGCTCCATCGGAGAAAAAAGGGAGCGCGCTTTCTATTATTCAGGGGTGCAGTTTCTTCTGGCCGGCGTAAGCGGAGCGTTTTTGACGGGTGACCTGTTCAACATGTACGTCTTTTTTGAGCTTCTGCTTATCGCGTCCTACATGCTGATCGTGCTTGGCGGAACGAAAATTCAATTAAGAGAATCATTGAAGTATATCGTGTTTAACATTGTGTCATCCGCGTTTTTTGTCATCGGCGTCGGTTACTTATACGCGGTGACGGGCACGCTGAATATGGCTGATCTAAGCGTAAAAATAAGCGAATCGGGCCAGACCGGGCTGATCACCGTCATCGGCGTCCTTCTTCTCGTCGTTTTCGGTTTAAAGGGCGGGATATTCCCGCTGTATTTCTGGATGCCGGGCTCTTATTACGCCCCGCCGGCTGCAATTTCGGCTTTATTCGGGTCTCTTTTGACGAAAGTCGGTCTGTATGCCATTTTAAGAGTATTCACCCTGATCTTTATTCACGATACGGGCTTTACCCACCAATTGATGATGTGGCTTGCGATGCTGACGGTGTTATTCGGCGTAATCGGATCTATCGCCTTTTCGGATGTCATGAAAATCGCCATCTACAATATTATTACAGCCGTCGGCGTGATTTTGTTCGGCATTGCCATGAACACGCCGGCCTCCATTCAAGGAGCGGTTTATTACTTGATTCACGATATGCTGATTAAAGGAGCGCTGTTTATGCTTGCCGGCACGCTTATCGCATTGACAGGCACTGCCAGCCTGCATAAAATGGGCGGACTGATCACCCGTTATCCCGTTTTAGGATGGATGTTCTTTATTTCAGCCATATCTTTGGCCGGCATCCCGCCGTTCAGCGGATTTGTGGGCAAGCTGAAGATCGCGGAAGGCGGGTTCGATAAGGGGGAAACATTGTTTTCCGTATTGATTCTCTTATCAAGCCTGCTTGTGCTCTATTCCGTGCTAAAGGTTTTTACGACGGCTTTTTGGGGGGAAGAAAAAGAAATCCCCGGCGCAGGCGGACGGTCCGCAAAAGGACTTCTTTATCCGGCAGCCGCTTTTCTCCTTTTGTCGCTTCTGTTCGGGCTCGGAACCGAATGGGTTTCACCGTATGTTAATCAGACGGCTGAGAATCTGCTGAATCCGGAAAAATACATTGAAGCTGTTTTGAAGGAGTAGATGGCATGGCTTTTCAACTATTATTAAATGTTCTTCTCGCTGTTTGCTGGATGTTTCTCACAAACAGCCTCAGCGCGGCGGGTTTTTTGACCGGATTTATCGCGGGCTTGGCGGCGCTGTTTTTTTTCCGGCGCTTCTTCTCGCGGCCGTTTTACATTTGGAAAATATGGTCGGTCATCAAACTGATGCTGATCTTTATAAAAGAATTATATTTGGCCAATGTCAGCGTGCTGAAAACCGTTATATCGCCGAAACTGAACATCCGCCCGGGCATTTTCGCGTTTAAGACGGAATTGACGGAGGATTGGGAGATCACGCTGCTCTCGCTGTTAATCACTTTAACACCGGGTACGCTCGTGATGGATATCTCCGATGACCGGTCGATTCTCTATATACACGCCATGGACATTGAAGATGCGGAGAAAGCGATCCATGACATCCGCGTCTCTTTTGAGAAAGCCATTCAGGAGGTGAGCCGCTGATGTTTACGTTTATTCTGCAATTATCACTCGGCATTATGGCAGTTTCGACTCTTCTGTACGTCATTCGCGTCATAAAAGGGCCTACGATACCGGACCGGGTCGTCGCGCTTGATGGGATCGGCATTAATCTGATTGCCATGACCGCGCTTGTATCCATTCTCTTAAACACATCGGCCTTTTTGGACATCATTCTGCTGCTCGGCATTTTATCGTTTATCGGCACGATTGCCTTTGCTAAGTTTTTGGAGAAAGGAGAGATTATCGAAAATGATCGAAATCGTTAAATGGGCCGTCGCCGTTTGTATTCTGATGGGATCGCTGATCTGCCTGGTCGCGTCTTTCGGCACACTCAGGCTTCCTGATGTGTATACGCGCGCCCACGCCTCTTCAAAAGGCTCGACACTCGGCGTTAATTTGGTATTGCTCGGGGTGTTAGGCTACTTGTGGATGCTGACCGGAGAAATTTCTGTAAAAATACTGCTCGGCATCATTTTTATCCTGCTGACGGCGCCGGTCGGAGCGCACCTCATATGCAGGGCCGCGTACAATTCGGGAGCGGCGCTTGATAAAAGAAGCGTTCAGGATGATTACAAAGGGATCAGAAACTTTGTGATCAAACGAAAAGAAGATTCATATTTGTAAAAACAAACAGCCGGACGATTCAGGGTTCCGGCTGTTTGTTTATTTTGTTATAACAGCCAGTGTGCAGCGGGAAACACAGATCAGCCTTTCCCGTTCATCGAAAATGTTAATCTCGTACACAATGGTTGCCCTGCCTGTGTGAACGGGTTTCGCAATCGCTGTGACCGTCCCGCCCTCTTTCACGGATTTCAAATGATTGGCATTAATCTCAAGCCCGACACACGCCTGTTTCGACCTGTCGATAAAATGCTGGGCCCCGACACTTGCAACAGTCTCCGCCAGCGCTGCTGACGCGCCACCATGCAGATATCCGAAAGGCTGCACCGTCCTCTTATCCACCGGCATCACCGCCACGCATCTCTCCGGCGTATTTTCAGTGATTTCAATACCGAGTGCGCCGAGCAATGTATTGTTCAGATTCATAGGTCATTCTCCCTTCAAGATTTATAGTACGTTATCTGACTTGGCGATCAGCACCGCTTCAGTGCGGGAGCCGACATTCAGCTTGTTAAAAATGGATGTCAGGCTGTATTCAATTGACCGCTTGCTTAAGTGAAGCGCATCTGCGATTTCCTGATTGGTCAAACCTTTTTCGACCTCTTGGAGAATATGGCGCTCTCTCGGGGTTAACCGATCCTGCTCACTTTGAGGGGAAGAAGACGTTTTTGTTTTTTGCTGGGTCATCAGCTGTTTGAAATAGGAGAAATCAACTAAAATCTGTCCGTTGAGCACGTGATATATGTATTGCATGATTTTCTCTTTAGATTCGGTTTTGCTGATGGCGCCATGCAGGCCCGCACGGATGGATTCTTCAAAATAATCTTCAACCTCATAGCCTGTGTAGACAATGATTTTACAGAGAGGATTCTCTTTTAAGATTTTCTTGGAAAGCTCTATGCCGCTGATGTCATCACCCAGATTTAAATCCATTAATATGAGATCGTAAGCTGAAAAATCATGCCGGAGAACGAATTGTTCACTGGCATCAGGACTGAGGCAATCGACAGAAAGATTCGTGTCCGTTTCCAGAATCGTCTTGGTGCCCTCCATGACAGCCGGATGATCATCAATCACTAGTATCTTTTTCATGGTTTCCTCCCTTTTACTCACTCATTTCCATTTTATTAAAAAGACTTGGCTTCTGCCAAGTCGATTTGGTGATAAATTGGTTACAATTCCATTTCAATATCTACTTTAAAACCGTTTCCTTCACTTGTGTCGATTTTCATCCGTCCGTCAAGCGCCCGGACACGCTCCTTAATACCCGAAAGACCCATGCTCATCGACTGCCCGCCGCCTTCTTCCTGATTGCATCCGACACCGTCGTCTTCATAATGCAGAATCACTTTATTTTGAATGCTGATCAGCATAATCAGCACCTCATTCGCCTTTGAATGCTTCATGGCGTTCGAAAGAAATTCCTGAATGATGCGGTACAAATTCAGCTGCGTATCCAAATCCAGCGCCGCCGTAAACCGGCCCGTATTCAGACGGATATGAAACGGCGCACGCTCCTGCTGCTGCGCGGCAAGCTTGGATACCGCCTTGACCAGACCCAAATCATACAGCAGCTGAGGACGCAGCTCATGGCACGTCTCCCGGGTCATCAAAATGACATCCGACATCTGCTCATTCATCTGATGAAGCTTGTCCTGCACCTCTAACTGGCAAGGCTCCTCTTTCTTAAAATCGGCCAGAAACAGCTCACACTGGCGCTTCAAAGAAATCAAGTCCTGCAGCACTGAATCATGCAGATCACGGGCCAAATCCGACCGCTGCTTTTCCTCGATCGTAAACATCAGCTTTTTGAGCCAGACCGGGTTTGAGCCTTGTTGCTTTAGATCTTGTAAATGGTTCATGAGTTCTTCGATCTGCAATATGTTTTCCATCGAAACACTTGTATAAAAAGACAATGTCTTTAACCAAGATATCTCATCTCTTGTCAGTCTTGGAGTATTAATGCTCGACAAACAAAGCAGAACGTATGAGTTTGCCCCTCTTTCTCCAATCTTCATCAGAAAACCTTGATTTACTTCAATAATCTTGCCAATCTCTGATGTGACTTTAACAAATTCTTTTTTATACGGCTGCCAGTTCGGTTCACTGTTCTGTTTATCAAAATACAGAATGTCTCCGTCAGAATTGATTTCAAATATATAAGCTTTACTAACAGGCAAGACGTCCAAAATAGTCTTTTTCAAATTCATAAACACTTGATTTAAAGCTGATACGCTTTTAAGAAGCTGTGTATATTTATAAATGCTGTCTTGATAATTATATTTTTCTGAAAAACGTTTCAGGCGGAATTTGTAGTCTAATAACTCCTTAATATAAAATACCGCTAAAAAAATCAAAAATACATATACAGTGATTTGAATAATGTTAAAGTTATTCCCCTTGCTGTCGAATAATATATTCAGCCAAACAACTCCAATAGTCGGAACAATGGAAAGGAAACCATAGTACCTGATTCTGCCTAACAAAAAATCTATATCATAGATTTTATTGACCACGAATTGGTAGACTAACGCTAACGGAATAATAATTATAAACGGTGACGTCACTATAGCAGAATAAATATACCGTCCGAACAATACCTCAGGTATAATATAAAAAACTGTAAAAGGGAAAAAAGCTATGGTGTTAGATATAAGTAACACTTTCAACAAATAAAAGTGATCCTTTTTTCTATAGACTAGTCCATAAAAAATAATAACCGTGTAAACAACCATCATTTCCAAAAAAAATGTTCCTAAATTAATATTCGTAACAAGTTGAAAAGCAAAATGGTTTTGGAATATCTCAATTATTATATTAATAACCGGCAAAATATATAAAGCAGACACAACATAACCAGATGAAAACTTTATTTTTAATTCTTTAAAATATTGATAAAGAAAGTGATAGTATAGTACAGGTACATTCAAAAACGTAAAAAGGTTAATATATCTGTTTATTTCATACCCTCTAGTTACTCCACCTGCGCTTAAATAAGCAATAGATGTAAATAATAAAAAGATAATTAAAATATAGGCTGAATAAGTATCTTTTACTCTGTTAACTTTATAAATGTAAAAAATACACAACAAGCTTAAAGCAAACAATATGCACGGGATAATATAAATAAAAAAGCTATAAGAGCTGTTCAAGGAAATAAATTCCGTATTATGTAGGTCTATTTTATGGTTATCCCTTATAATTTTCATATGTTCAGCTTTCGCTAGATATTGACCTTTTATATTCTCTTCTGTCGGTATTTTTCCGCTTATTTCAATTATCCTGTCTCCCTCTTTTAAGCCCATATATTTACCATACGTAGACTTGGAGAGTTTTACAACCTGTAATTCATGGTTATTGTTTTCAACCACATAGGTTCCTACCAAAATTCCGTTTTGAGTAAAATATATAATATGAGCAACGTAAAAGAGACTGACGAATAACAATACAATCGAAAAATTTCTAATGAATTTTTTCAATAAATCTCACTCTCTCAATCATTGTTCCCAAAAAATTCCCCTACATCTTTTTGATTGACTTAAATCTCTTTCAAAAATCTCAACAATGGCAGGTAACAGTTTATCCGGAACTCCTATTAAACTAGCTTCCCCACACGCTAACTTTGTAAGTACAAGTGGATTTTCCATAAGATAATGTACGATATCTTGCTTCACTGTAATTTCCTCCGTTAAAGTTCTAACATTATATTTAAATCTTTTATACTTGTCATAATTTCTTCCTCGTACATTTTAATTAACATTGAAATATACTGGCTAACTCCTGCATCAAATAGCAGGTCTTCAAAGCTTTTTTTATTATCAATGAGGAATGAATGATAACTTGCTTCTGCATTCATTAAATCCAAGATTTTTTCTGAAGCAGCATTAAATCTTCGCTTTAGATACAACAGAATTAATGTTTTTCTTCCCTTTTTGATATCACTACGATTTTTATTAAAAAGACCATAATAATCATTTTCAATCTGTTTAACAATTCCAATTTTATAAGAATAATTCTCAATTTCTTCGTGAAACTCCCCATTTGCAAGCATTGTTCCTAATACAGCTGACATTGCAGTAAGCGAGCCTGATTTTTGCTTAATCATTTGAAGACATTCATCTTCAGTTTCAGGAAAATTTCTCAGATCATTATGCTGACCTTGCATTGCATTTAAGGCATATTTCATAGCAAACCGGGGAAAATCGGAGTTCGTTTTAAGCTCACAAATCACTTGAAGACTTATTGAATAAAGAGAAGTGGCTGCATTTAATGAGATAGATTGATCTACCTTCATCCATTCCTTATCCAAGTTATCTTCATCCTCTATATCGTCAAAAATATCAAAAGCTAAAATTAACAATTCAATTCCTGAAGCTAATAACGTAATATCCGAATAATGTTTGCCATCGAAAGCCATATAATGCTTAAATGCAAGAACGCCAAAAGCAAAATTATTTTTTTCATTTATAAAAGTCTGAAGAGTGTCTTTTAAATGTGGATTGTTTATTTTCTCCCTAACAATTTCCTTCATCTTCTCTTTAATCGTTTCGGCATCTAAACACATTTGCTCAATAATTGTCTTCACCCTCCCATTCTATTTTACTAAATGCAGGTGATGAAAGACAGCAGGTTTTTCGTTTTTTAACAATCGTATAATACTTTATCCACGAAATGGATAAAAAATGCACAAAAAAAAGACTTGTTTCCAAGTCTTTTTAAGAAATTTTCATTGCATATGAGAATTTATCGAGCTGATCAATGCTTTTGTTAATGTTTCGTAATGAGTCGGTTGTTTCTCTGATATCATTTTCAAGTCGGAATAATAATTGCTTTACTTCTTCTAATTTGTTTTCCACCGTTTCCACACTCCTTTTTTTGAAAGATCAATGAATTGTGTATGGTGAACGAGTCCTAGGTATTTGATCTGTTACTAATAGTGTAAACGTTTTTGCGGGATTTTTCACCGAAAAGTATGTGTAAAAGTATCTGCGTGACACCGCAAACCGTGGTAATTCTATAGTCCCGAATGGAGCATTTAGCGAACAGGACTATATAACTACCAGAAAGGCAGACGTTTAGGATGAAGCAGACCAATCTGGCGGTTCTGCTGTTTTTTTAACGGTTTTCCGACAAACCGGAAAGGACTATAGTCCCTGCCGTCGCAATTTCAAAACAGAATGGGCGAACAGCGTCGCATAACCACCGACAAACACCGAAAAGACCGCAACCCCCGCATTGTGGTCTTTTTGCATGTCATAACTCGTTATCATGCCGCCTATACTCTATAACGAATGTTTTCTCAGGAAGGAGGCCGCCGTATGCATTATGTGTATCCATGCTGTCCTGTTTTCGCCGCGCCATACCGGCATCCTGCGCCCAGTGCCCCGGTTCACGCAGATATTTTGACAGCGTCCGCAAAAGAGGCTGCGGGCATGCTGGAGGATGCGCGCCTGCTCCTTGCGCGGCTGTCGGCGTCAAAAGAGCTTGCGCGCCGTATTCTCACCGCAGCGCAATCATCTGACACCGCAGCGGTCAAGCGGCTCATTAAGCAGACCGGCATCAAAAATGACTTTGACGTGACGTATAATCCCGACGGCATCCGTGTCAGTCTGATCAGAGAGCAAAGCCGGTTTACCATCGCCCTCAGGTGGTCGGCTTAAAGCGGCTCAATCCACGATCAGCTGCCGGCACCATTCGATCGCCTGTAAGTAACATTCATACGCTTCTTCTTTGTTCAGTTCTTTTCCCCACTCGTCACAGTCCCAGTTGTTGCATTCAATGGCTTTGACGAACGCGAGCATCTTATAATAATCGTTTTCATAACCGAGCAGCGCCTGTCCGACTTCATCGATTAAAGGCAGTTCTTTGATGATATCCTCCAGCTCCCGGTGGAGAAGCGTATCGATGAGCGAAAACATGCCGATCAGCATGTAAGAAGAGGGCTGGGGCCTTCCGGTTCTTTTCGCCAGCAGTTCGCACAGTTTGGCCCTGATTAAGGAAATCTTAATGATTTCTTTTTGGCTTGAATGGCTTTTCGCCGTTAAATCTCTGAATGAAAGAATGTAAATCAAGCGCTTAATCTCATTCAGCCCAAGCATCATGATGGCCTGCTGGATGCTGTCTATCTTTTTTTTCAGCCTTGTTTGCGATCCGTTTAAAAAACGCAGAATCTGATACGATAAGCTGACGTCCCGCTCTATGTATTCCGTCACGCGCTGTATATTGGGCTGGTCATTGTTTAATTCGCTTAAAAGCTGGTAGTAAGAATGAAAATGAAACGTCAGATCATTTCCGCTGATGACACGCGGTTCACTGAAAAAATATCCTTGAAACAGGTGAAAGCCGTCTATGGCCGCCTGTTTATAATCTTTTCTCGTCTCCACTTTCTCCGCTAAATAAATCAGACTTTTACAGCTGTACGTCTGAATGATTTTTTTGCGCTCCAGACGCGAGGATTGCAAAAAGTCGATTTTTAAAATATCAATATATTTCATCAGCTGTTCCACTAACTCTTCATTTTCCGGATTGATGGCGTAAAAATCATCAAGTGCTAATGTATATCCTAATTTCTTCAGCTGTCTGCATCTTGAGATGAGTGCCGGAGTGATCGGTATGTCCTCAAGAATTTCGATAATAAGCTGGTCAGGATCAAAGGAGGTAGGGAGATCTGAAAACATCAGGCTTTCTGTAAAATTCACAAAGCAGCGTTTCCCCTCAGTCAGCTTTTCGATTCCGATGTTGATAAAGCTGTTAATAATGAGATCCGTCGTAGCTTTATCTCCATCAGCGGCCGAATAACGGTTCTCTTCGCTCTCCCGGTAAAGAAGTTCATAAGCAACAACCTGTTCGTTTCTGTTGAAGATAGGCTGTCTCGCAACAAACACCTTCATTCATTTACCCCCTTAGATGCGGCCTTCGAACATAAGTATATCAAATAACTTGACGAAATTTGTCTAAATGTGAAAAATATTATCACAACAAAAAGGCCTTTCCAGAGAAAGGAAAGGCCGCTTTGTCTTCTATTCAAGTTCCCGTTTCAGCTTGCTTTTGATTTCATGAATCCGCTGCATCTTGTTGCTCCAGCAGTCTTCGCTTAAATCGACCGGATATTCTTCCGGCTTGCTGATCCGTTTGTATTCCTCCCACAGAAGTTTGAGGTTATCCTGCACGTATTGCTGGATGTCGGTAATTTCGGGATTATCATAGCATAAAACGCCGTTTTCAAAGATCGGCTCATGCAGGTCTTTCGCATAGAAATCAGTGACGAATTTGCTGACGAACGTGTGGACGGGATGGAACATTTTTAAGCGTTTCTGATCATTTACCCGCTCGTCATAAAGCGCGATATAATCACCTTCCGAGTGGTGATTCAGCTTGTTGATAATCCGGTATACTCTCTTTCTTCCCGGCGTTGTCACTTTTTCAGGGTTTGACGAAATTTTAATGGTGTCGGTCAGTTTGCCGTCCTCTTCAATGGCGACAAGCTTGTAAACCGCGCCGAGAGCCGGCTGATCGTATGCGGTAATCAGCTTCGTGCCGATGCCCCACGTATCGATTTTCGCTCCTTGCGATTTCAGATTTAATATCGTGTGCTCATCAAGATCGCTTGAAGCAATGACCTTTGCGTCTGTGAAACCCGCTTCATCAAGCATTTCACGCGCTTTTTTTGACAGGTACGCCAAGTCCCCGCTGTCCAGGCGGATGCCGATGAAGTTGATCCGGTCGCCGAATTCCTTTGCGACTTTAATCGCATTCGGCATGCCTGAACGGATCGTATCGTACGTATCTACGAGAAACACGCAGTCTTTGTGGGTCTCCGCATATTTCTTAAATGCCGTATATTCATCGCGGTACGCTTGTACGAGCGCATGAGCGTGCGTGCCGGATACGGGTATATTAAAACGCTTTCCGGCTCTTACATTACTCGTCGCGCTGAAGCCGCCGATCAAAGCCGCTCTCGCTCCCCACATGGCCGCATCCATTTCATGGGCGCGCCGCGTTCCGAATTCGAGGGCGTCTTCGTCACCGACAACGCCTTTAATGCGGGCCGCTTTCGTGGCGATTAATGTTTGGTAATTCACAATGTTAAGCAGAGCCGTCTCAATCAGCTGGGCTTCGATCAGGGGCGCTTCGACCCGCATAATCGGTTCGTTGTTAAAAACGAGCTCGCCTTCTTTCATGCTGTAAAGAGATCCGGTAAAAGAAAGATCCCGTAAATACTCAATGAAATCATCAGCATAGTGCAATTCCGTTTTTAAATAATTCAGATCGCTGTCGGTAAATTTGAAGTTCTCCAAGTATTCGATTGCTTTTTCTAAGCCCGCAAATACCGCATAGCCGTTTTCAAAGGGAAGCTTTCTGAAAAAAAGCTCAAAAATCGCTTTTTTCTCATGAATGCCGTCTCTCCAGTACGTTTCGGCCATATTAATTTGATAAAGATCTGTATGTAAAGACAAACTGTCGTCTTTAAAACCATGCTCCACCAAAATTGTTTTCCCCTTCCTTACTCTGCCACTTGCGCTCCGATGCTGTTCTTAAAATGGGACAGGGCCCATTCATGCCCTTCCGGATTAAAGCTGGCCACAGCGTTTTGATGAATGACAATCTGAAAGCCCTTGTTGTAGGCGTCAACCGCCGTGTGAAGAACGCAGATGTCCGTGCACAGGCCCGCAAGATGCAGCTCAGTGATCTGCCGTTCCCGCAGTTTCAGCTCTAAATCCGTTCCCGCAAAAGCAGAATATCTCGTTTTTTCCATATAATTTACGTTTTTTGCGTGTTTATGTTTCTCATAAAGAGGCGATAGCCTTCCGTACAGCTCTTTGCCCTCCGTGCCGTTGATATTATGCGGAGGAAACAGGCGTGTCTCGGGATGAAAGTCATCGTCTGCATCATGCGAATCAACCGCAAAGACAACGTAATCACCGTTTTCTATAAATGCTTGCATCAAACTGACAATCGTATCTTCAATCTGTCTCGCGGGTTCTCCGCAGGTTAATGCCCCGTTCTCTGCTGCAAAATCATTCGTATAATCAATGCATATAAATGCTTTTTTCATAGCCGGCCTCCCCGCCATTCATATGAAAACCATTATATCCTATCTCCACTTGTAAGTGAATTGGCATTGTAAAATGACAAACGGTGTTTTGCCCTTTTAAGATTTCAGGAGTGAGCGCTGAAAAATGTCATCCTGTACGTAAATGCCGTCAAGGTTCACGGCATAATCGGCGGCAAAAACCAGGCCGAGCGGCGTTTCGAATTGAAGATCCGATATGACGGAGCTTCGGACACCGGCAAGTGCGGCAAGCTTCATATATGGTGAATAAGCATGATACGGGAGCCTTCCGTTTATATAGAGCACCGCGTCTTTTCGGCTTTTCAGCGCCTGTTTCACTTCTTCATACGGCTGCTTTTGCAGCACCTGCCCCTTCGTCAGGGCAATGATGACTCTTTCACGCAGCGAGCCTAAAAATAAATGGCGTTCATCCGGTTTCGTCTGCAGAGGGCCGTACATCCCCTGCTGTAAATAAAGATCAACCGTTTTGTCGCTCATCGGCCTGTCCCTCCTCAGCTTGTTTTACAATTATCTCCCCGGACGGGACGCGGTAAACCGCTTCGTTACATTTCAGCCACCCAATGGGAGATCTTGCCGGCGAGCTCTCCGGCGGGTTCTTCTTCAATCAGCTTGCTGAATGATTGTAA
Source organism: Bacillus sp. FSL R5-0447 (assembly GCF_038606125.1). Lineage (NCBI taxonomy): Bacteria > Bacillati > Bacillota > Bacilli > Caryophanales > Bacillaceae > Bacillus > Bacillus sp. FSL R5-0447. Next base: position 3,354,215 of record NZ_CP152012.1, read on the forward strand.
AAGCCGCTGCGCCAGCGCCTTTTTCTCTTCCTCATAGGAAATGATCGTGCTCCACTCAAGTTCCGGAACGGCTACAAGGGTATGCTGTTCTTTTTTATTTTCATGCAGATATACATCACCGATCATTCCGGACTGCACGGTAATATTCGCTTTTCTGATTTTCATAAAAAATTCCCCTTTAATAAAGACTGATTCTATTATACTACAAAAAAGCGACAGCCTCCTAAAAGGAGGCTGTCACGCGTTAAACCAATCAGGTTCGTCAAACACATCGATGTCTTCAAAGCGCGTTTTGCTGAATTTATTAGTGACTTTGACAAAATCTCCGGAATGAAACGCCCCTGCCCCCGCGCCTGAGTGGTCAACGGCTTTGGGAGAAATGGCAAACACGTCACCGAAGCTCGCCGCAGCGTCTCCGGCTAAACTCATAATATAAATCGGTCCCACAATTGCAGGCATACCCACACCTCCGCTTTTCTTTACAGCATTTTATGCGCTGCATCGGGAGTTGTGCCCGTTTTTATTTCGGCTTGCGGCTGTCTTCGAGCTTTGACCGCTGACGAAGTTTGATAAGCCGGACGATATTTAAGACAAAAGCTTTTAAAACCGCGTAAACCGGCACGGCCAGAATCATTGCGAGAATGCCGCCGAAACTGCCCGCTCCGATAAGCAGAAGAATAATGGTGAGCGGGTGGGTATTGAGCCGTTTCCCAATCACAAGCGGAGAAAGCAGGTTCCCGTCAAGCTGCTGGACGACAACGACAACAATAACGGCAAACAGCGCCTTAGCCGGCGAATCCATAAACGCGATAATCACCGCGGGCGCCGCCCCGAGAAACGGCCCCAGGTACGGAATGATATTGGTGACGGCGATCACCATCCCGAGAATTAACGCATACTGCAGGCCGATGATCCAATATCCGATAAAGCATGCCGTTCCGACAAAGAGACAAATCAGCAGCTGGCCTTGGAAATAGGCGGCCAATGTGACATATAAGTCATTAAATATTTTCCGACCTTCCGCCCGGTAGGAAGTAGGCAGGATTTTAACCGCCAAGAGCGGAAACCGCCGGCCGTCCTTCAGCATATAAAACAAAATGAACGGAACGGTGATCACGACAAGCGTGATATTCGTAACGACGCCGAACACGGCCGACAGGCTTGCCGTAATATTTTGCGGGAGGCTTTGTAAAAATCCCGTCAGAGACTGCTGGATTTTTTCTATCGACACATAATCCTGCGTCATCATCCACGTAAACCATTTGGAATGGGATAATTGCGCCGTCAAGACTTGAATCTGATGAATGTAATCAGGGAAATTGTTAATCAGCCCCGTGACCTGGGAAGCCACAATCGGTCCGATGGCGGTGAACATAAAGGCAATCAGGCCGATGAAAACGAGATAAATGAGCAGGATCGCCAATGTCCGGGGGATTTTTTTCTCAAGCAGGCGTACGATCGGATTAAAAATGAAAAACAAAATGCCCGAGATCAAAATCGGAAAAAACAGCGTGGTGATAAAACCGAAAAACGGCTGAAAAATAAACGAAACTTTCGTTGATACGTAAATAATGAGCAAAACGAGCAAAATTTGCAGCGTCCAAAAATGGACCTTTGATTTCAACAAGCGGTTTCCTCCTATTGTCATGTGAACTTGTACTGTGATTGTACCAAAAAAAGCCGCCGTGCATCTATGTATCTCAAAAAAGAAGACGCACCGGGATTCTATAGGGCCGCCTCCGGTTTGCGCCTTATTCGGGCTGTTACACGCGTTCGGTATAATCAGGCATGACGGAAACCACATGGCGGTTTCTGATATAAAATACACGGTCATGCGTTTCTTCAATGGCGATGTGATCCGGAGTGGCATCAATCAGCCGTCCTCTGACAATGCGTCTGACGGTTTGAATGATAAACCTTGAGCCGATAAGTTTATGGATGGTCTGATAAACGTAAGGGTCCACTAACGAGACGATTTGCGGGCTTCCTTGATGGGCCATTTTCGCTGATCCCCTTTACTATGTTTTCCTTCAGCATATGCAGCGGACAAAGGCTTTGACACAGTACGTCTATCGGAGCGGAAAAGGTGTTAGTGAGCATGCGGAGTTATGTAAGCGGAAAAGGCCGCATGAGTGGCCTAGACTGAGCTTCTTATGGGATATTGGGCTTGGTCAATTAACTGATCAAGCTTTTGGATTTGTTTGAGCGCGGCCGTGTGATCCATTTGGCGGTAATGGTGATGCCCGCCGGGTTCTTCATCGAGTTCATCTGCTTGTTTCACGATTTGCTGGAGCGTATTCTTGTCCAGTTCGCCTTCAGGCAGATAGGAATCGGTGTGAAGCAGAATCGCCAGCGCAATGTCCTTCGCCGCTTTTGGTTCTTCACCGAGCCGGATGAGCAGCTTATGCGCCCGTTCCGCGCCTTTAATGGCATGGATATCGTTTCTTCTGTACTTTTCATAATCCCATTTGCCGTCTGTGTACCATTCATAATGGCCGACGTCATGCAGTAAAGCCGCTTTCGCCGCAAGATCCGGGCTGACACCTGCTTTTACGGCAAGACGGTATGCATGAAACGCGCAGGCGATCGCATGGGCGACACCGGAACGCTGTAAATACTTTTGTGCGATTGGATGGGTGAAGACATCCATTAACGTTACATTTCTCATGGAAACCCCTCCTTATTTATATTTTTAGAATCCTAACATAAATCGAGAAGAAACTCAATTCATCTGATACATTTCTTATACCCCTTATACGTTGTTTCATTCATCATATGCCGCCGGACCCCGAAGTGATTGTACAAACAAAAAAGAGCAGCGTAAAAGCTGCTCTACAAAAATTCTTTGATATCGTATATCCGTCCGTTTTCCGGCTCACCCGCGATCAGTGAGTGAATGACGCCGGCGATGTATTCCGGGCTTCTGAGGTTTTTCGTTTCTTTCAGATTGCGGAACCGTTCGATGTCATGGAAATCTTCTTTTGACGAAGAACGGATGACAGCCTGCATGTCTGTATCCATCACTCCCGGCGAGAATGAGATCATGCGGACCGGCAGCTCTTCATCTTCCTGTTCAAACCCGAATGTTCTCGTAAACATATCAAGCCCCGCTTTTGAGCTGCAATACGCGCTCCAGCCTTTATAAGGATTTTTCGCCGCGCCCGATGTGATGTTGACAATTGTTTTGCTGCCGCTGAACGCTTCGAAACGCTTTGTGAACATTTGGCTGAGCAAAACGGGCGCCGTCAGATTAAGGGTGTAGTGGCGGTTCAATTCTTCGGCGGAAGCCTCTTTCGCCCGCTTGATCGGTTCCACCATGCCGGCATTATTGATCAGTGTGACAGCGGAATACCGCTTCTTCTCAGCTTGATCAAGAATCGCCTTCATCTGCCGCTCTGTATCTGCCAGATCGGTTAAATCAACACTGTATTCTGTCAGCCCCTCGCGCTTTTCCCCGCTTATCGTTCTTGAAAGCGCGGCGACTTCGGCTCCTTCTTGCAGCGCTTGTTCCGTCAGCGCCCGGCCCAAGCCTTTTGACGCGCCTGTTATAAGAAAAAACTGCATGAAACTCCTCCTTTTTTTCTTATTTTACGGGCTGTCTTCCCGCAAACACAAGCGATCCGTTTACCGCTTTGCCTTTTCCTGCGCCGTGACTTTCGGGATCAAATAGATCATCGCCGCAATCCCGAGGAGGATCAAGACGGCATAAATGACAGGCAGCAGATAAGAAGTCTTTTTCTCCTCCGTTTCCATATCTGCCGAGGTATGCCGCACCGCAGGCTCGGCAAATGTGATACCCAGTTTTTTCGATTGCGCTTTGATCGTATTCGGCTCCGTGTCTGACGATGTAAACAATTTTGATATCAGTTTGTCATCCGGGTTTTCGGCCGGCTGATCAAAGGTAATATCCTTCTGTTCTTTCGGAAGCGCCGTTTTTTCCTCGGAGTAGGCATCGTCGTGCAGGTAATCCGTACGAATTTCAATGTCTTTCTTTTCATATTCATTCGGCTTGACATCAGTATTTTCCTCATTCGCGGCTGCGGCTTGGGGAAGGAAAAGGAAAAAGGAGAGAGCAAACAGCAGCAATCCTTTTTCCATGAACGTGTTACGCCTCATAAGACTGATCACTTTCCTCCGTTTTTTCCGCAAACAGCCGAATGACGAGCGGAAGCGCCGCCGCAATCAGCGTAATGATCGCAAGAACCGTTACCCCCATCGCAAACAGATGGCCCGTTCCGTATTGAATATCGATATAGACTTTCGAAACCGGACTGTCAAAGGTGAAGTTCGGCATAATCAGGTCGATCAAAGGCGCCACATAAAAGAGAATGAGCGCGGATGATGCAATCCATCCGGTGATTGAGCCAAAGACAAAGGCTGCCCGGATAAAAGCTGAACCCGCCGCAAGCAAGAGAATCGTAAAGACTGACCATTTAATCGTCTGATCGTCCGGAAGCGAGTAGATATTCAGACCGAACAGACTGATCATCAATCCGACCATAATGTTTAAAATCCCAAAGAGCGCGCCTTTGACAAGAAGCGGCGCCTGCTGATAATACGAGCTGAAATAGCCGAGCAGAAGACTGCTGATCAGGACGATCACCAAAATGACGACCGGCGGAACATTCTGAACCCGGTCTTCCGGCACCTCTCCGCTGATTTTAAGCGGGTTGGCGAGATAATCGTAAACGTAGCCGTTTTCCTGTCCGTCAACGAGCGCGTTCCCTAAAATGCCGTACACGTCATTTCTGATCAATTTCGTGGAATCGACGTTTTTGCCCCAGTTGCTGTTCAGGGTGTCCGCTTTATGCTGGACGTCATTTACGCTTTGCTGCATATTGTCGGTATAGCTGATGATGCCGGACTGGCGTTCTGACAGATGGCCCATCGTGTCAGACATTTGCAGGACTTCGCGGCCGACGGTATCCTGAGCGCCGAGCGCCATCGTTCCGGTTAATCCGTCTCCGCTGAACGCGGCCGCTTCCTGCACGGCGCCTTCAGCCAGCTGATCGGATGCTTTCGCCGCGCTGTCTGAAATGCTGGCGAGCTCATCGAGCACTCCGGCTTGTTCATCTCTGATATACGAGCTGTAGTTATCCGAGAATTCGGTCATGCCTTTAATGAAATTGCTGATGTCTTCATCTGTCTGCATCTTGTTGTTTTTCAGATTTTCCCAGCTTGCCGTTTCCACCGGTTTGATGGCAAGAACGGTTTGAACTTCGCCTTGCTGGGCTTTCAGCACCCTGTTTTTCACATCAGGCAGCGAGCCCGCGTCAAGAGAGTGATAAAGTGTCGCCTCATACAGGGATAAATCATTATAGTAACTCATTAAATCGGATATTTCTTTTGTATTGATGTCAGCGGCAAATATCTGTTCAAGAGCAGATTTGCGGCCGCTATCCAATGACGGGTAGTTCAAAATGTTCTGTTCTGTTCTTACAATCAATCTGTAAACGGTATTGAAGTCTTGTTTTCTCGTTTCTTCTAATTCTTCCAGATTTCTCTTTAATTTTTCTGCACGTTTTTCAACTTTGGCAATCTGGTCTTTAAGGCCTTGGATTTCTTCATCAAGAGCATCGAGACGTTTTTTCAGTTCTTCATTATGAGTCTGCTGTTTCTCTTCCAGCTCTTTTTCAATTTGCTGAATGCGCTCTGCGGCTTGGTTCAGCCTTTCTTTCGCCTCAGATATGTCCGTGCCGCCGTCCCCTTCAGAATCGTTCGGATCGTCCGCCGGCTCATCAGCAGGCGGAGTGACGTTTTTAGCGGCTGTCGCGGTCTGGACGGTTTTTGGCTCCTGATCGCCTGTGTTATCGGAAGCAGGCTGCTCTTCTTTTGTGCCGTCTTCCGTTTTTCCGTCTTCTCCGGGATTCGTTCCGTTATCCGGATCGGTATCGCCGGAGTTTTCACCGTCATCGCCTTGGCCCGGGTTTTCCGGTTCCGGTTTTTCTTTTTCCGGTTCTTTTAATCCGTCAGAAATGTCATTGATTTCAGCGGAGATGCGTTTTAATTCGTCACGCTGATCGTCAAGGTCCATTTTCAGATCGCCGGGTTTTTCTTCTTCCGGTTTTTCTTCTTCTTTCGGTTCATCCGAGCTGTCATCCCCCGGGTCCTTTTCCGGAACGGTTAAAGCCTGCCGATCCCTTTTCATAAGGGTTTGGATACTGTTCAGTGTTTCAAATCTTGCTTGAGCTTTATATTGAGTCAAAAAATTGTTCAGTAAATTGGATTGAATATCTGCCATCCCGTGTTCCTGCTCAGGAACCTGCGCTTCTCTCACCTGTTGGGCGGCAAGAAGAGCCGATCCCGTCTGGTCAAGCTGTGTCTGCGCCCGGTTTATGCCTGAAGACAGTCCGCTCATCATCGTGCTGAACTGGTTGGCGGCCTGCTGTGCTTTAATGGCATTCAGTCCGGTTGTGATTTGCTTTTGGTTTTGTTCCTGCGCGGCCATCAGCAGTTTTTTCTGATTTTCTTGATATTGTTTATAGCGCTCGACCGTGTCGGCAAAGTCTTTAAGCGTGGTTTTGGCTTCATCTGCCGAAGTCAATTTTTCTTTTGCCGCGCCCTGCGCTTCATTCATTGATTTTTTCAGTTCGTCAATCAGGTCTTTTTGCCGTTTGATTTCACCTGCCAAGTCATTGGAGCTCGGCTTGTAAAAGTTGTACATGACGTTTTGAAACTCTGATTCTTTATTGACGATCTTGTCAAAATCGCCTCGGACATTGTTCACTTTTTGCGAGACGAAATTCCAATATAATGCCGACATTTTTTTATTCATTGATTTTTGGGCGTCTTCTAGCTCACGCTGCACCTTTTCTTTGTTGACGGCGTTCAGGTTGCTTTGAATATTGAATGTCAGCGTGGCTTTTTGCGGACGCTCCTTGTCATAGCTTAAGATATCTTTTGAAAAATCGGATGGAATGTAAACGACGGCGTCATACTTCTTAGCCGCCAGACCGTTTTCAGCCGCGCTCCTGTTGACAACCGTCCATGAATAATCCGGACGGCCGCCGAGAGCGGCCGCTACTTCTTTGCCGAAATGGACGGATTCCTCTTCCTCATTTTCATCTGTTTGTAAGCCCATGTCTTCATTCACGACTGCGATTTGGCGGGTGGCGTTGATTTTTTGTTTTCCCGGGTCATCGCCGATAAACCGGAAAAACAGCACCGGCAGCAGCAGAATGATGACGACCGCGGCTATTAATTTGATCAGGCTTTTTCGTTGTTCAGTCATCTGACGGCCTCCCTTTCCGCTGAACATAAAGGTATTTGGATTTTTTGCTCCTTCCCGTTTTCAACCAAATAGCCGAAGCCCGGCTGAATGTCCGGTTCCTGCCTTTGGTAAGGCAGCGGAATGACATTTTGTTCGGATTTTTTCACAAGCAGCATCGCGTGGCGGATCTGTTTCATTTCCGTCGTTAAGGAATCATAGCCTTTTGAGAATTCGCTGTGATTGCCCGCCGGGATAAAACTGAAGCCCACATGCGCGTAAGATTTCATAAACATCGCCAGCTTGTCCTGAATGGCGGTGTCGATCGTCTGCTGGAATCTTGTAATGCCGTCGGCCATTAACACGACCGGAGAGAAACTGAGTTTGTGGACATCGCCATTTTTGACGGCCTGCGCATACTGAGCTTCGCGCTCCGTGAAAATAGCTTCTGCCGTTTCGATCCACTGCCGGACGTCTTCTTTTGTGTCCAGATAGCTGACTTTTGTTTCCTGCGCATACTGCGACAGTCCGCGGTCAATCGAGTCAAACAGCCCGACCTGTTCCGTACCTTCACGCAGCAGGTGATTCAGCATCACTTTCAGGATGTTTGTTTTTCCACGCTGTGTCTGGCCTAAGATAAGGCAATGCTTATTTTTGCCCAGATCAAAGTACACAGGGCTGACCTTTTCCTCATGAAGCCCGACAGGAATGCGGAACGGTTCTTGATGCGGGCCGAGACGGAGTGAAAATTCGCCGGCCGTCAGCCTATCCGGAAGCATCGGAATCGGGTCTGGGCCGGCTGTTCCGGCGTGGCGCTCAGCTAATGCTTTGACATCGGCTTTCAGCGCCTGGAACATCTCGAGGTCATTTTCCGCTTCAGCCGGAAGAAACATTTGCGCGAAATACAGTTCTTCTTTTTGGATCATGACGCGGCCCGGGATCGGTTCGAGACTGAACGGCGGACGCCCGTAAATGGAGTATCCTTCTGACTGATCCATTAAATAATGGACGACTTTCGTTTTTATGTTGTTTAACAGCGATTGGCGGACGGCGTTTACCCTCGTTGCGGTCAGCAGGAAGTAAATGCCTAAGCTTTGCCCGTCGCGTGAAATCTGGATAAATTCCGTTTCTAATTCATGCATTTCATCTTTGACGATGTCGAAATTGTCAATTGTGATAAATATAAACGGCAGCTCTTCTTCACTGAGCGAATTGTACATTTTGATATGGCTGACTTCTTTTTCTCTGAACAGCCGTTTCCGCCGCTCGATTTCTTCCTTGATGCGGATCATGAATTTTTCGATCTTTCTCATTTGATCCATTAAGAAATAGTCTGCGGTGTGCGGAAGCTTTGCCAATGGCAGAAGCGTGCCGTTTCCGAAATCAAAGATGTACATATGAAGCTCTTCCGGCGTGTATCCTTCCGCGAAGTTCATCAGGAAGGTGATGGCAGCCACTGACTTGCCGTAGCCGGATGAGCCAAAAATGCCGATGTTGCCGTCATCCATCATCGTATAAGCGAGAGGCGCCTGTCTTTGCTGATCAGGCTCATCCACGCAGGCGATGAAGAAGCGGTCTTTTTCCTGCGCGGGGTAAAGCGTGCGCGGGATACGTTCGGCAAGCGGCGGAAGCCACGGGCTCGGCAGCTTTTCAATGCCCATTTCATTTTGAATCCGCTCGATTTCTTCGACTACGGCTTCTATTTCTGCCGGGGCGTCTTTTTTCGCCGCATCATCCGCATCCACCTCAGACAGCGGAATTAAGCCGGTGTCGGTAACGATGGCAATGTCATCCTCGGTGCCGTATACATCTTCCATGTAAGGGGCGCCGCTCCAGGCAGACTGGAACTGCTCATACACTTCGTTATTTCCGACTTGCAAGTAGCCGCGTCCGGTGACCGTAATATTCGCCGCATCACTGTTTTTCAGGATTTCTTTACTGTCACTTGCATCCTGCACTTTCAGCGCGACCTTAAAGCGTGAGTTGCTCCATATTTGGTCGTCAATGATGCCGCCCGGCTTTTGCGTGGCGAGAATTAAATGCACACCAAGGCTCCGTCCGATGCGGGCCGCGCTGACAAGCTCCCTGATAAAGTCAGGCTCTTCGCTTTTCAGCTCGGCGAATTCATCTGAAATCAAAAACAGGTGCGGCATCGGAATCTCCGTTTCTCCCTGTTTATACAGCTTTGTATAGTCATTGATGTGATTGACGCGATATTGATCAAACAGACGCTGCCGTTTTTTCAGCTCGCTCTTAATGGATGCAAGCGCCCTGATACTGAAGTTTCTGCTTCCTTCAATATTCGTGATGGTTCCGAGAAGGTGCGGCATCTTGCGGAACGGCTGGGCCATTCCTCCGCCCTTATAGTCAATCAGCAAAAACGCCGCTTCATGCGGGTGAAAATGAACGGCCAATGACAGGATGTACGTTTGCAGAAATTCACTTTTCCCGGAGCCGGTCGTTCCCGCCAGCAATCCGTGCGGCCCGTGCGCTTTTTCATGCAGGTTTAAATAGACGATGTCGTCTTTTCCTTTATAGCCGATCGGAACAGCCAGCGATTTTGCGGACTCACTTGTCTCCCACTTCTGTCTGATGCCGATTTCTTTTACTTCCTTCGCATGAAACAGCTCCAGAAATGAGACCGTTTCAGGAATGGAATTCGTCATTCCGACCTGATGGTGCAATGTCCGAAGCGTCCGGGAAAACCGCTCGTTGTTTGTCCGTTCGTGCCTGTCCAGCTTAAACGGAATCTGCACCGCTTTTTTCTGCTGAATAAGAATGTCTCCCTCATCTTCATTAATGTAGCGGACGAGGGTGTGAATGTTTTCCGCCAGGCTTTCCTTCGTTTCCGCGGCGATGATTGCCGAGATGCCGAGATGCTCATGCCGGCCTTCGATGTATTCTAAAATGACGTGCTCTGCGATCAGCTGCTGATTTGTGATGACAAAGACAAAATGCGGCTGGAAGATCTTCTTTTCTTTATCTTCTTCCAAATCCCGCTCCCGCAGCAGCTCGTAAATGGACGATAACAATTGATCGCGGGTCTGTTCATTGTAAATAAATCCTTTCGCGTACATATGAGGCAGCTGAAATTGCGGCAGCCACTTCATCCATTCCCATTCCTTATATTCGTCCTCATGAAAGATAAAGACAAATCGCAGGTCATGGTAGCTGTTGAAGAACGCGAGCTGGCCGATCAGCTGATGAATTTCATTTTTGACGATCTGGGGTTTCCCGACAAGCCCCATCGGCCCTTCTTGTAAATCAACGGTCACAGGCGCATGGCGGATATCTTTATACACACGCTGCATGTGCTGCGACTGCTCCATCAAGTCATCCACATCACGATTCGCCAGGTCTCCGCCGCTCATTGAAATCTCGTAGCTTGCCGGGACCGTGCCCGTTCCGAGCCGAAGCATCAGAAAATCCCTGCTATCCAGCGATTTCTCCCAAATGCGGCCGCTGATTTCAGAAGTTAAATATTTCATTTTTTCAAACGGGGGAAAATGATGCGTCAGCACTTGCAGCTGTTTTTCCGACAGCGTCTGAAGCTCTTTCCGTTTGTTTTCTAAATACTGCTTGTACACACGCTCCCGCTTCTCCTCCCGTTTTTTCCGCTGGTTTTTTTCACGGAAATACTGCACGGTGGAGGTAATGAGAGTCATCATAAACATCGCCAAAGAGACAAGGATGAATATGCCCCTCGGCTGTATAATGGCGACAACCCCCATTACAATCAGCATGACCAAAGGAGGCAGAATGACGAGCCACAGCCCCCGGTTATTCTGTTCGCTTTCCTGCGAGGGAAAGCTGAATGAAACGCGGTCTTCTGGAAGATCGTAGACCATACGCGGCGTTCTTCGATATTGCGGGTATTTCTTTTTCATTTCGGTGCTTGGTTTTACCGTTTTGGTTAAACCGGTTTGAAGCTTTTCGTGATGAACGATTTCTAAAAGGTCGTCCTCCGTCAGCCTCACACGCAGAAAATTCCACAGCAGCTCATCTCCCGTGCGGAGCCTTTCGGGAGCTTCTGCAAGTTTTCCGTTCACATAAACGTCCTGGCCATCAGGGACGACAGACCAGCATCCTCCCGACTTTCGCAGATAAAAAGCCCCTGTTTGAGCGGAGGACGGCTCTTTGTATATATCCGCTTCCTCTGTTTCTGATGAGAAAACGATCTCATCCTTCCCGCCGATAAAATAAACGGAGGATTCTTCTTTGTCAGGGGTGAGCAGAAGCCGCATCGTCTCTTCTTCAATCCGGCAGGGCATTTCATTTCCTATTGTCAATTCGCCGGCACAGTTATTTCCCAGGAAAACATCATAACGATCTGTTTCTTTTCGATAAAGGGTTGCGGCGTTTTGCCGTAACGGAAGTGTGCCGACCGTGATTGTATCTTTCATATCCGGACCGATCGTAATCGGCTGAGACGGCGGGAGTTCAGACAGCTGAATCTTTTGTACGTGCTCTCGGTAAAAGACCCATAACAGACTCATATGGCGAACCTCCTGACAGCCTGATCGTTACCTGCGGCCATTTGATGTGTGCTGTTATTTTTTTTCATCTTTTTTCTCATCTTTCTTGTCGTTCTCTTTGTTATCTTTCGCTTTGTCCTGTTTGCTTTCATCCTGTCCGGCGGAAGCTTCGGCGGTGTCACCGTTTTCCTCCGCTTCTTTATGCTGCTCCTCCGCCTCTTTTTTCGCCTTCGCAAGCTCGCTTTCCACGGCGTCCAGTTCTTTCTGCTTTTCGTCGTCTTTCATACTGTCATCCGCTAATAATTGCTGTTTATATTTTGTAAGTCCGAGCCAGATGTACGGGTTGTACTCAAGATTGCGGCCGATTTTGATGGCTTCTTCATTTTCCCCTCTGCCGATATCAATCCAATAAAGGAAATGCTTCGGGTCTGATTGCAGCGTGACCAGATTCCCGATGTTTTTCCGCTGCTCTTCCCTCAGATTTTCAACTGCCACATAAGAGGAAGCAAGCTCGTACTGCACAGATTCCGGGAGGCTTTCCGCATCGTATTTGGCGAGTGTGTCAATGACTTTGCTGTACTGCTGATTTAAAAAATAGCGGTTGCTTTCCGTAATTGCCTCTTGCTTTGGCTGGGCGAAAAACAGAACGTATAAGGAGTAAAGAAGTGCCGGCACAAGGAGGACGGCAAGCGCCAGACCGGCGTATCTTTGGATTTTCCATTTCTTTTTCGGCAGTTTTATGTATGTCTTGTCCCTTTCTTCGAGGGAATCAATTGCGGTTTGAATGGTTTCTTCCAGTTCTTCAATCGTCTCCGCCTCTAGCACGCTTTTCACCTCAGGAGAGAAGTGAAGCGTCTCCTTGTACTTCAAATATTCATCGAAGGTGTACGCCCCGTCAGCTGCAAGCGCCGCACAGGCTTTGAGCTCTTTTAACACCCTTTCTCTATCTTCCTCATAAGGCGGAAGGCTCTCCTTTACGCCGTAATGAAGAAAGTAAGGCGTCAGCGCTTTATCAAACACGATATTTTCAGGGGCGGCAATCAGATTGAGACGTTTCAGCTTATGCTGTTTCACGGCTTGGACGAGACGGTAGGCAAATTGCCACCTGCTTTTTTTATCTTTTCCTTTTATATAGCGGAAAGCCTGATAAGAAGAAGGAGGTTTGATTGTGATGGTTACTTCGTCTTCTGAAACTGAGACCTCTTTTTGAAAAAAAGGATCAGCATCTTTAATCACGTTTGCTTCCAGCCCGTCGAGAAGCTTGATTTTTTCCCGCTGGAAGGTGAACGTGAAGCCTGATTCGGTTTCTTCCCGGACGGCATCTAATTCTGTTTCTAAATAAGATCTGTTATGACCTGTCATTCCACCATGTCCTTTCATAAAATTTCAAGGCGGTCTCCGTTCGTAATGCCGCAGTCAGATAGCTTTTGTTCTCCGGAAAAAACCGCTTCTTTATTGACCACTCTGATCCAATAGCCTTCACGCGGCGGAACGGATACATGCTGAGCCTGCCGGGCAATATCAATGACTTTTTTCACAGAATGGTAATCTGACAATCTGAGATCGAAGACGCTGCCGTTATAATGTGTTAAATCTATTGTAATATCGATATACATATTCATATCACCCTTACATAGAAAGAGCGCCGTCTTCTTGATTGAATCAGGCGCTCCGTTTCTTCATTCATCTTATTATCCGCGAATTTGGTTAGCGATATCTTGGTCAGTAGACTCAAGCGTATTTGCCGTTTGATCGAGCTGATGATTCACATCTTGAAGCAATTCAGACATTTTAATAAATGAAGGTTTCAGCTGCTCATATTGATCTGCAAATGCTTCACTTGAAGCACCTTCCCACATGCTTTTCAAATCAGAAATCATGCGGTTCAGGCGGTCAACCTGATTCATGACTTCCTGACTTTCAACGCCATATTGCTTAGCCATCGCTCTTAGCTCTTCGGGTGTGACACGAATTAATCCAGACATATTCCTTATACCCTCCTGTGTCATCAGCCTAAATATGGGCTAATTCACTTATTTTTTGAACGTCATTATTATAAAAACAACCATTCGGCACAGTCAAACAAATCTGTTTTAATTTTACAAAATGAGTCTTATGATATATTGGATTTTTCGTCACATTTACACATTTTGTAAATGTAGTAGTATGATTTTCTTATTATTTTCGTTTTCATCGAATGATCTTATTGTCCTAGTCTATTTCCCTGCAAAGATGCCTTTCAGTCTGAAAAGCAAGATGGTAAGATCAAGATATGAAGCTATGAAAAAGTAGGGATACAGATGACCAATCCAAAGGATCCATTTAAGTACAGTTTCGACAGGCTTGAAGATGTTGCCGACCATATCAGTGAAGTTCTTCAATGCCCCATTACAATAGAAGACGTTAATCATAAACTGCTTGCATACAGCACGCACAGCGATTGTACAGATCCGGCCCGGACGTCGACGATTATCGGGCGGAGGGTGCCGGAAAAAGTCATCAACAAACTCTGGAAAGACGGAACCATTCCGGCCCTTTTAAAAACGGACCAGCCGATCAAAGTGAAAGAAATCGACGAGGTGGGCCTGAGCAACCGCGTGGCGATTTCCATCTGGAAAAACAATCAGGTTCTCGGATTTATTTGGGCGCTTGAAATCAAAAAAAAGCTTAATGATGAGGATCTGAAGACACTTCAGCTGGCAGCCAAAGCGGTGCGGAACAAGCTTTTGCATCTGCAGATCCGCAAAACGAAAATCGAAGAGCGGGGCCAGGAGTTTTTTTGGAAAATGCTGACCGGCCATATTTATCAGGAAGCCGAAATGGCCGAAGGGTTTCATAAGCTCGGGATGGCGCTGCCGTCCGTGTTCAGCGTCATGATCATCCGTTTACATGATGAGCTGACTGAAAAGACGGAACAGCAGCTGCAATATTTGCAGGAAACGACACAGCAGATTCATGTCATGCTGGCGACTGTTGATTCAAATGAATTAATCTTATTAGCCGCGCCGAAAACCGATCAGCCTTTTAAAGATGTAAAGCACTTCGCCCTTCATATTCAAAAACAGCTGAAGGAACGATATAAAATTGAGGATGCGTCGATTGCGGTCGGCGGTATTTACGAATCGATTTCTTATGTTTACCGCTCCTATCAGGAAGCGCTTTCCGTATTAAAAGCGAAAGAGCGGTTTGTGAGAGAAACCAAACACCTTTTCAGCTTTTCGGAACTCGGCATTTATCAGTACCTGGATGTGTTGGATGAAAAACGCAAGCACAGCGGCTATATGAACTATTCCCTCTCAAAGCTTGAGCAGTATGACAGGGAGCACCAAGCCGATATGGTAAAAACGCTCGAACATTTTATTGATGCCGACAGCAACGTCAACACCGCCGCTAAAGCGCTTAACATCCATGTCAATACATTGAATTACAGGCTGAAAAGAATCAGCCAGATCGCAGAAATCGACTTAAAAAATGTGAATGAAAAGTTTACGATTTACCTTGATATCAAACTTCGCAGCATGGGTTCGTGAAATTTCACAAATCCGTGTTTTTTTATTTTCTGTTTCAAACAAAGAATTTTCGCAAAAATCACGCTACACTTAAAACATCACACAAACATTGGGGGAAACAGACATGATTATCGGGGTTCCAAAGGAAATCAAAAACAATGAAAATCGAGTGGCTTTAACACCTGGAGGCGTTTCACAGCTTATCGGAAACGGCCATCGGGTTCTTGTGGAATCCGGAGCGGGACTCGGAAGCGGCTTTACAAATGAAGATTACGTATCAGCAGGGGCGGAAATTCTGGAGGACAGAAAGCAAGTATGGGATGCGGAAATGGTCATGAAGGTAAAAGAACCGCTGGCTGAAGAGTATGCGTATTTCCGTCAAGGTCTGGTCTTATTCACTTACCTTCATTTAGCTGCAGAGCCGGAATTAGCTAAAGCGCTTACAGAAAAAGGCGTGACAGCTATCGCGTACGAAACGGTAACGGACGGACGTTCCCTTCCGCTGCTTACGCCGATGTCCGAAGTGGCCGGCAGAATGGCCGCGCAGATCGGGGCTCAGTTTCTTGAAAAACCAAAGGGCGGAAAAGGAATTTTATTAGCCGGCGTACCGGGTGTATCCCGCGGAAAAGTCACGATCATCGGAGGGGGCGGCGTCGGAACAAATGCCGCGAAAATGGCTGTCGGACTCGGTGCCGATGTGACAATGATCGATTTGAACGCAGACCGACTGCGTCAGCTTGATGATATTTTCGGGCATCAGATTAAAACATTGATGTCAAACCCTGTAAATATTGCGGATTCCGTCGCGGAAGCGGATCTTCTGATCTGCGCCGTGCTCATCCCGGGAGCCAAAGCGCCGACTCTCGTTACGGAAGAAATGGTTAAACAAATGAAACCGGGTTCCGTCATTGTTGATGTTGCCATCGATCAGGGCGGCATTGTGGAAACCGTTGATCATATTACAACCCACGATAATCCGACTTACGAAAAACACGGTGTCGTTCACTACGCTGTCGCCAATATGCCGGGCGCCGTACCGCGTACGTCTACGCTCGCATTAACGAATGTAACCGTTCCTTACGCGCTTCAAATCGCCAATAAAGGCGCGGCACAAGCCATTGCAGACAGCCCTGCGCTTAAAGCGGGCTTAAATACGGCTAACGGACATGTCACGTATGAAGCGGTAGCCAAAGACTTAGGCTATGACTACGTGCCTGCTGAAAAAGCAATGCAAGGTTCGGCTGCAAAAGCTTAATAGATATGAAGAGGACAGCCTGATCAGCGGGCTGTCCTTTTTTCTTTCTCATAAAAGGAAAAACGGCCCCCTGTCTCGAATATCAATTCATATCCCGGAAGAAAAAGGAGGATTCATATGGCTGTTCAGCACTATGGTGTATTAAAAGGCACTGTGTCAGATATGAAAAGGGAAACAGATGATGATTCTCCGCATTTTCAAGTCGAGGTGCTAGGCGAGCCTGATACGCGCTATCGCTGTGCGATCAATGTCATGTCAAGTTCAAAAGAATCAGAGGTTCTGTATGCGGCACGCGATCATTTTGACGCAAGCGCGATCACCCTGCTGCCCAACATTCCGTATGGATATACCCCAATTGATGAAACCAGCCGTGAGCTGGCGCTGGATTATGTCCGCGGCGGATTGTTTGATCCCCGGAACATGGTGCCCCTCCCGCATGAAGTCACCGGTCCGGATAATGACTTAAATGACTTTATTGAGACGTACATGCAAAAAGCGAAATCAGAAAAAGCCACCGTCTATATTTACGGCTCTAAATTCGGGCCGGAGCCGGGCGCTGATAAGATTTTCGGGTTCAAGCCGACAAACGGCATGCATAATATTCATATGAATCAGGGAAACCCAATTGATACACGCTGGAAGAAGGATAACGGAACGTGGCACGACGGCGGTATTTTAATCCAGTTTGCAGACCAGTGGGCCGCGGTCTTTTTGGCTTTTCTGTCTCAGTCATGGTGCACGAATGAAGAAGGCCACCCTTATACATTTTGTGATCATACACAGCTTAACGGCTGATGTCCGCATAAAAAGCCTGCCGAAATAACGGCAGGCTTTTCTTATTACATTTTAGCGGCTTCGGCCTGTTTCAGGCTTTCCGGCCTCATATCACGCCAGTTTGTTTCAATATATTCGAGACAAACGGGGCGGGTTTCATTCGTGAGGCGGGTTTCCCAGCCGTCCGGCACATCCAGATAGGCCGGCCACAGTGAGTACTGGCCTTCAGCATTGACGAGCACATGGTATGAGCCGTCTTCCCGTTCAAATGGATTTGTCATATCATCTCTTTCCTTTCTTTACCGGACTGTACGCCGTCCGTTTAATTTCTCTGCCAGAATCGCGCCGATGTCGGCAAGCGGGCCCGGCTGGCACATATCTTTATGGCGGCAGTCTAAGTCATACCGCTCGATTTCCCCCGTAATATACGGTTTCCAAGTATCCGGCTCAATCGGGTCAAACCACTCCGGAATAATTGTGGATCTGAAGAACAGCACATCTCCGTGGAACGGCTTCGGCTTGTATGTTCCTAACAGCCCGACAGAATTAATGTACGTGTCTTTCAGATTCATCATCACTGACTCGTCCAGGCTGGCTAATGCGCTTCCCTCACGGCGGAGAATGGTCAGCGCGGTGTCAAAATCAAGCGGCTGATCCCCGAGGCTGTCCGGGTCGTACCCTCCTAGGGCGAGCAGCGCGATGACGGCTTCCTCGTCATCAGGCGCATTTTTTATCGGCAGAAAATGATTCGGATACGCGTCAAGCATCACCAAAAGCGAAACCTCTTCACCCCGGCTCTGTAATTGTGTCGCCATGGCCTGAATGACATTCCCTCCGAGAGACCAGCCGAGCAGACGGTACGGCCCTTTCGGCTGCACGGTACGGATTTTTTCAATATAATCCGCCGCCATGTCATCTAGGCTTTGCGGAAGCGATTCTTTTTTTCCGATGCCTCTCGCCTGTAAGCCGTATATCGGATAATCAGCCTCTAAAGAAGACATCAGCCCGGCATAACACCAGCTGAGACCGCCGGCCGGATGGACACAGAACAACGGTGTTTCTTCTCCTGCCGTTCTGAGCGGAAGAAGAACATCAAGCGCGCTTGCGCCCGTTCCTGACTCAAGTCTTTCAGCAAGGCTTGCCACCGTAGGAGCTTCAAATAATGTTCCGATACTCAGCTCGGCTCCCATCGCTTCCCGAATACGGCTCATTAAATGAACCGCAAGCAAAGAATGGCCGCCTAAATCAAAGAATCTGTCATCAATACCGACACGCGGCAGGTGAAGCACCTCTGCGAACAGCTCACACAGCATTTCTTCCTGCGGCGTTCTCGGCCCCCGGCCGGTGACCTCCGTTTGGAAGTCAGGCGCAGGGAGCGCTTTTCGGTCAAGCTTTCCATTCGGTGTCAGCGGCAGTTCATTCATTTGGACAAAAGCTGACGGAACCATGTAATCCGGCAGGCTTTCTTCGGCAAACCGGCGCATGTTTCCCGTGTCCAAGGTGCTGCCGGCAGATCGGACAAGGTAGGCGGCCAGCCGTTTATCTCCCGGCCGGTCTTCACGGACGACTACGGCGGCATCCTCAACATCCGGATGTTTGACGAGAACCGCTTCGATTTCTCCCAATTCAATCCGGAATCCGCGGATTTTAATCTGGTGGTCCGCCCTGCCCATATAATCAAGAGAACCGTCCGTCCGCACACGGGCTAAATCCCCCGTCCGGTACATTCTCGTTCCCGGCGGGCCGTACGGATCAGCCACAAAGCGTTCGGCGGTCAGGCTTTGCCGCCCTAAGTAACCGCGTGCCACGCCTCCTCCGGCCACATACATTTCGCCCGTGATGCCCGGGGGCACAGGCTCCAGCCGGTCATCAAGCACATATACGTTCAGATCAGGAATGCCGCAGCCGATGAGGCTGTTTGCTCTCAGCTCGGCAATGTTTTTGTCTAATTCAAGGTAACTGACGTGCACCGTCGTTTCCGTAATGCCGTACATATTCACAAGTACCGGCTGATTGTCCGCGTGGCGGCTGTACCAATCCTCAAGCCGGCTCAGCTCAAGCGCCTCGCCGCCGAAGATGATATATCTGAGTGCGACCTGACGCCCCAGCTCTTTGTGTTCTTTTTCCGCATGCATCAGCTGGTAAAACGCTGACGGCGTTTGGTTAAGCACGGTTACCCGCTCTTTCACGAGGAGATGTAAAAACGCTTCCGGTGATCTGCTGATGTCATGCGGCACGACGACGAGACGTCCGCCGTGAAGCAGCGGCCCCCACATTTCCCAGACAGAGAAATCGAAAGCGTAGGAGTGAAACATCGTCCATACATCATCAGAATGAAAGTGATACCAATGCCGCGTCGACTCAAACAGCCGGATAACATTGCTGTGCGGAATGATGACACCTTTCGGCACACCTGTTGATCCCGACGTGTAAATGACGTAGGCCGGGTGAAGCGGTGACAGCGGCCGAATCCGGTCAGCGTCCGCAGGGTTCGTGACGGCATATCGCTCAAGTGTTTCTTTATTCTGCGGGTCATCCAAGATGAAGGCCGGCATGCCGCTTTCGCCAGAGAGCTTACTTGCGCCTTCACGGTTGGTGAGCATAAATACAGGCTTGGCATCATGTAACATAAAAGCAATGCGGTCCGCGGGATAATCAGGATCAAGCGGCAGATACGCTGCCCCCGTCTTCAGGACGGCTAACAGCCCGACAATCATATCTAAAGAACGCGGCAGCGCCAGTGCGACAAACTGCTCCGGGCCGACGCCGCGGGCAATCATCATGTGCGCGAGCTGATTGGCTCTTTCATTCAGCTCTTTATAAGTGAGTCCGCTCTCTTCAAAAACTGCCGCCGTTTCATCCGATTTTGCGGCGGCCTGTATTTCAAACAGTTCAGGCAGTGTCTGCCGAGGCTGAATATGCTGTTTTGCCCGTTTAACCGGCAAAAGCTTCCGGCGCTCTTCATCAGAAAGAATGGTTAAGCTTCCGATCGGTTTTTCCGGATGTGATGCGGCATCTTCGAGCAGAAGAAGCAGGCGTCCGGCAAGTGCTTCAGCCGTTTCTTTTCTAAATAAGTCCGTACTGAACTCCAGCAGGCCTTCAATACCGGCAGGCGTGCCGTCGTCATGGCGCTGTTCAGCCAATTCCAGCGTCAAATCAAATTTGGACGATCCGACACTGCTGATTTGCAGGCTTGTTTCCATATCAGGAAGACTGAGTACAGGGTCAGGCGTATTTTGGAATGCGAGCATCACTTGGAACAGCGGATGTCTTGACCGGGAACGAACCGGATTCAATTCTTCCACGAGACGTTCAAACGGCACGTCCTGATGTTCATATGCTGCGAGATTCATTTCCCTGACCCTTTCAAGAAGCTCACAAAAGCTCGGATCGCCAGAGGTATCGGTTCTCAGTACGAGTGTATTAATGAACATACCCACAAGGTCTCCCAATGCGTCATCACTGCGGCCGGCTATCGGACTGCCGATCGGAATATCGGTCCCTGCACCGAGCCGGGTCAGTAACGCGGAAAGCCCTGATTGAAGCACCATAAACAGGCTTACGCGCTGATTTCTGGCAAGTGAGAGAAGACGGGCATGAAGCTCTTGGCCGATGTTGACCGGAATGACGCCGCCCCTGTAGCTTGATTCAGCGGGACGCGGAAAGTCAGACGGCAGCTCCAGCTGATCCGGTACATTTTCAAGCGTTTTCTTCCAGAAATCCAGCTGGCGCGCAATTAAGCTCTCAGAATCAGACGCGCTGCCTAAAAGCTGCTGCTGCCAAAGCGCATAATCCGCATATTGAACCGCCAGCGGCGCCCATTCTGCTTTTTCACCTGTTTGCCGGGCGATATAGGCTACGGATAAGTCACGCATGAGCGGATTCAAGGACCAGCCGTCACCTGCAATGTGATGCAGGAGAATCATCAGCGTATACTCGCCGTCACCAAGATCAAACAGCTCGGCTCGGACGGCCGGCTCTTTAGCGAGATCAAACCGATATCGTGCCGCAGCGGCAAGCATGTCTTGGAGCTCGTTTTTGTCTGCACGTGTCACTGTAAACACAGGGCGGGCTTCTTCAGCAGATAAAATGAGCTGATGAGATGATCCCTTATTTTCCGGAAAAACGGTGCGCAGGCTTTCATGACGGCTGACAACATCGTAAAAGGCGTGTTTCAGCGCTGATTGGTCAAGCTTGCCTGACATGCGGACAATCACCGGAATGTTGTAAGTCGGGCTTGGCCCTTCAAGACAGTAGAGAAACCATAGACGCAGCTGCGCAAATGACAGCGGGATATGCTCCGGCCGGTCAAACGGCTTGAGCTTAGGCCGCGCACTCTTTGCAGTATCAAGCTGTGCGGCGAGCCCGGCAACGGTCGGCGTATCAAACAGACGGCCGATGCCAAGCTCTGCGCCCATCGTCTCCCGGACCCGGCTCATCAGGCGTCCGGCTAAGAGCGAATGTCCGCCCAATTCAAAGAACCCGTCATCAATCCCGACCCGTGCAAGACCGAGAACCTCGGCAAACAGATCGCATAATATTTCTTCCTGCGGCGTCCGCGGCCCTCTGTCAGACAGGACAGCGGAAAAATCAGGTGCAGGCAGAGCGCTGCGATCGAGCTTCTTATTCGGTGTCAGCGGCAATTCTTCCAGCTGTACAAACGCGCCCGGCACCATATAATCCGGCAGGCTTTCGCCCATATATTCACGAAGTCCGCCGATATCAAGGGGCTGATCCGCGACAGCATAAGCCACCAGCCGCTTATCTCCGGGCTGGTCTTCACGGACAATGACGGCGGCCTGCGAAATACCCGGATATTTCGACAGCACTGACTCAATTTCTCCTAATTCTATCCGGAACCCGCGGATTTTAATTTGGTGATCGGCTCTGCTGATATAATCAAGCGAGCCGTCCTCACGCCAGCGCACGAGATCTCCCGTCCGATACATCCTCGCGCCCGCGGGTCCGTACGGATCGGCAATGAATCTTTCCGCTGTTAAATCAGGACGGTTATAATAACCTCTGGCAAGCCCCTCCCCCGCTATATAAAGCTCGCCCGCGATTCCCGGCGGGACGGGCTGCAATGCGGCGTCCAGCACATATACCCGCGTGTTCCAAATCGGCTTTCCGATCGGAGGCGCCCCTGTATGGCCTTTTGCAAGCGGCTGTGCGGCCGACCAGATTGTTGTTTCAGTCGGCCCGTACAGATTCGTCACCGTACAGCCTGATTCAAGCAGAGCATGCATAAGCGCGTTCGGAAGCGCCTCACCTCCGACAAGCACCTGCAGCGCCCGGAGAGAATCCGGTTCATTGGTGACTAATGAATGCCACAATGTCGGCGTTGCCTGCATGATTGAAATACCGTATGAGTGAATCATGCGCGCATGCGCCCGCGGTTCCTGAATCGTCTCTTTACGTGCGATGACGCACCCCGCCCCGCTGATGAGCGGAAGGAAGAGCTCAAGTCCGGAAATATCAAACGCCGCAGTCGTAACGGCAAGCAGGCGGTCTTGTTCGTCGAGCGTAAACATTTCCCGCATGGATAAGAGGAAATTGCTTACGCTTTTTAATGTGACGACTACGCCTTTCGGTTTGCCCGTTGAGCCCGATGTATAAATGATATAAGCGGGGTGCAAAGGCGAACATTCCGCCTGAGCGGGAAAGTCAGCATTTTGAGCGGCAACGGTTTTTACCGTATCCGGGTCATCGAGAATGATCCTTTTTGCATCACTGTCTTCCGGCATGCGGCCGGATAATTCCATCGTTGTAATCAGGCATGCAGGCTGTGCATCTTTGAGCATGTATGTGATCCGCTCAGAAGGAAAATCAGGATCAAGCGGCAGGTATGCGGCTCCCGTTTTCAAAACGGCCAGCATGCTCACGGCCAACTCCTGTGACCGCGGAAGCAGCAAAGCGGCAAATTGTTCCGGTCCGAGCCCCTTTTCCTTTAGCATGCCGGCAAGCTGGTTCGCGCGCTTGTTCAATTCGGCATAGCTGAGCTCTTCGTTTTCGGTGATGATTGCCGGCCGGTCCGGTGTTTTTACGGCCTGTTCGTAAAACAGCTCCGGCAGACTTTTCTGCTTCTCGGCCTTGCGCGTGTCATTCCAGCTTTCCAGTACGCGGAGACGTTCACTTTCAAGCAGAAGGTTGAGTGTGCCGATTTTTTGTGTCTGGTCTTTCACAGCTGATTCCAACAGAAGCAGGAATCGTTTTTGATGGTTTTCAATATCTTCGGCGCTGTATACTTCCGGATTCGCATCAAAGTCCACACGCATTCCGCTTCCGTCCGCTCTGTCGTAAACGTTAATTGACAAATCATCAACGGGCCCTGCTGATAAGTTATGAACGGTCCCCCGCGCTCCGGCGAAATCAAGCGCGTAGTCAAACGGCATCACATTGACTTGCGGGCCGAACAGCCTGCGATTTTCTCCGAGCAATTTAAGGTCGCGGCGCATGTCTTCATGGCGGTATTTCTGATGGCGCCGGATGTTTCGGATTTCTTTTGCCACTTGGCTGACGGCCTCATGAAAATTCATATCCGGGCGGAGAGAAAGCCGTAAAGGCAGAAGATTCATGACCATACTCGGAATATTCAGTGAAATTGAGCCGATCCGCCCCATCATCGGTAAACCGAGCACGATATCCCCTGCGTTTGTCATCCGGTGGACATATACCGCCGCTGCGGCCGTGACGGCTTCATGCCAGTTCGGAATCGCTTTTACATGCTGTAAAGCCGTTTCAGAAAGATAAGCCGTGCTTCTCCGAAAACGTGTTGACGTTCGCGGCGCTCTTTCTGCCAAACTGACGACATCAGGTTCATCCGCAAATTTCTCCATCCAAAATTCCCGATCTTTCAGGAATTGATCAGACGCGCGGTACTCTTGTTCTTCTTTTACCAGCTCCTCCAAAGAACCGAAGGAGCGCCCGTTATCCGGACGTCCTTCCCGTATTGCGGTGTACATTTGCGCCGTACGCCGTGCCAGCAGTGAAAAACCGTAGCCGTCTATCGCAATGTGGTGAATGCGCTGATACCAGAAAAAGCGTTCCGGTCCCGCCTGAAATAAAATGTCGCGGAACAAAGGCCCGGCCGCCATATCAACGGGCTCAGCCAAATCTGTCTGCATGAGTCTGAGTGCGGCCTGCTTCGGATCAACTTCTGAACTCACATCTATGACATCGATCGCAGCTTCAAATGGAGGATTGATGATCTGCTTCGGCCCGTCTGCCCCCTCCTCGAAGCGGGCGTGTAATGACGCGGCTTCCGTCAGCACGCGTTCGAGAGCGGTTTTAAATATGTTCACATCGATCGCGCCGTTTATCTCAACGTACTCGCCTGTATTGTAAATCGGATTATCAGGATCAAGCTGCTGCGCAAACCAGATACCGGCCTGTGCGCCTGTCAGAGGCAGCTGTTGTGTATCATGCATTCTATTCTCTCCCTTTATAAATAATCTGCGTTCGGCAAGACTTTTTGAGATCGGGAAGAGAGAAGTCTCCACCACTCTTCCAGCGTCGGGTTCTCCGCCAGTTCCACAAACGTCACTTCAGCTCCGTCACGGCGCCATTGTTCGACAAGGCTCATGATTCTGACGGAGTCAAGACCTCTGTCCAGCAGGTCTTCATGATCCGGAATATCAGACGGTGATTCTTGAAGAATCGCCGCAATTTGTTCACGCACCCGGTCTTTTGTCAATACGGCGGAAGTCTTCTCTTCTCCTTCAGAAACCGGCGCGCCGCCCAGCAGCTCCAGCACTTCGTTTGTCAAAGCCGTGTAAGCGCAGCGCTGAGACGCATATTCGATGGCCATCTTATGTTTTTCTGAAGAAAAATCAGCAACGGCGTCTCCGATAAAGAAGCTTTGGATATCATCCATAAATGCTTCACAGGCTGTGACGAGACAGCCGATGTGTGCATAAATTCCCGTAATCATGAGCTGGTCTCTGCCGCTTTCACGCATGATCTCAAGGAGATTCGTCCGTTTAAACGCGCTGTATCTCCACTTTGTGAGGACAATGTCCTGATCATCCGGGGCAAGCTCCGGAATGACCTTTTCTTCATAAGGCCCGCTTTTTAGCCCCGGCCCCCAAAAATCCGTCAGCAGCGCACGGTCCGCCGGGTCTTGGCTGCCCGGCTGCGCGGTATACACCACCGGAATGCCGAGTGCTTTGCATTGCTCTTTTATTTTTTTGATATTCTGAGACGCCTCTGTGATCGGAGCTTCACCTTTCGCAAAAGCATCGACGAAATAATTCTGCATGTCATGGATCAGAAGCACCGCGCGTTTCGGATTCAGCGTCCACGATACTTTATTTTCAGGCATATCTGACGCTGTCGGCAGCGCATATGCGGGAATAGACGGTATAGCCAATGTAAACACTTCCTTTTTTAAGATTGTTTGATTTCAGCCGGCTTTACTTTTTGGGCGATCGTTTCGCGAAGATCCTTTTTACTGACCTTGCCGACGCCGGTTTTCGGGAAAGAAGCGATAAATTCAATCCGGTCGGGGATTTTATATGCCGCCAGTCCGCGCTCACGCAAAAATGCTTTCAGCTCTCCCGGTTTCGGCGCTTCTCCTTTCGGGATGACGAACACACAGGAACGCTCCCCGAGAAAATCATCCGGCATTGAAACCATGGCGGCATCATGAACGGCAGGATGCGCAAGAAGGTGATTTTCCACCTCCTCAGCGGCTATTTTTTCACCGCCCCGGTTGATTTGATCTTTCGCACGTCCTTCGACGATGATATAGCCGTCCGCCGTCAGTTTGACGATATCGCCGGTCTGATAAAATCCGTCGGCTGTGAATGATCTTTCATTATGTTCAGGCGCTTTATAATATCCGCGAATCGTGTAAGGGCCGCGTGTAAACAAATGTCCCGCTTCACCGGGAGCGACATCCCGCCCGTCATCGTCTAAAACCCTTACCTCATCAAAAGGAGACATCGGTCTGCCTTGCGTATTGACAATGATCTCTTCAGGATCATCCAGTCTCGTATAATTCACCAATCCTTCCGCCATTCCGAAAACCTGCTGAAGGGTGCATCCGAAAGCGCTCTTCACGCGGCGGGCCGCCTCAGCGCTGAATTTGGCGCCTCCCACCTGCAGCACTTGAAGGCTTGATAAATCATCACTTCGCGAACCGGATGCGTCCATCCACACCATCGCAAGCGGCGGGACGAGCGCTGTAATCGTGACACGTTCTTTTTCAATTAACGGGAAGCAGTCATCCGGACTCGGCGTCGGTGACAGAACGACCCGGCCCCCGGCATATAAAGTTCCCAGCACACCTGGCGAGCTGAGCGGATAATTATGCGCTGTCGGCAGAGCGGCCAAATAAACGCTGTGTTGATCCAAGCCGCATATTTCCGCACTGATGCGCAAACTGTATATGTAATCGTCGTGTGTTCGCGGAATCAGCTTGGACAGCCCCGTACTGCCTCCTGAAAGCTGTAAAAAGGCGACTTCCGCCGGGCTTATATCTTCCAGTTGAACAGGCTCTCTATGCAGGCTGCTCAGTTCTTGAAACTCTTCAGCTTCGCCGGCCACAATGACATGCGCCAAATCCGGAAGTTTGTCTTTCACCTGTCTGGCAAGCGCCCTGTAATCAAAACCTGAATGCATATCAGGAATGATGTATGCTTTCGCCTCTGCAAACTCGCAGAAATACGTAATCTCACTGCTTCTATGAGAAGGCAGCGCGAAAACGGGCAGCGCTCCGAGCCGGAACAGCGCGAAAATCACTTCAAAAAACTCAGCGATATTCGGCAGCTGAACGACAACGCGGTCTTCCTTTTGAATTCCGAGCTTATGCAGCCCCGCCGCTAAACGATCTGCCCTTTCATCTAATTCTTTGTAGGTCCAATGTACATCTTTACACGTCACGGCAGTTTGATTTCCGTATAAAGCCGCACGCTCTTTCAGCATTCCTCCGAACGTCTCACCCTTCCAGCAGCCGTCTTTTCGGTATTTGTCAGCCCATTCTTCCGGCCATGGCGTAAATCCAGTCAGCACGATCCGTTCCCTCCTTTTTTACAACTCATCTTGGTAAAGCCCCATCGCCCGGAGCATGGTGCGGAATTTGGCCGAGGTCTCGTCCAGTTCATCCTGCGGCTTTGATCCGGCGACAATCCCGGCACCCGCAAAGAGCCGGAGAGACCTTGTTTCCGCTTCGGCGCAGCGGAGTGCGATAATCCATTCTCCGTCACCCTCAGCATCACACCAGCCCGCCATTCCCGTGTAGAAATTGCGGTCAAACGGCTCAATATCCTGAATCGCTTCTCTCGCCACATCTGTCGGTGTTCCGCATACCGCGGGCGTCGGATGCAGGGCGATGGCCAGCTCAAGTGATGTCGTTGACGGATCACGCAGCTCTCCCTTTACCTCGGTGGACAGGTGCCACATCGCCTCAGTTTTAATGAGTGACGGTTTTTCCGGCACATCAAGCACACGGCAGAACGGTTTAAGGGCGGCGGCCACGGCGGCCACGACTACGGCATGTTCATGCAGATCTTTTGCTGATTGCAGCAGTTCTTCCGCTCTTCTCTGATCCTCGGCGGGATCGGTGCTGCGAGGTCTGGAACCTGCCAGCGGATTGGACAGAATCGATGTTCCGTTTTTGGACAGCAGCAGTTCAGGACTTGCGCCGAAAAGCGTTTTTCTTGTTTCTGACGTTCCCGTCACATCCGCAGCGAATGTATAGCCGCGCGGGTTGTGCTGCGCCAAATGCTTGACGGCCTGTGGAATGTCGATATCCTTTTCAGCGGTCAGATGAAGCGTCCTTGACAGCACGATTTTGCTGAGCGGACCGTCCGTAATGTTGAATACGCCTTGTTCCACACCGCTCATAAAGCCCTCAGGCTCCGGAACGGGACGGATGTCATATGTATTGGATTGCGGCTTTTCTGCGGAAGATTCCGCAAACGAAAGCGGGCCTGCCGTATGGACATTCTTCGGTACAAAAAGCCGGGAAGCTTTTCTGCCGTCAAAAGGAATGGCGCCGGCCGCAATCGGATGTTTGATGCCGGCTTGCTTTGCCTCAAGAAGCGTCTGTCTCACGCGTTCAGGCAGTGAATCCAGCTGATTTTCCGCGTCTGTATCAGGCACTTCCGCAAACATTCCTTCCGCAAGCATCGTACTTTTCGGGGAAGCTAAAAAGAACGCCCCGGGCTTGTAAGCATCCAGCACCTCTTTTGCAGACACTTCCGCCAATAAATGTTGATTTGTCATGTTTGTCCCTCCTTCTCGTTACATCAAACGCCTAAAGTAGCGCCGCCATCAACGCATAAATCATGCATCGTAATATGGTTTGCCTGTTCAGAAGCCAGAAACAAAACGGCATTTGCAATATCAGAAGGCTTCGCCAGCTTTTGAAGCGGAATTCCCGTTTTATATGTATCAAGCGAACCTCTGATGACGTCCCGGGCTCCGTTCTCGTCCTGCCACAGCGCCCGCTGCATGTCGGTTTCCGTTGAACCCGGAGATACGATGTTGCAGCGGATATGATGGGCCGCAAGCTCTAGTCCGAGGCATTTCGTAAACATGACGGCAGCCGCTTTTGACGCCGCATAAGCCGCCATGGAAGCACGCGGAACG
The DNA here is from genome assembly GCF_038606125.1 of Bacillus sp. FSL R5-0447. Lineage (NCBI taxonomy): Bacteria > Bacillati > Bacillota > Bacilli > Caryophanales > Bacillaceae > Bacillus > Bacillus sp. FSL R5-0447. The sequence continues at coordinate 3,383,027 of NZ_CP152012.1, forward strand.
CCGGCTGCATTCGAACCGACCGTAACGATGGCGCCTTTTTGACGCTCAATCATGTACCGGCTTACTGCCCGCGACACATGAAATACGCCGGTCGTATTAACTGAAAATGTTTGACCCCAATCTTCATCACTGAGGGATTGCACCGGACCCGGCCGCAGCACGCCCGCAACGTTCGCCAATATTTCAATAGGCCCCATGTCGCGTTCAACGGCAGCGATGATATCATTGACAGCCGCACTGTCAGATACATCTGCGGCAAACCCCTGCGCCTGCACGCCTTTTTGCCGAAGTCTGTCAGTAAGCCCGAGAAGCAGGTCTTCATTTGTATCTATAGCTGCCACATTTACGCCTTGTTCAGCAAGGGCAAGCGCTGTTGCTTCTCCGATGCCTTGAGCGGCGCCGGTGACAACGGCCGTTTTCCCTTTCATTCCCAATGCGTCCATATTATCATTCCCTTTCTATATTGATAATGATTATCATTATCAATTATGATTCAAGACAATCATATCCAAATCAAAACACGCAGTCAATTAGAAAATTAGGATCAGCCGCATTTAGTTCGAAGGGCCTGTTTTTTCTCATGCGGGAGAATACGGGGTATGCGGTCCTCCCGGATTCAGGCAGAAACGCAGGGCCCTGCTGATTAAAACGGGCAGGACAGAAATATGGCCCTCTCCTTCAAACTCGCTGTATTCAGCACGGACTCCATCATCTTCAAATCCGTATAATAAAGAGTACAGCGCCTCTGCGTGCTGCGGGATTCTGCTTTTATGTGTTTTTTCAATTTCTCCCGCAGCCAGCAATACGCTGACTTGAAGATTTTCCGCAGAGAGCCGGTCTGACAAACGTTCCGCTTTTTCCTGAATAAAACGCTTGTTCCAGTGAATTGACGGACTCCCGGCAACATAGGTCTGGAACATGTCCGGCCTCGTCAAAAGCACTTGCAGCACAAAAAGACCGCCCAGCGAATGGCCGAAAATCGTCTGCCTGCCTCTGTCGATCGGATAATCCCGCTCCATCGCGGGCTTTACTTCTTCTTCTATAAAACTCAGAAACGCTTCCGCCCCTCCCTGTTCGGGCCATGCCGCGCCCCGCGGATGCACCGGCAGTTCTGATTCAGAAAGCGGCATCGTAAAATCACTGTGACGTTCGGCGGAAAACGGCTGATCTGTCGGGTAGCCGATTCCGACAATCACCGCCGGAACAACGCCTGTTTTTTCAGGCCGCCGGCTTTGCACCCGCAAAGCTTCGGCCATTGTGCCGAATACGGAATTCGCATCGAGCAGGTATATGACGGGGAAGCCGGATGCAGGCGGTTCTTCCTGAGGAAAAAAGACAAAGATACGATACGTACGGCCTCCTTTTGAGCGCATTTCTCTTACTTCTGTGCCCGGAACCGCGTATCGGCCGGCCGGCGCGAAACCCCGCTTTATTTGTTTTCCGTCCATTATGTGTTCATCCCCTTTGCGGCAATTGCTTTATCTATGCTTATTGATAATGATTTTCAATATCAAAAGGCACCTCAAATAATAGGTTTTTTGCCAAACAAAGTCAATGGATTTTTGATATAAAAAAAGTACCTTATTTCAATAAGGTACCTAAGAACTATATAGTGATAGGGGTTTAATCCCATGTAAAGCGCTCATTCTTCCATGGATCTCCCCTCATATGGTAACCGTTTTTCTCCCAAAAGCCGGGGTGGTTTTCCTTTGTGAACTGAATGCCGCGCAGCCATTTTGCACTTTTCCAAAAATAAAGATGGGGGAAAACGCCTCTGAGCGGATAGCCGTGCTCTGGCGTTAACGGCTCGCCGTTATGCGCATATGCCAGCAGGGATGTTTCCCGCGTAAAATCAGAAAGCGGCAGGTTGGCCGTCCAGCCCTCTTCAGCGTGCAGAATGACGAATCCCGCTTCTTTGTGCACGCCCGCTTTTTCAGCGATGTCTTTGGCGCGTATTCCCTTCCAGATATTATCAAGACGGGACCAGCCCGTGACGCAATGAATATCATTTTTCACTTCGGCTTCAGGAAAGGCTTTGATATCTTCAAAGCTTAACAGCATAGGACGGTCAACAAGCCCGTACACTTGCAGATTCCATTTTGACATATCTTCATAATAAGGAACATTTCCGGTGTGAAGCACGGGAAACTTCGTTGTGACATTTTGGTTTGGCGGAATCCGTTCCGACTGTTTTGTTTGTTTCGTTTTCCCGAAAAACATATGGCTCCCTCCATTTAGTAAACCTGTATTAAATCTTTGTTGACAATCAATCACCCTTCGATTACGCTAATCTGGTACAAGTGTAAGGGGGAAAAACAAATGAAACAACGCAACCTTCGCGCGGGCGATATGGCGCTTATCGGCATGTTTGCCGCACTGATGGCCGTCGGCGCCAACATTACATCAATGGCTCCTTTTTTGCAAGTTGCGGGAATTCCGTTATCGCTGCAGCCTTTCTTTTGTCTGTTAGCCGCGATGCTTCTTGGCGCCAGACGGGCAGCCATTGCAATGACGGTATACGCATTGGCCGGACTCGCGGGGGCGCCTGTTTTCGCTCAATTCTCAGCAGGCTTTGCGCCGTTTATCGGAAAGAGCGGCGGATTTATTCTCGCTTATATCCCGGCGGCATTTGCAGCCGGATGGCTGCTGGAAAAAACAAAAAAACCCGGCCGCCTGCATTATGCATGGGCCTCTTTGATCGGTACCGCCGTCATTTATATCATTGGCACGACCTATACGTATATTGCGCTGAAATTATGGCTTCATGCTCCGATCAGCTACGGAATGGCCTGGTTTTACATGATATGGTTTTTCATAAAAGATATCGTTTTAGCACTGTTATTGGCATCAATCGCGCCTGCCGTTTACAGGTCTATTCATAAAGCGACGGGGTTCAGCAGAAATCCGGCGTAAGATGTTCTCAGCATACAAAAAGGCTCCCCTTTCCGGGAGCCTTTTTTTACAGGACAAGCGCGGCAATCCAGCCGAATATCACAAGCGGAATGTTATAGAAAAGAAATGTCGGTACGCACGTATCCCAAATGTGGTGGTGCTGTCCGTCGGCGCTTAGGCCTGACGTCGGCCCGAGCGTACTGTCACTTGCAGGAGAACCCGCATCGCCGACCGCGGCGGCCGCTCCGATTACGGCAATCGTCGCCATCGGGCTGAATCCGAGCTGAGCGCACAGCGGGACAAATATGGTCGTAATGACGGGTACGGTTGCAAATGATGATCCGATTCCCATCGTGATTAATAAACCGACCACCAGCATCAGGAGCGCGCCTAATGATTGGCTGTGGCCGATAAGGCCTGTTGATGCTTTGACCAAGGAAGCCACATCGCCCGTTTTATTCAGTACATTTGAAAAACCGGCCGCAACAAGCATGACAAACCCGATAAAAGCCATCAGAATCATGCCGTCCGTGATCAGCTTATCCGCTTCATTGCGCTTCATGACTCCGCTGATAAACAGCGTAAACAAGCCGGCAAGCGCGCCCATAATCATACCTTCCACTCCGAGCACTTGTGACAGATAGAGCTGAACGGCAAGCGACACGGCAATGGAGATCAAGGCGATGGCAATGCTTTTTTTCGTATAAGGAGAAGACGATAGTCCGGCAATCTCCTTCGTCTCATATTTCTTCGGTTTCCGGAAGACGATGACGGCTAAAATTAAACCGACCGCCATCCCGGCCGTCGGAATGATTAAAGCATACGGGATATCACTGAGCGGCACCTTTAAACCGGCTGACGCCATATTATCTCTCAGCATCCCCTGGAAAATCTGTCCGAATCCGACAGGCAGAACGATATAAGGCGCAGTCAGTCCGAATGTCATCACACACGCGATCAGTCTGCGGTCTATTTCAAGTTCGTTAAATATTTTTAAAAGCGGCGGAATCAATACAGGAATAAACGCAATGTGAACGGGCACCACGTTTTGCGAGAAACAGGATATGATTAAAATAATCAGTACGATTAACACTTTTGACAGTGCTTTTTTCCGCGAATCTTCCTTTTTTCCGATTAGTTTGACAGACGCTTCCACCATTGCATCGGGAAGCCCCGTCTTTGTCAGCGCCGCGGCAAATGCTCCGAGCAGCGCGTAGCTGACCGCGACGGTGGCATTTCCGCCGAGACCGTCCGTAAAAGCCTTCACCGTCTCTCCGAGGCCTAAGCCGCCGGTCAGCCCGCCGGCAAGCGCGCCGATCATTAAAGCTATAATAATATTGACACGCAGCAGGCTTAAGACGAGCATAAGCAATACTGCGACAACAACAGCATTCATTGATGAGTCCCTCCAAAAATCCTTTAGTTTGCTAATGTAGTAGATAATTAAAGTTACCATATATTCTGCGCTTTAGTCAACTAAAGATTTTGGAAATCAAAAAACCCGCTGCATCAAGGCAGCGGGATGCTGTTACCTTTCGGGCGTAAACCGCTCAGTCAAAACAGCCAACGTCCTTGCCATGACGCCTGTTGCGCCGGCAGGGCCGAAGCATGTCGCTTTATTCGCCGTTGCGGTTCCCGCAATATCGAGATGAACCCACGGCGTGTTTTCCGCGAATTCACCAATGAATGCCCCCGCCATAATCGCGTGGCCTTCTCTTCCCGGAGAATTGTTCAAATCAGCCATCTGACTGTTTCTCACCCGTTTTTTATCCTTTTCTGTAATCGGAAGCTGCCAGATCGGCTCGCCGGATTCTTTCGCCGATTCCGCCACCTGTTCATAAAACGCGGCGTGATTGGTCATGGCGCCCGTCATTTCGTTCCCTAAAGCAACAATGACACCGCCCGTTAACGTTGCGACGTCTACAAGGACAGAGGCTCCGTGCTGCTTGGCGTATGTGATGCCGTCGGCAAGCACGAGACGCCCTTCCGCATCGGTGTTCAGGATCTCAATGGTTTTTCCGCTGAGCGAAACGATGACATCATCCGGCTTCATCGCATCGGACGAAATCATGTTGTCCGTAGACGGTATGACGGCGAGCACGTTTTGTTCAGGCCGCAGTTCGCCGATAATCTCCATTGCCCCTAATACCGAGGCGGCCCCTCCCATATCGCTTTTCATGCCGACGATGCCGGTTTTCGGCTTAATTGAATATCCGCCCGTATCAAAGGTAATTCCTTTACCGACCAGGCCGATGACGTCTTCCCACTGATCTTTGCCCTGATACTTCAGAACGATCATTTTCGGCGGTTCGGATGAGCCCTTGTTAACGGCAAGCAGCCCGCCCATGCCGAGCTCTTCCATTTCATCTTTTTCTAAAATTTCACACTCGAAATCGTATTTTGCCGCCAGCTCAGCGGCATATGACGCCAAATCAGTGGCCGTCAGCATATTACCCGGCATATTCACAAGCGTGCGGGCTGAATTCGTCCCTTGGCCGTATGCCGCTCCGACGTTCAGGCCGGCCTGCACTTCCCTCAGGTCTTCTTCGGTCACGGCGCAGACTGATTTCAGTTCCTGATCCGGCTCATTTGATTTATGTTTATAATCCTGCACTTCGTAAACTGCAAGCAGACAGCTTTCTGAAAGCGCATGAGCGGCATCGGCGGCAGGCACTTCCCCGGAGACGAATGTATCGAGCAAAACGGATACTTCCTGCTTTTTATCTTGATGAACCTGCTGAAATACTCGTGCAAAGCATTCTTTCGTATCTTCAAACGAATAATCCGCTTCTCTTCCCAGGCCGATAAAATAAATACGTTTCATACCGGTCGCAGCCGGAGGGTATACTTTTGATACACGATTGCGTTTGGCGGACACATCACCATCCTTTAACAGCTGGGTCAGATGACCGTCCAATTTATCATCCAATTCCTTCGTAAATCCGTTCAGCGTGCTTTTTTGAAAAAGACCGATGACCAGTGTTTCGGGATGCCGCAGTTGATCAGATGCATAAAACATGAGTACACACTCCTTATGTGGGTATTTGTTATGTAAAGTGGTATAATGAAAAAACATTTTTCATTGATTTTATTTTACCAAACTAAGGGCGTTTTCTGCAGTTTTTCGATACGATCGGAATCAGCAGATACAGAAAGGATGTTGCATATGGATGTACTTATGAATTTTCCTTTACTGGCGAGTTTTGCCGCCATTATTTTTGCCCAAGTTGTAAAAGTGCCTATTCAATTTATCGTATCCAAAAAACTTGACTGGTCTCTTGTGACGAGCACCGGCGGCATGCCGAGCTCCCATTCCGCCGCCGTCACCGCGCTGTCAACCGGAGTCGCTTTGGAACAGGGACTGGACTCGCCCCTGTTTGCAGTCGCCGCGATTTTCGCCGTCATTACGATGTTCGACGCTACAGGTGTCAGGCGGCATGCGGGTGAACAGGCGACGGTCATTAATAAACTGGTCATCGACTTTAATCGGTTTGTCAGCGAAGCGAAGGACTTTCAGAAAGCGGAAGAGAAGGAAAAACAGAAGAAACTGAAAGAACTGCTCGGCCATCAGCCGATTGAAGTGTTCTTCGGCGGCGTCACCGGTATTGTGCTGACATTGATTTTAGATTATTTCTTTATGTAAAAAACGCTTCAGCGGATGCTGAAGCGTTTTTATTCTTTTACCGTTTTGTATTGATTTCTGAACACTTGCATCGACTTGGTTTCGTTCAGCTTTACAAGTTCGTCCTCGGTCACTGTGCCGTTCCCTTTTTTAATCATGTAGACATCAAGTGTTTTTTTGCCCCAATTGTTATAGACGTCCTTGACGGTGTCAAAGTAGAGGTCAAGGCGGCTTCCTTTAATTTTTGAGCCGGTATCGGCGACAACCCCGTATCCGTAATTCGGTATAAACAGAATCGTCCCGATCGGGAAAACAGACGGATCGGCCGCAACAGTTGAATATAAATCGCGTTTGACCTTCACGCCTGAATATGTAATTCCGTACTGCGGATGCCCGGGAGATTTTCCGGTAGATTCCGCTCCGGCGGTATAACCGGTGGCCGTCACCTTTTGTGACGGATAGCGGTCCCAGTCAAAAGCTTCTTCCAGCGGTTTTATCCTGCCTGATGCCTTCTTTTCCGGCTGATTCTGTAAGGATTGAAACGGAGTGCCGATGTTTTTCAAAACGGCGCCGCGATGTTCCGTCATCCAATTTGTCAGATCCTTTGCTTCAACACCGGTTATGGAAAAGTATGTCGCATGGCATGCGCCCAAAAAGAGCACGAACATGAATACGCGTCTGATTATCGTCAATCTGAAATCACTCTCCTCCGAGTCATTGTTCCCAACTCGGTGAGGTGCTATACAAAAAGCGCCGCGGCACAAAAAAAGCTTTCTCGAATAAGAAAGCGGCTTAAAACATTTGATATCCTCTTTTTCTGAGCGCCTTTATGGCAATGCCTGACATGATGGCTCCCGCCAGTCCGCCCGCCAAAATCACGACATCCGCAACCGCTAATGACATGATGCGCTGAAACAGGCTTTGAAAGGATTCCCCCGGCGCCTGCACGTAACTGATCATCTTTTTATTGCTGATAATGAAAAGGCATACAATCGGATAGACAACAGCCATAATCCACGACATTCTAAGCAGCATGTTCAACAGAAAGCCTATGCCGAAAAACAGTACAAAAAATAGTACAATTGAGATCAGGACAACCGGCAAACTAATCACAAACATCCACCCCCTACAGCACTTTCAGTGTACCTCGGGGGCGGTAAAAAAGTCAACGTCTGGAAAAATCAGCGTCTCTCTTTGCCGCTTCCCTGGCAGGAGGGACATGTTTCGGAGCCGCCAAGAAGCAATTGAAAATACCCTTTACCTGAGCAGAACGGACACGCCGCCGTGCTTTTTGCTGTCGTTTTCATGCGGATCACCCTTTTTCTTAATTTTCTGATAATATATCATATTTACTTGTCAAGCACCAAGTCAGAATATGTAACAAAATAACTCATGTAAGCGAAAACATTCATTTTTTTCTTTTACATTCTTTTGATAGCGCTCTTTTTTAAAAGAAGAGAAAACCCGCGGCCGCGGGTTTTCAGAAGAATTTAAACTTCCCTTTTTTCAGCGTCAGGCCCAGCCCGCCGATCATAAAGAGCGATCGGTTGTCAATGACCTTTTTCATAAAGGACGCCGGCGTGCCTTTGAGCTTCCTGCCGTATACGACTCCGACGGCGTTATGCTCACCGAGGGAGGCGACGGTTCCTTTAATGTCAGGCTTGAACTCTTCAAGCTGGCCTCCTTTAATCAAACCGCCCAGATTTTTGGCGACCGTTTCTCCTTGCTGCATCGCGATCTGAGCAGTCGGCGGGTACGGCCGTTCCGTCTCTTCATTGATAAAGAGCGAGCTGTCGCCGAGAATAAAAACATCATCATGACCCGGCGCCCGAAGATCAGGGTTGACCTTGACACGGCCGCGCATATTTTCAAAACCCGCTTCCTCCACGATCGGATGTCCGCGCACGCCCGCGGCCCAGACAACGGTCTGCGATTTGATTTCTTCCGGCTCTTCATCTTTCTTGCCGACTGTGACACCGTCTGCGCGGCATTCTTGAACCGCGGTGCCGATTTTAAATTCAACGCCTTTGCTCTCAAGGTATTGAACGGCGTATTCGACAAGCTCCGGATCAAATCCCGGCAAAACCGTCGGGGCGGCCTCGACACAGACGATCCGGACGAGACTTTCATCTATATCATAATATCTGCATAACTCCGGCTTGCGGTTCGCAAGTTCACCGAGAAATTCAATTCCCGTAAAGCCCGCTCCGCCGACAACGATGGTTAAGCGGTCAGGGCGTTTTTCGGCCTCCGTATTGTATGTCGCAAATTGGAGCTCAATATGGTCTTTCAGCTGGCGCGACGTATTAATATTCGCGATCGGAAAAGCGAATTCTTTTAAGCCTTTAATCCCGAATGTTTCAGGGACGGCGCCAAGCCCGATGACAAGATAATCATAAGGGATGTCCCCTTGTGAAAGCGTCACCTTTTTATTTTGCACATCTATCGCTTTTACGGTATCCTGCACAAATTTGACCCGTGATTCATTGATTACATCTTTTATTTGATATCTGCAGCGGTCATGATGCAGCGTTCCTGCGCTCGCTTCATGCATCCATGTCGTTTCATAATGATAATTGTGTTTATTGACCAAAGTAATGTCAGCGTCATTTGCCCCGATATGCTTCGGAAGCCTTGTTACTGTCATTAATCCACCATAACCTGCACCTAAAACCACGATTTTGGGTTTATTCAATGCCATCACATCCACCTTCTTTTTTTTGCTGTTAGACGCATAATCAAATCAACATTTGTATTAGCTTCAGCTTATTGGCGGGATTTTATGAAATGAAATATAAAATTTTTTAGAAAACCGCACATGTCTGCATATCACCATACTATCCGGAAGAATCAGAAAACATTCAGGAAAAAACAGATTGGAATTTGTCCCCATATTAGCGGCGGCCGCAACTTTTTTCAAGAATGAAGCGGCCGGGCGGTTTTCGGCACTCGTCATCCTTTTAAATTGTATGTTATAATTAATAACAATTTTCAATTAGGAGGCAATTTGGTATGCAAGAGGATTCAAAGGTTTATGATATTACGGTCATCGGCGGCGGCCCGGTCGGCCTGTTTACCGCTTTTTACGGGGGAATGAGACAGGCGAGCGTCAAAATCATCGAGAGCCTGCCTCAGCTTGGCGGCCAGCTCAGCGCGCTGTACCCTGAAAAATATATTTATGACGTAGCCGGATTCCCGAAAATCCGTGCCCAAGAGCTTGTGAACAACTTAAAAGAGCAAATGGCGAAGTTTGATCAGACCATCTGCTTAGAGCAGGCCGTTGAATCTGTTGAAAAACAGGCGGACGGTGTGTTTAAGCTTGTCACGAATTCAGAAACGCATTATTCAAAAACGGTTATTATCACCGCGGGAAACGGCGCATTTAAGCCGAGAAAGCTTGAACTGGAATCAGCGGAACAATATGAGGGCAAAAACCTGCACTACTTCATTGACGACCTCAATCAATTCGCAGGCAGACGCGTTGCCGTTCTGGGCGGCGGCGATTCCGCGGTTGACTGGGCGCTCATGCTTGAGCCGATCGCGAAAGAAGTCAGCATCATCCACCGCCGTGATAAATTCCGCGCGCATGAGCACAGTGTCGAAAACCTGCATAATTCTAAAGTCAACGTGTTGACACCGTTTGTTCCCGCTGAACTTGTCGGTGAAGACCGGATCGAACAGCTCGTTCTCGAAGAAGTGAAAGGCGACCGTAAAGAAATCATCGAAATTGATGACCTGATCGTAAACTACGGCTTTGTTTCTTCTCTCGGCCCGATTAAAAACTGGGGACTTGACATCGAGAAAAATTCCATCGTCGTTAAAAGCACGATGGAAACGAATATTGAAGGCTTCTTTGCCGCCGGAGATATCTGCACATATGAAGGCAAAGTCAAGCTGATCGCCAGCGGTTTCGGCGAAGCTCCGACAGCCGTGAACAACGCGAAGGCTTACATGGACCCGAAAGCGCGCGTCCAGCCTCTGCATTCTACAAGCATGTTTGAAAAATAATACAAAAAAGAGTCTGTGTCATACCGGCACAGACTCTTTTTTATTTAAACATCCAAATATAATTCATGACGGTTCCGACAACGAGCGCAATGACAAGCGCCGACACGACCCAAATCGTGCCTAAAATAATCCGGTCCTGAATTTTCTGGGCTTTCGGGCTGTGCCCGGGCTGTTTTTGTTCCACACCGGCCCCTCCCTTCTTTGCAAATCTATCTATCGTAACAAATGTCTTACAACACCCAATACTACTATGATAACCAAACTGCAAATGGATGACAAGCTGACCGCATATGAGGCGGCATGAAATCATTTGACATTCCTGACAAAACAAAGTACATTATAAAAAGACGAACATTTTAATTTAATTTAATTCTATTATTCGCTTTTAGGGGTGTTATATATGGAAAATGTATTTGATTACGAAGATATTCAGCTGATTCCTGCAAAATGTATTGTGGACAGCCGATCTGAATGTGATACATCAGTTACATTGGGCGGACACACATTTAAACTTCCGGTCGTGCCGGCCAACATGCAGACGATTATAGATGAAAACATCGCGGCCTGGCTCGCGGAAAACGGGTATTTTTATATCATGCACCGCTTCGATCCGGAAAAACGCCTGGCTTTTGTCCGGGATATGAAAGCGCGCAGACTGATTTCTTCCATCAGTGTCGGCGTAAAGGAAAATGATTATGAATTCATCCGGGAGCTGAAAGCACAGGAGCTTGTGCCGGATTATATTACCATTGATATCGCGCACGGCCATTCCAATGCCGTGATCAGCATGATCCAATTTATTAAAGAACATGTCCCGGAAAGCTTTGTCATCGCAGGGAATGTCGGGACGCCTGAAGCCGTAAGGGAGCTGGAACGCGCGGGCGCAGACGCGACAAAAGTGGGAATCGGCCCCGGGAAAGTCTGCATCACCAAAATTAAAACCGGCTTCGGAACCGGCGGATGGCAATTAGCCGCGCTTCGCTGGTGCGCAAAAGCGGCGAGCAAACCGATCATTGCTGACGGCGGCATCCGCACGCACGGCGATATCGCGAAGTCCATCCGTTTCGGCGCGTCTATGGTCATGATCGGATCATTATTCGCCGGCCACGAAGAATCACCGGGACAAACGATCGAAATCGACGGAAAGCTGTACAAAGAATATTTCGGCTCCGCTTCCGAATTTCAAAAAGGCGAAAAGAAAAACGTCGAAGGCAAAAAAATGCATGTCGAGCATAAAGGGTCTTTACAGGACACGCTGGTTGAAATGGAGCAGGATCTGCAATCTTCCATCTCTTACGCCGGCGGCAATACACTCGAAGCCATCCGCAATGTCGACTACGTGATCGTAAAAAACTCTATTTTCAACGGCGACAGATTTTAACACGCAGCAGGGCCGCTCAAAGATAAAAAAATGACATTCAATATGAATGTCATTTTTTTATTAAATACCGAAATAAAGAGCCGCACTGGCCAACAGATTAATCACAAAAATAAACAAAAAGATGTAACGAATGAATTTATTTTGCACCGGTGCAAATATAAAGAGATATAGTCCTGCCACCCCAAAAGTAAGAACAGGAAACAGCCACTCAAAGGATAAAGAAATGATATAACCGATAATCATAACAATCGGCACACCGATTAATGATAATTTACTTCTCATATGATTTCTGCCCCTTTTACTTAAAAATTGGTGTGATGTAAGCTTCAATAATGGCAGCGGCGATCAGCAGACAAATAATTATGAGCACCAATATTCCAATATGCCTGAACATTGAAGCCATTATCTTTTTTTCCTTAGAAAAACACAGCCTGATGACCAATTCAACGCCCTTAAAACCAATGGCGCCACTTAATAATAACGCGGGAACTTCAAATATACCATGAGGAATTAGCAGTAAAAAAATCTGATAAAAAGGAACCCCGCTATGCAGATTTTCTATAATAGAGCCGCTTAAAATAAACCCGTTGGTGAATAAATAAAAGATTGAGGTCAACCCAAAGGTAAAAAAACCCGCGGCTAAAAACAGACAAGCGATTGCATTGTTTTTCAGCAGTTCAACCGCGCCTGATGAGCCGTTGTAAGACGCGGTTGAAACAAAGTGATCGGAAAAAAACGCAGCGATCACACCGCCTGAAAAAAACAGCAATGATGCGGTTAACGGAATGGCGGACGTCCTGATTGCCGGCAACATGCGGTTCATCATGTATAGATACTCTCAGCCAATTTTTCAATCTCTTCTAATGAATGCTCGGATGACTGATACTCCGCCGCAAAAACGCCTTCATGTATAATACCGATCGTATCGCACAGCGAATGTGCCAGCTCCAGCAAGTGAGTCGATAACAGGACCGTATGTCCCTGTTTGACGTATTCCTTTAATAACGTCCGTATCGTTTTACCGCTGATTAAATCAATGCCCGTCAGCGGTTCGTCAAGAATTAATATCTTTGGCTGATGAATGAGGGCGGCCGCAATTGATAATTTTTGTTTCATCCCATGTGAATATGTTTTAATCAGCTGATTTCCGTCTTGAGCAAGCTTCAGCGTCTCTAACATATTCTTTATATACTCATTTGTCCGCTGAGACGGCACTTCAAACATCTCCGCTGTAAAACGCAGGTATTCGACTCCCGTTAAGTAATCATATAAAAAGGCATGGTCGGGCACAAAACCGATATCAGCCGATATTTGCCCCCCCTCTTCTGAATCCAGTTCCTTACCGTCAATCATGACGCTGCCTGAAGTCGGTTTAAGCAGGCCCGAAATGATTTTCAAAGTCGTTGTTTTCCCGACTCCATTAGTCCCCAGCAAAGCATAGATTGAACCTTTTTTCACCTCAAACGAAATATCTTTCAACACCTGTTTTTCACTATAGTTTTTTTGTATATTCACTAATTTAATCATTGTTCGCAAACCTTTCCGCCATATTGATTCTGCGAAGAAACAGAAACATGACTCCATAGTTTAATAGTGTGAACAGGACAAAAATACCTGATGCAGAATGAATAAGCATCATTTCAAGTTCCGGCTTTTTATAGATAAAATACGACGTGATCGCAGCGATTTGAAGCGACACAATGAAAATGAAAGATCCGTATAAGTTGTTATACGTCTTTGCTTTCCCCGCTTCTCCAATTTCGTACATATGCTCCCAGTTTTTCTTAGGATACAGGGCGGTGCTTGAAATCTGGACAAGACTGTATAAAAAACCCGAACATAAAAACACAATAAACAAGTAAATCGTCAGCGCAGCGGAATACGGAAAAAACACCGTAATCAAAATGGTGATGATGAACGAATAGATAAGAGCGGCGAGATTATAAATACATACTTTCGGAAACACCAGCTGCCACGCATGTTTGATATTCCGGTGAAACAGATGCTGATTTTTGATTTCCCCGTCAACTGATAATACTGTTTTGAGCGCATCTCCGACGAGCTGATACGAAAAGTTCGCAATGATAACCGCCGCAGACACGATGGCAGCTGCCGAATACCCGATAAAGTGATGCGACAGAAGCGGAATACAAAAACCTAAAAACAGCATGAACAAATACAGCATACTGCCGAAGTTCCTGATAAAAAACCCGTCAATCCTCGATAAAAACAGCAGATCCTTTTGAAAAACGGCATGAAATATTTTGTTATTTCTATATAATTTCAGCTTTGGCGCAAAATCTGCATTTGTCAAAAACATATAAGGAATAAGGTCCATTTTCTTCAGCGTGGCCGACCATAGTTTAAACATCCCCGCCGTTAAAAGGACGGCGGCCGCAAACACCGCAGCGAAAACGAGCACGGAATGTGAGCGGAATGCTAACCATACATACGGCGTATTCATGAGGATGTTCCGGAAAGCCGGTGACTCCGTAAAGCTTGAAATATCCTTTGCGGTATACTCCCCAAACACGAGAAGATAAACGGCATACCCGACTGCAAGCGGAACCAGCAGGCTGACGCTGAATAAAATGCCTTTCATGATTTTCAAGTAAAACAATTTGCTCCACATATTTGTAAGAAGATAAACAACATAAGAAAACAGCATAGATAAAAATAAATTGAGAAGAAAATAAACGAAGCCCAAGAAAAATACGATGACCGCCGCAGACCCGGTCATGCCTGCGCTTGATAAAAACAAAAAGACCGGAAAAACAAAAAGATACCATACGAAAATGGTTTTTTTGATCGCCTGGCCGGCAAAAACAGAAAACAGCTGTAAAAAACGAACCTTTTTTAATTGATGAATGACCTTGCGCGTATCCAGCAGAAAGGCATTGTGATGTTCTTTAAAGAAGCCGGCAGCCCAAAAAAGCTGCTCAAGTGAAACGGCGATTAAAACAAATTGCCCCCATGCGCTGAGGGGCAGCTGAATCAGTTTTGTCCCGAATACAACACCGCATCCCAGGAAAACGAGATATAAACATAACAGAGAAATAATAATGGCAGACAGCAGTTTGCTGTTGAGTTGAGGAATGCCCCAATCTTCCTTTCTTTTTCGAAACGATGACAGGGTATTATATTTGATAAGAGCCGCAATTTGTTTGACTATCATACTTTCAATCCTTACATATGTATTTGGGAGAGAGGCTCTTTTTGCAGCTTGTACAAAAAGAGCAATTATTTATTGATCGATTTTACCAAGCAGCTGCGTATTTTTTGCCGTATTTCTTAATCATTGTTTTTGCTGTTGCAACGATTGCATAAGAAATCGCGCCTGCGCCTGTAACGATACCGATAAGAGAAATGATAGAAGCAATTGTTGATGCCGCATCAATAATATCAATTGCTTTTTTAGCTGCTGCTGTAGAGATGCCGAGAGTAGAAGCTAATTCAGCATTGGCTGAGAATGCATGAGCCGCCGCCACGTTTAATTCAGTTCCCGTTAATAATAGTGCATAAACCAATGTTGCTGCAGCAAGAGCCGCGCCAAACAAAATGAAAGACTTTTTATTAGATTTTACTAAGTTCATCATAACATCTCCCTACTCTGTTTTTTTAATTTATAATAAAATTCAGCTTAATTGACTCTCTCCCGAGCTAAATTTTATCCGCCATAAAATAGTTTAAGAAAATAGTAAAGAGTTTTAGTAAAACAAAACATCCAGTCAAAATGATTCTCTTGCCTTTACTGAGATCGGTCAGTTTTCCCGCAGCAGCATAAAGAGCCGCGATTGATATGAGCAGAAATGGATCCAGCAGCTGCAGACTCAAGCTGGTGCCGCCGGCAGAATATATAAGCGAGGAATCAGCCGTTAAGTAGTTAACAACTGAAAGAATCAACATTTTAAATGCTGAGATTAAAGAAGTCAGCGTATATAGAAGCAAATATATTTTTTTCGGTTTTTTTGTACCGAGAATAAAAGCGGCAACGAATAACAGAAATCCGCCTATCAGAATTTCCACAAAAGTTGTGAAGATCATAAACCCTTGCAGAAACATGACAATCGTACGAACACTTTTCTCCCCGATATCGTAGGTACTTTCTCCGACGGAAGAATAATACGACTGCAGAACTTTATCTGAAATACTGAATTGGAAGAGTAATGAACAGATCAAAATGATGAAAAAAGAACTTAAAAATATTTTTTTATTGCTCAATTGACCTATCATATTATCATCCTTTTCTTACAAAATAAATTAACTATTCTATACTTTTACAATTTAGTTTAATCCTATCAAAAAATCAATATCCTTTCGAAAAATATGACTTTAGGACGTGTTGACAAAGAGCACATCTTTCAGAGTTTTTGGTGCTATGTACCCTTTATTTTTTTTTTTTTTGAATTTGCAAATAGTATGATTTACACAATTGATTTGAAGTTTTAGGAAGAACCTGTCGAAAGAGACGCAGGGTATAAAAAAGGAGGATATCGTCATGTATCCTCCGGATGTATGATCGCCAGCACCTGATGATCTTCCCATTTTCCATTTATTTTTACATTTTTTCTCGCAATGCCTTCTTTATGAAAGCCAGCTTTTTCGAGCACCCGGATTGACGCCTTATTGTGCGGCATGACTCCGGCTTCTATCCGATGCAGTTCGAGCTCATTGAATGCATAATCGACTGCCAGCTTAACAGCCTTCGTCGCATAGCCTTTTCCGTTATGTTCACCATCTAAAAAGTAACCGATGAAAGCGCTTTGGAGGGAACCCCGAACCACCTGAAAAAAACTGATCGTGCCAATCAGGGTCTGATCCTGAAGAAAAATGCCGAAGCTGTATTCAGTATCATTTTTCGCATTCTTCAGTGATTGTTCAATTCGTTTTTTCCGGCCTTCCAGCGTATAAAAATCCCCTTGTCTCGACATGGCAAACCGTTCAAAAAACATGCGGTTTTCCCTCTGCAAAACCAGTTCCTGCTCTGCATCATTCAAGCTGAGCGGCCTGATACCTTCCTGCATATGCATCGCCGTCCTTTTGTTTTGATCAGAAACGTTTTTTTAATTGCCTCTCACCCATGTGATACGGTACGCTTTATCGCATCAAGAAAATTCCAAGACTTTACGTTCCCCTTTCCTGTCGTGACCTATGTCTGATGTGAGTAACCGAAACGGAAGCACAAGGTTCTTTTGTTGACTTAAACCGTGCTTTAAGCCGTATCATCATATTGTGACAAGGAAAGAATAGTTTTGGCGGGTTTCCCGATATCTAAAAATCAATTTTACAGAATCACTGCTGTCTTATTTCATGCCTATTTGCGGGATGAATATATTGATTGGATCAAAGCTGAAATGTGACAAAGAAATGTAAAAACAATCGGAAAAGAGGAGTTAATATGAAACTGACGGGAAATACAATACTGATTACAGGCGGAAATGCCGGAATAGGATTGGCTTTCGCAGAACGGTTTTTAAAAGCGGGAAATAAAGTCATCGTGACCGGACGGCGTGAGCACGCTCTTCAAAAAGCAAAGGAAACATTCCCGGATCTTATTACATATGTCAGTGATTTGAGCATTCCATCTGAACGTATATCACTGTTTGATTGGGTGAAAGAAAATTATCCGGAAGTGAATGTGTTAGTAAACAACGCGGGGATTCAACAACGTTTTCATGTGCTGAAAGCGGATGCGAAGGACAATTGGGACTATTTCAATAAAGAAATCACAACGAACATTGAAGCTCCCTTCCACCTGTCTATGCTGTTCGCTCCGTTTTTTGCCGGAAAAGAAGATGCGGCTGTCATTAACGTCTCTTCGGGATTGGCTTTTACACCGCTTGCCATTGCACCGATCTATTCAGCAACGAAAGCGGCGCTTCATTCATTTACAATGAGTCTGAGACATCAGCTTTCTGATTCATCTGTAGAAGTGATTGAAGTTGCGCCTCCCGCGGTGAATACAGATTTAGGCGGAGCAGGGCTGCATACTCAAGGAGAACCGCTGGATGAATTCGCTGATGGGATTTTTAAAGGACTGAAAGAGGGCAAACAAGAAATCGGATATGGTTCTTCAGAAGAACGGCTGCGCATGTCACGGGATAAAGCCGATGAACATACGGCAAATATGTACCATGCGATGAAACATACAATCGAATAACCTCTTTGAAAAAGGAAAACCCGCTTCTGTTGAGCGGGTTTTGCTTTTATTAAACAGATAAACGCCTTCCTTAACAATGGTGCAAGCGCCACCGGAAAGAAAGACGTCATATTTTTTCATCCTAAGAATGGCGGGTTGACCCTTAGCACTCTTCCGGCGTACCGGCGTTTTTGGCCGTGCGGAAAGATGAACCGCAGCCGCAGGAAGCTATGGCATTCGGGTTGTCAATGGTGAAACCGCCGCCCATCATGGACTGTTTGAAGTCAATGATCGTGCCGGTCATAATATCAAGGCTTTCGCTGTCGACCAAAACGGTGATTCCGTGCTGTTCAAACATGCTGTCTTTTTCGCCTTTTTCGTGCTCAAATCCCATTCCGTAAGACAGGCCGCTGCAGCCGCCGCCTTTTACGCCCACACGGAGAAACGCGTTTTCTTCTTCATGCTCTTTCATCATATCTTTTATATGCAAAGCCGCTGCTTCAGTGATGGTTACTGGAACACTCATAGGTAGACCTCCTTTTTTTAAAAACGGATGCTGATATCTATTATAAACCTTGAGGAGAGTATTTCTCAAACGAGCTGTTTACAAATAATAGACGCCGCTGCATACGGTTTCGGCGGGGCCCGTCATCAGCACGTGCCCGTTGTCCTGCCAATTAATTACAAGGTCGCCTCCCGCTAAATGAACGGTGATATCCCGGTTTCGTTCGGAAACACCGTTCAATACGGATGCGACAGCCGCCGCACAGGCGCCTGTTCCGCAAGCCTGTGTAATGCCGGAGCCGCGTTCCCATACGCGGAAATGAAGTTCATCGGCGCTGACGGTTTCCACAAATTCGACATTGACGCCTTCCGGAAATCTCGGGTCTTTTTCAATGACGGGACCGAGCGTTGTAAGAGGCGCTTGATTGATATCCGCAACCGGAAAAACAATATGGGGGTTTCCCATTGATACGGCTGTTCCGGAAAGCTCCGTTTCTCCAAAAACAAAGGTTTCATCGATCGTCCGTTCATCTTCATTGCCGAGCATCGGCAGCTCTTTTTTGGTGAGGCGCGGTTCGCCCATATCAACGGCGACTTCACGCACAATCCCGTTGTCCTCTGTAATGTCTGCTTTCACTAGACCTGAAAGCGTCTCAATGAAAAAGGACGTTTCTTCTATCAGCTTATGTTCGTATGCGTACTTTGCCACACAGCGAAGGCCGTTGCCGCAATTTTTCCCTTCTGAGCCGTCATTATTAAAAATCCGCATTTTGACGGGCGCTTTTTCTGACGGACAGATGAGGATCATTCCGTCAGAGCCGATGCCCGTGTGAATACTGGACACTTTAACGGCAATCTCAGCCAGCCGTTCTTCCGGCAGCTGTTCTTCAAATTGATTTACATATATATAACTGTTTCCAAGACCGTGCATCTTGGTAAAACGGAATGAATTCATATCGGCCTCCAACTTTTTTTCTTTTACTTAGTATAAAAGCTCTTCTGCTCGGACACAATACAAATATCCCCCGTTTTTCATACATAAAAGCTCCCTGCATATGCAGGGAGCTTTTATCGTTTACTACATAAACATGCCGGCAATCGCCGCGCTGAGAAGGTTTGCGAGTGTTCCCGCAATAACCGCTCTTAATCCGAGGCGCGCAATGTCCGAACGGCGGCTTGGGGCCAAACCGCCCAGTGTGCCAAGCATAATCGCAATCGAAGAGAAGTTGGCAAATCCGCACAGCGCAAAGCTGATAATCGTAGACGTTTTTTTAGAAAAGTCCGCAATATGCGGACCGAAGTTTGAATAAGCGACAAACTCATTCAGCACAAGTTTCTGTCCGATATAGCTTCCCGCTCCGAGCGCTTCATGCCAAGGAACGCCGATTACAAATGCGATCGGTGAAAACACGTAACCGAGAATGGATTCTAATGTAATATGTTTGAAACCGAACCAGCCGCCGATTCCGCCGAGAATTCCGTTCACTACGGCGATGAGCGCGACAAACGCAAGCAGCATGGCGCCGACATTTAGAGCAATCTGAAGGCCCGTGGACGCGCCTTTTGCCGCTGCATCAATCACATTAGCGGCGCCTTCGCCTTCTTCGTCCATATTAAAATCGCCTTTTATCGTCTGCGTTTTTTCCGTTTCAGGTATTAAAATTTTTCCGAACACGAGACCGGCGGGAGCCGCCATAAAGCTGGCCGCCAGCAAGTATTCGATCGGAATGCCTAACAGGGCGTAACCGAAAAGCGTCGAACCCGCTACAGCCGAAAGGCCGCTCGTCATAATCGTAAACAGCTCGGAACGGGTCAATCCCGCAATCAGCGGTTTAATGGCAAGCGGTGATTCAGACTGTCCGACAAAAATATTCGCAGCCGCCGCAAGCGATTCCGTTCTGCTTGTCCCAAGAAGTTTTGACAGTCCGCCTCCGATGACGCGAAAGATGAGCTGCATGATTTTCAAGTGATACAAAACGGCAATCAGCGCTGAGAAAAAGATAATGACCGGCAGAACGCTCAGCGCAAAAGCCGGGCTGCTGCCCACTTTTAACAGCGGGCCAAAAATAAAGCTGATGCCTTCGTTCGCATAATCAATGAGAAGCTGCACACGGCTTGAGAACCATAAAAATACGGCCCGTCCGGCGTCCCACTTTAATACGATGAATCCGAAGGCCATTTGTAAACATAAACCGACAATGACGGTTCGCAGGTTAATTTTGCTTTTCTTCTCTGATAACAAAAAAGCAATGGCTAATATAGCAACTGCCCCGAGCAGCCCCCAAACGATATTCAATGAATCCACCTCTAAAATTTTATTTAAAAAAAGTCTTTATTAAGATAACAATATTTATTTTTGCTGTCTACAAATTTTTTATTTTGCCAAAACCCGGGCGCAATAAAAAAGAGACCCCGTTCGGAGCCTCTGATTAAAACATCGGATTTTCTTCTATGAATGTATATATGTTGTCAACCAGTTCAGCAGGCGTGCCTCCCGTGACCACTTCGCCGTTGACCAGGGCGAACAGGGACTCCATGCATTTCCCGCAATAGCTTAAACAGCCGTATTCAAGCACGTCCAAGTTCGGATCCTTCTCTAAGATCTCAAGTGCTTCCTGGGAACCGCGCGCTAAATTGCTGACACAGAATTCAATCATCGGATTCATGCGGTTTCACCTCACATATGTACCTTATCCTAACGGAATTTCCTCTATTCGTCAAAGATCCGGTTTCACGTTCAATGTTATCGTAACATATTAATTCAGGTTAAAGGTTTTACTATTACGTGTTTTCTGGTCAATTTGTAGGTTATTTTAAAACTATTATTGTGGTTTTAGATCAAATTCGATATAATTCTAGATGTTATTTTACATAGTTCGTTATTTTGTAACAACATTGACTACCATATTTTTCGGGCAAAAGGGGAATCATTATGAAAAAATTGGTCTTGATCGGCGGGGGGTACGGAAACATGCGGGTGCTGCACCGCTTACTGCCGAACCAGCTTCCGTCAGATATATCCATCACGCTGATTGACAGAAACCCGTATCACTGCTTAAAAACAGAATATTATGCGCTCGCCGCCGGCACGATTTCTGATCATCATATCAGGGTGTCTTTTCCTGAGCATCCGAATCTGGATGTTCAATACGGTGAGGTGGCTTCCGTCGACACGAAAAACAAACAGGTTCTGTTTCATGACCGCGAACCGATTTCTTACGATGACGCGGTGATCGGACTGGGCTGCGAGGATAAGTATCATAACGTGCCCGGCGCGCCGGAACATACTTACAGCATTCAGACCATTGATCAGTCACGCGAAGCCTATCAAAAGCTGAACAACCTCGGCGCCAATGCATCTGTCGCTATCGTCGGAGCGGGATTAAGCGGCGTGGAGCTTGCCAGTGAATTAAGAGAGAGCCGTGACGATCTGAAGATTATGTTATTTGACCGGGGCGACCTGATTTTATCAAGCTTTCCGAAAAGACTCAGCAAGTATGTTCAGAAATGGTTTGAAGAACACGGCGTCACCATTATCAATAATGCGAATATTACAAAAGTGGAAGACGGGATCGTTTATAATCATGATGAAGGAATACCGGCCGATGCCATCGTGTGGACGGCGGGAATTCAGCCGAATAAAGCCGTCAGAGAACTGGACGCTGAAAAAGATCCGCAAGGCCGCATCGTTTTAACACCGCATCACAACCTTCCGGGCGATGAGCATGTTTATGTCGTCGGTGATTGCGCGAGCCTGCCGCATGCGCCGAGCGCCCAGCTGGCTGAAGCGCAAGCGGAACAAATTGTGCAGATCCTCCTGAAACGCTGGAACAATGAAGCGCTGCCGGAAACAATGCCGCAATTTAAGCTGAAAGGCGTTCTCGGTTCACTCGGAAAAAAAGCGGGCTTCGGTCTTGTCAACGACCGTCCGCTCATCGGGCGTGTGCCCCGTTTATTAAAATCAGGCCTTTTATGGATGTACAAGCATCATAACGGCTGATAAGAAAAAAGCCGCTGATTGCGATCAGCGGCCATTTTTAAGAGCCCGCAACATAGCCGCGCTTTTCCATTTCTTCATATATATCTTTTAAATGCGGATTCCCTTCCCCCACAATGACATCCTCCACCAGCACGAGCGGATAGAAAAATTCATCGTTTCTGATGCGCTCCGCAAGCTCTTCTGTCTCCTTTTGCTGAGGCGGTGCGTCAATATCAATATACCGCATGTGAAAAGGCTGTTCCGGATATTTCCGTTGCAGCGCCGCCTCCAGCCATTCAAACGTATCTTTGGCGCTCGGCATATTCACGCAGCTTGCGCAAAGCGTTTCAGCGCCGTAAACACTGAGCGTAACCGGCTTTGTCATGTATATCATCCCCTTTACACCAGTATACAAAGGACGGGGCAGCTTTTGTATAAAAAACGGTTTTTATGTTCAAGTTTAAATATGCTATAATGGGGAAAGCAGCTTTGCAAACCAAACATTAGATTTTTACCGTTACTGTGAATATAATGGTTTTATGTATATGAAAGGAGCGAATCTCATGACTGAGGTTGAAATGAAAGAGCAAGTACAGGAAGTATTGGATAAATTACGTCCGTTTCTGCTTCGTGACGGCGGTGACTGTGAGCTTGTTGATGTAGACGAAGGCATTGTAAAGCTTCGCCTCCTTGGCGCATGCGGCAGCTGCCCAAGTTCAACGATTACGCTGAAAGCCGGAATCGAACGCGCCCTTCTTGAAGAAGTACCGGGTGTCGTTGAAGTAGAACAAGTATTTTAATCATAAAACCAGGCTGCATGACAGCCTGGTTTTTTATTTTTTACAAATAGTCATCAAACCATGAACAAATATAACGGATGCGTTTCATCCGCTGTTCCGGATGACCGCTTCTCGACAGCTCATGCGTGGCTTTCGGAAACCGGATGAACGACGTCGTTTTGTTCAGTTTCTTCAATGCGGTAAAGAGCTGCTCCGCCTGCTCTATCGGACAGCGGTCATCTCGCTCACCATGCAGGATCAAAAGCGGCGTCGAAACGCGGGACGCATATTTTACAGGAGAACGATCCCAAAGCTTATCCGCTTCCTCAAACAAATCATGTCCGAGCTGCCAGTCAGTAAAAAAGAAACCGATATCGCTGACACCGTGGAAGCTGAACCAATTTGAAATGGAGCGCTGCGTGACGGCTGCTTTAAAACGGCCGGTCTGCCCGACAATCCAATTCGTCATAAACCCTCCGTAGCTTCCGCCCGTCACACCGAGACGGCCGCTGTCAATAAACGGATACGCCTGAACGGCTTCATCCACCGCCTGCATGACATCACGGTAATCTCCGCCTCCGTAATCACCCCTGACACGATTGACAAAATCCTGCCCGTAGCCATGGCTTCCTCTCGGGTTGACATACACGACAGCATATCCTTGTGCGGCCAGCACTTGGAATTCGTGAAAATACGTATGGCCGTACATCATGTGAGGCCCGCCGTGTATGTATAGAATGAGCGGATAAGTTTGATCCTCTTCAAAAACGGCGGGCTTTAAAAACCAGCCGTTTACCGTCAGCCCGTCCTTTGTTTCATATTGCAGCTTTTCCGGCACGGATATGATGCGCTCCTCAATAAACCGATCATTGTCGGATGTCAATTGCTTCTCTTCCCCATCTTCGAGTGAAATGCTGTAAAGCTCGGAAGGCTGTGCGGGTTTGGCAATGACAGCGATACAGCTTTTCTGATCAGGATGAAAAGCAAAACCGTTCACGTACTCTTCTTCTAATCGGATCGGATAGACGAGGCCGTCAATCGAGATATAATAAATACCGGTGCTTCCCTGCTCGCTCCCGAGAACGTAAAAACCCTGCCCGTCGTTTGTCCATACAGGCCGGGGCGTCACCCCTCCTATGATTGAATCCGCAATCAGCGCATCGCTCAAATGAACATCCAGCATGTCGGTCAGGCAGGAGAGCCGCTCAGTTTTCACTTCGTACAGCCACGCTTTCTCTAAAGTCGCATTGCGAAATTCATTTTCATGGCCCAGCATCGCGATATAAGACCCGTCCGGTGAAAACACGCAGGAACCGAAAGAACCGCGGTGCGGCGTAATCTGCTTCAGGCTTCCGTCCGCCAGATTCATCAGATAGACATCGCTCGGCTTTCCGGCGTCACCCGGCTCGCATAAATTGGCGGTAAACGCAAGCTGCCTGCCATCCGGTGAAAAGGCCGCGCCATAATGATCCGCTTCATGATCCGTCAGCTGCCGAATCTCACCCGTTTCAAGATGAATCAGCACAAGCTGGGCCCAGCTTCCGTTCAGCAGGCCTTTCCCGTCACGTTTATATGTTAATGACTGAATATCAACCGGCTCATACTCGTCATGCTTCTTTTTTTCTTTCTCATCGGCGCGCTCCGCTGATGTCAGACTGACGGACACAAGCACGGATCTGCCGTCGGGCGCCCATATCGGATCTGATACGCCCCAAGGAATATCGGCCGCCTGCTCCGCCTCTCCGCCGGCAGCGTCGATGATGTACAGCTGAGGGATGCCGTTCTCCCTGTCAGAAACAAAGGCGAGGCGCCGTCCGTCAGGTGACCACCGCGGACTTGTATTTCTGTTGTCCCCGAAAGTCCACGGGTTTGAGATGCCGGATTCTGTGTCATATACCATAATGGCTGAGGAATAGGAATCACGCTTATGATTGACTGTTGTCCGGACGTAAGCGGCTCTTCTGCCGTCAGGGGCATATTGCGGGTCTGTCACGGATACGAGTGACGCAATGTCCTCCTCGGTTATGAGTTTTTTCAATCGTATCTCCTCCTTTTCTTTTTTATTTCGCTTCCCTAAATAAAAATCCTTCTCCAGAAAAAGAAAGCGTCCTTCTCTGATGGGAAGAACGCTTTTTTATCATTATACACTTTTCACCTGCTCTAAAGGATTCCGTTCAATTACGCTTCCTTCTGGCGGGACGGTAAGCGATGCAATCTCACAGTGGGGGAAATGCTCAGAAAGCTGTTTTCTCAGCTCTTCTCCCTTTCCTTTTTCAATCAGGACAAGAATCGTCGGTCCCGCTCCGCTCAGCGCCGTCCCGTAGGCGCCTTTCATTTCGGCCGCATGTTCCACCTTTGAAAGCTCAGGAACAAGCATGGCGCGGTACGGCTGATGGAGGATGTCTTTTCTCATCATTTTCCCGGCGAGCGCCCAGTCATTTGACATGATCGCAGCAACGAGAAGGTTGCTGACGGCGCTTGCTTTAACGGCGTGCCGGTACGGCAGCTCTTTCGGGAGCACGTCTCTTGCGTCCCTGGTCAGAACTTCATAAAACGGAATCACTGCCACAACGTCGATATTCGCTTCGGCAACACGCACGATATGTGTTTCATCTTCTTCGTGAAGGCCGATCACAAGCCCTCCTGCAAGGGAAGCAGCGGCATTATCAGGGTGTCCCTCTTCAAGACTCGCTAAGTGCAGTTTGTCGCTTTCCGACAGCTGCAGGCCGCATAACTCATCCGCAAGCTCAATGGCGGCGACGATAGCGGCCGCGCTGCTTCCGAGACCCCGTGCAAGGGGGATGTCACTCCACACTTTGACATGGGCGGGCGGCAGCTCTTTCTGATAGCGGTCAGCCGTCCGTTTGGCGACTTGGTAGATGAGGTTGTCCGTTCCTTGAGGGATGCCCGCGACAGTTTCGGTTTCCGCCGAGAACTGCCATTCATCGTTTCGGAAAACCGAAAGCTTCAAATATCTGCTGAGAGCCATCCCGACGGAATCAAACCCAGGTCCTAAGTTGGCGGTGCTTCCCGGAACCGTAATGGAAAACAGCATCTCCGCCTCATTCATACACGCGCCGCTCCATTTAAGTATTCCAGAATACTGTCCTCATCTGTCGGCAGTGTAATCGGTTTTATGTCAGATACGTCTACAGCCGTGTTCGGATCTTTCAGGCCGTTTCCGGTCAAAACTGCGACAACCTTGCTGCCTTTTGGAATTTCACCGGATTTTACCTGTTTCAAAACGCCGGCGATGGATGCACAGGAGCCCGGTTCGGCAAACACGCCTTCTTCACGGGCAATCAGCTGATAAGCGTGAAGAATTTCTTCATCTGTGACTTCATCAATTTTTCCGGCTGATTCTTCCGCAGCGAGCACCGCTTTGTCCCAGCTGGCAGGATTCCCGATTCGGATTGCCGTCGCAACGGTCTCTGGATTTTTAATGACTTCGCCGCGGACGATAGCCGCAGAACCTTCCGCCTCAAAACCGCGCATCTTCGGAAGTCCGGTGCCGTTTTTCTCATGATATTCTTTGAACCCTTTCCAGTAGGCCGTGATATTCCCCGCATTACCTACCGGGATCGCCAGAATGTCCGGCGCTCCGCCAAGCTGTTCGCATACTTCAAAGGCCGCTGTTTTTTGCCCTTCAATCCGGTAAGGGTTTACTGAATTCACTAATGCAATCGGTGATTTTTCGCAAATCGACCGGACGATGGCCAGCGCGTCGTCAAAGTTTCCGTCAATCGCGATGATTTGCGCACCGTACATGACGGCCTGCGCAAGTTTTCCGAAGGCGATTTTTCCGTCCGGGATGATGACGATGCATTTCATGCCGGCTCTCGCCGCGTATGCCGCAGCTGCCGCGGATGTGTTCCCTGTAGAGGCGCACATGATGGTATCATTGCCTTCTTCTTTCGCTTTGGCGACCGCCATGACCATGCCGCGGTCTTTAAAGGATCCCGTCGGATTAACGCCCTCTGTTTTCACATGCAGTTCAATTCCGAGCTTTTCGGAAAGTTTCGGCAGGTGAATCAGCGGTGTGTTGCCTTCATGCAATGTCAGGGCCGGCGTCTGATCCGTCACCGGCAGAAATTCTTTATATTGATGGATGAGTCCTTTCCACATTAGCTCCAACCGTTCCCTTCTACGCGATATGTGCTTTTTACTTCTTGTACGACTTCGAGGTCATTTAAGTTTTGCAGAATGTCACTGAAATCTTCTTCCGATGTATGATGCGTGACGATGACGATTTCCGCGAGGTCGTCATGGCCTTTGATCGGCAGCTGCAGAATTTTTTCAAAGCTGACGCCGCGCTCTGAGAAGGCCGATGTGATTTTTGAAAAAGAGCCGACCTGGTCTTTGACGTGAATTCTTAAAAACTGCTGGGCATAGATATCAGACGGCTGCTTCAGATTTCTTTCAAACTGCGGGGCGACAAAGCTGTTTCCGTTTACGCCGAGACGCATGTTTTTCATGACCGCGACCAGATCGGAAACGACCGATGTCGCAGTCGGCATGCTTCCGGCTCCGGGGCCGTAAAACATCGTTTCGCCGACGGCTTCTCCGTACACGTAAACGGCATTAAACTCGTTATGCACCGCAGAGAGCGGATGATGATCCGGGAGCAGTGTCGGCTGAACGCTGACTTCGATTTTATTGTCATCACGCTGGGCGATGCCGATCAGCTTCATCGTATAGCCGAGCCGTTTGCTGAAGCTGATGTCTTCATCCGTTATCCGGGAAATTCCTTTTACTTTGACATCGTCCAGATCGACATTCATAGAGAAGCCGAGACGGGCTAAAATCGCCATCTTGCGTGCGGCATCGAGCCCTTCTACATCGGCGGTCGGGTCCGCTTCCGCGAATCCGAGATCCTGCGCTTCCTTCAGCACTTCTTCATACGGGCTTTTTTCTTTAATCATTTTCGTTAAGATGAAGTTCGTCGTTCCGTTGACGATTCCCATCATTTTTGTGATCCGGTCAGAAGAAAGGCCTTCTTCGAGCGTGCGTAAAATCGGGATTCCGCCGGCGACACTCGCTTCATAATACAAGTCACAGCCATTTTCCTTTGCGGCGGCTAAAAGCTCTGACCCGTATACGGCGATCAGATCTTTATTTGCGGTCACAACATGTTTTTTCGCTTTCAAGGCATCAAGAAGATATTGCTTCGTCTGTTCGACACCGCCGATGACTTCAATAATCACGTCGACCTCAGGGTCATCGATCACATCATAGACTTCTGTCGTCAGCACTTCTTTCGGCAGATCTGCGTCTCGTTTTTTATCAATATCTTTAACTAGCACTTTTTTGATCGTCACCGGACAGCCGACCTGGTGCATAAGCTTATCCTGATGATCTTGTATAATTTTGACGACTCCGCTTCCCACGGTTCCCAGTCCTAACAGTCCAATACGAATCGCTTCCAAAGAGAAACTCCACCTTTCTTCCTTTTGTCCACTAGAAAAGGACAATTGTTAACCCTTCACAGACATTTAAGTTACAAATATTATATAAGCCCGCATTTGTTTTGACAAGCGGCTGAATATTGTTTCTACGGCTATGAAAACGCTTAACACATTGATATGACAAGATTCCCTATTTTCTAAATATTTTTACGTCATATTTTCTTACGAACTGATTCCTTTTCCGAGCCACGCCACAGGCGGGACAAAAACCTGCGCCGACCTGACATTCATCATGTTGTGACATGTCTGTAAAAACTGTTCATAGCGAGTGCAGTCGGCAAGAATGTAGTCAAGCTGCTCTTCGTAAAACTGTTTTTCAGAATCATGAGAAATGTAATAGCTCTCCACCGTCTCGAAGAAATGGAGCGGAAACAGCAGGCGGCTGTAAAACAGGCGTTTGGAAAAGGAGGATAACGGCGTAACTTGCTCATATTCCTGCAGAAACAAAAATCCATCTTTGAGCAGGTCGTCACGATGATACAAATATGTGCTGCGCATATATTCCGCAATATCACGGGCGGCATGGTCGAATACCCAATCGCCCGGAATGCGGATCAATGATTCCTCCGACCAGGTATCCCGTTCCATCCGCTGATGGCAGATTGTCCCCGAGTCTTCTGCGCCGGGATTGTCATCCAGCTCCGTATCCACTAAATATTGAATGGCGTTTTCCGCTAAGCCTGAATAATAAGGAAATGCTTCGATCATTTTCTTTTCGAACGGTTCAAGCGGAGACATATGAATTTTCTGCATCCAGAATGATTCCAGCTGATCCACCCGTTTTCCCCATAAGTCCTTCCATTGGCCGATCCTGCCCGCTTCTTTCACTTCGTACGGAAAACCCCGCCCTTTTCTGTGAAATTCGGCAAGCTCCCCTCCGACGGAAAACGACCGATTTGAGACGGGAATCGGCGCTTTTAAGAGCGCATACGTTTTGCCTTCGTCCTCAAAGGTCAGTTCTCCTTCCTTCGTAAAGATAAACACTGAAACGTATGGGTCACTTTGTTCTTGTAAATACTGACTCATGTAGTAAAGCTCCGTCAGCTCTGATTGCGAAAACCCGGAAACGGGAATTATAAGAAAGAAGGAATTAGGCGTCTGGAAGCATTGGTATTTCTGATAAACGGAAAGCTGTCTGACGTGGATGCCGTACTTTTCTTTAATGATGCTTTTCATCATAATCACCTGCCTGAAAAATTAGAGCTATTCACATCGTAGTCATACGCCGGCGGAATTATGAATACATATTGTAATCCTTTGAATCAAGTGGAGAAACATCGTACACATCGGAAGAGTGTTGTATAAACTAGTAAAAAAAGATTGGGTGAAGCAAATGTCAGAAAAGGAACAACTGAATCAGGTGGAAGCTGTCGCCAGGGCGCGTTTAAAAGAACGGGGGGTTGAGACGGACGATATTGCCGAGCTGGTGTATTTCCTTCAAAAAAAATATCATCCTGATTTGACGATGGAAGTATGCAGGCTCAATGTGGACCGTGTCATCGCAAAACGCGAGGTGCAAAACGCCATTTTAACGGGAATAGAATTAGATGTGCTCGCCGAACAAAAAAAGCTGTCTGAACCGCTTCAGACCATTCTGGCGATTGATGAAAGCCTGTATGGGGTTGACGAGGTGCTCGCCTTCTCTATCGTGAATATATACGGCTCGATCGGCTTTACGAATTACGGCTACATTGACAAAGAAAAACCCGGTATTCTCGGGCGGTTAAATGATAAATCTACTGGCGAATGCCATACGTTTCTTGATGATATCGTCGGCGCAATCGCAGCAGCGGCTTCAAGCCGGCTTGCTCACAGCGCCAGAAATACAGAATAAGGACGGCCGTCATGGCCGTCCCTTTTTTTATAGATGTTCAATCCATTCGGTTAAAGAATCAATCGCATATGTCGGCTTCTGGCCGTAATCTGCCATATGCTCACGCTTTGTCACTCCGGTGTGAACCAGCAGCGTATCCATGCCCGCATTGATGCCGGCCATAATATCCGTTGCATAGTTATCGCCGACCATGAGTGTTTCGGAAATATCCGTTCCGAGCACACGCATCGCCTGTTCCATAATAATGGATTCAGGCTTGCCGATAAAGACAGGCTCAACGCCCGTTGACACCGTCAAAACGGATGTGAGCGAACCGTTCCCTGGTAAAAGTCCTCTTTCAGTCGGAATGGCGACGTCGCCGTTTGTTGAAATGAACCGGGCGCCGTTTCTGATCGCAAGGCATCCCGTTGCCAACTTTTCATATGTAATGCCGCGGTCGATTCCCACAACGACAAAGTCCGCGTTTTCTTCTCCGAAGCTCAGCCCGTTTTCTTCAATGGCCTGACGGATGCCTTCTTCGCCGATCACATACACCGACGCGTCTTTTTTCTCCTGGGCGATATGCTGCGCAGTCGCCATGCTCGTCGTGAAGACCTGCTCTTCAGATGCCGGAATGTCAAAGCTCATCAGCTTGTCCGCCACCTGCTTCGGCGTCCGGGAAGAATTGTTCGTCACGAATAAATACGGAATGCCGCGCGCTTTAAGCGTTCTCACGAATTCACACGCTTCTTCGATTTTTTCCGTCCCGTTGTACATTGTGCCGTCCAAATCTATCAAATATCCTTTATAATCCTTCATACTCAACACTCCTGTGGATTTTCTCACTCGTTGTTATTTAAATGCGGAAACAGGCCCTAATTCTGTTTCCAGGTAGGTTCTTACACGGGCCGGAAAGGCTTTCAGCACGTCCCTGTTTGACGTGATCAGCGTAAACAGCTCCTGATGGTCGGCGCGCTGATATTCCTGGACAAGCTGCTTTCTGGAAGAGATCAGCTGCTTCAGCTTATTTCCTTCATCCTCAGCTACCACCTTTTCATCCGTCAGAATATCCATGATGTCGTCATAACTGCCCGGATCGCGCATGATAAAGCCGTCAATCATATCATTTCCGACATCGAGTATGCATTCGATCATAAGATGGCTGATCCGCTCAAGCGCCCTTTTTTCGATCTCGCTCTCCCATGCAGGCGTGCTGTCAAACAGCGCAAGCTGGGTCTCAAAAAAACGGAGTGTTTGTTCGATATTATTTCTGTCAACAAAATACACGTGACAGCATCCCCTTCTGCATCAATTATTTTCTGATTCGTTTTAAAACAAAATACGCGCAGCCGAAATTGCAGTATTCGTAAATGTATTCGTCCAATGTGCTGATTTTCGTTTCAAAGGTTGCTTTTTGATTCTGGTCATCAAAGAAGCCTTTGAGCCGCAGCTGACTGTATCCCCAGTCTCCCACAATGTAATCATATTTATTTAATATGTCCGAATAGCGGGCTTTGAACGCTTCTTCATTGAAGCCGTTTTTAAAATCGTGTACGAGTTCAAACTCGGCATTTTGAATAAGAATCATGTCTTCACCTCTTTTATCACTCTTTACTATCATAATTCATTGACTTCTGTCCATCAATTGCAAAATGAGACGGTTCGGACGGACGGAGAATTTTTCCTCTTTATATCCAGTGTAGCGGTTCAGACGATCCTTATTCAAGAATGACTTTTTCCCTGCAAAAACGGCTCCATCACAAAAAACCCAAAACCTGCGGCGTTTTGGGTTTTTTCGGCTTATCTTATGCTTGGGCCTGGCGTTTTTTAGACGCTTCGTTCACTTGTTCATCCGCATGGTAGGAAGAACGGACAAGCGGGCCTGCTTCACAGTGGCTGAAGCCTTTTTGCATCGCGATTTCTTTCAGTTCGGCAAATTCGTCCGGATGATAATATTTTTGGACTTTTAAATGTTTTTTCGACGGCTGCAGGTATTGGCCGATCGCCATGATGTCGACATTGTTCGCAAGCAGGTCGTCCATCACTTCAATAATTTCTTCCTTCGTTTCGCCGAGACCGATCATAATGCTTGATTTCGTCGGGATGTCAGGCTGCATTTCTTTCGCACGGCGCAAGAATTCCAAAGAACGGTCATATGTTGCGCGGGCCCGGACTCTCGGTGTCAGGCGGCGGACGGTTTCAATGTTGTGGTTCAGAATATCAGGACGGGTATCCATTAATGTTTTCAGGTTGTCGTAATTTCCGCCCATATCGGATGGCAGCACTTCAATTGTCGTGAACGGACTTTTTCTGCGGATCGCCCGGACCGTTTCCGCAAAGACGCCTGCTCCGCCGTCTTTCTGATCATCACGCGCTACGGCCGTGATGACGGCGTGTTTTAAATTCATCAGCGCGACGGAATCAGCTACGCGTTCCGGTTCCTGCAGATCCAGCTCAGTCGGCAGTCCCGTTTTGACAGCGCAGAAGCGGCATGCTCTCGTACAGACGGAACCGAGAATCATGAACGTCGCCGTACGTCTGACAGCCCAGCATTCATGGATGTTCGGGCATTTTGCTTCTTCACATACGGTATGCAGATTATTTTCACGCATTAATTTTTTCAGACCCGTATAGTTTTCATTCGTGTTCAGCTTTATTTTGAGCCATTCCGGCTTTCTCAGATGCTCGTCTTTCTTTGCCATTTCCCCATCATCTCCATTATCCCTTTATTCATGTTCGTGTGCGAAAAATTTCTATTTCACGATGGATATAAAACTTGCGGATTTCTATTCAATAGTCACTTTAACATAGGAAAAATTTCTCGACAAGGGAAGAGAATTACTTACATTTTCTCGGATTGTTGCCGCAAACTATTTGTATTCAATCCTGAAAGGAGATCATGTTGTGAAAGTTCTGTTATCTGCTCTTCTCCTTTTTTCAGTTTTCTGTCCGGCTGCAAGCGGGAAAGAACAATCGGCTCCTGTTTACGGCGAACGAATGCAGTTGTACCGCAAAGCCGAAGCAGTCACGCAGATTCCTTGGTATGTGCTTGCGGCGGTTGATCAATATGAAGAAAATGTCCGCTCGAACCGAAAGGATCTGCCGGAAAAAGCGGGAATCATCAGCATTTATATTCCGGATCATTTGTGGAGCGGCCCTGAAAATCCAAATCCTAAGGACGATGCGCCTCTCAGCATTAAAGTATTTGACGGGATCGGCTTGGACGGCGACGGCGACGGAAAAGCCGAGGTAAGCAATGATGAGGATATCCTTTATACATTTGCTCAGTATTTAGCGGGATTCGGAACGGATCTTGACCATATCCGCATCGGCCTCTGGAATTATTACCGCCGTGATCAGACGGTCGGCATTATCACCGAATTCATGACACTGTTTAAAACGTTCGGCCGCCTTGATCTCGGAGAGCACGCCTTTCCGCTTCCCGTGAAGACGGATTACAGCTACCGCAGCACATGGGGCGCCGCACGGGGTTTCGGCGGGCGCCGGATTCACGAAGGAACGGATCTGTTCGCTCATTACGGGCTCCCCGTCAGATCGACCTGCTACGGTATTGTTGAAATGAAGGGCTGGAACCGTTTCGGCGGCTGGAGAATCGGCATCAGGGATATCAATAACACGTATCATTACTTCGCTCACCTGAACGGCTTTGCAAAAGGTGTGCATAAAGGCCAGATCGTCAAACCCGGAGAGGTGATCGGCTCTGTCGGCAGTTCCGGATACGGACCGCCGGGCACCGCGGGAAAATTTCCGCCGCATCTTCACTACGGGATGTATAAAGATAACGGCAGATCGGAATGGTCTTTTGATCCGTATCCCCATTTAAGGGCATGGGAACGAAAAGAAATCCGCAGGAAAAAGTAAACACACAGCCGCCAGGAAAGATTGCGGCTGTGTGTTTTTATTTATCTTTCTTCTGTTTTTCATTCGGCAGCTGGACGGAAGGCGTCACACCTGACCCGCCGCTTCCGTTATAAAACTGCGGCACCTCTCCTTGAATCGCTTTAATGGAGACCGGAATATTATTTGTCACGACTGATGTCTTACTGGCAAACGGAATAATGACCTTCACTTTTATTTCCACAAAAATACTGATATCGATCAGGGCATTGTTAATGCCGTACGGCTTTATTTTTGTTTTCACATCAGTTAACGCATCACCGATCAGGTTAAAGCGCACGGGGATTTTCGGCCCGAGATTTCCGAGAATGCTGTTTCCCGTGACCTGCCCTAAGGGAATATCGATCATAATTTCATCGGCCGTTTTCGCGTCTTTTTCCGTTTCATGCTGCTTATTGTTCGACTCCGCTTCCTTCAGATGAGCCTGAAGCTGCTTTGTCACTTTCGCCTTCATACTGTTGACCATTTGTGTATTAAAATCCATCGTTGTGACTTTTCCGTTTTCATCCGTTTTCATATCGACCATATCTTTCACATTGTCGCTGTGAGACATGTATTCTTCAATGGATTCCGTAATGACCTCTGTCGCCACCCGTTTGGTTTCCATTTCCCCTATGTTCATCAGCACCGGTTTGATTGAGGAGTTGATCATCCAAAGGCTGATGACCGTCGATATGATAAAAAAAGCAAACGACAGAAGAAGCACATATCGAAAAGGCAAAGGCCCTCTCTTGCGAAGAGCGCTCCGGTATCTAGGCAAGAAAAATCCCCCCTTACATATCACAATGTATGCTTGTAAGGGGGGACATAGTATTTTATTTTCACACTTAAAAAGTCCCGCTTACCTTCACTCGGATGTAATGGAACGGCCGGCGGATTCTGACATTACGGCTGCCGCGCGAGCTTCCAGGCGAGCAGATCCCTTAAAAACTCCGGCATAAAGTATTGCTTTTCTTTTGAATCGCGGATGTAAGGGAACAGCTTTCCGAGTGTAAACATGTCGAGAACGGCAACCGAGTATATCCGCTCCGGATCAATCTCTTCTCCGTTCACTTTCACATTGAGGAGATGTGTCACACCGTCTTCAAGAATGCCGGCCTCTGCCTCCGCTCCGGCATATACCATCCTGCCCATCACTTCCCCGCGGAAGCCGAGGCCTTTTATTCGCAGCTGCTCCATTTGTTCCGAGGCGGCCTGGCTGATTGTTTCCTGAAGTTCTCTGCCTGAAAGACGAACGGCCACCGGATTGATCGGATGAGGACAGATACGGTGCAGGTCAAGCTTTGTGACAGGCCCCTTCTGTAAAGGCCCCAAAATAACGCCTGAATTCACCATGCTGACTTCACAGCCGCACCAGCTTTTCAGCGCTTCGGCTAATAGAAGCGGGAGGGGCGATTCCTCAAACCATTTCACGCCGGCTTCTTCATTCAGATTGGCGACTCGTTCGGAGAGCAGGTTTTCCGCTTCCCGTTCTTTCTCTTTCAGAAAAGCCGCCGTATCTTCAGATTCCCCTTGCCAATCAGCCATTTTCTGTACAGACGCCTGTTTGCTGACAATGGTTCGTGATTCACTTTCTATCGTCAGCTCGACACAGCCGACATAGTTCCCGTATTTCTCCGCACATGCAAGCAATACGCCGTTTATGTCCTGTCCGTCCTCAAGAAGGTGGTGCGTATGTGATTCAAGAATGACATCGATGTCCGGAAATTTTTCCGCTGCGGCCCGGTCATCGATCAGGCCTAAATGAGAAAGCAGAATGATGATGTCCGCTTTGCCCTTGATATCGTCAAGTGATTCTTGAATGCTTTTTTCCGCATCCGTCACCGTCCAGCCTAGTTTTTGATAGACGGGATAATACGGCACCGTGACGCCCAGTATGCCGGCGGTCATCCCGTTTTTCAGCGTTTTGATCACGTAGGGCTCGGCCCATTCCGGCCGCTGTCCGTCCGCGTCAAACAGGTTGGACACAATGACGGGAAACGCGGCATGGGTATATAAATCCGCCAGCTCATCGTGAGGCAGCGTAATTCCTTCATTATTCCCGACGGCAGCCGCATCGATCTCAAGCCGATTTAATAAGTCGACATTCGCTTTGCCGAAGGTCGCTTCCGTTATCATTTGGAATCGGTCCATATGATCGCCGATGTCGAATACGAGTGTTTCCTCCCCGTCTTTTTCATGTTCATTTCTCTTCTGCTCAATATAATGTACGATTTTCGGCCAATTTTCGAAATGGCTGTGCAAATCATTCGTATGATATAAACGGAGCTTCTCTAACATACCATCTCTCCTACCTTTTAGCTGAATATCCCTTGATAAATCAATTCACAGCCGATCAAAATCAAGACGACCCGCATGAAAAGCACGATCGTTTTCGTCTGCACCCGCTTATTGACCCACGCGCCCATTTTGCCGCCGAACCACGCGCCCGGAACGAGGCACAGCGCATACAGCCAATTGACATGGCCCTCTGCGATATGTGACACGGAACCCGTCACGGAGGATAAGAAAATAATGAGCATTGACGTCGCCACAGCCACTTTCGGCGGGAACAAAAATAACAGCATCATGGCCGGAACCATCAGAGAGCCGCCGCCAATACCGAAAAGACCGCCCAATAAACCGACGAAAAAGGCAATCACGATACCGGTGAAAATACGGTACGAATATGTATAAAGCTCACCCGATTCATCCTCATATGTCCGGATCATGCCTTTATGCGCTTTATTGACCGGTTTTGCTTTCGCCTTCAGCATTAATGTAATGGAAATCAAAATCATAAAAAGTCCGAACCAGACGGAAAACGTATGCGCATTAAAAAGTTTAGACAAATACGCGCCGATGATGCTTCCCGGGCCGGAACCGATAAAAAAGATCAGTCCGCTTTTGTAGTCAACGGTTTTATATTTCATATAGGCCAAAGTTGATGACAAGCCCGTAAAAATAATCACCAAAAGGGACGTGCCGATGGCAGTCTGCGGTGTTACGTCATGGAAAAACGGAGTCATCGTGCTTAAATAGAGCATCGCCGGCACGATGATAATTCCTCCCCCAAGCCCGATCAGGCTGCCGACCGTTCCCGCGATAAATCCCAATATAATCAAAATAAGATAAGACATGTGTCTTGAAACCTCTTTTCTAGCTGAATAGGTCGAGCTGCTTCGGAGCAAGCCCGGTATATGAGATATTTAACATTTCAAGCATCTCAAGCCCGTTATCGGCGGCGTCTCCGCCTGAGTTATTGTTGAAGAGCACATACAGATTGCGCGACTGTTTTTTCAGCTCCTGAAGATTGTTTTTCCAATCTTTGAGCTCCTGTTTGTTATAGCGGTATAAATATCTGACCTCACGCCAGTTTTGTCCGCCGTCTGGTTTGATCCAGCCCTGCTTGTTCCGCCCGTGAAAACGGACAAGCGTTTTTTCTTCATCCGTTGCTTTCAGGACGGTCGGAATGCTGCCCTCGCCGATTTGCGGCTCGTCACATATGCTGTGAATCCAGCCTTCCTCCTTCATAAAGGAAAGCGTCTGTTCGTAAAATGGCGGAGAAAACCAAGACCGGTTGCGGAATTCAAGCGCGCACGGGATATCGCCCATCTGCTGCCTGCACCATCTTAAATATGCGACGTTTTCTTTCTTGCAGTCAAACCACGGCGGGAATTGGAACAGCACCATGGCAAGCTTTCCATGCTCTATATACGGCGATAATGACAGCTTAAACGCCTCAAACATTTCTTCCTTCGATTCAAAGGGAATATCGCCGCGCTGATGACCCGTCATTCCTTGATATGCCTTAATGACAAATTGAAAAGATTCCGGCGTCTCTTTGACCCATCTTTCGTTATTGCGGGCGGGCTGTATCGCGTAAAAGCTCGCGTCCAGCTCAACGATGGGAAAATGGGAGGAATACGCCTGCAGTTTTTGCGGGCCCGCTGTTTTAGGCGGATAGATGCTGTCATGATCCCCCCACCCCGTCAGTCCGATATAAATCACAATCCTTCACCTCTCACTCTAGTTTATCACAGGTGTTTTTCTCTTTCTTTTTCCATGTTTTTTCTGAATGCACTTTTCAGGAACCGGTACTGATGTTCATTGGTGTCCGAAAATGCCTCATCTCTGGAAGAAAGAATGTGCTGATAGACGATCGGCTCTGAAAACTGACCGCTCGTGAAATCATATATCTCCCCGTCTATTCGGTTATAAAAATGCCAGCTTGTGCCGGTTTTTGTTTTGAGAATGTCACCGCCATAAACATCTTGGATGACTAAAGCCGTTACGCCGCACTGGCCTTTGGCCGGGCAATCTTCCGTCCATTTTGTACTGGTCTTGCGCGACCAGGATGCCGTTAATATGTTCAAGATTTGATCATACAATGTGTTTTACTCCTTTTTATAAAAAGATACCACGAGACCCGCTTTCCAAACGACAAAAAAAACCGATTCTCATCAGAGAATCGGCTCTTTTATTTCAGAAGGCTTCAGGAATGTTCCGAAAGCCCCGCTCTGCTTACGGCCGCCATCCTGATACACACAGCGTCCCTTGCTGTAGGTCGCAGCAATTCGGTATGGAAAGGTGCGGCCTTCATACAGGCTTTGCTTATGTTTGGAAAACATCGTTTCTTTTGTGACGGTAAAAGGTTCCGGCCGGACGATGGCAAAATCAGCGTCAAATCCTTCTTCAAGCCGGCCTTTATTCGTTAACCCAAAGCGCTTGGCAGGTGCTTCGGCCGTCCATCGGGCCACATGTTCAAACGGAATCCCATGATCGATCGCTAATTGAATCATGCCGAGAAGCGTAAATTGGCCTCCGCTGATCCCGCCCCACGACAGGAACATATTATCCTCGCGTTTCAAAGACGGATGACAGGGAGAATGATCCGAAGACACCATATCAATCAGGCCCTCTGCCAAAACCCCGATTAATTCCTCTTTATCAGCCTCTGAGCGGAGCGGCGGAGCGCATTTGGCGGCCGCCCCTTTTTTGAGGAAGTCTTCAAAGCTGAATAATAAGTAGTGCGGACACGTTTCAACGGTGACATCCAATCCGTCTTTTTTCGCCTGCTGAATGGAGAGCACAGCCCGTTTCGTGCTGATATGTACAAAATGAAGCGCGCATCCCGTCGCTCTTGCATATTCAATCGCCCGCTGCACAGCCTCGCATTCGGCCTCTTCCGGACGTGAGGAAGCGTAAGCGCGGGCATCAATTTTCCCTTGGAGCGCGTACTCGGCTTCAAGGAATCGGGTGAGGGCGTCGCTTTCTGCGTGCAGGGCCAAAATTTTGCCGCACGCCGCGATTTCCTTCATTCCCTTTAAAAGAGTCCGTTCATCGGCTGATTGAAATTCATCCGTTCCCGACTTAGACAGAAACGCTTTAAACCCGATTGCCCCCGCTTCTGCCATCGGCCGGATATGTTCGGTATACCCGGGCATCAAACCGCCCCAAAGCGCAAAATCAACCGATGACTTCCGTTCGGCGATTTCCGCCTTTGCCAGCAGGTTTTCAACAGTTACCGTCGAAGGGATGCAGTTAAGCGGCATATCAAAATAAGCCGTACAGCCGCCGGCAGCCAGCATGTTTGAGCCGGTTTCAATGCCTTCCCATTCTTCGCGTCCGGGTTCATTGAAATGCACGTGACAATCGACTGCGCCCGGAAACACATACATGCCGTCCGCCTGCACCACTTGTTCCGCGTTTTCCTCAATGCCGGGCCCGATCAAGGCGATTTTCCCGTCCTTGACGGCGATATCAGCCCGCTCTGTTCCGCCTTTTCGCACAGCTTTCGCACCCTTTACAATTACGTCATAGGCCATTTTATCTTCCTCCCTGTAAGGATGACGATTTTCTGTCAGTTTTTATCACAACATGCGTCTATGATTGCCAGTTTACTGCTACTATGATCGTAATACATCAGCAAAACCGCTATAATTTTTGATGATTTTTATTCATATTAACCAATGGTTGTCTTTAGAACCTGAAAGGAGACTGACTGATGAACATTTATGACGTGATGAAGATTCCCGCTTATGAGCGGGCAACATTAATCGCAGGCAAATCCGGCGGCTGGAGGGAGGTGCAGCACGTCAACATGATGGATGCGCCGGACATCGCTGATTTTTTACATAAAAACGAATTGCTCGTCACCACGGCTTATCACTTGAAGGACCGCCCGCAGCTGTTGAAAGATTTGATCCGCCTCATGGCAAAACGGGGCTGCGCGGGACTGGGGATCAAAACGAAGCGTTATCTTAATGTCATTCCGAAAGATGCCGCGGAGCTTGCCGACCGGTATGAATTTCCGATTATTGAGCTGCCGGAAGACATCAGGCTCGGAGATATCGTCAACGCCACACTGAGCCATATTCTTGATATGCGTTCAAATGAGCTCCAGCAGGCCATTTACGCCCATAAAAAATTCACAAACCACATCATGAGCGGCAAGGGGCTGCAATCCCTGCTTAAGAAGCTCTCAGACATTCTCCGGCTTCCCGTGCTGCTTTTGGATCAGCATACAAAACTCTTATCATCGTCCCACCGCATACCCATTGACACGTCTTTATTGAAAAACATCTGTTATTCCCTTTCCGGGCCTTATTTCACCTGCTTTTCCATGCTGTCCGACAGAAAGGAGTATTCTGTCCTGCCGATTCTGAATGTTGAAAAAAACTGCGGTTATCTGGTGATTCCGGAGCTCGTGCAGACCGCTGATAAAGGCATGATTTTGACAATTGAACAGGCGGCCAACGTCATTTCCTTTGAACTGCTGAAAGAAAATGCCGTCAAACAATTCGGCAGACGGGCGCGCAATGAATTTTTCAGCAATTTCATCGACCGCTCGTTTACCGGCCATGAAGAAATCAAAAGCCGCGCCAAAGAATTCCGGCTCCGCTGGGATCAGAAATACATGTGCATTTGCGGAAAGCTTGACCGAAATGAGAAAACGATCAGCTTTACCGAAAATCAGCTCGTTTCCGATCATGTATTTGATCTGCTTGAAGGGGAGCTGTCATCCTTTCCGTTTCCCCCTCATCTCTTTATTAAAGGAAATGTCGGTATTCTTTTAATTGAAGCGACAGACAGCTGGAATGAAATGCACGCGTCTGTCATCAGCTTTTTGGAGCAGTTTCAAAAGCAGGTCCGGACGCAATTTAAACGGACTGTCTCCTTCGGCATCTCAAACATATGCCAAAAGCTGATCGACGTCCCTGACGCTTTTACTGAAGCTTCAGACGCCATTTCATCCGGGCATTTGTCCAGAAGCGCGGAGTTTATTCAAATCTATCATGCCAAAGACGTGCCGGAGCTGCTCCGCCTGCTTCCGGCGGAAGATGTGAAGAAATTTTACGAAGCCACCCTCCAAAGCCTGGCCGACCGGCAAAAGGAGGACCAGAGCCTGCTTCATACGCTGTCTGTTTATCTGGAGACCCACTGCCAGATTTCAGAAACGGCTAAGCGCCTGTACGTCCATCGAAATACGGTGATCTATCGTTTAGAAAAATGCGAGGAACTGCTCGGCAAAAGCTTAAAAGATCCGGAGACGACGATGCGCCTGCGGCTCGCGCTGAGAATGCAGCGGCTGATCGGTTAAGAAATCGTTAGAGACAGGGATGCGGGTGTTCTCCCGCATCCTATTTAAGGGGGATTGATTCAGCTTAATCCTCAAAAAATGCTGCCATCAACATCTGCTTCCGTTGATATTATCAGCCGTTAGTTATGATTTTCAGCAGACTCTAATCTAAACTAAAAAAGCCTTTCCCGAAGAAAAGGCGTAAGCTGATCAAGTCTGGAAACGATCTGAGGCAGTTTGAAAGGTATCATGTGTTTGTTTTTCCACTGTGTTCATACCCAATCCACATACTAAAGTCAATGACAGACCCAGGATGATGAAAATGCTCTTTTTAAAATTCATACTGGCACTCTCCTTCTTAGGTTTGATTACGATCAGACGAAACTTGATATGATCCATCAAATGAAACAGACGATGCCGTTAGACCGGCCCCTGACATTAAAACGACAGCCGATACAATGATAAATACGCCTTTTCTAAAATTCATACAGGCATTCTCCCCTCTGAATTTGTTTTTGCGTTTGAATCATTTTTTGATGATAAAAATAAGATTTGTCATATTGCTTTGACTCTGCATAAACAGCAGCCGTATCAAGAGCAATATCTTCTACATACGAATAGTTTTTATTTTTCTCAAGGTAATCAATTGTTTTTTTGATTCCCATTTGGTCTATTGCATTAATATATAAAGCCTCCAAATATTTTTGCAGAGATTCAAACAGCTTATCCCCTTGATATATCGCTGATGAAAGTCCCTTTTTGCTGATTTGAATCGCCTCGCTTGTTTTCCCTTGTTTAAATAGAAGCTTTGCGTATGTAAACAAGGAATGCGGAAGGTTACCCAATTTATACTTTTCGGATATCTCCGCTGCTTTTTTTAAGTAGA
The DNA here is from genome assembly GCF_038606125.1 of Bacillus sp. FSL R5-0447. Taxonomy (NCBI): domain Bacteria; kingdom Bacillati; phylum Bacillota; class Bacilli; order Caryophanales; family Bacillaceae; genus Bacillus; species Bacillus sp. FSL R5-0447. The sequence continues at coordinate 3,425,974 of NZ_CP152012.1, forward strand.
TTTCAGCTTTACTGTATTCTTCCAGGTCTCCGTAATTCTTTCCTATGTTGTAATAAGCAGAACTGAGCAGCCTTTCATTATTGTTTACTTGTTTCGACAACTCTAAAGCTTTTTCTAAATGCGGCAAACTTTTTTCAAAGCGTTTAAAGTCAACATAATTTCCTGATATGACAAATAGACATTGAATTTTCCGGACTTTATACAACTCATACTGATCGTAAATATCGAGCGCTTGCTTTACGTGATGCATGGAGACGTGGCTTTGTTTCATACCGTAATATGCTTCAGCCAGTTTAAAATGAAACTCCGCTCTCTCAATTTCATCATGCACATGAACGAGTTGTTTTTCAGCCTCTCTATAAAAGCCGATCGCCTTTACATACTGCTTTTGATCAAATTCATACATGCCGCGGAAAAATAAAGAATAATAGCACAGCAGGCCGGAAATTCCTTTATTTGATGCTTCGATTTTTTCCAACAGCTCGTCAATTGTCGGTCTCACACGGGTAGTCACCGGTTCTAAATAATCCAGCATAAGCTGATGGCGGAATTTCATGAGGGTGTAGTAAATCAGTAGATACTCGTCTTCTTCCATCTCATTTATTTCTTGTTCCACTTCCGCTTTCAAAATCTCCGCATCCGGAACACTGAACTGACGTATCATTTTGTACCATTCATTAATCTTAACGCCAACCTCCGATGATGGTAAAACAGAACTCACAAGGCCACTCCTCCTTTTATTTCATATTCTAACATTTCCAAAATTATGTATGCCCGCAATAAAACCGCAAAATTTCATTCGGCTTGATCATAAATCTTAGTTTTAAGTCTACAACAAAAAAGCAGTCCCTATGCAGCCTGCTTTTTTTTGAGAAATTTATCTAAGATGAACATAAATAATGTGAATAACAGAGACATTATCAACATGTCTAGTATAGTTACATTAGAATTTTCTTTTACTAAGAAGAACCAGAGAAGCTGTAAAACGAAAGAAATCACAAAATACAATATGTACCTGATACTATTCATGTCAATCCATCCCTTCGCTTATCTTATTGCCCTTTACAGGGTAACCTGAACCATGCTGGAATCTCCCGGTAATGATGAGTATAATATATGCAGAATGTAACTGGAGCTGATCTAATCATCTCAACTTATTTTAAAATTTCAAAACGTGCAATTTCCCACTCTTTGTTTACTTTTAGCGGGATTGTTTTTAGCTTTTTGCCTGATTTCAAATCATAAGACGTGATGTCTCCAAGCTTCTTATCGCGCTGGATATCAAAGTTTTTAAGTAAAACATACATCTCTCTATCAGTGAATTGAACATCATTCATTAATTTGTTATCATCCCCAGCATAAAAATCAAAAGATTTTTTCTTAACCATTTTTTTATCAAACACCTGCAGCTTTCCATCAAAAGAAACAGCTAAGATGCTATCTTTTAATATTTTCAATTTTACAGGATGAAACCCTTTCTCCATCTCGACTTCTTTTTTTACCTTTAGCGTCTCTCTGTCTATTAATATGAGCTTAGAATTCTCTTTCTCATTCACGTTATCATTAACCGTCAGTATAAATGTATTTGCATTTAGAGCTTGGAATGCATCCTTTTCATCCATGAAGTATATCCCTTTATTCGGTATGGATGCCTTGTTCTCTTGCTTATTTGTCTCTGGGTTAATTGAAAGGATGGACATACTTTCTTCATCACTTGAAATGACATAAATTTTATTTTTAGCGACGATTGCTGATCCAAGTTCTCCGTCAAGCTTTATTTGTTTCTTGTTTTTTCGGCTGTTTCCCTTCCAATATACCAGTTCACTTTCCAGCCCTTTGTCTGTATATCCAACGTTAATGTCATGGATGATATAACCGTCAGAACTATTTATAAAGAAAGCACCTTCATCTTCAGTTGTTTTTGACAAACTCTTTTCATTGATTTTGTTTATTGTTCCGGTTTTATTGTCTATCATTAAGTGATTATTGCTTCTATTTGATGAGAAGAATGTATTATTTTTGTTATGTGAAGACATCGTGAAATTTATACCATCTTTCAATTCCAAGCTATCCATTTTAATACCATCTTCACTGTAAACCCCAATCTCACTTCCCCTATCTAAAGTGTTAGAAAAACCAACAATAAATTTTGCATTGTCAATATCCTTTAATACAGTCTTTTTATTGCTGCTTCTTTCCTCTTTTTCATTCCCAGTTTGGATGAGACCGCAAGAGGTTGTGACGATCAGTATACAAATGAAAATAAACAGGGTTTTAAGTCTACTCATTTTTTTCCTCCCTATGAGATAGCAAAAAGCCTCCGGATACCCGGAGGCTTTTGATTCTATCCTTGCTGCGTGAACGGCCGGGTCTGTGTCTTTTTGCCCCAGCCAAGCGCGGCCAGAAAACTGATGGCGAGAATGGCCGCCCCCAGCATATACGGAAATTCCATATTTACATCAAAGAGAAAACCGGCGGCTGACGGTCCGGCGATATTCGCTAAGCTGATGAATGAGGTGTTCATCCCGCCGGCAAACCCCTGCTGGTCACCGGCGAGCTTCGACAGCATCGTATTAACCGCCGGCCGGAGCAGCGATGTCAGCGTCAGGAAAAAGATTGCTGCGGCAAAAACGGCCCAATATGAACCCGCAAACCGGCACCACACAAGTCCTGCAGCAGCCCCGATCAACGTCACGTTAATCACGCGTTTTTCCCCGAACTTGCGGACGAGATAACTGACGCCGACCGCCTGCACAAACACGCCGATGAGACCCGCGGCCGTAATAATAAAGGCAATATCAGACGCTTTAAATCCGTGTTTATGGTCAACGTAAAGGCCGAAAACAGATTCAAAGTTCATAATTCCGAAGTTCAGCACAAAAACCAGAATCAGCATAAACGCGAACGGCGATTTGAGCGCGCGTGACATTTGCTTAAACAGATGCTCACGTTTTTCCGTTTTTGCCCGGGCTTCCAGCTGCTTTTCACGTCCCAGCGTTTCGGGCAGAAAGAAAAATGAAAGCACACTTGAAAAGCAGGCAAGACTTGCAGACACGATGAACGGCACAGACATGCCGTAATGAACCAAATAGCCTCCGACACCGGGCCCGATGACGACACCAAGCGTCATCGCCGCGCTGAACAGCCCCATTCCTTTCCCGCGTTCTTCTTCGGTCGTAATATCCGCAATGTAAGCGAACATTGACGGCATTAAAAACGCCGCGCCCATTCCGCCCAAAAGGCGGGATGCGAACAATTGCCAGAGGCTTCCGGCAAAGGCGAAGATCAATTGTGACACGGCAAAGGCGGCGATGCCGAAAATAATCAGTTTCCGCCGTCCGTATTTGTCGGTTATTTCCCCGGCAATAGGCGCAAATAAAAGCTGTGTAAGCCCCGCCGCCGCAACAAGCAGACCCATCGTGCTGCCCGTCGCTCCGAATTCGGTAATATAAGTGGGCATAATCGGAATAATCAATCCGATTCCAAGCATCGCAATAAACATATTCAGCATTAAAATTGACAATCGGCCTATGTACGCCATGATTTCTTACCTTCTCCCCAGACAAACAGATGATCATTCCATATTTGTCATTTTTTATACCACTCAGTATAACGGGCAAAAGGGAAAAAAGTCCAGATGATTTCAATCTCGTTTTCAAGTCTCATGACAGCACACCGGTTTCAGCCGGCAGATCATATATGTTTAGGGCCGCCTGCAGCGCTTCCCCGGCTTTAACGGCAACTCCGTGTCTGATCAGAACCGCTTCAAGTCCGGCCAGCACAAACAGCACATTTTCCTTCCTGCAGCTGTAGCCCATCGTTCCGATTCGCCAAATTTTCCCCTGCAGCGGACCGAACGAGCTGGCGATTTCAATTCCGAATTGAGACAAAAGCATCCTTCTGATTGATTCGCCGTCTGCTTCCGGCGGAATCTTCACACATGTGACGACAGGCAGCTTTGCCCCCGGATCGCCAAATAAATCAAGGCCCATCGCTGCAAGTCCCGCCGTAAGCGCTTTTTCATGACGCCGATGCCTGCGGAACCGTTCTTCAAGTCCTTCTTCCAGGACAAGGCGCACACCCTCCCGCAGCGCATAAAGCATTGCTGTCGCTTCTGTATGGTGATTCAGCCTTCTTTCACTCCAATAATCTTCGAGCTGACTCAGATCAAAATAGTTGCTCGTAACCGGTCGATGACCGGACAGCCTTTTGCCGTCGGCTGCCGTCGCAATGCCCCGTTCTACCTTTTTACGCGCGGCAATGACAGCTGCCGTCCGGTCATTATAAGTAATCGGCGCCATTCCGGAAGGGACCGACAGGCATTTTTGCGTTCCCCCGATGACTGCGTCAATCTTCCATTCATCCGTTTTTACGGCGCAGCCTCCGATCGTGGCCACGGCATCCACGATAAAGAGTGCGTCTTGGGCGCGGCACGCTTCCCCGATTTCTTTCAGCGGGTGAATCCGCCCCGTTGATGTTTCTCCGTGCACCATAGCGACGATTTTCGGGGAAATTTTTTTCATCTCGCTGATAATCTCTTCAGGCCGGAAGACCGTTCCCCATTCACACTCAATCGTATGAACGTCCGCTCCGTACCGCTCGGCGATTTCAGTCAGCAGGTATCCGAAGCGTCCGTATATCGGAACGAGCACGCTGTCGCCCGGTTCTATCACACTTGCGAGAACAGCCTCAATCCCCGCTCTTGATGTACCGTCAATCGGATAGGCCCAGCGGTTTTCCGTTTGAAACAATTCACGGAGCATTTGCATCGTTTCGTTCATGATGCCGGTAAATGCCGGGTCAAACTGGCCGATGATCGGAGCGCCCATCGCCCTCAGCACTCTCGGTTCAGCTTCTGTCGGTCCCGGTGTCATAATCGTTCTTTGCGGAATGCACAATTCTTTTCTGGTCGGCACGCCGATTCCCCCTTTACGTTAATAGGCAAGTTTATGTAATACATTCGCCAGCGTAAGGACGCCGGTTTCAAGCTGATGTACGGGTGTGAATTCAAGCGGCGAGTGGCTGATCCCGCCACGGCTCGGCACAAACAGCATGCAGGCCGGAAAGGTTCTGCCGAGCATCTGGGCGTCATGTCCCGCTCCGCTTACGATTTTCTCCGGGTCCGCCCCCTGTTCTTTTGCAGCCTCCGCTGCGGTACGCGTCAGTGTCTGATTCATTTGAACCGGCTCTATCCTCATATATTCATCAATAACGGGTCTGACTCCTTTGCTGCGGCTGATGTTTTCAACAATCGACACCAGTTTCTGATGGAAGGCTGCCAGCACGTCTTCCTCCGGGTGACGAATATCAACGGAAAACTGGATACGGCCCGGAATGACATTCGCCATATTCGGCTCAACCGTCATTTTCCCGCACGTCAGGCGGAGCTCTTCCGGCTGTCTTTCCGCTGAGAGCATGAGTTCATGGATGATGCTGCTTCCCGCCGCGAGCGGGTCTTTCCGCCATTTCATTGAAGTGGTGCCGGCATGGTTGCATTCACCGTCAAGCGTAACAGTATAGCGTCTCTGTCCGGCAATCCCGGTGACAATCCCGATATCCCTTCCCGATCGTTCAAGCGTTTGCCCCTGTTCAATATGAATTTCCAGAAAGGCTTTGATATCTGTGCGCAGCGGTGCTGGATAACGGCCTGCACCGAAGCCGTTCTGCCGCATGGCTTCTTTCAGAGAAATGCCGGACGCGTCTTTCGGCGTTTCCGCATCTGAAAGCGAGAAAGCACCGGTGATATTGCCGGAGCCCCAATAAGTGATGGGAAAACGGCTCCCTTCCTCTTCACAGAGCGACACAGCCTCCAGCGTTTTTTTCGGACGCCCGCACGTCTCATGCAAATACCGGATCGCCAGCATGCCCGCCAGCACGCCGAACGCACCGTCATATTTGCCGCCGTCAATAACGGTGTCAATATGCGACCCGGTCAGAATCACCTCATCAGGCGATTCTGTGCCGTTCAGCCGGCCGAACACGTTTCCGACATCGTCAAATGCCGTTTCCAGCCCGAACGCCTCCATTTTCTTTTTGACGGCAAGCTGGGCGTCCATCCATTCTTTCGTATATAAAAGCCTCGTCACTCCGCCGGAAGCGGAAGCGCCGAATTGAGACAGCCATTGTATGTCATCGGAAATCCCGATATTCGCCGCCGAAAGCTGCTGATGTTCCATACACGCCCTCCTTTTAAACTGAAAAACTGACAAGATGATCTTCATTATAGAAGGAGCGCATAACGAGTTCATTATCATATCCTCTAAATAATCAATGATTTTCCGGATACTTTGACCAATAAGCCGAAGGAACCATTTTTCAAAAAAGATAGAATATTAGATTTATTTTTTGGATAATAGAGGTAAAGGAGGGCAAGTCATGACAAAAAAACTTTGGTTTCTGCCGATTGTCTGCCTGTTTTTCATTTTTGGATGGGCCGCGCCGTCAGCCTCTGCGGGCGCGCCGGCTGACACGAATCTGTACAGCCGGATGGCGGTTTCAACTGCCGGCGGCACAACTCTTTTTCCGCAAACTGCCTCAGCTGTCATCACTCCGTCTGCGGATACGGACACATATTACAAAGAAGCTTCCGGAAAAAGCGGAACGGCCTTAAAGAGCGCCCTGCACCGCATCATCAGCGGACATACAAAGCTGTCTTACAGCCAAGTATGGAATGCATTGAAGGAAACTGACGAAGATCCGGCAAACCCGAACAATGTCATCTTGCTCTACACCCAGGAATCACGGGCCAAAAGTAAAAACGGCGGCAGCGTCGGGGACTGGAACCGCGAACACGTGTGGGCAAAGTCACACGGAAACTTCGGAACAGCTGCCGGCCCAGGGACGGACATTCATCATCTGCGCCCTGCAGACGTTCAGGTGAACAGTGCCAGAGGAAATATGGATTTTGATAACGGCGGCTCAGAATACCCGAAAGCGCCGGGCAATTATTACGACGGCGATTCCTGGGAGCCGCGCGATGAGGTTAAAGGAGACGTCGCCCGCATGCTGTTTTACATGGCGGTGCGTTATGAAGGAGAAGACGGGTATCCCGACCTTGAGCTGAATGATAAAACCGGAAACGGCTCAGCTCCTTACATGGGAAAACTGTCCGTTTTGCTCAAATGGAATCAACAAGACCCCGTCGACAGTAAGGAAAAACGGCGGAACGAAATCATTTACGAAGACTATCAGCATAACCGCAATCCGTTTATCGACCATCCGGAATGGGCGGACGAAATCTGGTAATCGTATCATAAGAAGTGATAAGGGAGCCCCGATCATCAGGCTCCCTTTTTCAATATACGGCGTTTTCAGTGTCGGCATCAAAAAAGACGGCCCGGTTCATATTGACCGCAAGCAGAATGGCATCGCCGGGTTTCACCTGTGAAGCGCCGTCAAGACGGATCGTCATGCGGTCATCTCCGCTCACCGCATGAACGTACATCTCCGCGCCTAAGTTTTCACATACTTCCGCCACAGCGCGGCACACCGCTTCAGGCGGGTGCTCTGATTGTCCGGCAAGCGTCAAATGCTCCGGACGCAGCCCCGCAATCATCTCCTTACCGCTGTATCCTTTCTGCACAAGAACAGCCGCTTTTTCTTTCGGAATGGGCAGACGAACGGACGAACCGGCAAAATACCATTGCCCGTGACTTTCTTCAATGACGCCTTTTATAAAATTCATACTCGGAGAACCGATAAAACCCGCCACAAACAGATTCGCCGGATAATGATAAATCTCATGGGGGCTTGCGGCCTGCTGAATATCTCCTTCATTCATCACGACAATCCGGTCGCCCATTGTCATCGCTTCCGTCTGATCATGCGTCACATAAACGATGGTCGCTTTCAAACGCTGATGGAGCTTGCTGATTTCGGCGCGCATCGTCACTCGCAATTTCGCGTCTAAGTTGGAAAGCGGCTCGTCCATCAGAAACACTTTCGGCTCCCGCACGATCGACCGGCCGAGCGCAACCCGCTGCCGTTGCCCGCCTGAGAGAGCCTTAGGTTTCCGCTTGAGCAGATGCCCGATTTCCAAAATATCGGCGGCCGTCCGGACTCGCTCTGCAATTTCTTTTTTCGGCAGCTTTTTGAGCTTCAAACCGAACGCCATATTGTCAAACACCGTCATGTGGGGATACAGCGCGTAATTCTGAAAAACCATTGCGATATCGCGATCCTTCGGGGGCAGATCGTTCACCGCGTCTCCGTCGATATAAAGCTTCCCCTCAGAAATGCTCTCCAGTCCGGCAATCATTCTGAGTGTCGTAGATTTGCCGCAGCCGGAGGGACCGACAAGCACCAGCATCTCCTCATCTTTTACATCTAAGTGAAAATCCTTCACTGCCGCCGATTGGGCGCCGTATGTTTTTTTGATATGGTCAAATGTTAATGATGCCATTCGAAACCTCCTCCAATACTGGAAACCGCCACATCTTTCTGTTATGTTAAAAATGCTCGGGGTTTCTGACAGATTCATAAATAAAAAGCAAATTTGTATTATAACGTCATAATACATATAATAGTACTACTACTTGACAAAGGAGGTCCGTCCCATTGTTAAATAACGGGAGCTCGAAACCTTTATATATTCAGCTGAAACAAATTATCGCGGACGATATCAAGAAGGGCGTTTATTCGCCGTCCGTGAAACTGCCGACCGAAAATGAGCTGTGCGAAACGTACAACGTCAGCCGCATAACGGTCAGGAAGGCCATCCTTGATCTTGTGGAAGAAGGCTGGCTCGTCCGGCAGCAGGGAAAGGGAACGTTCGTTAAAAGCCCTAAACTGAAGCGGGAGCTCATCGCGGTCAACGGCTACTCTGAATTTATGGAATCAACGGGGAAAAAACCGAAACACCAGATCCTTTCCCATGAAATCATTGAAGCGCCTAAATCCATCGCCCAAAAACTTCGCGTCGCTTCCGAAAGTCCCGTTCTTGAATTAAAACGCATTTTATTTCACGACGACCAGCCGCTCTCATTCGAAATCGCCCACTATCCGCTCAGTTTATTTCCCGACATCGGCAAGCATATTAAAGGCGGCGTGTCGATGCATGACATTTTGAAACAGCACTATCAGGTGGTGCCCACCCATAATACGAAGCTGTTAAATGTCGTATACGCCAAGCAGGAAGAAAGCCGCTATCTGGCTTGTGATATCGGGGATGCGCTTTTTGAAATTGACAAAACCGCTTTTATGTCAAAAGACCAGCCGATATACAGCTCGCTGTTTTTAATGCATACCGACCGCGTCACGTTTACCATTAACAGTCCCTATGCGTAACAAGTATAAAAAACGAGACAATGCTTATCGTATTCTCGTTTTTTCACTGCTTTTCCCGCCGCCCGGCCTGTAGGGATGCCCGTAACCGAACGCTCCGAACCCTCCGCATGTTTTGGCAGCCGTCCCGGCGCCCGCAGTAAGCGCTCGCCGAATATCCTGATGCTCGAAGAAATCGGTAAGAAACCCGGCGATAAAAGAATCACCCGCGCCCAATGTATCTATTATATCAGCTCTTACCACCGGCTGATGATAGACGCGTTCCCCATCCGATAACACCGCGCCATATTCTCCCCTTGTCAGACAGACGATTTTCGCTCCGAAACCGCGGGCTTTTTCGGCAAGCCGCATACATTCACTTTCACTCAAATCACTCCCGGAAAAAAACGCATACGTCACGTACGGACAGACCGCTTCTAAATAGGCTTCGTCACGTTTTACAGAGAAGTCAAAGGAAATCGGCACATGGCCGCTCAGCATCGGGAGGTCACGTTCTATCCTGCTGTATACGCTCGTATGCAGCAGATCATGTCCGGCGATAAATGAGATGTCATTCTCCTGAAAAGCGAGCGTCAGACGAGATTGCACGCCGCCTTTATTTGATCCGGCAAATATCCTGTCCCCTCTTTCATCAAGCGTGACGACCGCCATCCCGTTTTCTCCGTATGCCCGGCGGATCAGATCGGCATTCACCTTTTCCAGTTTCAGCACATTCAATACGTGATCCGCCGCTTCATCACTGCCGAGAATCCCGATATAAGAAGTTTCGTGGCCTAAGCGCCGGGCAAGCACGGCTACGTTTAACGCATTTCCGCCCGGGTAAAACGTCTCCTGATCCTGATAATAATCTACTACATTATCTCCGGCCGCTATCAGTTTCATCTTTTCATCCTCCTTATCCTTTTACGCTTCCCGCTGCAATGCCGCGGATAAAATATCTCTGCATCAATAAAAACAGCGCGATGATCGGAGCAGCAGAAATCGTCAGCCCGGCCAGCAGCACGCCCCAATCCGTCTGCAGCGCATCTCTGAACTGCATCAGCCCGGCCGGAATCGTCCGTAAATTTTCATCATCGATAAAAATAATCGCAAACATAAACTCATTCCATGTATGGTAAGCCGTCAAAATGCCTGATGTCACCAGAATCGGCACGCTCATAGGTAAGAATATTCTGAAAAATATTCCGAAACTTGTACATCCATCCAGATAGGCAGCTTCCTCAAGCTCTTTGGAAATCGACAAAAAATAGGAACGGATCAGAATCACGGTAAACGGAATACGGTAGGCGGCGTACGGAAGAATCAATGCCCAATACGTATTGTACAGTCCCAATGACTGGATAATGGAGTACAGCGGCACAAGACTGACCTGCGGCGTCAGCATCAAGCCGCCAAGACAAATGATCAGCACAAACCCTTTTCCTTTAAATTGAAAACGGGCCAGCCCGTATGCCGCCCAGGCGCTCACAAATACGGTGATGAGACAAGTCAGCACGGTCACAATGACGCTGTTCATAAAATAAGCGGAAATCCCTTGGTTCCATGCGGATACGAAGTTTTCGGGATGCCAGACAGAGGGCAGCGACCAGCTGTGCTCAAAAATCTCATCCGAGCTTTTAAAGGCGCTGACCGCCATCCATAACAGCGGATAAGCAACGGCAATGAGGTAGATTAAGAGAAACAGCCACACAGACGTTTCCCCGACATACCATTTTCTCGGTTTTCCGCCTGTTCTGACGGCCTGACGGGCATGACGCAAGTCCGTCTTTTCAGGAAGCATCGGCTACTCCTCCTTTCCGGTCTTAAAGAATTTCATCTGAATAAGCGACAGAGCAAGCGTCAGCAAAAGCACCACCGTCGCGATCGCAGAAGCGTAGCCCATCATATCCTTTGTAAAAGCGCTCTTATACAAAAATGTGCTCAGCACTTCTGAAGCATTGCCCGGCCCTCCGCCGGTCAGAATATACGGTTCATTAAATACGGTAAATGCGCCGGTCAGCGTCATCACCACGGCAACAAACGACATTTCTTTCGTCTGCGGCACCGTAATGTGAAAAAACTGCTGGATTTTTCCGGCTCCGTCCAGCTGCGCCGATTCATATAATTCAGCGGGAATGCTCTGAATCGAGACAATGTACAGCATGGCGATGTAACCGACAGACTGCCATTGAGACACAAAAATGACAGACAGCATAGCGGTGTTTTCATCGCCCAGCCACGCCCGGGTCAGTTCATCAAGTCCGACGGCTTCCAGCAGCTGATTCAAAAGCCCGATTTCCGGGTTATAAATAAAATCAAACAACAGCGCAATAACGGTCATGGAAATAACGACCGGAAGAAAAAAGACCGTGCGGAAAAACGGCGACCATTTTCTTACCAATCTGTCTTCCAGCACGGCCGCCAGAATTAAGCCGCCGCCAACCTGGCAAATCAGCGATATGACCGCATACAGCACATTGTTGCGGAGCGCTGTAAAAAATACGGGATCGTGAAACAGGTCAATATAATTTTTCAAACCGATAAATGTCTTTTCGGGTTGAAATGAGCTCCATTCAAACAGACTGAAAAACACATTCTCAATAATCGGAATGTAAACGAACAGCAGAAAAATCAGCGCGGGCGCGAGAAACAGATACGGGATGAAACGTTTTCGGCTGACCAAGGAAATCCTCATCTCCTTTCTCCAAAGAAATCTGTTCTATTCAGATGACGCTTTGACCTGACGCGCCGCTTTCTGCACGGAATTCATCACCTCGCGCGGTGTCATTGTGCCGCCGAGCATCTGCTGAACGCCTGCCGCATACACTTCGGCGATTTCAACGTCAACATCCATATCAAACCACGGCACCATTGATTCGGCGCGGACGATATCCTGCACGGCTTCACGCTGGATCGGGGCGGAATTGTTTTCTGTCGCCGTTCCTTGAACCGCGCTGTATTTACCGACGTCTTTTATCAGCTTCTCTCCCATTTTTTTCGAGGTTAAAAACTGTAGAAATTCCATGGCTTCTTTCGGGTGCTTCGTTTTTGAGGAAATCATAAATCCTTCCGGAGATCCGGTCAGTGCACGGGGAGATCCCTTTTCGCCGCTGAGTTTCGGGAAAGGAAACAAGCCCAGATTGACCGGTTCGACGAGCTTAATTTCTGCCGTTTCCGCATAAATCATCGCCGCTTTGCCGCTCGTAAACTGCTGGCGCACGTATTCGTGATCAACGGAGTTCACGTGCTTTGTAAAGTACGGCAGAAGTTCCTGAAGCTTTTCAAGCGCTTTGACATAGCCTTCGTCCGTAAACTCCCCGGTTTCCGGGCTGTAATCCTTCGCCCGCGTTTTTTCATCCACCATACGCTGGTTCAGCGTCCCGATATAATGAGAAATCGTCCAAGGCGCTTTTGTGCCGAAACTGATCGGAATATATCCGTTCTCTTTCAATTTCTCAGAGACTGTGATCAGTTCATCCCATGTCGCCGGGGGCTTCAAATGTAATGTATGAAAAATGTCCTTATTATAAAAGAATGATTTAGCGTCCATTTGCCACGGAACACCGTACTGTTTTCCGTCATGCGTAAAGGGTTTGATTTGTGACTGCACAAGCTGTGAGGACCAATCTTTATCCTGCTGATAGTAAGACGACAGATCGAGGGCTTTATCTCCTTTGATGAATTTATAAGCAAACCGGTCGCTCCATGAAAAGAAAATATCAGGGGGGCTCGTTGTTCCGAGCATGACTTTCACCTTGTCTTTATAAGAATCGTTTAAGACCGCTTCCGTTTGGATATGAATATCCGGATGAGCAGCTTCAAATTCTTTGACCGCTTCTTCGAAATAGCTTTTTTCCGGCTCCTTCGGCCACCTGTGAAAAAACTTCAAGGTCACTTTTCCGTCAGAGGAACTGCTTTGGCTTGAACAGGCGGCGGCTGACAGACATACGGCTAACAGAACGAACAGGCAGATGAGCTTTTTCAGATGCTTTTCCTCCTTTGTCACCGGACTATAACGTTATATATCATTATAGTCCGGTGAAATATAATGCGCGTTCTTAATATTCGACTTTCCACATGTAACGCCGCTGGCTTAACGGATGGTTCCTTGCTTCCGCCAGCGCATCCGCATAGCTTCTGAGCACCCGGTTTAATACGAGAGGAGCCAGATAGCCTTTTACAGAATCGTCAATTCCGGAAAAATCATATGCTGCCGCATCAAGCACAGTCAGTTTTTTGCCGTATCTTTTTGAGAAGGAAAGCGCCCGCTCTTCAAGGGGTCTTGTTTCGTCTAAGCCGAGCAGGATAATAAATGGAACGGATTCATCAATGATTTCGAACGGTCCGTGAAAATATTCTCCGGCATGAATGGCGTGGGAATGAATCCATTGCATTTCCATGAGAATGCAGATGCTGTAGGAGTAAGCGACGCCGTAGTTCGCACCGCTTGCCATCGTGTAAATGATATCTTCTTTTTCGTGGGCTTTCGCGAATGCCTTTGCGTGATCCGCTTCTTGTTTAAGCGCTTTGTCATATACGGTCTGGAGCTTATTGAGTCCGTCGATCGCCTGTTCAAACACGGGATGGTTTTCCAGCACGTGTAAAGCGCCGAACACGATTTGATACAGAACCCCGTAATTCGTATTTATCGCCTGTGCATTCTCACCCCAGTCATACACCGCGACATATTCGGCTTCTTTCGCTAACGGCGAATCAGGCTCAAAGGTCATCGCAATCGTAAGCGCGCCTTTTTTTCTGGCGAAACCGGCGGCTTTCACCGTTTCCGGCGTATTGCCTGACTGAGAACATAAAATCACGAGAGAGTTCTCTCCGAGCTGAACGGGATTGCGCTGAATAAATTCATTTGAACTGTAGAGATCAGAGCTGATGGCTTTCGCCTCTCTGTCAAACACGTACTTGCTCGGATACATAATGGCTGAAGAACCCCCGCAAGCGACGAAAAAGACGTGGTCAATCGTTTTTCCTTTCAGATCATCCAAGAAAGCCTGAACTTTGTGATTCACTTGTGCGGCAGTTTGACTCAAATCCTTCACTCCTCAGTGTTTTATTATATAACGTTATATAACATTATATAACGTTATATTAATCGCAACAAAGGTGCGTTGTCAATCATATTTTCTGAAATTTCTAAAATATAAAATAAACCCGTCTTATTCGCCGCCCTCTCTTGACCTGACCCTTAGAGACACGTTTAGAATGAAAAACAGGGAGTGATTCAGAATGAATATAAAAGAAGCCGCAAGGCAGACGGGTCTCACGAAAAAAGCCATCAAATATTATGAGCAGGAAGGTTTAATCACCGTCAGCAAAAACCCTGATAACGGATACCGTGAGTATTCCGCTCAGAACGTGAATACGCTGAAAATGATTGCCGCCCTCCGAATGCTGGCACTGTCTGTAAGCGATATTAAAGCGTTCCTCTTAGAGGGCAGCAGTCTGCATGATATACTGCGCCGGCAGCATCAAAAGCTCAGTCGGCAGATTGAAGAGCTTGAGCAGGAACGGAAACTGACTGAAATGCTGATCAAGCGCGTGGAAGATGCGGAAAATGTCGATTCAATTCTGCATGATATCGGCGAGGTCAAAATAGATGAACCGAAGTATATGGGACTTCAGCTGAAAAAACTGTTCCCGGGAGATTTCGGAGAATTTATCGCCGCGCTGTTTGAACCGTTCCTCGACTTTTCTATTGATACAGATGAGAAAAAAACGATATGGGCAAAGCTTATTAAAGTATTGGATGATATGGAAGAAGTTCCGGCTGCACACCCGATGATGCAGCTGGTCGGCAAGGAGGATCCGGCTCAGCTCCAGCAGCACAAAGTCCAGCATGACCAATTTATCGAGCGGATTTTGGAGAGAGACCCCGCCACTTGGGACACTCATAAAAACATCATCATTCAGCTTGTGAAAAGAGTGCAGACAGATGAAGAATACAGGGAAAGCCTGATCAAGGTCGGAGAATCCGCTTCTGATCTGCCCGCGCTGAAGGAGGGATCGCCTTTCAGCAATCTTCTTCAAAAGCTCAGCCCCAAATATGACACGTATGTGCGATTTCAGCTTGAACTGAAAAAAGAAGCCGACGAGGAACTCGGCTTTGATTCAGAAGCATATTTAAAAGAGATGCTTCAATCAAAAAAACGCTAAGGTTCGTTTCCTTAGCGTTTTCTTTCTTCAGCCTCAGTGCTGCGCGTTAATGCGGTCAACGACATTAGCGATGAGCTGCTCTTTTCCTAAGTCGGAATCTTCGTCAACGCTTGCTACTGTCAAAATGATGGCCGCTACCGCAAGAGCGATCGTCTCAATGGCGGCCGCCGCGTTTAAAAATACCCATACAGCCGTTGCGCATTGGCCGATGGCCGTTGATTTTCCTTTGTCCATGCTCTTTTTGTCAAACTCTTCTTTCAGCACTTTCGCCATAATCTGCGAACCTTGATCAATGACGCTGTTCACTTTCTCATAATCGCCGCTGTAGACCGCCGCTTTCAACTCTTTAAAATAATCCCGCGATGACTTTTTAATATCAGCGATCACCTGATCGGAAACACCCATAAGATAAATACTGAAACTAATGAAATTTTTCACACTAAAAAAAGGGAGTGTTCATATGTTTTTGATGAATGATAAAGTGCTGTGGGGAGCTGTGGTTCTCGCCTTTATTCTGTCGATTGTGTTTTATCCGTTTCTTCCTGCTGATATGGCCATTCACTATGACGTGTCAAACCGTCCGAATACATCAATCAATAAAACGGCCGGCGTCCTGATTTTTCCTGTGCTCATGATGATCTGCATGTTATTCAGAAAAAAGGCCGTCCAGCTATTCCTCGTCGTTTACTGTCTGCTGATCGTGCATATTGCCGTGATGTGGCTGGCACTGTAAACATAAAGAAAACCGGAGCCCTTAAGCTCCGGTTTTTCTTATTTATAAAATACTTTCTCAATGTTGTATTTCGACTGAAGGGTATTGATCGCGTACGTTTCGTAAATCTCCCTTTCCATCGGATCATTTACGACACATACTTCAATTTTATACACTTCGTCCCTGTGATGTTTAACAGGCGACACATTGTCTTCAAAATGCTTTTTGATTCTTTGTCTTAATTTACGGGCTTTCCCGACAAACAGCAGCTCATCATGAATGTTATAAAACATAAATATGCCGCCTTTGTCTCTCGGAATTTGGTGAAAATCAATGAAACCGTAAATCGCTTTAATCGCCGGTTCATTCTCCGACGGTGACTGCTGCCGTTCCGTAATGGTTACATCAGGAGCAGGAAGGTTTATTTTTATCAAAATGGGTCACGTCCTCTTATTCATTAAAGCTCCATCCTATCATAAGAATGCGCCAAAAGCTATTTTTTATTCAAGCGCCCCGGCCGGATCATAAAGGCTTAAATCAATTTCCGTCTGCTGACCGAGCGCGAGTTTCGCCAGTTCAGCCCCCAGATACGGCCCGCTCGTCAGTCCTGAGGCGCCCAGCCCGTTGGCAACGAGGAGTCCGCTGATATTCGGCACTTTGCCGATGACAGGAAGAAAGCCGGGAGTAAACGGCCTGAAACCGACTCTTGTCTCTATTACAGTACTGTCTGAAAGGCCCGGCGCCACGGTTAATGCTTTGTCAAAAATCTCGCGGAGGCCGCCGGCCGTCACCCGCAAATCCATGCCGGTATCGTTTTCATGAGTCGCACCCGCTATGATTCTGCCGCTGTCAAAGGCGAGAATGTATTGATCGTTTGGGGGCATGACGACGGGCCAGCCGCCCGTATCCTCTCCCTGAAGCTCTAAATGAACGATCTGCGCCTTTTGGTATGATACTGAAAAACGGATGCCGAGCGGCTCAAGCAGCTCTCTCGCCCAAGCGCCGGCCGTTACGAGAACCTGGTCGGCAGTAAGCGTGCGTTCTGCGGTTTTCACACCGATGACGGCACCGTCCTCAGTCAATATTGACGCTTCTTCATTGTAAACAGCCGCGCCGTGCTTAACGGCCGCACTTAACAGCGCCTTACGAAGCGCCCTCCCGTTCACCCGGGCCGCGCCGCTGACATGAACTGCCCCGAATTCCTCCGACAGCGCGGGGAACAGCGCCTTCGTTTCTGCCGGTGTCAGTCTTGTAATGTCACCGATTTCAGGGGCGTCTTCTCTTCTTTTATAAGCTCTTTCCTCCATTTGGCTGAGCTTTTTTTCATCTGTATGGAGGCTGACGGCACCGACCTTTTGATAACCGGTTTCTGTTTCTCCGTCCGCTTCAAGCTGCTGTATCAATCGTTCATAATAACGGGCGCCGCCTTTTGCGATCGCATACCATGCCTGATTGCGCCGCTGCGACAGCCACGGGCAAACGATCCCCGCCGCGGCGTCAGTCGCCTGCCCCGGGTGTTTCCGGTCAATGACCGTTACATCCGCCCCGGCCTTTGCGAGATGATAAGCCGCGGACGCACCGAGAATGCCGGCCCCGATAATCATATAAGACTTCATGTGTAACACCTTTTCTATCTGTTTTGTCTTATTTATTTTAACAAATGGAGCGCTTTGCTTCGACCTTTTGCCCCCATATGAAAAAGCAGAAGGTCGACCAATCTCTTCGCTCTCCTATCAAAGATTCCATCTATCAATAGAGAAAAGGTGATGTCTTAAACGTAAATCATCATGGATGTGAAGAAAACACAGACCCTAAATCGACAATCGCAAGCTTTCAAACAGCAGCCAGTATCAATTCAAAAGTCATAATCAACGTATATACAGATCAAGAACAAAAGAGAACATCAAAGAACGCGGCTAAGTATCAAGCCCCGTCCTTATTGAGAGGATAAAGGCATTATCACTATTATCCTTCCACTATATAAACTGATCTATCATACTATTTTTTAGTAAAAACAAAAGTATAGTATCCATCAGCTTCTCCGGTTTTCATCTTAATCGCTGATCTTCCATAGGCTGATTTACTGCTGATTTTACCATGCATTGTAGAATACTGCGTTAGGGTACCTGTAGACTTTCTTTTGTATGGTTTAAAGGCTATATATCCAGATTGGCCTTTTTTGAGCGTAAAGGAATATGTAGTAGAATAAGATTTTGCTGACGTAAAATTAAAACTAGCTCCATAGTTTATAGCTTGAATTTCTGATGAAGCATTAACACTGTAAGACTTAGATACAGTAGCTTGCGTCTGTTTATCTACTCTGCACGATGATGTAGTACACTTAATTGTTGCTGAAACTTTAATAGGGTCACCATAATATTTAGTGGCTGATTTTTCTTTATATCTCCAATATCTAAGATCAACGTCAGCATAGGGCTTAAATTCTAATTCGTCATTACTTTCCTCAGAAACAACAAACTCATTCTCTAAATCTTCGTTTTCTTTTATTTCAGTTGTTTTTTCATATTCATCTTTTGAAACAGGTACAAGCCCATGTTCTGACGCTTTGAATGGTGCGATTACTGCACCTTGTTCCTCATCATAAAATTTTTCTACATTTGAATCAGATAGATTAATAGTATATTGCTCGACAGCGAATCCTTTCGAGGGATTTCCAAAAACCATCAAAAATACCACGAAAACTGCAATCAAAAGCGTAACTTTCTTTTTCATATACACCCTCCTTATTTTTATGACACATTAAAATATTACCAGAGAAGTATATTTTTGTAAACTAGGTGTGATTAATTTATACTAGGAATTAACAAATAATATATTCCAGATTTCTTATCCACATGAGGGGTTACATTATTATCTGTCTGAGTTTCAATTTTCAGATTTTTCGTTTTGTTAAATCCAGCATATAACTTATATTTTTTACCTGAATAAGACTTTACATCAAATGAAATATCTGTCTTATTATTCTGATTTTTAAGCGCTACACCATTTCCATTCTTTACCCATATAACTTTTTTATCTTTCCATGCCAATGTTCCTGTTCCTATACCTATTTGTTTATTTTCTTCAAATTTGTATATCACAACTTTTTCATTGTCAATTTCCTTTGTTTCATATATAAAATCAGTGATATAAGGTGATTCTTGTTTAGCATACTGTAAAGCTTCATGTTCAGTATTAAATTTTTTCGCTGAATCAGGAGTTTCATTATTCTTAATAAAAAACAAACTGATTATGAAAATAATACAGATGACCAATAAACAAATAATGATCTTTTTCCCCTTCATAACAATAGTCCTCCAATTTAGAAACATATTAGCTATTATTATAGCAATTTTACAGTAATAAAATAAAGCTCCTATGGATTTAATTTCAAAATAGTCAGTCATTAGTTATTCGATTTCCTCATTTTATTATGAAACGCGGCATTACATTTAACATCCCAAATGAGTTCGGACGGTTTGCGGCAGATATATTACAACCGTTCCCGATCTCTCCCTATACGTGGTTTATCGGTGATGGAGAGGCGTATATTGAGTTCAAAGAAGACACCGATACAGACCTGTTTCCACAAAATCAGCGCATCATTCAGGGTCAAGAACTCCGTCAGCGTCTGGAAGGAAACCCTTATTATATGATTTTTGCTGAATTGAAAGCTTTCCCGGGCGGGATGGTAACGGAAATCAATACGTATGAGGAATATTTGGAGAGTTCCTGTGAGCTTGTGCTTCTCATTGCAGATTGCTCGTATGTAACGTTATATTGCAAAGATCCGGTTATGCTCGAAGCCCTTTATCAGCAGGCTGTACAATGCGGGTTTCACCGCGTTGACTATGTTACAGATGAGAATGACGCAAGAACGGGATTGTCTGTCTGGTGAAGGTCGTTCTTTTTAT
The DNA here is from genome assembly GCF_038606125.1 of Bacillus sp. FSL R5-0447. Lineage (NCBI taxonomy): Bacteria > Bacillati > Bacillota > Bacilli > Caryophanales > Bacillaceae > Bacillus > Bacillus sp. FSL R5-0447. The sequence goes on from NZ_CP152012.1 coordinate 3,446,029, forward strand.
GAAGCGCCGGATAGGGCTTAGGATTCAAAATATTGACAAATTCGTGTGTTTTCAACAAAAAAACAACCCCCTCATGTATACTGAGTGCGTAACTTACATATGAAAGGGGTATGGCAATGAAAATCAGCTTGAAGAAAAAAGCAGGTTTTTGGAAGAAGACGGCGGTTTCATCTCTTATTTTCACCATGTTTTTTACCCTGATGATGAGCGGTACGGTTTTTGCGGCCGGGCTGAATAAGGATCAGAAGCGCCGGGCGGAACAGCTGACCAGCATCTTTGAAAACGGAAAGACGGAAATCCAATACGGATATGTTGAAGCGTTGGATGACGGAAGAGGTTACACTTGCGGGCGGGCCGGCTTTACGACGGCTACCGGAGATGCGCTGGAAGTAGTCGAAGTCTACACGAAAGCGGTGCCGAATAACAAATTGAAAAAGTATTTGCCTGAATTGCGTCGTCTTGCGAAGGACGAAAGCGATGACATCAGCAATCTGAAAGGATTCGCTTCTGCCTGGCGCTCACTTGGCAATGATAAAGCCTTCCGCGCTGCCCAAGATAAGGTAAATGACAGCTTGTATTATCAGCCGGCGATGAAACGTTCAGAAAATGCCGGACTGAAAACGGCCTTGGCAAAAGCAGTGATGTACGATACGGTGATTCAGCATGGCGACGGCGATGATCCGGACTCCTTTTATGCCCTGATTAAACGCACGAACAAAAAAATGGGCGGGTCACCGAAAGACGGAACTGACGAGAAGAAATGGCTCAATAAATTCTTGGATGTGCGCTATGACGATCTGATGAATCCGTCAGATGAGGACACTCAGGATGAATGGAGAGAATCGGTTGCCCGTGTCGACGTTTTCCGCGATATTGTCAAAGAGAAGAACTACAATTTAAACGGGCCGATTCATGTCCGGTCAAGCGAATACGGTAATTTCACTATTCAATAAAGAAAAAAACCCCGCCACATGGCGGGGTTTTACTATTAACCGATGGAACCTTCCATTTCGAATTTAATCAAACGGTTCATTTCAACTGCGTATTCCATCGGAAGTTCTTTTGTGAACGGCTCGATGAAGCCCATAACGATCATTTCTGTTGCTTCTTCTTCAGAAATACCGCGGCTCATCAAGTAGAAAAGCTGTTCTTCAGAAACTTTTGATACTTTCGCTTCGTGCTCCAATGAAATGTTGTCGTTCAGGATTTCATTGTAAGGGATTGTATCAGAAGTTGATTTGTTATCCATAATGAGCGTATCACACTCGATGTTTGAACGGGCGCCGTCCGCTTTTCGTCCGAAGTGGACGATACCGCGGTATGTTACTTTTCCGCCCTGTTTGGAAATCGATTTTGATACGATTGTGGATGACGTATTCGGTGCAAGGTGAATCATTTTCGCACCCGCGTCCTGATGCTGTCCTTTGCCCGCAAGAGCGATAGAAAGCGTCATGCCGCGCGCGCCTTCACCTTTCAGAATGACAGCCGGATATTTCATCGTCAATTTAGAACCGATGTTTCCGTCAACCCATTCCATCGTCGCGTTTTCTTCACAAACCGTACGTTTCGTTACTAGGTTGTAAACGTTGTTCGCCCAGTTTTGAATTGTTGTATAACGGCAGTAGCCGCCTTTTTTGACGATGATTTCAACAACCGCGCTGTGAAGCGAGTTTGTTGTGTACACAGGAGCCGTACAGCCCTCTACGTAATGAACGCTTGCTTCTTCGTCAACGATGATCAGCGTACGTTCGAACTGACCCATGTTTTCGGAGTTGATGCGGAAGTAAGCTTGAAGCGGTGTTTCAACCTTCACGCCTTTAGGCACGTAGATGAAAGATCCGCCGGACCAAACAGCTGAGTTCAGCGCCGCAAACTTGTTATCAGTCGGCGGGATAACTTTCGCCCAGTGCTCGCGGAAAATGTCTTCATTTTCTTTCAGCGCGCTGTCTGTGTCTTTGAAGACGATGCCTTGCTCTTCAAGATCTTCTTTCATATTGTGGTACACAACTTCGGATTCGTACTGTGCAGAAACACCGGCAAGGTATTTTTGCTCAGCTTCAGGAATACCGAGTTTGTCGAATGTCTGTTTAATTTCCTCAGGCACTTCATCCCAAGAACGCTCTGAACGCTCAGACGGCTTTACGTAATACGTAATTTCGTCAAAGTTTAAAGAGTTTAAATCCCCGCCCCACTGCGGCATCGGCATGTTGTAGAAATGCTCAAGAGATTTCAGGCGGAAATCAAGCATCCATTGAGGCTCTTCTTTCATGCGTGAAATTTCTTCTACGATTTCTTTTGTCAATCCGCGCTCTGAACGGAAAATGGAAACGTCCTTATCGTGAAAACCGTACTTGTATTCACCAATTTCAGGCATTTTTTTAGCCATCCATTTTCACTCCAATCTTTTAATTGCCGCCTTTTTCGCCAGCGACTCCTTTTTCAAGTGCTTTCCATGAAAGGGTGGCACATTTAATCCGGGCCGGGAATTTCGAAACGCCTTGAAGGGCTTCAATATCCCCGAGATCTATTGAGTCGTCATACTCTTTCCCTTGCATCATGTCTGAGAAAATCTTAGACATGGAAAGGGCGGTATCAATATCTTTTCCTTTAATCGCCTGCGTCATCATGGAAGCTGAAGCCATGGAGATGGAGCAGCCTTCTCCTTCAAACTTCGCTTCCTGAACGGTATCGCCGTCAAGCTTCATTGTCAGTCTGATCCGGTCGCCGCAAGTCGGGTTGTTCATATCGACGACGATGCTGTCATCCAAAACCCCTTTGTTGCGCGGATTTTTGTAATGATCCATGATCACTTGTCTGTATAATGTATCTAAATTTGCATTAAAAGACATTTGTAAAGTACTCCTTTGTCTTTTGGAGGGCTTCCGCGAGCTTATCGATCTCTTCCTCTGTATTATACAGATAAAAACTCGCTCTCGCAGTAGCAGATACATCCAGCCATTTCATGAGCGGCTGGGCGCAATGATGGCCGGCTCTGACCGCAATGCCCTCAGCATCGAGGACAGTCGCGACATCATGAGGGTGAACCTCATCAAGATTAAATGTCACAAGTCCCGCCCGCTCTTTCGGACCGTATACCGTCACGCCGTCTAGCTGCTCGAAACGGTCAAGCGCATAGGCTGCAAGCTTATGCTCATGCCGGGAAATCTCGTCGAGTCCGATCTCTTCAAGAAAATCAATCGCGGCTCCCAATCCGATCGCGCCTGCAATGATCGGCGTGCCTGCTTCAAATTTCCACGGAAGCTCTTTCCAAGTTGATTCATAAAGCCCTACAAAGTCGATCATCTCGCCGCCAAATTCGGCCGGCTCCATATTCTCAAGCAGTTCTTTCTTGCCGTACAGCACGCCGATTCCCGTCGGGCCGCACATTTTATGGGAAGAAAGCGCGAAGAAGTCGCAATCCAAGTCCTGAACGTCGATTTTCATGTGCGGTGTGCTTTGCGCCCCGTCCACCACGATGACCGCGCCATTGTCATGAGCGATTTTGGCGATCTCTTTAATCGGGTTGATCGTGCCGAGCACGTTTGACACATGAGCGACTGCCACGATCTTCGTATGGCTTGTGACAGTCTGCCGGACGTCGTCCAACGAAAGCGTGCCGTCTTCCTGCATCGGGATATATTTTAAAGTCGCGCCGGTTGCTTTGACAGCCTGCTGCCATGGAATGATATTCGCATGATGCTCCATTTGGGTGATGACCACTTCATCACCGGGTTTTAAGCTGGCGCGGGCATAGCTCAGCGCCACCATATTCAGTGAAGTTGTCGTGCCTTTTGTGAAAATGACCTCAGCCATTGACTTCGCATTGATAAACTTACGGACTTTTTCACGCGCACCTTCATAGCCGTCTGTCGCTCTCGTGCCAAGAGTATGAACGCCTCTGTGGACATTGGAGTTGTATTTGTTGTAATACTGATCCACTGCTTCAATGACAGCACGCGGCTTCTGGGAAGTCGCCGCGCTGTCAAGGTACACGAGGTCATGTCCGTTCACTTGCTGATGAAGGATCGGGAACTGTTCACGAATATCGGTGATATTCATTATTTTACTTTCCTTTCGATGACGGAGACGAGCTGTTTCTTAACTCCTTCAATCGGAAGCTCTTTTACCACCGGAGCAAGGAATCCGTAAATGACTAAGCGCTCCGCTTCTTCTTTCGGAATTCCGCGGCTCATTAAGTAGTAAAGCTGGATCGGGTCCACACGGCCGACAGATGCCGCATGTCCTGCAGTTACATCGTCTTCATCAATTAAAAGAATCGGGTTTGCATCTCCGCGTGCTTTTTCACTCAGCATCAGAACGCGGGATTCCTGTTCAGCGTTTGCTTTAGACGCGCCGTGCTCGATTTTGCCGATTCCGTTAAAGATGGAAGATGCGGCATCTTTCATGACTCCGTGCTTCAGGATATAGCCTTCAGAAGCCTTACCGAAGTGGATGATCTGCGTCGTAAAGTTTTCCGTCTGTTCTCCTCTTCCGACAACTACGGTTTTCGTATCGCCGTATGTGCCGTCACCGTAGAGGTTTGTCGTGTTTTCAGAAATCGTGTCGCCGTCGTTCATCAGTCCGAGCGCCCACTCGATTTTGCTGTCGCGTCCGCGCGCGGCTCCGCGGCGGTTGACGTATGTTGTGACGCCTGCTGACAGGTTGTCAACGGCGCCGTACGTCACGCTGGCATTATCGCCTGTGACCACTTCACTGATAATGTTGAATACAGCTTCTTTCGGATTCACCGTGCTGATGTAGTTCTCAACGTAAGTGACGGAGCTGTGATCTTCAGCGACAATCAGCACGTGGTTGAACAATGCCGTGTCATTGCTTTCATGAACGTAAACGGCCTGAACAGGCGTCTCCACCTGAACGTTTTTAGGAACATAAAGGAATGCCCCGCCGTTCATTAATGCTGCATGAAGCGCAGTCAGTTTATGTTCGTCGACCTTAACGCCGTCTTTCATGAAATACTTCTCAACAAGGTCGCTGTGCTCACGGGCAGCCGTTAAGATGTCCGTAAAGATGACGCCTTTGTCTTTCAGTTCTTTAGAAAGAGAAAGAAAAGCGGGCGTTTGGTCACGCTGCACGTATAACGTTTTGTCTTCGTTTTCGATATCGATCAGCGCTTTTGCTTCATCAGCTAAATCTTCTAAAGAAGCAAGCGGCGCATTTTCTACTGTATGCTTGTTGAACTTTGTAAAGTTCCAATTTGTGATTTTTGTTTTATCAGGCTTAGGCAGCGGCAGATCTTCAGCTTTTTCAAGAGCCTGTAAGCGCAGGTTTTTCAGCCAGGCAGGTTCTTGATGCTTTTCGGAAAAGCCTTTGACATATTCCTGATCTACGGATAGTTTCGTTTCCAATGTCATGATTATCCCCCTAACGCTTACGCTTCTTGGCCTACAGTTTCGTCTTCAATGCCTAGTTCTTGTTTAATCCAGTCATAACCTTCCGCTTCAAGGCGCTGTGCAAGCTCCGCGCCGCCGGATTTCACTACGCGTCCCTGCATCATAACGTGAACGACATCAGGCGTGATGTAGTTCAGAAGGCGCTGGTAGTGAGTGATCATTAAGCAGCCGAAGTTTTCGCTGCGCATTCTGTTAATTCCTTTAGAAACGACTTTAAGCGCATCGATATCAAGACCTGAATCGATCTCGTCAAGAATGGCGATTTTCGGCTCGATCATCATAAGCTGAAGGATTTCGTTGCGTTTTTTCTCCCCGCCTGAGAAACCTTCGTTCAGGTAACGCTGCGCCATTTCAGGGTCCATTTCAAGGAACTCCATGTTTTCGTCCATTTTGCGGATGAATTTCATAAGAGAAATTTCATCGCCTTCTTCACGGCGGGCGTTAATCGCAGAGCGAAGGAAATCGGCATTTGTCACACCGCTGATTTCGCTTGGGTACTGCATCGCAAGGAAAAGACCCGCCTGAGCGCGCTCGTCCACTTCCATTTCCAGTACATCCTTGCCGTCAAGCGTGATGCTGCCTTTTGTAACTTCGTATTTCGGGTGTCCCATAATCGCTGCTGAGAGCGTGGATTTACCGGTACCGTTCGGCCCCATGACAGCGTGGAATTCGCCGCCTTTTATTTCAAGGTTTACACCTTTTAAGATCTCTTTTCCTTCGATTTCAACGTGAAGATCCTTGATCGTTAATGTTGAAGCAGCCATATCTATACCTCCAAAATATATAATCATTATTCTCAATTTATTCTCATTCTAATTTTATAACAAATGAAAAGTAAATACAACTTTTTATATTACCCGGAACATTCCTAAAGTTTATCAAAGATCAAGGCGTAATTAAAGCTGTTTGAAACAGAAAAAGGGCGGAAATCCACCCTTTTTTACTGACCGATTTTCTCATTAAGCTGCGCTGCGAGGAACTTGCTTTTTTGATATTCAAGCTCCCTCTGCCGTTCGACTTCCATCCTTTTTGAAAGACGCCGTCCGTATTCCTCGTAGCCGATGCCGTGTGACTTCTGCATCGCTTTTTCCATTTCAGGCGTATAGTCAAGGTCCAGTCTCTCGTGGCTGGTGCAGATAATGAATCAATCCCTTCATATATTTGTTTCTATTGTAACAATGATCCCCTGCTCCGGCCAAAGAGAGTGTGCCCCTGAATCCTTTCGAATATGCCGAAAACCGGCGCTCGCTTTATCTGAAAAACGGTATTCACACGATTGCTCTTTCTAATGCGTCGTATGTCCGAATTCCTGAATGCACTGCTGCACGAGGGTCACTCCCTGACTGAGAGCCGCGCCGCCCCCGAATGCCGCCGCGACGCCGATGACCTCAAGGATGTTTTCTTCTGTCGCCCCTTGGTCAAGGCAGCCCTTCGTATGATAAATCATGCAAAATTCATCTTGAGCGCTGATGCTGATGCCCAGAGCGATTAATTGTTTCTCTTTTTCAGTTAATGAATCCGCAGAGAAACACTGTTCAGTAAATTCATTAAACTTCCGCCCCATCATCGGCATTTTTTGCTCGAATATGCCTAAACCTTCTTTATATTGTTTCAATGCGTCATGCACGCTTTTCCCGTTATCCTGGTATTGGGCCACTGCCATTCCCTCCAATCGTTAACCTTCCTTTTTATTATGGACAGTTCTCCGATTAATACCCGAAAAAAACCCCGGATGATTCATCCGGGGTTTTCGCTTTATTCAGATACGGGAAGCACGGCTCCGTCGTATTTTTTCTCAATAAAGTCTTTGATTTTCTTAGAGTGAAGCACTTCCATAAGCGCTTTGATTTTCTCTGATTTTTCGTCACCTTTGCGTACGGCGATGATGTTTGCGTACGGGTTGTTTTTCGTTGATTCCACTTCAATCGCATCTTTTAACGGATTCAGTTTGTTTTGAATCGCATAGTTGACGTTAATGAAGACTGCATCGCCTTCTTCTTCATTATATGCTTTCGCCGTTAATTCAGGGGCGATTTTTTTGAATGTCAGGTTTTTCGGGTTTTTCGTAATGTTTTTCGTAGTGGCTTCAATCGTTTTTACCTTCGGATCAAGTGTGATCAGTCCGGCTTTTTCAAGCATCGCCAGCATACGGCCTTGTTCAGCGACATTGTTCGTCATGATGATGGTCGCGCCTTTAGGCAGGTCTTTCAGTGATTTGTATTTTTTCGTGTAAATTCCGAATGGCTCAAGGTGAACGGCTCCGGCATTCACGAGTTTGTAATCTTTATTTTCTTTCATTTCCTGTTCAAGGTAAGGAACGTGCTGGAAGAAGTTCGCATCCACTTCATTATCAGCTAACGCTTTGTTGTACATTTTGTAATCATTCAGCACTTTTACTTTTAATGTGTAGCCTTTTTCCTTCAAGAGCGGTTCCGCTTCTTTTAAGATTTCAGCATGCGGTGTTTTTGTCGCGGCGACGACGATTTCCTTTTTATTCGAGCCGTTTGATCCGCAGGCGGCCAAAACTCCCGCGAACACAAGCAGCAGCGCACTTAATACAATCTTTTTCAATGTAAATCCTCCCTTATCTTTTGTCTATTATATTTGTAATTACATCACCGATAATCTGAATGATAAAGACGATGATGAGTATAAATACTGTCGCTACAAACGTTACATCCGTATTATTGGACTGGTAGCCTTCTACATATGCAAGGTTTCCGAGTCCGCCTGAACCGATGGCGCCGGCAATGGCGGTAGATCCGATCAGGGCGATGGCCGTAACGGTGATGCCTGAAATTAACGCAGGCATTGATTCAGGAATCAGCACTTTGAAGATAATCGTCGATGTCTTTGCTCCCATTGATCTGGCAGCTTCAATGACTCCTTTATCGACTTCCCGCAGCGCAATTTCCGCAAGACGGGCGTAAAACGGCGCGGAGCCGATAATCAGCGCCGGCAATGCGGCGTTCGGTCCTAAAATCGATCCGACCAAAATCTTAGTAAAGCCGAGAAGCAGAATAATTAAAATAAGAAACGGAATAGACCTGAAAATATTAACGACCGCCGCAATCACGGTGTTAATGATTTTATTTTCCCATAAGCTTCCCTTGCCCGTTAAAAAGAGCAGAAGACCGAGAATCGCTCCGATGATAAATGAAAAAACTAATGCGATGACCGTCATATAAAGGGTCTCGTATGTGGCCGTCCACAGCTCGGTTATATCAACGTTCGGGAACCATTTTTCAAACATTTGTGATCACCTCTGCTTCTACCTGTTTGTCTTTGATGAACCGGATCACGTTTTCTACTTCTTTTTCCTGACCGTCAATATGAATGAATAAAGAACCGTAGGCTCCGTCCTTCGTCTGTGAAATTTTCCCCTGCAGAATATTGACGTCCACATCAAAGTTTCGGATCATTTCCGTAATGAGGGGCTGCTCGGCGGCCTGCCCGACAAATGAAAGCTGAATCGTTTTTCCTGTCGCTGTTTCCTGCAGAAAATGCTGGATGGTTTCTTTCGTCTCCTCCGGTTCTGTCACCTGCTGAACGAAACGCTTAGTCATCGGTTCGCGCGGGTTTCTGAAAACTTGGAGTACTTCGCCTTCTTCAACGACTTTCCCGTTTTCCATGACGGCGACTCTGTTGCAGATTTTTCGGATGACGTGCATTTCATGGGTAATGAGCACGATCGTCAGACCGAGTCTGTCATTTATATCGGATAAAAGATCCAAAATTGAATCGGTCGTCTGCGGATCGAGCGCTGATGTCGCTTCATCGCACAGAAGGACTTTCGGATTATTGGCGAGCGCCCGGGCGATGCCGACACGCTGCTTTTGACCGCCGCTCAGCTGCGACGGATAAGATTTTTCTTTCCCCTCTAATCCGACCAGTTTAATCAATTCATCGGCGCGGCGGACCCGTTCGCTTTTTTTCACGCCGGCGATTTCCAGCGGAAACATAATGTTCTCCCGGACGGTGCGCGACCACAGAAGGTTAAAATGCTGGAAGATCATGCTGATTTCCTGGCGCGCTTTTCTCAGCCCGCGGCTGCTTACTTTATTTAATTCCGTCCCCGCGACTTCCACGGTTCCCGACGTCGGCTTTTCAAGGCCGTTCAGGAGACGGATTAAGGAACTTTTACCAGCTCCGCTATATCCTATAATTCCAAATATTTCGCCCTTTTTGATATCAAGAGTGACATCTTGGACAGCATTGACATCCCCATGCTTCGCTTTGTAAATTTTTGAAACATTTTGAAGATGGATCAAAGCAATCACCCGCCTTACACTATTCTAAGAAATCTTCCGGGTTTCTCCGCAAAAGAAAAGCCTTTCTGCAAAAATGAGCAGAAAGGCTTATTGAAAAAGGCCTTTCTCTCATCTTTCAAAGCAGACCGCTTCGAGTGAATTGGCACCATTTCAACATCGTTGATGGTTGCCGGGCTTCATAGGGCACTTCCCTCCACCTCTCTTGATAAGAGAAAACATATCGTATTTTCGTCCGGAAATTCTTACTGTAGAATAGCACGGCGAATGATAAAAAGTCAATAAAATAAATATTGGAAGCTATTGTCACATAGTAGATTGGCAGTTTAAGGCCGTTTACTGATCGCCTGAAAAAATCCGTTTGTCAGCCAGAGGATGGCCTCCAGCTTCAGCAGAGCTCTGAATGATCCTTTCACTTTGAGTTTTCCGCTTTGGATAAGCTTTTGCAAAGAGACATCACCATGCAGGAGATGGATGATTTCCGTCTGGTTTCCGTAAAAGGTCAAATTAGATTTTTCCTTTGAGACCGACGTTTTTCTCATTTCTCCCTGTCCGTTAATTGAGACCGTTAAGGCTTCTGTTTCTCCTTGGAATGTAATCAGCAGCGTTGAGGCGTTTAATAGCGGTTTCAAAAACAGATGCTGTCCGTCATTCTCTGAAACTTCTATTTTCTCCACTCGTATAACCTCCCGTTTTAATGGCCATACATACACTTTCTCTTTTTAACGGACAGAACCCTTTATAAACCGCACGACATTTTCCTGTAAATATTGTCACATCGGGAACGTTTGCGATGTTTTTTGTTTAATCAGCTCATATAAATAGGAAACGGAGCGGAAGGCGTATCCTTTCTCAACAAGCTCTCCGCCTTTAAACAGCAAAAAGCACGGAACGCTTTCAATCTGATAGGCTTTGGCGAATGCGGGGGAATAATTCACGTTGTTTTTATAGAAGGCGGCGCCGGGCAGCATTTCTTCGACGACAGTAAGCATTTTGGACGCCAGCTGGCATGTGCCGCAAAACGGGGTGTACAAATACAGGAGATAAACGTCATCCTGAATCGATTCGAGTTCATTTTCTTGGAGTTCTTTCATGATTACCACCTCAGGTCGTTCTTTTTCAAAAATACAGTGTCAGCATCAAAGCCGGCTCTGATCAGCACAGATGCGAGATGATGGCCCGGGCACGACTCGACTTGCCTGTATGTTCTGTCTATATAAATATGGCGCGCTTCGGGAAGCTCCCGTTTCAGCTGTTTTCTTAATTTTTCTCCGGAGTCATCTGCGTCCGTTAAAATATAGACGTCTCTGTCAAAGAGGCGGTCCGCCAAATCTTCCAGTTCGGTTTGGCCGATCGTTCCGTTTGTACAGACGATTTCCGCGGGTTCGATGAGCACTTCCCTGACTTTGATTTTATCAGATTTTCCTTCTACGATAATGACCTTTTCATCTCCGTTGTACATAAGCGCGTCACCTGCCGATTGTTTTAGCGTCAGATTGAAAAAGAAGGCAGTGAAATTCACCGCCAACTGTTAACACCAGCCATTCTCATAATCGCAATCGACATATTTCGGATCGCTGCTGTTTATGACATCGGCTGTTTTATAAAATTTTTGATTTTCAAATGAAAAGCCCTGTTTGAGCTCGTACTGGTCCATGCCTGTCATCTCGCCGATGGCTTCATTTTCATGAAATAAGGAAAACCGGCCGTTTTGAAAGCGGCCCGTAACGTTCTCCGTCACATCGACCTTTTGTTTATCAAAAGCCATTTTAGACACCTCCCGTTACAGATAGAATGTCCAAATGGCCCCTTTGCTATCCGATCAGTCTTCTTGTGTCATTTCGTCATATTGCTCGGAAGTCATGAGGTTTTCGATTTCTTCAGCATCAGCCGGTTCCACGACGATCATCCACGCTTTTTCATACGGAGACTCGTTTACGAATTCGGGACTGTCATCAAGTTCTTCGTTCACTTCCGTCACCGTTCCGTTAATCGGTGCGTACAGTTCGGAAACGGTTTTGACGGATTCCACGCTGCCGAATGGCTCGTCCGCTTTAATTTCGGCGCCGACTTCCGGAAGCTCGACAAAGACGATGTCGCCAAGTTCGGCTTGCGCGAAATGTGTAATCCCGATGCGGGCTTTTCCGTCCTCAACTTTGACCCATTCGTGCTCTTTGGAATAACGCATATCTTTCGGTGTGCTCATCTAAATCCCTCCATTTTTTTCTTATAATAAGAAGATACCATAATTCTTTGAACCTGGCATTACATCCAATATTTTTCGAATTGGTCTTCTTTAAAGCCGACAGTGACTTTTTCGCCGTCTGTCGTAATCGGGCGTTTCAGGAGCATACCATCTGATGCCAGAAGTTCGAGCTGTTCATCCTCTGACATATGGTACAGTTTTTCCTTCAAGTTCAGTTCGCGGTATTTCATTCCGCTCGTGTTGAAAAACTTTTTGAGCTCAAGACCGCTCTTTTCATAGAGGTCTTTAATTTCTTCTTTCGACGGAGTTTCCTCCGCGATATGTATTTCGTTTATTTCCTTACCGCGGTCTTCCAGCCATTTTTTCGCATTACGGCACGTTCCGCATTTAGGGTACCAGTAAAAATTTAACGACATCTTCTTCACCCCTTGTAAATGATCGTCGTTATTTTAACACAATCACTTGTAAAAACCTATAACGTTGCTTCATGAAAAAGCGCCCCTGATGAAGGAGCGCTTTCAGCATGTGATCAGACCGTATATTTTTCTTCACGGAAGACGGCGGCTGCCGCTTCACGTTTTTTCTGAATGAGGTTTTTCGGCGTCAGGCGCGTCAGTTTGCGCAGCACGGAAAGCATCATGCGGAGGGAATCTCCTTCCTCCATGGCGATCAGTGATTCTTTGGCGTGCGCTTCTATGTTCTGAAGGGCTTCCTGGGCAAAGATTTCCGTATATAACAGCTTCTGCGCGGCTTTTTCGGCACCGTCCGCCGCAATTGCTTTTTCCGTTCTGAGGACGGCTGATTCCAAAGCGTACAGCGCGCTGACAATATCGGCAATGTTCACCATGATTTCCTGCTCGCCTTCGATCTCTTTGCCGTATTTCTGCGCCGCGAGACCCGCTGTCAAGAGGGCGATCTTTTTCGCCTGTCTGACAATGTATTTTTCCTGTTCAAGAGGTTCTGAGCCCGGCTCTTCAGGCATCAGCATCATGAGTTCTTCTTGGAGCGCTTTTGCTTTTTCAAAGAGCGGCAGCTGACCTTTTACGGCTTTTTTCAGGAACGTGCTCGTGACAATCAGGCGGTTGATTTCATTTGTGCCTTCAAAAATTCTGTTGATTCTTGAGTCGCGATAGGCGCGCTCCACTTCATATTCCTGCATAAATCCGTAACCGCCGTGAATTTGAACGCCTTCGTCGGCAATATAATCAAGCGTTTCAGAACCGCACATTTTGTTGAGCGAGCATTCAATCGCGTACTCGGCGATTGACTTCGCGACTTCGCGTCCGTCTTTTTGCTCCTCTTCCGTCAGCCTGCTCATATTATCTTCGAATAAGCCCACTGTTCTGTATACAGAGCTCTCCATCGCGTAAAGCCGAGCTGACATCGTCGCAAGCTTTTCCTGAGTGAGCGTGAAGCTTGAGATCGGCGTTTTAAATTGCCGGCGCTGGTTTGCATAAGCGGCAGACAGCTCAATCACCCGTTTTGAAGCGCCGATTGTGCCGACGGCAAGCTTGTAGCGCCCGATATTCAGGATATTAAAAGCGATGACATGGCCTTTTCCGATTTCGCCGAGAAGGTTTTCTTTTGGGACTTCCGCCTGATCTAAAATCAGCGTTCTTGTCGATGAACCCTTAATCCCCATTTTTTTCTCTTCCGGTCCCGTTGACACGCCCGGATAGTTCTTTTCTACGATAAATGCGGAAAACTTATCTCCGTCCACTTTAGCGTAGACGACAAAGACATCTGCAAAGGCGGAGTTTGTAATCCATTGCTTTTCTCCGTTAAGAATATAGTGTGTGCCCGCTTCATTCAAAACAGCCGTGGTTTTCGCGCCGAGGGCATCTGAACCTGAACCGGGCTCAGTTAAGGCGTATGCCGCGATTCTTTGTCCTGAAGCCAAGTCCGGCAAATAGGTTTTTTTCTGTTCTTCCGTTCCGAAGAACACGATCGGCAATGAGCCGATACCGACGTGAGCGCCGTAAGACAGCGAAAAGCTGCCGGCACGTGAAAACTTTTCCGTAATGAAGGCTGAACTGATTTTATCCAGGCCGATTCCGCCGTACTCTTCAGGCACGTCTGCTCCGAGGAGGCCGAGATCTCCGGCTTTTTTCAGCAGTCTGACCGAATGCTCGAACTGATGGTTTTCAATTTCATCGATATAAGGAAGCACATCGTTTACGACATAGTCTTCTGTCGTTTTACCGATCATTTTGTGTTCGTCTGTAAAGTCCTCCGGAGTGAATATTTGATCATATCCCGTCTCTTCAATCAGAAAGCTGCCGCCTTTTTTGACGTTGACCGTTTCCTGTTTCATGTTCGTTTCCCCCTTTTTTTAAATGAGTTCAAATACGCCGGCAGCTCCCATGCCGCCTCCGATGCACATCGTCACCACGCCGAATTGCTCGTTTCTCCGTTTCATTTCATGAATGAGTGACAGGGTCAGCTTCGTTCCCGTGCATCCGAGCGGATGTCCGAGCGCGATGGCGCCTCCGTTGACGTTCACCTTTTCTTCATCTATCCCAAGCGATCTGATGACTTGAATGGCCTGTGAAGCAAAGGCCTCATTCAATTCAAAAAGCCCGATATCCTGTAATTCGAGTCCGGCAAGCTTGAGCGCCCGCGGAATGGCTTCAATCGGACCGATCCCCATTACCTCAGGCGGAACGCCGCCTACGGCAAAGGAACGGAATTTGACAAGCGGCGCCAATCCGAGCGACGAAGCTTTTTCGCGATCCATCAGCATGACAGCCGCCGCGCCGTCACTTGTTTGTGAAGAGTTCCCGGCCGTCACGGTTCCCGTTTTAGAAAAAGCCGGACGGAGCTTCGCCAAGACGTCAGCTGATGTGCCGGGACGAACGCCTTCATCTTGAGAAAAGATAAATTGTTTTTTCCGCGGCTTATGGTCATCACCGACTTCTGTCAGCGATACTTCAACCGGCACGATCTCGTCATTGAATTTGCCTTCCTTAAGGGCTTTTGCGGCATTCTGATGGCTGCGGACGGCAAATGCATCCTGGTCTTCTCTGGATACGCCGTACGTTTCGGCGACCTGCTCCGCTGTGTGCCCCATGCTCATGTAATACTCAGGCGCATGCTCCGCCAAAGCGATATTCGGGCGGGTCACATGCCCCATCATCGGAACTTGCGACATGGATTCCGCACCGCCCGCAATGACGGTGTCACCCGCGCCGATCATGATTTTTTCAGCACCGTAAGCGATGGATTGGAGCCCGGAAGAGCAGTAGCGGTTCACCGTAATGGCCGGCACCGTATGAGGAAGCCCCGCCAGCGCACCGATATTCCGCGCCATATTTAATCCTTGTTCGGCTTCAGGTGTTGCACATCCGATAATTAAGTCATCGATATTTCCTTCATATCCGCCTGCCCGTTTCAGCGTTTCTTTTACACAAAGCGCGCCTAAATCATCAGGACGAACGGCTGCAAGCGATCCTTTTTTCGCTTTACCGACCGGGGTTCTCGCACCGGCCACAATGACTGCTTCTCTCATAAACACCCTCCTAGTTCCGTAAAGGTTTGCCTTTGACGAGCATATGCTGCATTCTCGCTTGAGATTTCGCCTCGCCAGCGAGGCTTAAAAAGGCTTCTCTTTCAATCTCGAGTAAATATTCTTCTGAAACCTCCGTGCCGAACGGGACTCTTCCGCCGGCAATGACATGGGCCAGCTTCTTCGCAATCTTCATATCGTGATCGGATAAATAACCCGACCGTCTCATTTGGTCTGCTCCGAGCAGTAATGCCGCACATCCGGTTTCCCCGGTGACTTTCACGTTTTTGCGGGCAGGCGGGCGGTATCCGCTGTCATATAAGGAAGCAGCCAGCTGTTTCGCATCGTGCAGCAGGTGATCCTGATTCATGCTGATACGGTCTGCCGCGGACAAAATCTTCATATCACGGGCTTCATGTGCCGAACCGGACACTTTGGCAAGCGCGATTGTTTCGAAGGTTTTAATCGCTGCGTCCATCAGTTCACTTCCGCCGTCCAAATAATTCATGTACAGCTCTTTGTTTCCTCCGCCGCCCGGAATAAGGCCGACGCCGGTTTCAACAAGACCCATATACGATTCGCTCGCCGCCTGAACGCGTGCCGCCGGGAGACAGACTTCCGTGCCGCCGCCGAGTGTCATCCCGAATGGCGCCGCGACAACGGGTTTAGCGCTGTATTTGATGTTCAGCATCGTCTGCTGAAAACGGCGGATGACAAAATCGACTTCCATAAAGTTATCATCCTGAGCTTCCATCAAAATCATCGCAAGGTTTGCCCCCGCGCAGAAATGTCTGCCTTGGTTTCCGATGACAAGACCTTTATAATTCCGCTCCGTTTCCTCAAGCGCATTGTCAATCATCTGAATAATGTCTAAGCCGATCGCGTTGCTTTTCGTATGAAATTCCAGCAGCGCGACATCATCGCCGAGATCAATCAGACTGGCTCCGCTGTTTTTAGTGATCACGCCTTTTGTTTCTTTTAACGTTTGCAGGCTGATCCGTTTCGGATTTTCTTTCACAGCCCTGTATTGGCCGTCTGAATAGTAAAATGGTGTTCCGTTTTCCTTCATATAAAATGTTTCATGGCCCTGATCAAGCATTTCTTTCACCCAGACGGGGAGTGCTGCGCCTTCTTCTTCGAGCCGCTCCGCTGATTTTTTGACGCCGATGGCATCCCACATCTCAAACGGTCCGAGCTCCCATCCGAAGCCCCATTTCATGGCGTCGTCAATCGCTTTGATATCATCAGCGATCTCACCTAAAAGCCGGGCTGAGTACAAGAGTGTTTGCGATGTAATATTCCAAAGCAGGCGTCCGGCGCGGTCATCAGAGTATATAAGCGCTTTCATTTTGCCTTTGGCACCCTTTGCCTGTTTGGCGGCTTCTAAAGCGGGCGTCTTCATTTTCGAGCGCTCACCGTATGTCATGGTCAGCGGATCGAGTTCATATATTGTTTTACCTTCTTTTTTGTAAAAACCTTGGCCTGATTTGCTGCCCAGCCAATTGTTTTTCAACATGTCATTCATAAATTCAGGAAGCTTAAACATGTCTTTTTCAGCGCCGTCGGCTTTATCATACACATTTTTTGCCACATGGGCGAAAGTATCAAGCCCCACAACGTCAAGGGTTCTGAAGGTCGCGCTTTTCGGTCTGCCGATCAAAGGCCCGGTCACCGTGTCCACCTCGCCGATGCGGCAGCCGGAAGAAAGCATTTCTCTTACCGTGACCAGCAGGCCGTACGTACCGATGCGGTTGGCGATAAAGTTAGGCGTGTCTTTTGCGATGACGACCCCTTTCCCGAGCGTGTTTTCTGCAAATGAAGTCATAAACTCCAGCACGTCAGGATCTGTTTCCTGAATCGGAATGATTTCCAGAAGCTTTAAGTAGCGGGCCGGATTAAAGAAATGGGTTCCTAAGAAATGAGCTTTAAAATCGGCAGATCGGCCTTCCGCCATTTTTGTGACGGAGATACCGGACGTATTGCTCGACACGATGCTTCCCGGTTTCCGGTATTCATCAACGATTGAGAAAATCTGTTTTTTTACGTCAAGATTTTCGACGACGACTTCAATAATCCAATCAGCATCCTTCAATTGAGCTGCGTCATCTTCCAAATTCCCCGCCGTTATATAGTCGAGATTGGCAGCCGAAGTCAGCGGCGCCGGTTTTTGCTTCAGCAGCTTTTGCATGGCCGATCGGCTCAGTCTGCTGCGGACCTCCGGGCTTTCTAATGTCAGCCCTTTTTTCATCTCATCCTTTGTCAGCTCGTTTGGCACAATATCAAGCAGCAGGACGGGAATTCCGATGTTAGCCAAGTGCGCGGCAATTCCGGACCCCATGACGCCTGATCCGAGAACGGCTGCTTTCTTTATAAACTTGTGCATGAGTCATCCCCCTTGAACTTTGAATGAATAGTCATTCATTTTTTCGGCAAAAAAAATGAAACCCTTTTCTTCTTACATCTTAAAAGATTTTCAGGATGACTTCAATAGCAAATATGGAATTTTTTTAAATTTTTCTGCTTCCGCATGTTCCGTGGCGCGGGCGGGAAACTTAAACCCGGAGGTGAAGGGAATGGTGCGAGGGAGAAAAGATCCGTCTTCTGCCGCAGTGAGCGCGGCCAGCATGAAAGGAAATGCGGGACCGAAGCAAAAATACGGCGGCGGCAAACGGACGAGCCAAAATCAGCAATATAAAAAAGACAACATGGAATAACATGCTGCGGCTGCTTTTTGGAGCAGCCGTTATTTTTTGAAGATCCCTTTCAGCACAAATGCCGCATTTGCCGGGCGCTCGGCAATTCTTCTCATCAGGTACCCGTACCAATCGGTTCCGTACGGGACATACACCCTCATCCTGTATCCTTCTTCGGCAAGCTCCTTCTGGCGCTCCGTTCTGATGCCGTACAGCATTTGGAATTCAAACTGCTCCCGGGGAATCTGATGTTTGCTGATGAGTGTTTTCGTATAAGAAATGATGTCATCATCATGTGTCGCCACCGCCGTTTCATGGCCGCTCAAAAGCTGCAGCTTAATCAGCTGCTGAAAATGAAGATCGGTTGCTTTTTTATCAGGGAATGCAACGGCCGCCGATTCTTTATAAGCGCCTTTTACAAGCCTGAGCCGCGGCTTGTATGGCATCAGACCGCTGATGTCTTCAGCTGCGCGGTACAAATAAGCCTGAATGACGGTGCCGAGCATCGGGAAATCCGGCTTGCACCGCTTATACAGCTCAAGCGTACGGCCGCATCTTGAATAGTCCTCCATATCAATCGTTACAGGCACGCCGCGTTCTTTTGCCTCCGTCAATATGTCTCTGACATGCTGTTCCGCGAGTTTCTCGGAAATATCCAGACCGATGGATGTTAATTTCAGCGACAGCTCACAATCCAGTTGATTCTCGGCAATCGCCCTGATTGCTTCTTTACATTCTTCCGCCGTCCTTTTCGCATCCTTCTCTGACCCCGCATATTCACCTAGATAATCAATCGAAGCCGACAGCCCTTTTTGGTTCAGCCGCTTTACCGTTTTCACAGCTTCCATGAGTGTTTCCCCTGCAACGAACCTTCCCGCACCGAAGCGGATTCCGTAAGCCTGGGCGAATTTTGTAAGCATTTTATTTTTCGACAAAAATAAACATATGCTCCGCAGCAAGGATGAACTCCCTCCTTTTTCTTTTATTCGTGTATGAAATCCCGATCGCAGAGAAAGCTAAAACACAAAAGCTATGCAAATTGCCAAGATATCAGTTCATATATCCATACAGACTCTGATGTCAAAGCAATGTATTATATTATCAAGATATTCAAACGGTTTTAATGAGTCACAAAAAGAGTCAATAAAAATCACTACTTCTTAAATTGAGTTTTCGAGCTATAATTCCGCTTCTTTGTTAAATTTTGCCCCGAAAAACTTTTAATTTATATTTCTTTATCCCCTTATAATTTGAAAATATTCCTTAAAAGATAATTGATTTATAATTTACAATGGCTTATATTTAAAATTGATAATTCAGTTTATTGAACGTATCTATTAAGAAGGAAAAGCAGAATTTCAAAATGTTAATTCTGCTGAATTTATCTTTGCCTCACAAACATACCTCCAAAGCATTATTATTTCTTTCTAATAGCTTTACGATCCTTCATTTTTAAAGATGGCTTCTCTTCCCTAACGGAATTTAAAGAAGGGACCTGCCTGAGTTATCCATTCACCTAATTTTGAAGAATCACTATGCTCGAAACATATGAAAAGAGGGAACCTTCAAGTGGATTCAACAGGAAAATCTAAACGTACACTTTTATTAATTGGACTTATTATAGCCATGTTTTTTTCTGCTCTAGACGGAACAATCGTAGGAACGGTTATGCCTAAGATTGTAGGAGATCTCGGCGGCCTGAGCATGATGACTTGGCTGACTACGGCCTACCTATTAACATCTACCTCCATCGTTCCGATCGCTGGAAAACTTGCAGATCTATTAGGCCGCCGGGCAGTATATGTGGCCGGGCTGATTATATTCATGATTGGCTCTTCACTGTGCGGCTTGGCTGATAATATGAAAGAATTAATTGTGTTTCGAGGTTTACAAGGTCTTGGCGGAGGCATTATGATGCCGATGGCTATGATTGTCATTGGAGATTTATTCACAGGCAAACAGCGTGCCAGATTTCAAGGCGTATTTGGCGGTATTTACGCTCTTGCTTCTGTAATCGGACCGCAAATTGGGGGATGGATTGTAGATTCTTTCAGCTGGCATTGGGTATTTTTTATCAATTTACCCGTGGGAATGGTAGCTGTGTTCTTTATTGCGATGGGATTGCAGGCCAGAAAATACACGGGTCCGATTCATTTTGATTTCATCGGGATGTTTACAATGATTACGGGTGTAGTCTGTTTGCTGCTTACACTCAGTTTCGGCGGAAAAGAATTTGACTGGTTATCATGGCAGACATTTTGTCTGTTAGCTTTGGCCACTATAAGTATTATTAGTTTTGTATTTGCAGAAAAAAAAGCTGAAGAACCAATTCTGCCTATACATCTTCTAAAAAGCAGAACTTTTATCTTCCTAAATTTAATAGGGTTCTTTATGAGTATTGGGATGTTTGCAGCAATCACCTTCGTCCCTTTCTTCATGCAAGGAATAATCGGCATGAGTGCATCAGAGTCCGGGACAATCATGATGCCGATGATGGTCGCAATGATTATGTCCAGTATTATAGGCGGGCAGCTGGTCTTTAAAATCGGCATTAAAGCTCAGATTATCACGGGGATGGCAATCATATCCTTTGCCTATTTTTTATTATCCACATTAGAAGCTGACACCAGCAAATTAACTGCAACTACTTATGTAGCTATCATCGGCTTCGGTATGGGCCTTGTTATGCCCATTATTACTCTGGCACTTCAAGAGAGTTTCTCTAAAGAAACGCTCGGCGTGGTTACTTCGTCAAGCCAATTTTTCCGCTCTATCGGAGGTACGTTTGGAATTACGATTCTGGGAGCAGTGATGAATGCCAAGTCAGGAAATATATTAACCGATAAATTAGTTCCTTTTTTAGACAATTTCCCAAAACAAGAAAACGCATTGGCAACTCATCTAAAAGACTTGATCAGCAGCAATCCTCAAGTCCTGCTACAGAGGCTATTCAGTTCTGATTCATTCGAACAATTTCCGCATTCTATAGCAAAGCACATCATACCGATACTGAAGACAGCGTTAATGGACTCTCTTCGCAGTGTATTTTTCGCAGGGCTTATACTATTAATTGCCGGAGTATTTTCTGCTTTTCTTTTACCAAAAATAAAAATAACCGAAAGAAAAGCCGGCACTGATCTAGACAATAAACCGGCAGCTGAAGTCCAATCCTAGTGCCGCTGCTGACTTTCGCATATATTGAACTGTTAACATGAACAGGCATTATCCGAAGGTTTATTCTTCTGATAGTGTCTTTTTTTATTGTAAATATTGATGTCTCTGCTGCAAATCGTGGTTATTTTAATTTATCTGTATGAAATCCCGATCGCAGAGAAAGCTAAAAAGAACAGAATTGAAGGAGGCGTTTACATGAACAATCAAGAGCAGCACGGAAACTTGCCGCCTGCCGTCATCTCAACGAAAGACCATTTGTATCTTGAGGACATGCTGAACTGGAATCTGCTTGCCATGAAAAAAGCGCATTTTATGGCGGAACACTGCCAGAATCAGACGTTAAAACAAGAGCTTGATCAAATCGGCCGGATGCATCAGAAGCATTATCAGCACATATTGGGCCGCTTGAACCCCGATCAAGGCGGACAAACAACAACAGGCTATATGCAATAGGAGGACAATACATGGAACAGCAAAACCAAAAAATCACGAATCCGCAAACGCCCGTGCCCAATACGGCGCAAATGAATGACAGAGACTTG
Source organism: Bacillus sp. FSL R5-0447 (assembly GCF_038606125.1). Lineage (NCBI taxonomy): Bacteria > Bacillati > Bacillota > Bacilli > Caryophanales > Bacillaceae > Bacillus > Bacillus sp. FSL R5-0447. Next base: position 3,467,828 of record NZ_CP152012.1, read on the forward strand.
GTGAATGAGCTGCTGACGACGGAAAAATACATCACGGCTTCATATTGCACAGCCCTGCACGAGTTCAGCCACGAGTCTCTTTACCAAGATATTCAGGCAATTTTCGATGAGTCACAAAAAGCGCAAAGAAGATTATACGATGTGATGTTTCAAAATGGCTGGTATTCCATTGAAGCAGCCGATACTCAAAAGCTTCAGCAATCGTATCAGAAGTTCCGGCAGACCATTCAGCAGCAGTCTCCCTACCAGCAGTAAAACGAAGAAGGATTTGATGTTTTCGACAAGCATCAATCCTTTTTTTATTTTTGCACAAAAAGATTGACTTGTCATTAATCCTTATTTATATTTAACTAATGTTAATTATTTTCTCAAGGAACAAGATGAGGAGGAGTTATGAAAAACGCGGATCAATATGTGTCTGACATCCAGAAATCTCTTCAGACGCTGCTGCAAAACATACAGCCTGAAATGGTGGAAAGCATGGCAAAACACGAGGTGACGCCTGCCCAATTATTTGTTTTAGCCAGCCTGAAAAAACACGGGAGCTGCAAAGTTTCCGAAATTGCGGAACGCATGGAGGTAAAGCCGAGCGCAGTGACGCTGATGGCCGACCGCCTCGAACAAAAAGGACTCATCGTCCGCAAACATAACCAGCAGGACAGACGCGTCATCGACATCAGCCTCACCAAAAAAGGCGAAACAAAATTCGAAGATGTTGTGGAAGGACGGAAAGCGATACTGGCGCGAAACCTGTCCGTTCTGACTGACGATGAACTGATTCAGTCCGTGAACATCATCCGCAAAGTAGCGGAAGCCGCCGAGAAATACGCGGCTGAGCAAAAAGAAAACGAATAGAAAAGAGGAGCTGCCGAAACATGAGCATTGAAAAGAAAGATCCAAAACGCACATTATTAATAACCGGCTTAATCATCGCCATGTTTTTCTCAGCCCTTGACGGCACCATCGTAGGAACGGCGATTCCTAAAATCGTGGGTGACCTCGGGGGATTAAGCATGATGACGTGGCTGACCACGGCATATCTTTTAACTTCGACGACGATCGTTCCGATTGCGGGGAAACTTGCAGATTTATTGGGGCGCCGCGTCGTCTATGTATCAGGTTTATTGATTTTTATGGGAGCTTCCGCACTGTGCGGAATGGCCAGCAACATGACGGAACTGATTATTTTCCGCGGACTTCAGGGAATCGGCGGCGGTGTCATGATGCCGATGGCTATGATCGTCATCGGGGATTTGTTCACAGGGAAACAGCGTGCCAAGTTCCAAGGGCTTTTCGGGGCGATTTACGGGCTTGCTTCCGTGATCGGCCCGCAAATCGGGGGCTGGATTGTTGACTCATTAAATTGGAAATGGGTTTTCTATATCAACCTGCCTGTCGGAATTTTAGCCGTGATCTTTATCGCAAGAGGACTTCAAGGCAGAAAACAGACCGGGCCGATTAACTTTGACATCGCCGGCATTTTCACAATGATCGTCGGAATCGTCAGCCTCCTCCTCGCGCTCAGCTTCGGAGGAAAGGATTACGCATGGGGCTCTTGGCAGATTCTCGGTCTCTTTGCGCTTGCACTTGCCGGGATTGTCGGATTCATTTTCGCTGAAATCAAAGCAAAAGAGCCGATTCTGCCGATGTACCTGTTTAAAAACAGAACGTTTACCGTACTGAATCTGATCGGCTTTTTCATGAGTATCGGCATGTTCGGCGCCGTTACGTTCGTTCCTTTCTTTATGCAGGGAATTATCGGAGTCAGCGCCACCGCGTCCGGCACGATTATGACGCCGATGATGGTATCTATGATTATCACAAGTATTATCGGAGGCCAGCTGGTTTATAAGATCGGTATTAAACCGCAAATCATGATCGGCATGCTGATCATGGCCGTCGGCTTCTTCTTATTAACGACTTTGCAGCTGGATACAAGCAAGCTCGCGGCTACATGCTATATGGCCGTGATCGGTCTGGGAATGGGGCTCGTCATGCCGCTTCTCACGCTCGCTCTGCAAGAAACGTTTTCAAAAGAAGAGCTGGGTGTTGTGACCTCTTCAAGCCAATTTTTCCGGATGATCGGGGGAACGTTCGGTATTACGGTGCTCGGCGCTGTCATGAATGCCAGATCAGGAAGCCTTTTAACCGACAGACTGGTGCCTTACTTAGACTCACTCCCGAAACAGGCAAGTGCCTTTGCCGCCCAGTTTAAAGGTATGATTGACAAGAATCCTGAAGGGCTGCTTCAATCCCTGTTCAGCCAGGAATCGATTAAGCAGATTCCGGCCGCATTTTCTTCCCATATCGTGCCGGTTTTGAAAACGTCACTGATGGATTCGCTTCACAGCGTGTTTTTCACAGGCCTGGCCTTTATCGCTGCCGGATTGATCCTCACGCTGTTTGTTAAATCAATTAAACTGACAAACAAAAAGACAGGCAAACAAGAAGAAAAGGCGAAAGCCGTTTAACAAAGAAAAATCCCGCGGATGCCGCGGGATTTTTTTATATCATCTGGGCCTCCCCGTTTCCGAATGACCAGTCTTCCGCCGCATTGCCTGAGAGGACGATAAACACATCTTCTTTTCTGACGCCCAGCTTTTCGTGCAGCCGGTCAGCCAAATGCTGATAGAATGCTTGTTTCTGATGAGTTGTTCTGGAGTTTTTCAAAGTAAAGCGGATAAACATCAGTTCATCGCTCCGCTCGACTTGAAGATATGACGGATCATAGAAAAACTCCCCTTTTTCGTGCTGATGCACCACTTGAAAATAGTCATCATGCGGAACATCAATCATCTCCGTCATGGCGGTGTGAATAACAGTGCTCATTTTTTTGAGCCAAAGTCCGCTTTTTCCTTTCTGTAAATGGATCTGTACAAACGGCACATTTCTCTCTCCTTTCGTCACATCGTCTGGCCGCAATCGGCTGTTATGATTTGTCCCGTCAGTGATTCCTGCTCCAGCACAGAGCAAATCAGTTCTCCGATATCTTCCGGAGCGGCGATCCGTTCCAGCGGAAGGCTTCCGGCAAGCCGGTACATCGTCTCTTCCCGCCCCGTCCACCATCTTGTTGCAACGGCTCCGGGCGCGACACAGCATACACGGATGTCCGGCGCCAGCGCATGGGCCAATGATTTTGTCAGGCCATGCACGGCCGCTTTGGAAACGGCATACGGAAGGGAAGAACCCGCTCCCGTCAGGCCGGCGATGCTCCCGACATTCACAATAGCACCTGACTTTTGCTTTTTCATATGAGGCGCTGCCGCTCTGGCGCAATGAAACATCCCGTTTACATTGACACCAAATAATTCATCCCATACTTCTTTCGTTGCAGATTCCAAATCATGAAGCGGAATATGTCTGGTGATGCTCGCATTATTTACGAGTAAATCAAGGCTTCCGAATCGGCTGGCCGCTTCGTTCACCATGTCTCTCGCCTGTTTGTCTATAGAAACGTCCGCTTGAATGGTCATCGCGTGTCCGCCTGCTTTTATTATGAATTCTGCCGTTTGTTCCGCTTCCGTTTTTGAATGTGAATAGTTAATGACGACTGCCGCTCCCCGTTTTGCTAAGGCAAGGCACGCCGCTCTTCCGATTCCTGTACCGCCGCCTGTGACCAGTGCCGTTTTATGTTGTAAATTCATGGCTTCTTCTCCTTTTACGTCGATGTTCATCAGCTGATATGTTTATTGTAATGGAGATGTGCATTTTCGTATAATGATTGTTAAAGATGTTTTATATCACAAAAAATGATAGCAAAGAGGGAGAGATGACAATGGAAAGCGGAGATTTGCGGATTTTTCAGATGGTGGCCCGTGAAGGTTCCATTACAAAGGCGGCTGCGCGTCTCGGCTATGTGCAGTCAAACGTGACGGCCAGAATCCGCCAGCTGGAAGAAGATTTGAAAACCGAGCTGTTTTTCCGCCATAACCGCGGGATGACGCTGTCTTCAAGCGGCACGGTGCTCCTCCATTATGCGGATCAGGTCGTCGGTCTGATAGAAGAAGCCAAAATGGCGCTCGCTTCAACAGACAAGCCGAGCGGACCGCTTATGATCGGCTCCACCCAGACAACAGCCGCCGTCAGGCTGCCAAAACTTTTAGCCTCTTATTATGAGCGGTATCCTGATGTGGAGCTGTCCCTTACGACAGGACATACACAATATGTAACCGATAAAGTTCTTCGCTATGAATTGGACGGCGCATTTATCGGCTGTCACTTTCATCATCCGGATTTGCACTCCATCCCGGCCTTTGAAGAAGAAGCCGTTGTCGTGACTCCCGCTGCCGTCACCGCTATAGAAGAAGCGGTAAAAAAGCCGCTTCTTGTGTACAGCACGGGCTGCACGTATCGTGACACATTAGAGCGGTGGCTTCATTCCATTGGAACGGCGCATCCGGCCATTATGGAATTCGGCACCCTTGAAGCGATTATCGGGGGAGTGACAGCGGGGCTCGGCATTACGCTGCTCCCGCGAAGCGTAATTACTCAGCACGCCGCACTAGGCGCGGTTCGGATATGGACCATTCCCGAATCTTTCAGCATGATGAAAACGGAATTCGTCACGCGGAAGGATTCATATATGAGCTGTGCATTACGGGCCTTTATTGATTCCTTTTCAGCAAAAAAAGCTTCCGGCACCTCTCTTTGATGCCGGAAGCTTTTTATTGTATTTTTCTGTGCTCTTCATTGAGCTGTTTAATGTGCTGTACCGCGGCTTTGATGCCCTCTTTGGCGTCCGGGCAGGATTGGTTCCAATGTTTTACCGTTCAGCAAATATCTAATTATGATCGAAAAGAACAATTGAAAAAATCCACGAGATCCGTATAGCAAAACGGCTCTAATAGCAGGCTTACCAACTAAAAACATTAATGTTTAACAGCGTGTCAAAGGAAGCCGGCATTAAACTAACAATCGCAAGTACCCACCCCGCAACAAGTGAAACGGGAAATGAATGTAAGCAACAAGTTTCCCCTCATTACATCCCTAAAAAGAAAACATCAAAAGCTGGAGAAGGGGTGTCCTTTTTCTTATGCCGCTAACGGTGCAGTTGAGTAAGGAGTATGATGAAACCCTTTAATAAACCTTAAACATTTCATAGTTATCTTTATAGTACGACATAATAAAGTCACGAAAATTTCTTACCGAAGAAGACAACAGCTTATGTCTCATCCAAGATAAGCCGACTGGATATGAAGCAGAGTGATCAGTCACTTTTATAAAATTCAGCCCCAATGTTCTGCAAACTGAAATAGGAAGCAACGCCACACCTTGATCCAGCTTTATAATCTCGACCAGTAAATGAGAATCTGCCTCAAATGCGATATTTGGGGTGAAACCGGCTTTCTCACAAAGCGAGGCTGTAAAACCGCTATACTCTTCATTATTAGCAAGGGTAATAAATGGTTCATCGGCGACAAGGCGTAAAGAAATTCCTGTTTTACCCGTAAATCGGTGGTTTGAGGGCAAAGCCAGAACAATATCTTCATTTACCAGCACCCAACTCTCTATCTCTTCATCTTGAATCGGATGACCTGTTATTCCTAAATCAATGTCCCCTTTTTTTAAACTTGTTATGATCTCGCTTTTAACTCCGATTGCTTGGAGAATTTTTGATTGAGGGGAGCGGTTGATATATTCACTCATCAGTCCTGCAAGGAATCTTGGATTGGAAATAGATATTCTGATGGTGTCAGAAATTTGATGTTCCTCCAATTGAATTTCCGTTTGTGCATTTTCAATCTCAGTAAAAATCCTGTTTACATGTTTTAAAAGAATTTTCCCTGCTGAACTCAGCTTAATATTTCTCCCTTTTCTCTCAAACAAGGTTGTTCCCAGTTCATTCTCAAGTCTTTTTATAGTGAGACTTAAAGAAGGCTGGGCAATCTTTAATTGTTCTGCCGCTTTAGAAATATGTTCAGTATAGGCAACTGTCTGAAAGTATTTTAGCTGCAGCAATTCCATCTGTCTGCACCCCCCTTATTTATTTCAATAAATATATATATACCTTATTATGTATTGGATTAAATGTAAATGCGAATGTAAGATAATAGCATAGTTATAGAAAAGGAAAGGGTGTCATTCAATGAAAATTGATGTGAAAGATATAGCAAAAAATTTAAATACGCCACTAACAGCCCCTGCTTATCCTATCCCAAATTATAAATTTGTTAACCGTGAATATTTAAATATTATTTACCGAACAGATGAAAAAGCTTTACGTGCAGCAGTGCCGGAACCTCTTGAAATTACTGAACCTTTAGTGAAATTCGAAGTGATGTGGATGCCCGATGTTTCCGGACTTGGCGCCTATACAGAGGCTGGACAAGTCATCCCTGTCAGCTTTAATGGTGAAGAAGGAGATTATGTACATTCTATGTATGTTGACAATTTCCCGGCTATTGCAAGCGGACGGGAACTTACTGCATATCCAAAGAAATTGGGTGCCCCTAAGCTGTATATAGACTCTGATACTCTTGTTGGCACATTGGATTATGGCAGTCTTCGTGTGGCAACTGCGACTATGGGATATAAACATTTCGAAATGGATAAGGAAAAAGCGAAAAGGGAAATTTGCCGACCTAATTTTATGGTTAAGATTGCCACTGATTACAATGGTGATTTAAGGGTTTGTGATTTGGTGCGGACGCAAATAACGAATATAGAAGTTAAAGGTGCCTGGACTGGGCCGGCGCGGCTTCAATTATTTGAACATGCTCTGGCACCTCTTGCAGATTTGCCTGTATTAGAAGTCGTTTCAGCATCTCATATCCTTACAGATTTAACCTTAAATGCAGCAAAGCCGGTTTATAACTACTTAGAGGAAAAATAAGGAGACGTTTACAATGAGAATTGCAGTTTTAGGAGCAGGTTCTTTAGGAACCATAGTTGGGGCATATCTGTCTGCTGGCGGAATGGATGTCGAATTGATTGATTCATACAAAGAACATGTAGATACTCTAAATCAAATAGGTGCTAAAGTAGTTGGTACAACGGAATTTCAAGCAAAGGTGAAAGCCATCACCCCTGAAAACAAATCAGGCAAGTATGATTTCATATTACTCCTGACGAAACAATTATATAATGACTCCATCCTTAAAGAGTTACTGCCTTTTTTAAAGGATGACAGTGTAGTATGTTCCTTGCAAAACGGTATACCTGAACAGAAAGTTGCTTCGATCGTTGGTGATGAACGTGTTATTGCAGGTTCTGTTGAATTTGGTGCTACGTTTATTGAACCAGGCGTATCCAGACTTACAACTGAGTATACTCAATTTAAAGAGTACGCTTTTCAAATTGGAGAATTACATGGTGAAACAACAGAAAGAATCCAGCGTATTAAATCGGTTTTAGACCTTATCGGCGGAACACATATTTCCGATAATTTAGTTGGAACGAAGTGGTCAAAATTACTTATCAATAATGCATTCAGTGGTTTATCGGCTGCATTAAACGGAGAATACGGAGACATTCTTGACCATGAAATCGGCATTGTCAGTGCAGTCCATATCGCAGATGAGACGATTAAGGTGGGACACGCCAATGGTGTCAAATTTGCGAAAATGGGCGGCCTTGATTTAGAATCTTTGGAATTAAGAAGCGAAAATGATATTCCTGAACGTATCCAAACATTTAGGTCAGCCATGGAACCATCCAGGCTGCTAAGAGCAAGTATGCTTCAGGATCTTGAGAAAAAACGCAAAACAGAAATTGATTATATTAATGGAGTTATTCCCAAAATGGCAGAAGGTACTGGAATTCCAACACCTTTTCATGATTTGGTTGTAGCACAAGTCAAATGTGCCGAAGAATCTCTAACAGTGCCCAATTTTGATACAAATATAAAAGCATTTGAAGAGTTATTACGTATCCGAAAGGAAATGTGATATATAGGAAAGAGAGAAAGGAATTGCTGCGGCGGTCCTTTTTTCTTGGTTCAGCAAGCGGAAGAAATATACGTAAACAAACGGGTGCATTAGTTATATTAAAGTTCTTCGCCTATGAATTGAACGAAGCTCTTATTGATTCCTTTTCAGCAAAAAAAGCTTCCGGCACCTCTCTTTGATGCCGAAAGCTTTTTTATTGTTTTTTTCTGTGTGCTTCATTGAGCTGTTTAATATGCTGTATCGCAGCTTTGATGCCCTCTTTGGCGTCCGGGTAGGATTGATTCCAATGTTTCACGAGCGGAGGCATGCTTTTTGCGATATGTGTATACAAAATCCACTGCCTGACTTCTTCCTTTACATCCGGGTTTGTTTCGCCAAGCAATAGTTCCGTGTATTTCTCAAGCAGGCCGTCCAGCTGCTGCTGCAGTTTCTCTTCCATACCGTTCCCTTCCCTTTTTCATGATTATGACAATCGGGCGGTGAGGGCCGCTTCCTGCACGATACATCTGCCGCGTCCGTGCGGAATGCAAAGCGGCGTGCCGAACAGCGGGTCTTGCGTTACCTGGCAGTTCATCGCAAAGACCTGCTGTACAAGCTCGCAAGTGATGACTTCTTCGGGACGGCCCTCTGCGTAAATCTGTTTATCCTTAATGGCGACCAGATAATGGGCATAACGGCATGCCAGATTGAGGTCGTGCAGCACCATGACGATTGTGCGTTTTTCTTTTTCATTTAATTCAAACAGCAAATCAAGAATTTCAATTTGATGCGTCATGTCGAGATAGGTTGTCGGCTCGTCAAGCAGAATGATATCCGTATCCTGAGCGAGTGTCATCGCAATCCATGCGCGCTGGCGCTGTCCGCCTGACAAGGAATCCACCGGACGGTCGGCCATTTCCTCAAGCTTCGTCGCTTTAAGCGCTTTTGCCACTGCGTCTTCGTCCTCTTTGGACCATTGCTTCAGCCAGCTTTGATAAGGGTATCTTCCCTGCTTCACAAGCTGATGCACCGTCAGGCCTTCGGGAGCTGACGGACTCTGCGGCAAAATAGCGAGCTCTCTTGCCACTTCCTTCGTCGGAAGCTTAGCGATGGCTTTTCCTTCTAAAAGCACAGAACCGCCCCTCGGTTTCATCAGCCGGGCCAATGAACGTAAAAGCGTCGATTTTCCGCAGCCGTTGCTTCCGATCAATACAGTGATTTCGCCTTTTGGAATCGCGACATCCAATTCGTCAATAATAACAGTTTCTCCGTATCCTAAGCTCAGCGTCTCTGTAGAAATTGCACTCATACCGCTAACCGCTCCTTTTTTGAGTTTCCCAACACTATGTATATAAACAAATTGCCTAAACATTCAACGTGAGATCATGATTATATTGTAACAGAAATTAATGACTCTGAATATCATTATCAATTAGTTTTGGGCAAAAAAGCAGCGGACGGCGGTTATTTTTTTATTTCCGTCATTTCTCCATCATTCTTTTTCAGTTTCAAATAAAAATGGTCATAGCGGCTGTCCAAATTAAAAGCCGAGAGCACCTGCCGGACGACCTCGCTTTCCTGCATCCGGCTGTTTACAGCAAGTTCTCCAAGGATCATCTTCATTTCATCAAGCGCTTCCTCGCCCTCTCTGTGAACCCCTGAGAGCTTGTCCCGGATGTCAGCCTTTTCATGACCGCCTTTACTTTCATACAAACCTTCATAGCGGTTATGCTCTCCGGCTCCGTAGCTGACGCGTAGTGCAAAGCTGCTGTAAGGAACCGGCTTCGCGGATGACACGGGTGTGCTGTCTTGTTCCGCTTCCCGTTTTTCTTCATTCAATCGGCAGCCGGCAATCAGCATCAGCGTAAGACATAAAACGCCCGCCGTTCTGATCCATTTCATGCGATTCACTCCCATTCCATTCCGATCGTTTTTAGGTATTTCCAAGGGAGGCGGCTGTCATTCATTAAACAAAAAAGAACCGAAGCGGTAACACTCCGGCCGGTTCATCTCAAGATTATCATTCAGTCAGCTCTAAAAATTCCTGCACATCCTGTACGGCAAGGCGGACCGCGTCTTCCCAAAACGACCGTTCCGTCAGATCCGCTCCAAGGTGCTTCATCGCCAAATCCTCAACGGTCATCGAAGCCGTGTCACACAATAGCGCGATATATTTTTCTTCAAAATCCGCTTTTTCCCGAAGAGCTCTTGCATATATTCCAAGCGAAAATAAATAACCGAACGTATACGGAAAGTTGTAAAACGGCACTCCCGTAATATGAAAATGCAGTTTTGACGCCCAGAAATGAGGGTGGTATTCCCCTAATGAATCGCAAAATGCTTCTTTCTGCGCCGCTTCCATCAGTTCATTCAGTTTCTCAGACGGAACGACGCCCTGCTTGCGCTCTTCATAAAAACGCGTTTCAAATAAAAATCTCGCATGAATATTCATAAACATGGCTACGCTTCTTTGAATTTTATCTTCAAGCAAGAACACCTTTTCATCCTTTGTCTCCGCTTGTTTCAAAGCGGCGTCGGCGACGATCATTTCCGCAAAGGTCGAGGCTGTTTCAGCCACATTCATAGCGTAGGCTCTGTTCAGCTGCCGCACTTGAAGCATGGCCTCCTGATGGAACGCGTGACCGAGCTCATGCGCCAGCGTCGATACATTCGAAGCGCTTCCGGAAAACGTCATAAAAATCCGGGATTCTCCGCTGTCGGGAAAGCTGGTGCAGAAACCGCCGACCCGTTTGCCGCTGCGGTCTTCCGCTTCTATCCACCGATCACGGAACGCTTTTTCCGTAAATGCGGACAGCTTTTTGCCAAACGTCGAAAATTGGCTGACGATCAGATTGGCCGCTTCATCATATGTGTATTCTTTCGGAGCCTCGCCGATCGGCGCGCCCACATCATACCAGTTCAGCCGCTCAAGCCCTAAAAGAGACGCCTTTCGATTCAGGTATTCGGCAAAAGGCTTTTTATGATCGGTAATGACCTGCCACATGACATCCAGCGTTTCTTTTTTCATCCGGTTGATCGCAAGCGGCTCTTCCAAAGCGCTTTTCCAGCCCCGCGCTTTATAGATTTCCGTACGGAAGCCGGCCAGATGGTTCAGCGTGCTGCCGAAAAGCTCCTCTTCTCCTTTCCACGCTTCATTAAGCTCTTTAAACACTTGACGCCTGATGCGGCGGTCCGGGTACGCCATCATATTTTCTGCTTGGCCGACCGACAGCTCTTTATCCTCAAACGGAATCTTCATTCTGCCGACAGCCGCATTATACAAGTCGCCCCATGCGTGATAGCCGTCAACGGCCAGGCCTTCAATCAGCCTTTCTTCTGAAGCGCTGAGCTTCTCTTTGACCCGGTCTCTTCTTTCATTTAAAACATATGTGAGATCCTGAAGTTCCGGTTTTTGCAGCAGCTCCTCCCAGATCCGCTCGTCAATTCGGGCAAGTGTATCGTCAAAGGTGACCAGAGCGGATTTAAAATCACTGCTCAGCTGATTGATCCGCGCCCTCCATTCATTCGCTTTCTGATCATGAGTGTTCTGAGCCTGAAGACAGCCGACGAACGCTCCCGCCTGCCTGATCATGATCGCTGACCGTTCAAACCTATCAATCAGATTGATCAGCTCCCGGCTTTCATCCGCATGCGTCGGAACCGTAAACGCTTCAACCGCATGTTGAAAAGCGCTTAGATGATTTTTGAGCTCTTGTATGTATTGCTGAAACTCTTCCGACCGGCTCCCGCCCTCAAAAATGGAGTTTAAATCCCATGTTTCCTTCAATCCCTCTAATGCCATCTTTTCTTTACCCCTTTCTATCCGAAGCTGACTCCATTATAAAACAATTCTGACATATTTCCGAACGATTTCTCCTTCTTTCCGCGAGATGTTATACACTATGAGATAAGAACAAACGGGGAGGATTATAAGATGAACAGAAAATTTGCCATTGTAACCGGCGCGACGAGCGGATTCGGGCTGCTGACAGCGCTGAAGCTCGCCCGGTCTTATCACGTCATCGCAACAGCCAGACAGCCGGAGAAAGCTGAAATACTGAAAGAGGCCGCCGCTCAAGCGGGTGCATCCGAACATGTTACGGTCGTTTCTTTAGATGTGACAAATGAACAGTCGGTGTCTGACTTCGGGAACACCATCAGCGGTTTCGGACCGATTGACCTGCTCGTCAATAACGCCGGCACTGCGTACGGGGGGTTTATTGACGATGTGCTGATGGAACATTACAGACAGCAGTATGAAACAAATGTATTCGGTCTGATTCACGTCACAAAAACCGTGCTGCCTTATATGCGAAAACATGGCGGGAAAATCTTCAATATCAGCAGTATCAGCGGACTGACCGGTTTCCCGGCTCTATCTCCGTATGTCTCTTCCAAATTCGCGGTTGAAGGGTTTACAGAGAGCCTGCGCCTCGAACTGCTGCCTTTAGGAATTGATGCCGCTTTAATAGAACCGGGCTCCTACAAAACATCTATATGGGAAACGTCTCTCTCCAATCATCTTACGGCACCCGGCAAAGATTCGCCTTATTACCGCTATTATCAGCAAATCGAAGCTTACTTCAAAGCCAACGCATCCAAAAGCGGCGATCCTGATGACGTAGCGGAGCTGATTTATCAATTGGCACAAAGGAAACGGCTGAAGAAACTGCGGTATCCGATCGGCAGGGGCGTTAAGCTGACATTGGCTTTCCGTTCACTCTTTCCGTGGTCCGCCTGGGAATCGATTATAAAGAAAAAGCTGTTCACTTAAACCCAAATTATAATTATTATAATTTAGTATTGATTTTTATTTAATACGTGATATAATTAAATTATCAGATCACAGGGAGGACGATGAATATGAATACACAAAACGCGAAAAAAACTGAAACTCTTGTTGAGAAATCAATGAACACACAATTATCAAACTGGTTTATCCTTTACTCTAAACTGCACCGCTTCCATTGGTATGTAAAAGGCCCTCATTTCTTTACGCTTCATGAAAAATTTGAAGAGCTGTATAACGAAGCGGCGGAAACGGCGGATGCTATCGCAGAGCGTCTTCTGGCCATCGGAGGACAGCCTGCGGCGACTTTACACACTTACCTTGAACAAGCTTCCATTACGGATGAAGGTCAGGAAAAAACGGCTTCTGAAATGGTGGAATCACTGGTTCAAGACTATAAACAAATCAGCCGCGAATCAAAATTTGTCATCGGCATCGCCGAGGAACAAAATGACCCGTCAACTGCCGACCTGTTTGTCGGATTAGTTGAAGAAGCGGACAAGCATGTGTGGATGCTGTCAGCCTACTTGGGAGAATAACGAAAAAAGCTGAACCTCAGTTGCAGGTTCAGCTTTTTTTATGCGTTCAGCTTGCGCTTTCGGTTTGTTTTGTTAATGTGACGTTCAGCGTCTTTTTGCTTCCGCTTCTGAGAACTTGAACAGTCGTTTTATCGCCGATTTTCAGCTGATTATATAAGATCTGTCTGATATCGGCGCTGCTGCCGACATCTTTGCCGTTCAATTGTACAATGACGTCATTTGATTTGATGCCCGCTTTCGCAGCCGGTGAGCCGGACTGCACTTCTTTTACGTAAACACCCTTAGACAGCTGGTCGCCGAACAGTCCGAGCGTGTTTTCCTGATAAGTTTCCGGCACTTGCGCCATGTCAATCATCTGCACACCTAAAAATGGGCGCTCGACTTTTCCTTTTGCAAGCAGCTGGTCGACTATCGGTTCTACATCATTGCTCGGAATGGCAAAGCCGAGTGACTCCACGCCGTTTTCACTGACTTTCATGCTGTTGATCCCGATAACCTGGCCGCTCGAGTTGATTAACGGGCCGCCGCTGTTTCCGGGGTTAATCGCCGCATCCGTCTGAATCACGTTCATTTCCACTGGGCCTTGGGATGTATCGGCGTCTACCGTTCTGTTCAGCCCGCTGATGACACCTTGTGTGACGGTGCCGGAAAACTGCTGGCCGAGCGGGTTGCCGATGGCAATCACTTTATCGGCAATGCGGAGCTTGGAGGAATCCCCGAAGCTGGCCGCTTTTTTGACATTGGACGAGCTGATTTCCAATACAGCCAAGTCACTGATGGCATCCTTTCCGACAAGCTTTGCCGTTTCGGTTTTCCCATTGTAAAGATTGACCGACAGTTTGTTCGCACCTTCTACGACATGGTTGTTTGTAATGATGTACGCTTTATCGCCGTCTTTTTTGAAGATGACGCCTGACCCCGTGCCGCTTTCTGTTTCAGAGCTTGAACCGCCGTCAAGTCCGAACTGGCTGCTTTGCGAAGCTTGGTAGTTGGACACTCCCACAATCGCAGGCTCCAAATCTTCTACCATATCAGCTACGCTTGAGGTATTTTTCAAAGGCGTTGACGTAAAATTCGAAGACTGAACTTGTTTCGTATCAGAAACGGCTTCTGTCTTATGCTGCTCACCCGGCAGGTTCGGCACAATGCCAAGCACGAGGCCTCCGCCGATAATGCCGCCTAAAATCGGGCTCAGCCAAGCGGCTCTCCGTTTTTTTTCTTTTTTCACGGCAGCCGTTTTTTCAAATTCCATACCGGCCGCCGTCTCGTTTTCCGCTTCTTTCGAGATGGGCCCTTCGAGCAGCTCGGGCTCCTGATGGCTGATCTGCTGCTGTTCATTTCTGTTTTGTTCCGTATGTGAAAGATCTGACTGATCGCGGCTTCTGCCGTCATCTCGATGATCGTTCATATTCACGCACACTCCTTCAGCATGTTTTCATTCTATAGATTACATATTCATCGCATGTACAAGTTCTATTGTCCCAATAATAAGGAGAAAAGCAAAGCTCCAAAACAAAATGTGTTTGAACATGTTATCTTCCCCGCTTTTTTTCTTCCTTTCTTCCCTTATACACATCATAAACAAACATTGTGGGATAAAAATGAAAAGAATATGTGAAATTATGAAAATGCGGCTTGAGTGTGTTAAAACTAGTATAATGACGTTGAAAGGATGTGAAATGCCTTGTCATACACCATTTATCTAGTTGAAGATGAGGATAACCTGAATGAACTGCTCACAAAATATTTAGAGAATGAAGGCTGGAACATTACATCTTTCACAAAAGGCGAAGATGCCAGAAAGCAGATGCAGCCGTCTCCCCACTTGTGGATTCTTGACATCATGCTGCCGGATACGGACGGCTATACATTGATAAAAGAAATAAAAGAAAAAGATCCCGATGTGCCGGTTATTTTCATTTCCGCGCGGGATGCCGATATTGACAGAGTCCTCGGGTTGGAGCTCGGAAGCAATGATTATATCGCCAAGCCCTTTTTACCGAGAGAACTTATTATACGGGTCCAGAAGCTGCTGGAGCTCGTGTATAAAGAACAGCCCGCCGCAAAAAAAACCGGCATCACCGTTTCTTCCTACAATGTGATCGAAGATGCCCGAGAGGTTTATGATGAAACCGGCAGCCTGGTCAATTTGACGTCTAAGGAATTTGATCTCCTGCTTTTATTTCTTCATCATAAAGGACACCCCTTTTCCAGGGAAGATATCCTGCTGAAAATATGGGGCCATGATTATTTCGGCACTGACCGGGTGGTCGATGATCTTGTGCGGAGGCTGAGAAAAAAAATGCCCGGGTTAAAGGTTGAAACCATTTACGGATTCGGCTACAGGATGATGACGTCATGAAAAATAAGCCGCTTGCTTTTCAAATATGGGTGGTCATCTCAGGCATCCTCTTAGCCATTTCGATTCTGCTTCTCGTGCTGTTCTCAAATACGCTGCGTAATTTTTTCACGGATGAAACGTATACGACCATTGAAAATGAACAGCATGTACTGACGGAGTACCGGCTGCCCGGATCGATCGAGCGGGGATATTACAGCGAGGATGCGACCGCGCCGACGACTTTCCGATCCGTTCAGCACGTTCTTCTGCCGCAACGGGAGGAATCGGCCAGTGACAAAGACTTGAACTACTTTTCTTCTTCCTTTATCCATAAGGTGTACAAGCTCGCGGGCCGCCAGCACAGCGTCACGAAACGATACAGCGCGGATATCAGCGGTGAAAAAGTATTTTTCGTCATTAAAAAAGGCCTCACCATTAACGGCCAGGATGCGATGATGCTGTCTTACGCCCTTGATTCTTATCGTGATGATCTGGCATTCACCCTGTTCAAGCAGCTGCTCTTTATCATTGCCGGCGTGATTTTGTTAAGCTGGATTCCGGCGATTTGGCTTGCCAAATATCTCTCGCGCCCGCTCGTTTCCTTAGAAAAGCATGTCAAACGGATTTCAAAACAGGATTGGGATGATCCGGTCATCGTCGACAGAAAAGACGAAATCGGAAAATTAGGCCATACCATTGAAGACATGCGGAGCAAGCTGGTGCAAAAGGATGAAACGGAAAGAACGCTCCTGCAAAATATCTCTCATGATTTAAAAACGCCTGTCATGGTGATAAGGGGCTATACTCAATCAATAAAGGACGGGATTTTTCCTAAGGGGGATCTGGAAACCACAATTGATGTCATTGAAGGCGAAGCAGAAAAACTTGAGAAGAAAATTAAGGATTTATTATATTTAACGAAGCTTGATTATTTAATGAAGCAGCGGGTGCACCATGAGACATTTGACATTGTGAAGGTCACGGAAGAAGTCATTGAACGGCTCAAATGGGCCCGGAAGGAATTATCGTGGACCGTTGAAACAGAAGATGCATTAATGATGCCCGGTGATCCGGAACAATGGAGCAAACTTCTTGAAAACATTCTCGAAAATCAAATCCGCTATGCAGAAACGGCGATTCACATTCGGATCAGCCAAAATCAGCAGCAGATTGTCATGACGGTTAAAAATGACGGGCCTCCGATTGAGGATGAGATGCTATCCAGCTTGTACGAGCCTTTTAATAAAGGGAAGAAAGGCGAGTTCGGCATAGGACTCAGCATCGTAAAACGGATTTTAACCCTGCATAAAGCATCAATTTCAATTGAAAATGACCAATCGGGTGTAATCTACCGAATTATCATACCAAAGTAGACTGTAGTGTTTCATTGCAGTCTTTTTTATGTGAAGGAATAGCCGTTAAAATCTCTGTAGTTTGCTTTCAGCGGTTTTTGGCATTGATGAACCCATTTCTTTTCACAAATTGTCTTTTTCGGATATTTCACCTTTTCGACTTTAATTCCTCTGTTTCGCAAGCGGCTGATCATTTCATCTAATTCTTTCATTTTCAGATTCACCCTTTCGCCAGAACTTTGACCATTCGGTCAGCTCACTTTATAATATAAATAAAACAAAACAAAAAAACAAGTTACAATCAGGTTAAATTTACGGAATATCAATATGACCATATAGTCATACATGAGAAGCACAAGCCAGCCTCCTGGCTCCGAAAGGGTGGAACCATTGAAGGAAAAAGAAAAGCTGATCATTGAAGCAGCAATTAAACTGTTTGCCCGAAAAGGGTACAAATCTACATCGGTTCAGGAAATCGCCGATGAATGCAAAATCTCAAAAGGCGCTTTTTATCTTTACTTTCCTTCCAAAGAAGCACTGCTTCTATCCATGCTGAATTACTACTATGATAAAACGTTTACCCGAATCACGACGATCCAAACGGAGGGCGACAGTCCGAGAGCCGCTTACCAAAAACAGCTTGCGGTGTTTTACGAATCGATTCTCGCCCATCAGGATTTTATTACCGTGCAGATGAAAGACGGTTCACTTCCTTATACCGAAGAAGCGGCGCAGTGCGGAAAGAGAATCCGCCGGTCGATTCTGCAGTTTCATATCGACAGTCTTCTTGCGATTTACGGAGAAAAAGCTGAACCATACACAGCCGAGCTTTGTTTTTTAATAGAAGGAATCAGTCAGATGTATCTTGAATATCTCATTCTGACCGGCCGGTCCGTACAGCCTTCGCTTTTGGCAAATACCGTGATTCACAGAATTGATGACATCGTAAACGGAATGGCGGACAGACATGATGAAGCGTTTATTTCTCTTGATGAGGCAAGCTCACTGTTCGGGCCCCTTCATAACGGGCAGCCCGATCCTTTAAGCCAATCGATCTTGCAGACCCTCCGCACGCGCATCGGCACGATGGACAAGACGCAAGCATCTGAATTCACCGAGAGCTTGGATATTCTGGAAGCGGAAATGAAGAAAAAGTCGCCGAAACCGGCAATCATCAAAGGAATGATTTTGAATTTGAAGGAATCCGACCTGCTGGCTGAAGATGCAGAACAGCTCAGATTTTTACTGAAACAGCAGTTTATTTAGAAGAACGGCCGCAATGACTGCAGCCGTTCTTTCTTTTTATGCTTTCGGGTGCACCATATCTTCCGGACGCACCATTTCATT
Source organism: Bacillus sp. FSL R5-0447 (assembly GCF_038606125.1). Taxonomy (NCBI): domain Bacteria; kingdom Bacillati; phylum Bacillota; class Bacilli; order Caryophanales; family Bacillaceae; genus Bacillus; species Bacillus sp. FSL R5-0447. Next base: position 3,486,061 of record NZ_CP152012.1, read on the forward strand.
AAATTGTTCTTCTGTCAGAAGGTTCAGCTGTAATGCCGCTTCTTTCAGCGTCAGGCCTTCTTTGTGGGCAAGCTTGGCGATTTTCGCGGCGTTTTCATAACCGATGTGCGGGTTAAGCGCCGTAACAAGCATTAATGAGTTAGAGAGATTTTCCTGAATCGTCTCTTGGTTCGGCTCAATACCGACAGCGCATTTGTCATGGAAGGAATTCATTCCGTCACTGAGCAGCTGCACGGTCTGCAGGAAGTTATAGATAATAACCGGTTTGAAGACATTCAGCTCGAAGTTTCCTTGGCTGGCCGCAAATCCGATTGTCGCGTCATTTCCCATCACTTGCGCGGCGATCATTGTCAGCGCCTCACTTTGCGTCGGGTTGACTTTGCCCGGCATGATAGAGCTTCCCGGCTCATTTTCAGGAATGACGATTTCGCCGATTCCGCAGCGCGGGCCGCTTGCCAGCCATCTGACATCGTTGGCAATCTTCATCAGGTCGGCAGCCAATGCTTTTAACGCGCCGTGAACGTGAGTGATTTCATCATGGCTTGTGAGCGCGTGGAATTTGTTAGGCGAACTCTTGAATGTCTGCCCCGTTACTTTTGTGATTTCTTCCGCGACGAATTCACCGAACTGCGGATGGGCGTTGATTCCCGTGCCGACTGCCGTGCCTCCGATGGCAAGCGCGCGGATTTTTTCCGTTGACTCAAGAATCATTTCTTTCGAACGGTCAAGCATGTATACCCAGCCGCTGATTTCCTGTCCGAGCGTCAGCGGAGTGGCGTCCTGCAAATGCGTGCGTCCGATTTTCACAATATCCTGATAAGCTTTCGCTTTTTCATCAAGCGTCGCGCGCAGCTGATCAAGCGCCGGAACGAGCTGCTCATATACGGCAAGAACCGCCGCAACGTGCATCGCCGTCGGGAATGTATCGTTTGAGCTTTGGCTGCGGTTGACGTCATCATTCGGATGAATCTTCAGCTCGGAATTTTTTTCTTTCAATAAAGCAGTCGCGCGGTTGGCCACCACTTCATTCATGTTCATGTTGCTTTGCGTGCCGCTTCCCGTCTGCCAGACAACGAGCGGAAAGTTATCGTCGTATTTGCCGTTTAAAACATCGTCACATACAGCGGCAATCGCCTGTGCTTTTTCAGACTCTAAGTTGCCGAGGCGTTCGTTGGCGATCGCTGTGCTTCTTTTCAATATTGCAAACGCCTTCACAACACGCTGAGGCATTTTTTCTGAACCGATTTTGAAGTTCTCTTTGCTGCGCTGTGTCTGAGCGCCCCAAAATTTATCTGCCGGAACTTTAACTTCTCCCATGGTGTCTTTTTCAATTCTGTAGTCCATTTATGTATCCCTCCATAACAGTTGCTTCACCCTGAGTATTATTCGCCAGTAACAGATGAAACCCTTTTTATTTTTCGGCCTTGGCCGTTTTTAATTTCAGCTCAAGATAGACGCGCGAATCCTTAGAGTATTTATACTTCGGATTTGTTTTACGGTATTCTTTCGACGTGTAAGACACTTCGTAATGCGCTTCAAATGATTTGATGAGCTGTTCAATTTCTTCGGCATTTCCTGCCAGTCTGACTTGTGCCACATCTCTCCTCCGCTTTCATAAAAAAACTTGTACCATTAAATACTTTATCATAGTATATCATTTTTTTAACAGGAAAAGATAACCTCAATTAAGGATTGGAAGGCGGGTGACTGTCGATGGCGCAATCGGAATTCAAGGAATACATACACGTTAATCTGGCACTGGTGCTTCCCCACGTAGAGCAGAATGATGACCTGGTTCAAAATAAAAAGATGCTTCCGAACGGGCTTGTTTTTTATTATATGTATCTGAGTGAAATGAACGACGAAGACAAAATAAAAGAAGCGATTGAAACGCTGCTTCGGGAGGAAGACACTCTGACGCTGGATACGGTGGCGAAACGTCTTGATAAAATCGACGCCCGTCCCGTCTTTACGTCGAAGGAAGCCGTCATCTCCATTCTGCGGGGAAAATGCGCCGTGTTTATTAACGGACTTGACAGCGTATACATTTTGTCCACTGGAAAAAGAGAAAAAAGAAGCGTGAATGAACCCACATCCGAAAAGGTCGTAAGAGGTCCGAAAATCGCCTTCATAGAAGATTCTGATACAAATGTCGCCATGATCAGGCAGCGCACGAACCATCCGAAGCTGAAAACGAAAAAGGTTCCGATCGGAGAAAATAAGTTAAAATACGCCACGGTCATGTACATAGATGATAAGGCGGACCCGTCTGTCGTCAGCGATGTTGTAAAGCGCCTCAGCGAAGTGAAGATGGACGACATCCAGGATTCCGGAACGCTTGAGGAGCTTATTGAGGATAATAAGTATTCGCCCTTTCCGCAAATACAAAATACGGAACGGCCTGATAAAGTCTCTTCCGCCTTGTTTAACGGCCGCGTCGCCATCCTTGTCGACAACTCGCCGTTTGCGCTGGTGGTTCCGGCTTCTTTAGGAATTTTAATGCAGTCTCCCGATGATTATTATGAACGGTGGATTTCCGCCTCGCTCATCCGGGTGCTGCGGTTTACGTCTATTTTTATTACGCTGTTTTTTTCGTCCATTTATATCGCCCTCGTTTCGTTTCACCAAGGGCTGCTGCCGACGTCGCTTGCAGTCACCATCGCGGCGAACAGAGAAAACGTTCCCTTCCCGCCTATCATTGAAGCGATGGTAATGGAAATTACGATAGAGCTGCTGAGAGAAGCGGGCTTGAGGCTTCCCAGCCCGCTCGGCCAGACGATCGGATTGGTGGGCGGAGTCGTCATCGGCCAGGCGGCCGTTGAAGCGAATATTGTCAGCTCCATCATGGTCATCGTGGTCAGCATTGTCGCGCTCGCTTCATTTACGGTGCCGCAGTACGGGATGGGTCTGTCGTTCCGTGTGCTCCGTTTCATTTCGATGTTTACCGCGGCAGCTTTCGGGCTGTACGGCATGATTTTATTTATGCTGGCGATCTACACTCATTTATCGAGACAGCGAAGCTTCGGTTCTCCGTATTTCTCGCCGAATGGATTTTTCAGCTTAAAAAACGCAAACGACTCTATTCTCCGTCTCCCTATTAAAAATCAACCAAAAGAGGCGAAAAACGTAAATGAGCCAGAAAACAACTCACAATAAGCTTACAAGCTATCAAGGGACAGCATTGATTTCAAACACGATGCTCGGCGCGGGACTCCTCACCATGCCGCGGGCGCTGTCATCAAGGGCAAATTCGCCGGACGGCTGGATCGCGTTATGTCTGGAAGGCGTCATCTTTATCTTTTTGATTTATCTCAATACGCTCATTATGAAAAAGCATCAGTACGGATCATTATTTGATTATATGAATGAAGGACTCGGCAAATGGGCGGGAAATATCGTCAATCTTATGATCTGTCTCTATTTTATAGGAGTCGCCAGCTTTGAAGCCCGGGCGATGGCGGAAATGGTCAAGTTCTTTTTATTGGAGAGAACGCCCGTGCCGGTCACGCTGTTTATCTTTATCGCCTGTTCCGTTTATTTAATTATCGGCGGCATGAGCGATCTCGGCAGGCTCTTTCCTTTCTATTTAACGATTACGATCATTATTTTGCTGGTGGTGTTTTCTTTCAGCTTTAAAATATTTGATCTGGACAACCTGCGGCCGGTGCTCGGACAGGGGTTTTCTCCCGTTATCGCCTCCTTGACCGTCGTTTCTGTTTCCTTCTTGGGAATTGAGATTATGCTGTTTCTCCCCGAGTACCTCAAAAATAAAAAGCACACATTCAGCATGTCGGCCATGGGCTTTGGCATCCCGATTATTTTATACATCATTACGTACGTTCTCGTCGTCGGCGCCTTAACCACACAGGATGTCAAAACAATGATCTGGCCAACGATCGCGCTCTTTCAATCATTTGAAATCAAAGGGCTTTTTATTGAAAGGTTCGAGTCCTTTTTGCTTGTTGTCTGGATCATCCAATTTTTCGCCACCTATGTCTCGTACGGGTATTTCGCGACATCAGGCCTGAATAAAATTTTCGGGCTGAAGCAGAAAAAGGGCGTCATCTTCGTAGGAATTGCGACATTCTTGGGGTCATTGATGCCAAAGGATGCGAACAAGCTGATGCTGTTCAGTGATATTCTCGGCTATATCTTCTTGGTTTTCTTTTTGCTGCCTTTACTGATGTTTGGAGTCGTCGCTGTGAAAAGGAAGGTGAAAAAAGCGCAATGAAGACATACATCGTAATCATCCTTTGCACATTGCTTTTGGCCGGCTGCTGGGACAGCCGCAATTTAGAAGACTTGAGCCTCGTTATCGGAGTCGGGCTCGATAAACCCGAGGAAGAAAACGTGGAAGTGACACAGCAGATTCTGGTTCCGCAAAAAGCAAGTTCCCAGCAGTCGTCGTCAGGCGATACGACAAAGGTGACTTCCACTCCCGGGGAAACCGTCCATCAAGCTTTAAGGACGGCATCGTTAAAAAATCACCCCGCATTCTCCCAGCACTTGCGCATCATGCTGTTTTCCGAAGCGCTGTTAAAGGATCACATCCCGCTTGACGCATTGATGAACCAATTTATCAGGGACAACGGTACGAGAAGAAGCTGCAATGTGATGACGGTGCCGGATAAAACGAAAGATATTTTCAAAATCAGTGACCAGGGAGAACCTGCGTCAAATACGATCTATGACTTAACGGAGAATAATGCGGTCACCATCCGGATGATGGAGCCCGTGACATTGGGGGAAATATCAGAGAAAATCGCCAAGGGCGAGACCTTTGCCCTTCCTCAAGTGCGCCAAGTGGGCAGCAGACTGGAAATCTGGGGCGCTACCATTATTAAAAATAAATTCTGGTATGCGAATTTAACGCCTTTACAAGTCCAGAATATGAACCTGTTCACAGGCACGGTAAAGGGAGGCGTCACGTTTGCAAAGCATGACAATCATTATTTATCCTTCGAAGTATTTTCCAGCAAATATAATGTAAAAACAATATATAAACACGGAAAATTCAAGTTTATCGTTACCCGGTTTGTTGAAGGCCGTCTGTCTGAGGATTGGAACCCGAAAGAAGATTCTTTCAAGGAGTCCTATATAAATGAAATCAAAAACGCGGTAAAACGCAGCATTCATTCAGATGTCATGGCATTCATTGATTACATGCAGCATGAGTTGAAAGTGGATATTACCGGGTTAGGCGATCAAGTCCGGATTCATTATCCCGATAAATGGAAAAAGATATCCTCTGACTGGGATCATCACTTCAGTGAATCGGATATTGAATACAAAGTCAAAGTCGCCATCAGGGATTTCGGAACAAAGGGAATGTCCCAATGACCCTGTCTTCGGGAGAGTGTGCTGGCGCCGCTCTCCTTTTCTTATGTCACGAGATGATTGCGGTGGGCATATACGGCTGCCTGCGTGCGGTCACTGACATCAAGCTTTGACAATATATTCGTAATGTGGGTTTTCACCGTTTTAATCGTAATGAACAGCTCTTCACCAATCTCTTTATTCGTCTTGCCTTCCGCGACGAGACAGAGGATTTCCAGTTCTCTTTTTGTCAGCGTTTCATGCGGAAGCTGATTCTCTGAATGGCGCAGCCTTGACAGCACTTTTCCCGCCACCTTCGATTCAAGCTTCGGTTCGCCCTTGGCAGCCGCTCTGATGGCTTTGGCTATTTCTGCCGCCTTGGACGTTTTCAGCAAATAGCTGAGCGCTCCCGCTTCGATCACCGGATACACTTTGTCGTCATCAATGAAGCTCGTCAGCACGATGATTTTCGGGTCATTGAGTGTCGCGCAGATCTGTTTTGTCGCTTCGATGCCGTCCATGCCGTCCATGACAAGGTCCATTAAAATCACATCCGGCAAAAGCTCTGCGGCCAGATCGACGCCCTGCTGCCCGTCTGATGCTTCACCGGCGACTTCAATGTCCGGCTGTGCTTCTAAAAATGCGGCCAGACCCATCCTGACCATTTCATGATCATCAATCAGTAACACTCGAATCACTGTCGTTCTCTCCTTTTGTTTTCTGGTAAATCGGGACTTTCACGTCGATCTGCGTGCCTTTTCCCTTTACGGAGATAATTTCCGCTATGCCGCCGATTTCACTCGCTCTTTCCTTGATGGAATGCAGGCCGTATGAGGATGCTTTGACTTGATCCATCGTAAAACCCGCCCCGTTATCAATGACTTTAAGCTGCAGCTTTTGATGTTTCGCGCCGAGCCTGACGGTGACCTTGGTCGCCTTTGAATGTCTGAAAACGTTGGAAAGCGCCTCCTGCACGATGCGGAACAGATGGTCTTCAACGCCTTTTGACACACCCGTATCGCTGATGTCCCAGTCAATATCCAGCGGCTGCTTCGCTTTGAACTCTTTTAACAGCTCAATCAGCCCTTCTTTTAAGCCTTTTCCTTCTAAAGTGACGGGCCGCAAATGCAATAGCAGCGCTCTCATCTCGTTTTGCGCTTCCCCCGCCATATGTTCAACCATGCGAATCCGTTTGACGATTTTGTCATCCGCATCTTTCACCTGCTCTAAGACGGCGGATGTCATCATAGAAATGGCAAAGAGCTGCTGGCTGACGGCATCGTGCAGATCGCGCGCCAGCCGCTGGCGTTCTTCAGTGATGACCGATTTTTTCATTTGATCCTGCCATTCCGCCCGTTCGTTGGAGAGCTTTTGCAGCGATGTGACCTGGAGCTCGACCCGCTTGGCCATTTCGTTGAGCTGGTCTGCCGCCAGACCGATTTCATCATCGCCGAGCGGCGGCACCCGATAAGCAAAATTGCCGTTTTCAAATTTCAAAACCGCTTCAATCAGTGTATCCATTCTTGTTTTCAGGCGGCCGCCGTATACATAACCGGAAATCAACCCCGCCGAAAGAGACGCCAAAAGCAGGATGACCACAAACGGAATACCGAACCAGCCGGAAGAAAACAGCAGCATCGGGTCAAGCCCGTAATACAGCAGCATCAGCGTAATAAACACCGCGCAAAGGAGCAGACTGAGTCCCGCGGTCATCCACATGGCGCGCCACTGAATATTGGCGAGTAATTTTTTCCTCATAAATACTTCACATCCACATCGCCGATGAATAACGAAATTGAAATTTTAATCCGCCGCGGCGAGTCGCCGTACTCAGACGATACTTTATACAGATTCGGGCTCATGCCGCTTTTCTTAGAGCCGAGCAGGTTCATATCGCCGATAAAAGCCGATGAACTGACGGACACTTCGATATCCGGCGGGACGTACACATCGACATTGCCGATGACACCGCTGATGGTCATCGTGCTTTCTCCTTCGGGAATCATCGCTTTTGACAAATCAATTTTCACATCGCCGATGAATCCGGAAACATTTAAATCATTCAGCTCAAACGGGTCCTTCATCATCCGGAGCTCGCCGATAAAAAAGCTGCGGAGGTCCGGCTGTCTGCTTTCCGTCTGGGCGGAAGGCTTTGGCTGCTCTTCTTTTTCAAGATTGATTTTCTTCTCTTTATGTTCATACACGCGCTTTCCTTTCAGGAGCCTGTAGCCCGCGTAGATGAGAAAAGCGGCGAAGGCATAGCCGAACAGGTTAAAGGTGGCGCTGAACAGGTTCCTCAAAAATAAAAAAGCGGCGAAGATATACAGGACGGAGCCGAGCCAGCCGCGGGAATATTTATTAAAAATATAACCTGTGATCAGAAAAAAGAGCGGCCAAAACAAGAAGTCGCCGATGCCGATAATACGCAAAAACATGCTGACGCCTAATAAGGCGATGATAAGTCCGAGAATCTGTTTTTTTGCCATCAGCTGCCTGCCCCTCCTTTCCTTGACTATTGCAGTGCAATATTGCCGCTCGTCACTTTTATATCAATCGGCCTGGCGCCGCTGCCTTTCATGCCGGTAAATGCCCCGCCTTCCTTACTCGTTTTCTCAAAGGAATAAGACGGCCGGATCCTTCCGCTTGCCGTCTCGGCGTTCACCGTAAAACTTCCGTCTTTCGGCAGGCTGATCGCTGCGCTGCCGCTCGCAAGCCTGACGGATACGGGAGCATCCGCCGTCTCAAGCGAGGCGTCGACACTGCCGGAAGCGACCCGCACGTCAAGGGCGCCCGACACATGTTGAAGCCCGACATGTCCCGAGGATAAGCGGACAGCCCCCGTTTTTGCCGCAAGGCCTGCTGCTGTGAGATTGCCCGACAGCCCCTTCGCTTCAAACACATCCGTCTTCACGTGCTTCAGCGACATGTTCCCGCTTACAGAACGGACGCCGAGGTGCGCAAGAGACAGCCCCTTGTTTCCGTCAACGGCAATGCTGCCGCTTGATGTATGGACGGTGATGTCCCGATGATAATCATACGGAATGCGGACAATCAGCAGAGGGCGCTGAAAGAGATTCAGAAATTGGAACCCTTTCTCCTTCGCTTTAAGATTGAGGGTCTTTCCCCTGCTTTGGACAAACATTTTCCCCGCCGGTCCCGTCATGTTTGCCGCGATATCATTCCGCGCTTCCGCGATGATTTTTACATCCGTCTGTTCCGATGAAACCGACAGGCTGTTGACGGCACGCGGCGGTATGCTTGCCGATTCCGCTTCTGTTTCGTACAGCGGAAAAAAACGCCCGGCAAACACTTCTTTCACCAAAAACAGACAGCAGATCAGAACGGACGCCGCCATCAGTCCTTTGGCAATCTTACGCTTCATTACGTTCCATCCTTTTTCATTCATTTTATTATAAAGGAAAAGCCGGATAATTGATACGTGCGTATAGGGAAGAGGCGTAAACGCGCCGATCTTCCCTTGTGCACATTATTCATGAGCCGCTTTTTGACGCTCTGTTTTTTCCAGAGAAAGCGAGCGCATTTTTTCAATCTCAGCTTCCACCTCGTCTGAATATTGGGAGCGGCTGTATTCTGTATTCGCCTCAGCTGAAGTGCCGTATTTGACGCGGACTTCCATTTCTTCAATGCGGCTTTCCATTCGAAGGAACTCTCTGTAGGCGCTTTCGCTGTCAATTTTGTCGAAAGAAGCGTTCATATGTTCCTTCGCATTTGCCGCGTTCGCGCGGGCGATGAGCGCCTGTTTTTTATCCTTTACGTCGCGGAGGCGCGTTTCTAAAGTTTCCAGCTGCTCTTTCAGCTCTGCCAGCTGTGTTTTCGCCTGCTCATACGCTTTTTCATGTTCGGCCGCTTTTCCCTCAAGGTATTTCATTTCAGTGAGGGCCTTTTTCGCCAGCTCCTCTTCCCCGGCGTCAAAAGCAAGCTGAGCCTGGTTTTTCCGTTTTGCCGCCGTTTCGGAGGCGTCTTCCTGTTTTTTCTTAAACTGATGGACGATCGTATGCTGTTTGACAATCGTTTGTTTCGCCTTGGCGATGTCACTTTCCATATCACGCACATATTGATTCAGCATGACTTTCGGATTTTCTAATTTATCAAGCCCTTCGTTAACAGATGCGACGAACATATTTCTTATTCTTTTTAAGACCATTTTGTCTTCCTCCTTATTTTTTCTTCAGAAATTCTTCCCATTCAGAGTCAAATCCGGATTGATAGCCCGGTGATGCCGCTTCTGGTTCATACTGGCGGGAAGCGGTGTCTGAGCCGCCCTGTTTCATCATCTTCCACCCGAAATACACCATGGCGCCGGCCAGTCCGATCGCAACGATAAATGGAAGAGAACCGACGAGAATCATAGCCCCGATGACGCCCGCGATGATACCCGATACCGCCCGGCCTTTTGAAAAACGTTTGATTCCCCAGTAAAGCATCAGGCCTCCGATCGCCAGCGGGATGATAAATGCGAAATGGCCTCCTCCGAAAAAGACAGAAAGTCCGAACACAATCAGCAGAAAGCCGCCTGCCGTTTTGCCATTTATATTCATGCAGATCCTCCTTTCGTTTTCCTTGTCTTTACTATAAACAAATCCCGCGGCCGGCAAAACGAGTCAGAGATTGATTTTCATATCAGACCGGAGTCGTATAAGCCCCCGGACCTTCGCATAAAAAAACGCCGCTGCACCGGACGGCGCAGGGCGTTTTACGAAAAATCTATATTCTGATGCTCGCTTCTTTTTCCCTGATGAGATCTGAGCGTTCGGCTTTGGCCAGCTTCGTAAAGAACAATATTCCGAGACCGGACAGGACTTCAACGAGACCGCCGGCGGCAATGACTTTTCCGGGACCGAAGGCGTTAGCCGCATACCCGCAAAGAACCGCGCCGAGCGGAATGGATATGTTTGAGATCATATGGATGACGGCATAGACTTGCGGCTGGTCATCATGGTCCACAGACGTCTGAATAATCGTATATTCCGGCACATTAATCGCGCTGACGGCAGATCCGAACGCAAACGCGGCGAGGAAGACGAGCGGCAGAAAAGTGTTGAGGCCGGTGATGAAAAATGCCGCTCCTTCTATGATTCCCGCTGACACAAACAGGAGACCGTATTTGTTCACCTTCACCTTAGCCAAAATAAAACCCATTAAAAAGGCTCCGCCCGTGCCTGTCGCTTTCAAAAGCGAGTAGATAATCGGCGGCATGTTTAAATCTTCGGCGACATAAACGGCAGAGAGCGCCTCCCACGGAGCGGCCGCAAAATTCATGAAGATACAATAGATGGCGAGCGGGTATAAAATCTGGTGTTTCCTGACAAGAACGAAACCCCGTTTGAGCCTTCCGAAATACGTCCCGCGCTGTCTGACGGCGACTGTATCCTGTTTGGCATGCTGGACTTGGTATGACATAAAGAGTACGAGAAAACCTGATAGAAGATAGAATATAAGAGCGATAAACAAAGAATAAGCGGGACTGATAAATGTTAAGAACACCCCGCTCAGCGTAATGGCGGCAAGCCTGACGATCTGGCCTGATGACTGGATGACCGCATTCGCTTTCTGCAGGCTGTTTTCTCTGACAATATTGGGGATTAATGAGATAGATGCAGGATTATAAGCGGCTCCCGTGGCTGAATGCACAATCATGAGAAGCATGACAAACCATAAAGGAGAAAAACCGTTAAAGTAACAGACCGGAATGATCAACACGACCGCCGCGCGCGTCAGGTCGGAGAAATACATCCAGAATTTCAGCGTATGCTGCTTCATAAAAGGCCCGGTAATCGGCGCCAGCATCGCCTCCGGAAGGAACGTGACCGCAATGAGCAGGGACGTGCCGATCGCGCCTTCCCCGTCAAAAATCAAAAACCACAGAATGGAATTAAAGGCAAAACCGTCGCCTGACAATTTAACCAGCCTTGAGATAAACAGAAGGGTGAAATTTTTATTCCAGATGCTTTCGCTCTTATTATATGTATCCATCTATCAAATCCCCCATTATTTTACAATGTTTCTTATAATATCTCATTTTTTAATTTTTCAGTCAATAATGCATAAGATACATTTTCCTCCTGTCAATAAAGGTTCAATTGATGGATATCTCTATAAAAAAACAGCCGGCTTGCTGATGCCGGCTGAACAAAACGTTATTCATCATCACGGAATACCGCGGCGCTTCTTTCATATTCTATATCCTGAACGCCCTGTCTTGCGTTAATTGCTCTTGCCGCCGCGAAAAAATAATCAGACAGGCGGTTCAAGTAACGCATCACCGTATCATTTATCTCTTCTGTTTTGCCGAGTTTCACGATGAGACGCTCAGCCCGTCTCGTGACGGTCCGCGCGATGTGAAGCTGAGCAGCCGCCTTATGCCCGCCCGGAAGAATAAATTTCTCAAGCGGGGGCGCTTCAGCCGTGTAACGGTCTATACAGTCTTCCAATGCGGAAATAGATGTCTCTCTTAATGCATAGCTTCTATGTTCAGTGACCGTCGCCAAGTCGCCGCCGCAGTCAAACAGCTCATGCTGAATGTTTCGGAGTTCGGCTTTCACATCACTGCAATTCTCACAATCATCAAGCTCCGCAAGCGCCAGCCCGATAAAGCTGTTCAGCTCATCAATCGTCCCGTAGCTTTCAACCCGCAGACTGTCTTTATCCGTTCTGCCGCCGATTAGGCTTGTCTGTCCTTTATCGCCGGTTTTTGTATACAGCTTCATCGTTGTATTCCTCCTTCTTCCGCCGCTTTTACACATGCCGCAGTTCCTCTTCTGACGGCTCTTTCCGCGTGAGGGACGTCCATCTCCTCTCCTGTCTGCAAGGCGCAAATGACAATGTCGCCTTTTGCCTGTCTGCCGGAAAGAGCCTGCATTCTCGCTTCAGCCGCTGCCGTTAACAGCCGTACAAATCCCTGTTCCGATAAACGTCCGCTGGTCAGCACCCAAACGGTATGCTGCGCAGTCACGGCAATTGTGACCGAATCAAACGTACGGCAGATCAAACCAGCGGCCGCTGAGCCGGAAAGCCGGCGGCTCCACGAAAAGCCCGGGCCGTCAGATGCGGTTGACAACATTCTGAACGGCCGTTCTGTATGAAGCGTTACGGTATTTCCGCTTTTGTTTATCAAAGAGGCGAACGGAACGTTGACAGGCTCTCTTTCCTCCTGCGCTTCCGGCATGAAAGCGATCAGCGGTTTCGGCGACGATTGCTGGGCAACAGCGCTGACGGTGATGCCGTAAATGTCTTCAATCGTCTCTTTTTTCAAAGCCTGATCCGGCGTCTGCTTCAGAAAAGCGCGTCCGTCTTTCATCATCAGGAGCTGATCACAATATTGGCCTGCGGCGTTTAGGTCGTGAAAAATACTGATGACCGTCAGGCCTCTTTCTCTCGTCAGCCGCTTCACCGTATCAAGCAGGTCTTTCTGATATTTGAGATCAAGAAAGGTCGTCGGCTCATCCAGACACAGCACCTCAGGCTGCTGAGCCAGCGCCTGCGCCAGATAGACGCGCTGCCGCTCTCCGCCGCTCAGATTGCGGACGGATTGCTGCGCATATCGGTCGATGCCCGTCATTTCCATCGCTTCCCGGACAATGTCTTCGTCATGTTGATCCATCTGTCTGAAGAGTCCTTTTTGATACGGGTATCTGCCGAAGGACACTGCTTCCTTAACGGTAAATGTAAAAGCTTGCTCCGTATGCTGCGGCAAAACGGCCATGATTTTCGCAAGTTCCCGCGGCTTGTATCCGCCGACGGGCCTGCCTGCTACGAGCACCTCGCCTTTTGACGGAGAGAGTATTCCCGTCAGCAATTTCATCAGCGTTGTTTTTCCCGAGCCGTTCGGACCGAGTATGCCGACAAATTCACCTTTTCCGGCGGTAAAGCTGACATCTTCCACAATCATCCGGCCTCCGTACCCGCCGGACAGGCTGCTCACCCTGATCATAAGCGTTTCCCTCCATGATGCTGGCGAAGCAGAATCAAGGCAAACACAGGCGCTCCCGCCAAAGCCGTCATAATGCCGATCGGCAATTCGACAGGCTCAATGACGGTGCGGGAAAACAAATCCGCCAAAATGAGAAAACCGGCGCCCGTCAATGCTGACAGCGGCAGTAAATGGCGATGATCCGTTCCCCATAAAAGCCGTGTCACGTGAGGAATGACAAGGCCGACAAATCCGATCGTCCCCGAGACGGCAACCGCTCCTCCCGTCAGCAGAGATCCGGCGGCGATCATCAGCCATTTTCTTTTTCCCGTACTGACGCCTAACAGCCTTGCCTTTTCTTCTCCATAAGTCATAATGTTTAATTCTCTGCCATTGATAAGCAGAAGCGCCGTCCCGGCCAGAAAAAAAGGCAGAAACAGCGCGACATAGCCCCAGCCCCTCATTGACACGCTTCCTAACAGCCAGCGGACAATCGGGAGCAGATCATTGCCCGTTAAAGCGATCACAAGCGATATGAGAGCCCCGAGAAAAGAATTCATGATGATGCCTGTCAAAATGAGCGTCGAAACCGACATCGACGCATGAACGAGGCGGCTGAAAAACAGAACCGCCGCCATGACCGCAATGGCTGCGGCGATGCTGACAACCGGTAGTGTGAACCGGCCGATGACGGGAATCTGAATGCCGAAAAACAAGGTGATAACGGCTCCCGCCGAGGCTCCCGAAGATATCCCGAGTGTATAAGGGTCGGCGAGCGGATTTTTCAGAAGTCCCTGAAACGCCGCTCCCGCAATGGATAACGCGGCTCCGACAAGAGCAGCCAGAACGACTCTCGGCAGGCGGATATTCATCATAATATTTACATTCATAGGGTCAGCCGAGGATGTCCGGCCGATCCCGATCCAAAAAACGTCGGATAAAGGAATATGCAGACTGCCGATTGAAATGCCGAGTGCCGTACAAACGGCTAAAAACAGCAGGCTGACCGTGTAGGCCAGCGGCCGGTTACTTTTTAAACGTTTCAGGATAAACGCTTTCTGCAAGCTTCTCGACCCCTTTGGCAAGGCGCGGGCCTGAGCGTGTGACAAGGTCGGGATCAACAGAATAGACATTGTGGTGTTTGACCGCATTGACGGCACCCCAGCCGGCGCGTTTTTCCACTTCAGCGGCCTTTACGCCGTCTGTCGTAATGATGACGTCCGGATTCATTTTGACAATCGCTTCATCTGTCAATTGCACCCAGCCGGTCTGGCTGCCGGCAGCATTTTTCGCGTGTATATCTTTAAGCATTTCGTTCATAAACGTGCCTTTCCCCGTCGTGTAGCCGTCAGGAGACACTTCGACGAATACTTTCTTTTCGTCTTTTTCAGAAATGGCCGCCGCTTTCTTTTCTATGCCGGAAAGGTCGGATTTCATCGATTTGATCAGCTTATCCGCCTGCTTTTCTTTGCCGGCCGCTTTTCCGATCATGCTGATTGATTTGTACACGTCTTGGAACGATTGCGCATCATTGACCGTTAAGACGGTGATGCCCGCATCTTTCAGCTGCTTCATCGCATCGGCGGAAGCGGACATAGAGGACGCGTGGGCAAGCACGAGATCCGGCTTCAGCGCGATGACTTTTTCAGCGTTCACATTCATATCTCCGACTTTCGGTTTTTTTACCGCTTCTTTCGGATATGTATCATTTGTCGTGACGCCTGCGACCTTATCTCCCAGTCCGAGCGCGTATGTAATTTCCGTATTGCTCGGCATGAGGGAAACGATTTTTTCCGGTGCCTGCTTTATGGTTACTTTTTCGTTCGCGGCATCCTTAATGGTTACCGGGAATGCTTCGGTTGAGACGGCTTTTTGTTTGGCCGCGCTTCCTTCTTCCTGTGCGCCGGAACAGCCGGCGATCACAAAGGCGGTGACCAAGAGCGCCGCCCAGACGGCAGTGATCTTCTTCATTCTTTTAACTCCCCCTGATTATGGTAAACGATTGTCTCTTTGACATTCGTATCCTTTTTTCGCAGTAATTATACTATAAGTCTTTAAGGCTTGTATATCTGGCCTTTTTGCATGAAAGCAAATTGTTCGTACACACTAAAATTCATCATGTATACTGTTACACAATGGTGTAAAAAGGAGGATTATCATGGAATTACAGCTTGAACGAAAGCTCGTGTTGATTACAGGATCAACCTCAGGCATCGGAAAAGCCGCGGCAAAAAGCTTTTTAGCCGAAGGCGCCGAGGTGATTATAAACGGAAGAAAAAAAGAAACTGTGGAACGGACGGTTGAGGAGCTTTCCGCTTACGGAACGGTCCACGGCATCGCTGCGGATTTATCGCGTCAGGATGAGGCGGATGACTTGATAAAGCGCGCCGGCGGAATCGGGGAAGTCGATATTCTCGTCAATAATCTCGGTTTTTTTGAAGTAAAAGACTTCGCTGAGGTATCTGATGACGAATGGACTCGATATTTTGAAGTGAATGTTATGAGCGCCGTGCGCCTGTGCCGGCGTTTTCTGCCGCAAATGCTCGAGAGAAACAGCGGACGGATTCTGAACATCTCCAGTGAAGCCGGTGTCAAACCGCTTGCGCAAATGATTCCGTATTCAATGACGAAAACGGCGTTAATCAGCTTGTCCCGGGGAATGGCGGAAATGACGAAAGGCACAAATGTCACGGTCAACTCCGTGCTGCCGGGACCGACATGGACCGAAGGCGTCGCTTCTTACATGGAAGGAGCCGCAAAGGCTGCCGGAGAAGACACAGACAGCTTCGTCCGGGATTATTTTAAAGTGAATGAGCCGACATCTTTGATTCAGCGCTATGCAACCCCGGAAGAAGTCGCCAATACGATTGTATTTCTCGCTTCATCAGCGGCTTCTGCCATTAATGGCACCGCACAGCGGGTTGAAGGCGGCATCATCCGCTCCATTTAACACAAAAAAGCCCGGCACAATGGAACTTCCCCATATGCCAGGGCTTTTTTTTACACCATGCCTGCAAACGGAACCGGCTCCCAGCCGCCCGTCTCAAGCTCTGCTGAAAACAGGCCGCCCGCATGCGGCTGCTCAAGTCTTTCGGCTTCCGTCAATTTTTCCGTCGCGGTCGTAATGTATAACGTGTTCAAGTCTCTGCCTCCGAACGCGCAGCAGGTGACGTATTTCGCCGGAACTTCGATAGATGCAATTTCCTTATGCAAAAACGGGTCAATCCGGACGGCACGGCCGCCTCCGAACAGAGCCACCCACAGCATTCCGTCACGGTCAATGGTCATTCCGTCGGGAGATCCTTGCGACTCCGGAAAGCGGTAGACCGTTTTCGGATCTGATACGGCTCCGGTTTCAGGATCATATGAATAACAGACGATTTCCTGCGTCGGAGTATCGATATAGTACATCAGGTTTCGGTCCCGATCCCAATCCAAACCGTTCGAGGTGGAGACCTGGTCTTTTATTTTGGCAAGGCTGCCGTCCGTATTCAGACGGTACAGCGAAGCCTCCTCTTCTTTGCCTTCCATGCTCGTCGTTCCCGCCCATAATCTGCCGGACGGGTCGCATTTTGCGTCATTGAAACGGATATCTTCCCGCATGTCTTTCGGCTGCTTCATCTTCGTCAATGTGTCTTCCCGAAGATTGTACAGGTAAAACCCGTCTTTCATCGTCATCACCAGCTCTTCCTTTGAATATAAGGCCAGAGCCGTGACAAATGATTTGAATTTAACGGAGCGGTTGATTCCGTCAGCCGGAGTGAAGATATGCAGCTGGCTGCCCAGTATATCCACCCAGTACAGGCATTGCTTATCCTTGTCCCATAAAGGGCCTTCTCCGATAACTGCTCTCGTATCTGCTCGTAATGCTGCTTCCATATGTGAACACCTCTTTTGCTTGTCAGTCTTCTATTGTTATTCCCGACAAAGCGGCGTCCAAACTTAATCTTTTTTAAAAAGAATCGTAATCACCGTTCCGGCGCTGATTCTGCTGTTGACATGGATGGTTCCGTTATGAAGGTGTACCAGCTCCTTGGCAATGGCGAGTCCGAGTCCCGTTCCTTCTGACGGTCCCTTCGTATTCGTTCCCCGGTAATAACGGTTAAACAGCTGGTGAATCGTTTCATCGTCCATTCCTCTTCCGTTATCTTTCACTTTCAGAATGAGCTGTTCGGCTGATTCCTCAAGCACGACCCGAATGGCGGTCCCTTTCTTATTATGCTTAACCGCGTTTGCCAGCAGATTCTCCAGAATACGGCGGAACCACGCTTCATCAATGGCGAAAAGAATGTCTTCCTTTTTGGTTTCAAAGGCGATGTCATAGCCTTCCGAGAACGTGTTTTTCGTGAAATCGTTCGTGACGTTTCTGATAAACGGCACGACGTTGATAAGCCGCCGTTCGATCGGGAGGGCCGCGTTTTTGAGGCGGTATGTTAAGTTTAAGTCCTCAATCAGCTTCGACATATATTCTGATTTTTCCCGGACGATCTGTCCCATTTCTTTGACTTCTTCCGGGGTCCAGTCGTATTGCTGCGATTCGAGCATCATGCTGTAGCCGTAAATCGTGCTCAGCGGGGTTTTTAAGTCATGGCTCAGCCCGGCGATCCATTCTTCCCTTGTCGCCTGGATTTTTTCTCTGTTTTTCTTATCCCGCTTCAGCGTGTCTGTCAGCTGATCCATCGATTCGAAAATCTCGGCGAAAAAGCGGAACGGCTGTTTTGTTTTGCCTTTTTTGTTTTTGCTGACCGGCTGTCCTTTGCGGTTCTTCGGCTCTTCAAGCCGGCCCTTTGATAAATTGACAAGCCATTTGATGGTATGAAACAGCGGCCAGCCGAAACGGAAAGAGTACCAGATGGTCAAGATGCAGATCATAAATACTAAGATTCCGATCAAGAGGAAGAGGGTTTTCATCACATTTCTCAAAAATGATTTGTTAAACTCGTGATCGGGGATGTACACGGGGTTCGGCACCGACGCGACCATCCATTTCGTTTTATCTAGTCTTTTAAAAGAAATTTCCCGTTTGTAATTCCACGGCTTGGAACTGTATTTCAGCAATTCAAGCTCATTGACGGTGTTCCGTTCTTTTTTCGTGCTGTTGATATCCCCGAGCAGTCTGCCTCTGTCTTCGAGAAGGTAGACCGCCCCTTTTTCCCGTTTAATATAATCAACCGTGCTTTTTTTATATTGAGAAAGGGAAGCAAGGGATGGCTCCTGTGATTCGATGTAAGTGAGAAGCTGCTCACTGGCGGATTTCCAGCCGAACAGAATCAAATAGGTCTCATCATTTATCGTGACCGTCCAGTAATTCAGCTTGTAGTTGTCAAAATTCCGGTACTGGTAAATGGATAAGAGATCTTTTCTGCTGTAATGGCTCGGGACGTCTTTCGGCACTCTGTACGCGT
Source organism: Bacillus sp. FSL R5-0447 (assembly GCF_038606125.1). NCBI lineage: Bacteria > Bacillati > Bacillota > Bacilli > Caryophanales > Bacillaceae > Bacillus > Bacillus sp. FSL R5-0447. Next base: position 3,504,712 of record NZ_CP152012.1, read on the forward strand.
AGTCCGTTTTTTCATTGTCATTAATGATCTGCAGCCAGCCCTTCTGCTTTCGGACCGACATCTTTAAAAACTCATCGACATCCCATGTGCCGTCTTCGTTTTTATCAAGCCACGCTTCAAACGAGTCCGCGGTCGCTTTGGTCAGTCCCGCATTGGCTTCCGCTTCGCTGAAACGCCAATCCAAATAGAAGAAAGAAGCGACGGCCAAAACGGACATCAGCAGGATGACAAGCAGCAGCTGTCCGAAAAAGTGGAGCAGAAATTTTCCGCGCATTCTCATGAGCGGGTTCCTTTGTCTCCTTGATCGGGAATAAACCGATAACCGAGGCCGCGCACCGTTACAATATAAGACGGATTGCTGGGGTCTTTTTCAATTTTTTCTCTGAGCTTGCGGATATGCACCATGACGGTGTTGTTGTCGCCGTAAGACGGATATCCCCATACTTTTTCATAGATCTGATCTTTTGAGAGCACCACATCAGGGTGTTCACAGAAATATTGAAGCAATTGCAGAAGCTGTGCGGAGCAGCTGACGGGCTCTCCCCCGACGATCAGCTCGGCGTTTTGCGGTGAATAGGAAAAATGACTGTATGAATACGTCTTTACCGCCGTTTTCTCTTCGCGCTTATAGGTTCTCTTTAACGTCGCTCTGATCCGCGCCGCCAATTCGAGCGGATTAAACGGCTTTGTTATATAATCGTCAGCTCCCAATGCAAATCCTGACAGCTTATCCGCATCAGAAGAACGGGCGGTCAGAAAAAAGATCGGAGCGTCGGTATAGTTCCGGATTTCGGTGCATGCTTCAAAACCGGACATGCCTTCCATCATCACATCCAGCACGAGCAGATCCGCGGTTTCATGTTTAACAAACTCGATCGCTTCCTCAGCGCTTCCGGCTGTCTTAATGTTGTGATAGCCTTCTTTGACGAGAACGCGTTTGACCATATCAACGATCGCCTTCTCATCGTCTACAATTAAAATTGACGCATTTTCCACCTTGGACGTTCCTTTCTCTTTGTTTTTTTCATCATATCATTATATGGATAAGATTTGGTACCTTTTTAGTGCGGAGGTCTTGCGGGGAAACAGAAAAGAAAAACGAGACCGGACATCTCTTCTCGTTTTTCTCACGTTGTCAGAGCGGAATATCCATCATTCCGCCGCTTTTGTCAGGAGCTTTCATTTATAAGATGAAGTATAAATTCCCAAAAACCCGGCACTTCCTGGCATAACAGCATGTCCGCTTTTTCAACGATTTTAATCTTCAATTCTTGTTCAAGATCTTCTCTTTCCTGGTATGATGTATTGCTCAGTTTTTTTTTTATCATTGGCGAAAAACGCGAAATCAAAAGTTCCATTTCGTCGGTATCTGTGTTCTCTTTGTTGAAGTCAAATGGCCCGTTCACTGCTTATTTTCCCCCTTTTTTTGCTTGTCCAGCTGCTTTCTGAGATTGTCGAGCCCTTTTTTATGAATATTGGAAATGTTCTGCCGTGATTCACCCAGCGACTCGGCAATCTCCTTCATCGTCGCTCCGTGAAGATAAATATTCGTCAGCACGCTTTTTTGTTTATCGGTTAACGTCTGAAGCGCTTCGTATAAATCACGGTTTTGGACATGCTGGCTCAAATCCCCCTGCTTCCGCAGAAACTCTTCATATGCGTCTTTTCCCATTTCATAGGGAAGCGCTTCACCTCCCTCCGGCTGATCCACCGTCAGCGGATAGCGCTTCTGATTTTTACGGATGCGCTTGTCAAAATCGATGGAGAAAATCCGGATCATAGAGTTCATATATTTGATGATCCGGATTTCCTTATAAAACTGTTTAAAATGGTCGTCCAGTGATTTTGCATCCTTCTCGTCTGAATGTTCCAGCACATTTTTAAATTTCTCGTAATGCTTTGGGTCACTTAAAAAATGTTTAACGATCGGATGTTTCATAATTTCCTTGCATTTTGACCGTAAAAGAACTTGATAGTCCATAAAACCGCCCCCTATTTAAATTAAATGAAAGAAAGCAAAAAAAAGTAAACTACTCCTTTCCGACTAAGATTCCGCACTCCTTATGTCCCGGATTTGCCGGAACAAAAAAAAGACCCTCAACCGGGATATCAGGTTTACAGGAGCCGCTCTTTCTTTCACTTATATACATGACTGCAGGTCAAGTCAGGAGGTGGCTGATAATGGATCAAGTTTTTATAGAAGAAGCGGTCAGACAGATCGGCAATCTCGGCTTTCCGGCTCTGATTGCCATGTATCTTCTCACACGGTTTGAGAAGAAGTTTGACGCCCTGATCGAACTGATGACGGAACTGAAAGATCAGAAAATGAAAAATTAATTTTCACACGAAGTTGACTTTTCATCGGAACGCATCACTTAACAAAGCAGAAGGGAAAACGAAAGGCCTTTCACATTCTCTTTCTGAAAAAACAAAGCTTGAGAGGAGACGATTTACATGTCAAAAGAAAACAACTGCAATATCCCGCAGCCGATCAGAGGAGACAAAGGGGCGACCGTCACGATTCCGCGCAACCTTGAAAGAGACCGCCAAAATCCGGATATGCTGACGCCGCCGGAAACGGATCACGGCACAGTGGATAATATGAAATTCTCTTTCTCAGATGTGCACAACCGGCTGGAAAAGGGCGGATACGCGCGTGAGGTGACCGTTCGCGAGCTGCCGATTTCTGAGAATCTGGCATCTGTCAACATGCGTTTAAAACCGGGCGCCATCCGTGAGCTGCACTGGCATAAAGAAGCGGAATGGGCATATATGCTGACGGGCAAAGCGCGGGTCACGATTGTTGATGAACAGGGACGCAGTTTTATCGATGACGTGAAGGAAGGAGATCTGTGGTACTTCCCGTCAGGCCTGCCGCACTCCATTCAGGCGCTGAAAGAAGGCTGTGAATTCCTCTTGGTTTTTGATGACGGTTCTTTCTCAGAAAACAGCACATTCCAAGTGACTGACTGGCTTGCCCACACACCGCTTGATGTCATTGCCAACAACTTCGGGGTTTCAGAAAAAGACCTCGCCGGCCTGCCCGGGAAAGAAAAATATATCTTTGAAGAGCCGGTTCCCGGGAAGCTGAAAGATGACATTGTGGAAGGCCCGAACGGTGAAGTGCCTTATCCGTTCACTTACCGCCTGCTGGATGAAGGTCCGACTGCTGAGACGGATGGCGGCAAAGTATATATCGCGGATTCCACAAACTTCAAAGTGTCCAAAACGATCGCTTCAGCGCTTGTCGTGGTCGAACCGGGCGCAATGAGAGAGCTGCACTGGCATCCGAACACGCATGAATGGCAGTATTATATTTCCGGTAAAGGGCGGATGACGGTTTTTGCATCGGACGGCCATGCAAGAACATTTAACTATCAGGCCGGGGATGTCGGTTACGTTCCGTTCGCAATGGGCCACTATGTGGAGAATTGGGGAGATGAGCCGCTCGTCTTCCTGGAAATCTTCAAGGATGACCACTATGCCGATGTGTCCCTGAACCAATGGCTTGCCATGCTTCCTGAGAAATTCGTCCAGCAGCATCTGGATCTGGGCAAAGACTTTACGGATATTCTTTCGAAAGAGAAACACCCTGTCGTCAAAAAGAAATGCTGAAGATACACACCGACTTGCAGAGTTCCGTCTCTGCAAGTCTCCTCTGTGTGAAAAGGAGCTGAACAGATGATCAATCAAAACGGGACGAAAATGTTTTTTCTTCAGGTGCTCCGGTATGCCCTGGCAGCCGCTGCCGTATTATTCGGGTATTTTATCGTGATGATGGCTGTATTTTCATTAGCCGGGACGAGCTACGGATCGATGGCGTACGTCCTGCTTTTTTCCATGCTTTTTATTTTTCTCGGTTTATGTTTTGAACCGCTTGAGCGGCTGATGATACATAGCTTTACCTTTTTTGGGACGGGCAGGCTGCCTTTTCTCCTTTTAGCCAGCACCGTTCAGCTGCTGTTCCTCTGGATGACCGCGTATACGACGGATAAACTGATTGAAAAGATTTGGCTGTCAACGACGGAGGAGCTGATTGTGGCGGGGGTTTTTTTCGTTTTGGATAAATGCGTCTCCGGACAAAAGCAGCCCCGGGCGCAATAAAAAAACGCAGGCCGGAATGGCTCTGCGTTTTTTTTCATCATACCGTTGCGCTTTCATGCCGGATTAAATCGTAGGTTAAGCAGACCGGTTTGTTCGTGCGCGGATCTTTTACAATCTGTGCGTCAATTTGAAAAACGTCTTTCAATATGCCGGGAGTCATGACTTCCTCCGCCGTTCCTTCCTTGATGACGCGCCCTTTTTTCAGGGCGATCATGTAATGGGAAAAACGGGCGGCATGGTTCAGATCATGAATGACCATTAAGATGGTGCGGCCCTGCTCCTTGTTTAATTTGTCCAGCAGCTGCAAAATTTCAAGCTGATGGGCGAGATCTAAATAAGTGGTCGGTTCATCAAGAAGCAGCAGCTCCGTTTCTTGAGCGAGCGCCATGGCGATCCACACACGCTGCCGCTGCCCCCCGGAAAGCGCTTCGATCGGCCGGTCGTAAAATTCGGCCATCCCCGTCTCTTCCAGCGCCCATTTGATCATGTCACGGTCTTTATCACTCAAACGGCCCATTCCGGACTGATGCGGAAACCTGCCGTAAGAAACAAGTTCGTACACCGTCAGCCCGCTCGGCGCTTCAGGCGTCTGCGGAAGAATTGCCATTTCCTTGGCGATGTCTTTCGTGGATTTTTGCATGATCGCCTGTCCGTTTAAATAGACGGCGCCGGATTTCGGTTTCATGATTCTTGACATCGTTTTGAGAACCGTCGATTTTCCGCAGCCGTTCGGACCGATCAGTGTTGTAATTTTTCCTTTCGGGATGGCGATATCCAATTCTTTCGCTATCAAACGGTCGCCATAACCGACAGTAAGCTGTTCCGCCGATAATGAGTTCATCGCGGCAGTCTCCTTCCTCTATTTCGTTTTCATCAGCAAATATACAAAATACGGCGCTCCGAGCACGGAAATCACCAGGCCGACGGGAACTTCGGACGGTGCAAGCACATTTCTCGCCAGCGTATCGGCAAGCAGAAATAAAAATGCTCCGATTAAAGCCGAAACCGGGATAAGCGTCTGGTGGCGCGGTCCGGTAAGCCTTCTGGCCAAATGCGGCGCAATGAGTCCGAGAAAAGCGATTCCGCCGGCTGCCGCAACACATGACGCGGTCAGGGCAACGGCGCACATCAGCAGAACGCGCCGCTCCTTTTCAACCCGGGTGCCGAGCCCCGCCGCCAGCTGATCACCGAGCTGAAGCACATTTAAATACCTGGCTTTATAGAGGCTGAACGGTAAAAGAACCAGCAGCCACGGCAAAATGGACAGCACCATTTTCCAATTGGCGTTCCAAATCGAACCGGAAATCCATACAAGCGCCTGCATGAAATCCCGCGGGTCCATTTTCAGCTGAAAAATCAAGAGAAGCGCATTAAACCCCGCATTGACGCCGATCCCGACCAAAACGAGCCGGACAGGTGAAACGCCTTTTTTCCAAGCCATCACATAGATGAGCAGCGCAGCCAGAAAAGCCCCCGCCAAAGCGCTCACCGGAAGCAGCCATGTACCGGCCATGCTTAAATCAACAGCTGATCCTTGGAAAAAGAAGATAAACAGAACGACCGCCAAAGACGCCCCGGCGTTAATCCCGAGAATGCCCGGCTCCGCCAAGTCATTTTGAGACACGCTTTGAAAAATCGCGCCTGAAACCGCGATTCCGGCGCCGACCAGCAATGACAGCACCATGCGCGGCAGTCTGAATTCAAATAAAACGAGCTGATCCCGGGCATCCCCCTGTCCGAAAAAGACACGTAGCGTATCAAGAGGCGCAATCCGGATCACACCCATGTTTAAGCTGATAAAAAAGACGATACATATGAGCAAAAACGTAACGGCCATGACCGCCAGCGGTTTTTTCGATTTTACATTCATTACAGCCCTCTCCTTTCCCTGCGCGCCAAATAAAAGAAAAAGGGAACGCCGATAAGGGCGGTTAAAGCGCCGACCGGTGTTTCAAACGGCGCATTGACGAGTCTTGCGGCAATATCACTGAAGACTAACAGAACGGCGCCGAATACCGCCGAACAGGGAATGATCCACCTGTAATCTACCCCGACTAAAAATCGGGTGATATGCGGAATCACCAAGCCGATAAAAGAAATGGCTCCGGCGACTGAGACTGAAGCCCCCGTCAAGAGGACAACGACAAACATTCCGATTACTTTTACAAGCGATGTGTACTGCCCGAGCCCTTTGGCCAGCTCTTCACCCAAGCTCAGCACCGTCACTGAGCGCGCAATCAGAAATGCCAGCAAAAGTCCGATAACCCCGACCGCCAACAGCAGCTGCACGCCTTCCCATTTCACGGAAGCGACTCCTCCGGCGTACCAGAACTTCACATCCTGGGCGACATCAAAACGGATCGCAATCGCGCTTGAAAGCCCCGTTAAGAAATAGCCGACTGCCGTACCGGCCAGCGCGAGCTTCACCGGTGTCAGACCGCCTTTTGAAAACAGGCCGATGCCAAACACAATAAGCGCTCCGATTCCCGCTCCCGCGAAGGACCACAAAACAAGTCCCGCCGCAGACAGGCCCGGAAAAAAAGCAAACGCCAATGCGATCGCAAATCCTGACCCCGACGTCACGCCCATAATCGAAGGCTCAGCAAGCGGGTTCCGCGTCAGCCCCTGCATAATCGCCCCGGACACAGCTAAAAAAGCCCCGACGAGCGCGGCGGCGGCGGTTCTCGGCAGCCTCAGATCGCGTATGATTTGATGAGATGTATTTTGCGGCTGAAAGTGAAAGAGAGCATCCCACACCGTCCGCAGATGAATATCGGCAGCTCCGATGGAAACAGACAGAGCCGCGCCGATCAATAAAACCGCAATCCCGGCACACAGCAGCACAGCCGCTCTGAATGAACGCGCCGTCCACTGGATTTCACTCCCTGATGCCCCTAGAGCCGTCATTGTCTGTTTCTTTTTCAATAGACCCAACACTCGTTCTTCCTTTCTCAAAACAAGAATGGTAATGATAATGATTATCAATGACTTGTTTCAGTATAGCACTTTTATCTTCTCTTTTAATAGACCTAATTTCATATAAAAAAAGAAAGTTTTTCTTAAAAAAGAGCGTGCTTCTCTATGAAAGCAGTGATATAATCACACTGATAATGATTCTCTTTATCACTAATTTTCATGAAAGAAGGAATGTCAGATGTTCCATACATACAAGAAAATCGGCGCAGCGCTGATTGCCATGCTGCTCATCGCCGCTTTGGCCGCATGCGGCAATTCTTCAGACACGAAAGGTTCTTCTGAAAAAGAAGAAACCATCACGTATAAAGCCGAAAACGGCAATATTAAAATTCCGAAGCACCCGAAACGGGTCGTCGTCATGGCTGACGGCTACTACGGCGACTTTAAACAGCTCGGCATCAATGTTGTCGGCGCGCCGCAAAACGTATTTAAAAACCCTTATTACAAAGGGAAAACAAAAGGTGTGACAAACATCGGCGACGGCACGTCCGTTGAAAAAATCATTGACTTAAAGCCGGATTTAATCGTGGTCTGGACGACACAAGGCGCCGATATTGAAAAACTGGAAAAAATCGCGCCGACCATCGCCATTAAATATGACAAGCTCAGCAACATTGATCAATTCAAAGAGTTTGCGAAAATGACAGGCACTGAAGATAAAGCAGACAAATGGCTGGCTGAATGGGACAAGAAAACCGCTGCCGCTAAAACAAAGGTTCAAAAAGCGGTCGGGTCAAAAACCATCTCCATCATGCAGACAAACGGAAAAGACATCTATGTATTCGGTAAAGACTTCGGCCGCGGCGGAAGCATCATTTATGACAAACTCGGGCTGAAGGCCACAAAACTGACGCAGGAAAAAGCCATTAATCAAGGGCCGGGCTACGCCAGCATTTCACTCGAGAAACTGCCTGACTTCGCGGGAGACTACATCTTTATGGGGCCATGGCAGGCCGGCGGTGACGACAAAGGCGTGCTTGACAGCTCAATCTGGAAGAACCTCGATGCCGTCAAACAAAACCATGTCTACCGCATTGATCCGATCGGCTTCTATTTCTCAGACCCGATCTCACTTGAAGGCCAGCTCGACTACATCACAAAAAGCTTAACAAAGTAACCCCGAAGCCGCTGTCACAGCGGCTTTTTATTACGCTTAAAACTTGACAAAAAAATTTATTTATGCTATAATTTACATTTTTGGATTAACATGTATAATAAGATTCTCCCGGCCGGAGATTGATGTAAATAACGGAGGATCTTTATATGAAAGAAAACAAGGCGAGTATGACTTCCCTGCTGTCCGCTTTCGGAAGGGCGTACCACAGTAAATACGACACCCCGGTGATATTTGATGATTTTATGGCACAAGATCTGATTTCCGAAAAAGAGCATTCGGACATCCGCGATCATCTGATTCAAGGTATATCATTTTTCAGTAAAGACATGGCACAGAGGCTTCAAGGCCAACCGAATGACATCTTAAAATGGGTGACTCAAGTACAGCTGTCTCCTACACCGTTAGCCCGTGCCGCATATTGTGAAGAAGTGCTTTTGAATGAAGTGAAGCTCGGGGCCAAACAGTATGTTATCCTTGGCGCGGGGCTCGATACTTTCTGTTTCAGGCATCCTGAGATGACAAACGCCATAGACATATTTGAAATCGATCATCCCGCTTCACAGGAAGACAAAATAAACAGATTGAAACATCTGAACCTCGGTATTTCCCATCATCTTCATTTTGTACCGATGGACTTCGCCGCTTCGCTTTCTTTCAGCCGTCTGTATCAGGAAGGTTTTTCACGCCAAAAAACCTTTTTCAGCCTGCTCGGTGTGTCATACTATCTTACGAAAGAGCATCTCGCCCGCCTGCTCACACAATTATTTGCCGAAGTCCCGCCAGGAAGCTCTATCGTGTTTGATTATGCAGATGAGTCGCTCTTTGAAGAAAGAGGACTGTCAAACAGAGTGGAAAACATGGTGAAAATGGCTGCAGCAAGCGGAGAACCGATGTTATCGTGTTTCAGTTATAAAGAAATCGAAAAAATATTAGAATCATCAGGTCTGCTTATTTATGAACATTTATCTCCGGCGGACGTCAATGACCGTTTTTTCAGCGGACGCACTGACCATTTAACCGCATTCGAGACCATTCATTATATACATGCCGTCAAAAAGTAATCAGCTGCCGCAAACAAAAAAAGACATCTCACAGACGTGAGATGTCTTTTTGTCATACCGATTGTCTGTTGTTTGCAAATTTCTTTGAGACGAAAGGATATAACAGCAAACCGACGAAGAACAGCCCGATACCGAGAATAAAGGTCGTTAAATCGGCCGTTCCGGTAATAATGACATAAAAAGAATAAATGCAGGCAAGGATGGCGATGATACCGTCTCTTACTCTTGAACCCTTTATCTCGTCATACGTTTCACCCGTAAAAATGAGCTTCAGGCTGTAAAACGCTGAAACGAGATACGGAATCAGATAAGCGAGCGTCGCCGCCGTCGTTAAAAACGTAAACGCGTCACTGATCGTCCGGGAAATAACTGAAAAGATAAAGATCTGTGACATCACGTTCGTTACGATTAACGACACAACCGGGCTGCCCTGTTTATTCGTTTTTGCAAAAGCAGCGGGAAAGTCTCCTGATTTCGCCGCTTGATACGGAACCTCAGAGCCGAGAAGAATCCAGCCGAGCATCGTTCCGAACAGACACAAAATCGCCAGAATCGCCATGATGACGCTTCCCGCATTGCCGACGATCGCGTACAATACGTCAACAAACGGTTTTTCCGAGCCGACAAGCTTACCATGCGGAAGCACGCCCATCGTAATCAATGTCACGATGATATAGATGCCAAGCGCGATCAATAATCCGGTAATGGTGGCGCGTTTCACGTCACGCTGCGAACGGGCGCGCCCGGATAAAATGACTGCCGATTCAATTCCGACGAACGCCCATAATGTTGAAATCGCCGCATTGTGGATCTGTCCGCCGATTCCCTCAACTGTGTGAGGACCTGTTTGAACCGGAAAATAAAAATGATCGAAAAACGACGTTTGAAACACAAATAAACCTGCAATGATAAAGAAGATAAATCCTAATACTTTTGAAAACGTCGTGACAAAATTTAATTTACTCGCACCATTAATGCTGGTGACGAGAATCGTGTGAGTGCCCCATAATAAAACCGTACATACGGCAAACGTCAGCAGCTGGCCGAGCGTAACCGCCTGACCGCCGATCGAAAACATTTCACGCTTATCCGTTAAAATCGGGAAAAATGATGTTAAATATCCGGCAAGGCTCGTGATGATCGCCACGTTGCTGATCCAGCTCGCCACCCAGTAGCCCCAGACCATCGTGAAGCCCGCTGCATTCCCTTTTTTCCGATCGCTGAACAGCGCACGCGCATAGCTTTGCGGCCCCGCCGTCAGCTCAGGCTTGCGGATGGATAAGTGGCCGAAGACCAGCGCGATCATTAACACACCGGCTCCCGTTAAAAGCCATGCCGATGTGGCGCCGAACGGGCTCGCGATTTTTGCGAGCGTACTCGGAAGCGAAAAGATGCCCGAGCCTACCATATTTCCTACGACAAACGCCGTTAATAACCAAAAACCCCATTTTTTCGTCTGTTCCATTCCTGTACCTCCTGGTTGTTCATTCGTACGGACCAGACCCCGAGATCATATTTACACGCAAAAAAAGCCTGAACAAAAGTCCATGCTTAAAGAAACACACACACCCTTGATCTCCGGATAGCCCTCCGCGAAAAAGCACGCGGCAGTCCTGCACTTATTCAGATACAGTCCCAGCATAAAGAAGGATCGGCTTTCTTTACACTTCGGCGCTGATGCCTTTAACACATGTTTTACGGCCCCTATCAGCCTGGCATGTGCGACTCATCATCAAGCGCAACCTCTACCTCACCGAGAAAGAGTGAGGATTTTTATCATTCAATTCTACTCAGAGGTTATCAGAGATAAAAAGATCTGTCAAAGGGAAAAATTAGATGAAAACGGATAGAGCGTTCGCCCTACCCGTCTTATATGGTCAGCGGTTGTTTTTTTTCTTTTGAACAGCTTCTTGAAGCGGATCGTCTTTCAGAGCTGCACCGGCGTCTTCAAGCGCGCCTTGAATGACGTTTTTGTTTTTATCGCTGTTTTTTCCTTTTTCTTTGTTAAAGAAAGCCATCTGTATCACCTCTTTATCAAATATAGGTACACCTATAATGTGTCTTTTTCCGCGGCAGAATATGCGGAATCCCCGTCTCCTTCCTTTTGGCGGAACAGGTAAAGTTTGTTGATCAAACATGCATTCTCTTGATATATTTGTAATTCAGGGGATTTTGGCAAAAATAAAAAGGAGAAGCGAAAAATGACAGGAAAAACACACATCATGGGAGGCATCGCTTCTTGTTCCGCAATTGCGTATTATTACGGGTATGATCCGGTCCTTATGACCTCAGCGGGTGCCCTCGGGGCGCTGATTCCCGACATATGCCATACGAAAAGCAAAATCGGCAGAACGCTGCCCGTTCTGTCCAAAATCGTAAGCACGGTGTTCGGCCACAGAACGTTTACACACAGCCTGCTGTTTATGCTTATTATGTTTTTCATTACGGCAACCTATATTCCGAATCCGAGCATTTCCGCCGGACTGATGATCGGAATGGCGAGCCATCTTGTGCTTGACGCATGGACCGTCAACGGCATTAAACTGCTGTTTCCGTCCGCCATCCGCTTCCGTCTTCCCCTTTATATGAGAACGGGGAGTTTTTCGGAGCAGCTTGTGCTGGCCGGCTTAACGATTGTATCCTGCTATTATTTATACGAACTGGTTCACGGCCGTATCTCTTAAACAAAAAGCATCTTTCGCTTTTAGGGTGAGGAGTCATACATATGAAGAAAACCTTTTTCAGCAATCATCGGTTTTTATGCCTGTCCATCCTGTTCATGTGGATGAAAACCTATGCCGTTTATAAGCTCGGTTTTGATCTGCAGAACAATTCGGTTCTTGAGGAATGTCTGCTTCTCATTAATCCGCTGAGCTTCATTGTGCCGCTGTTCGGCATCGCCCTCTTGCTGACAGAAAAAAAACAGCGGATCTTTCTGCTTTCGGCAAATGTGATGCTGACGGGGATTTTAATCGCGAATACGGTGTTTTACGGGTTTTATATTGATTTTATCACCATACCGGTTTTGTTTCAGGCGAGCAATATGGGTGATATGGGAAGCAGCGTCCAAGAGCTGTTTCACCCGCTTTATATCGCTTTATTTTTGGATATTGCGGTTTTGTTTTACCTTGGTAAAAGGCATAAAGCCGATAAAGGGAAAGCCAGCACCCGTACCGTTAAAGCGTATGCGTGGGCATCAGCCGGCCTCATGCTGTGCAACCTTGCACTGTCTGAGGCCGAGCAGCCGAAGCTGTTCAAGCACCCTTTTGATCGTGAAGCGCTCGTAAAAGGAATCGGCCTGTTCCACTTTCATTTGTATGACACCATTTCGCAGACGCTGAATGCAGGGGCAAAAGCGTTTGCCGATGAAGACAGCCTTGCGGCGGTCGCGAATTACACTCAAGCCGACTACAGCAGGCCGTCCGAATCAAAGTTCGGGCTCGCAAAGGGGCGCAATGTGATTTTTGTTACGCTCGAATCAACACAGCGTTTTGTAATGGATGAGCGGGTCAACGGGCGGGAGATTACCCCGTTTTTAAATAAACTGCGGAAAAAAAGTTATGACTTCACTCATTTTTATCAGCAGACTGAACAGGGAAAAACCTCAGATTCAGAATTCATTACTGCGAATTCGCTGTATCCGTCTTCAAGCGGCGCCGTTTTTTTCACAAAAAGCGGCCACCGGTTCAATACGATGTACCATATGTTAAAAGACCGTCAATACTATTCAGCCGTTCTGCATGCCAATCATAAGGCCTTTTGGAACCGGGATGAGATGTACGGGGCATTCGGAATCGACCGTTTTTTCGACGCGGATGAATTTAAGGTGACACAGGAAAATTCAACAGGCTGGGGCCTGAAGGACAAGGAATTTCTCGAACAGTCAGCGGAAAAATTAAAGAAGCTTCCGCAGCCGTTTTACGCGAGCCTGCTGACTTTGACCAACCATTTTCCTTTTGAAATTGATAAACAGGATCAGCTCATTGAGGAACCGGACACAAGCAGCGAGTTATTAAACCGCTATGTGACGACGGTCCGCTATGAAGATGAGGCCCTGAAACACTTTTTCAAGAAGCTGAAAAAAGAAGGACTGTATGACAACGCGATGATCGTCCTGATGGGAGATCATTACGGTATATCCGAAGCCCATAATCAAGGACTTGCCGAATTCTTAGGGAAAGAGGAAATCACTCCGTTTGATACGGTTCAGCTTCAGCGCGTGCCGTTTATCATTCATATTCCAGGGGTGACCGACCGTGCGCCGGAAACGATTGCTTCCGCCGCGGGACAGGTTGATGTAAGAACGACGCTGCTTCACCTGCTCGGCATTGAAACGAAGGGCAGCATTCAGTTCGGCAATGATCTGTTTTCCGGAGAGCGGACTCCGTTTGCGGTGCTGAGAAACGGCAGCTTTATCACGGATGATCATATTTATACGAAAAATACGTGTTACAGCCGTAAAACGGGTGAACCGCTTTCTGACATGAGCGCGTGCAGCGATGAGAAAGAAAAAGCGGAACAAGAGCTGATGCTTTCCGATAAAATATTAAACGGCGACCTGCTGCGGTTTTATAAGCAATAAAAAAATCCCTCCGTTATATGGAGGGATTTTTCATGTTTCATATATAAGCCGTCCGGTCATTTTCGTATCATATCCGGATAATTGAGAAAGCTGAGACTTGAATTCCTCAGAATTAAGAATGTCCTGCACGCTTTGAACAAGCTCCCGGTTTTGTTTTAAGACGACCACATCGTACTGCTCACTGATCACCGGGATAAAGTCCGTGCCCGCCATATGCGCCGCATGCTGCGACCCGACTCCGATATCCGCCTTTCCGCTTGATACTTGTGAAGCCGCTGACAGATGGTCCGTGACAATGTCATGATAGCCGGCGACATCAGACGGCGTAATGCCGAAAGATCTGAGCTGTTCATCCAGCAGCACCCTCGCACCTGATCCTTTTTCGCGATTGACGATGCGGACATCTTTTCGGCACATGTCCTGAAAACCCTGAATGTTCAGCGGATTACCTTTTTTCACATATAATCCGGCCTGCCGCAGCACGACATGAAAAAGCGCAAACGGCTCCCCTGAAAGAATGCGCTTCACGTACGGGATGTTATACTGCCCCGTCTCCCCATCGTATAAATGCAGACTGACGATGTCACAGGCCCCGCGGTACATCTCGATCAGGCTGTTCAAACTGCCGCTGTACTTGCGGAGCGGAGCCGCCTGTATTGTTTGTTCCAGCTGTTTGCTGAGGAGGTCCATCGACACATCCTGCCCGCTGATGATAACGGACTGCCTTTTTTCCGGCTCCCGCCCGCGGGACGGGTCAGGCGCTTCTGCTGCGGATGGCTTTTTTGACATTCTCATGTTTGCTTTATATTGTTTTAAGTCCTCTTCATCGACCCTCATCTGTCTTCCGACCCTGTACGCCGGAATGAGTCCTTTTTTTATCAAATCATATACTGTCAGTTTGGAGACCTTCAAAAGGCCCGCAACTTCTTCTATTGTATAGGAAGTGGCTTCCGTCATATTATCACGCTCCGTTTTTATTATAACTGTTCAGATATTGAAAAAAAACCGCACCATCACGTACAATTGCGTTATAATTAGTTTGATCTAATGATATTTAGCTATAAGGGGTGCACAATGTTGAAAAAGAAAGCGACACTACTCACAACTGCGGCTATGGCCGTTTTCCTTGCAACTGCGGGCTGCTCATCCGGACAATCGTCCAAAGGCGGACAAAACGAAAAAGTCACGCTGACCGTCTCTGCGGCAGCCAGCGCTCAGGATGCACTTGAAGAAATCCAGACCAACTACGAAAAATCTCATTCAAACGTAACCATTCAAGACAACTTCGGATCATCAGGCACATTGCAAAAACAAATTTCACAAGGCGCGGGAGCTGATTTATTCTTCTCGGCAGCCGAAGATAAATTCGAAAAGCTCGTTCATGACGGAGATATCGATAAAAAGGACAGCACGGATCTTTTGAAAAATGATCTCGTCATGATCGTGCCTGAGAAAAACAGCGCACACCTGACACATCTGAATGACCTGAAAAAAGACAGCGCGGAAAAAATTGCGCTCGGCACGCCTGAATCCGTTCCGGCCGGACAATACGCCAAACAGTCATTGACGGCATTATCCCTGTGGGACAAGGTAAAAGATAAAGTCGTCTATGCAAAAGACGTTCGCCAGGTGCTTTCTTATGTTGAAACCGGAAATGTCGATGCCGGGCTTGTCTATAAAACAGACGCGCTGATTTCGAAAAAGGTGAAAATCACCGATGAAGCGCCGGCGAAAACGCACGATCCGATCGTTTATCCGCTCGGCATCGTCAAGGATACAAAGCACCGTAAAGAAGCAGAAGCGTTTTATCAGTATCTGCAGTCAGATGAAGCGATGAAAGTGTTTAAGAAATATGGATTTACTGCCAAGTAACATTACGGCTTCGGAATTTTTCACCCCAGTCGTATTGTCTTTTGAGGTGGCTTTGGCATCAGGCATCGCCGTCATCATTCTCGGGACGCTTGCCGGCGCCTGGATGGCGAAAGCGCGATTTCCCGGAAAAACGGCTGTGGAGACCCTGTTTATGCTCCCGCTCGTTCTTCCGCCTACCGTTGTCGGCTTCATTCTCATTATTATTTTCGGCAAACACAGCTTTATCGGCCGGGCGATTGAGCGGATTTTTCACCAGCCCGTCATTTTCACGTGGTCGGCCGCGGTGATCGCTTCGGCCATTGTTGCCTTCCCGCTTATGTATCAGTCCGCTAAAACGGGCTTCGCCGCGGTTGATGCCGACATCGAGGGAGCGGCGAAAGTAGACGGAGCCGGCAGGTGGCAGGTGTTCACCCGTATTTCCGTCCCGCTTGCCTTTCCCTCCCTCTTGACCGGAAGCATTCTCAGTATTGCACGTGCGCTAGGTGAATTCGGGGCGACTTTAATGTTTGCGGGAAATATTCCCGGTGTCACCCAAACGCTGCCGACAGCGATTTACGTCGCGATGGACTCCGGCAATGAAACACTCGCCTGGGTGTGGGTGATCTGTATTGTGATCATTTCTTTCCTGATGCTGTTTTTCATCCAATTGAAAAAACCCGCTTGACCGATCCGCCTTCCGCGCACCTTTCGCCGGGAGGCTTTTTGATTTAAAATCGGATGGTATATAATGAAACAAAAAACACACAAAGGGTGCGGCCATGAAGATTAATGTCATTATCGCGGATGATAATTCTTTCATCAGAGAAGGAATGAAAATCATTTTGCATACATATGAGGAATTTACTGTATCGGCAACGTTGGAAAACGGCCTGGAGGCGGCCGAGTATTGTAAACACAATCCCGTCGATATCGCCTTGCTGGACGTCCGCATGCCGGTGATGAACGGCGTCGAAGCCGCAAAACGGATCGCGGAGGAAACGGATACGAAGCCGATGATCCTGACGACATTTGACGACGATGAGTATATTTTAGAAGCGATTAAAAACGGCGCGAAAGGATATTTATTAAAAAACACCGAACCGGAACGGATACGCGATGCGATCAAAAGCGTTTTCAACGGACACAGCATTCTTCAGGACACCGTGCTGGATAAAATAAAAGACAGCCTTTTCCAGCCGGCGGAAGCCGCGCATCAGATTGATGAAAGCCAGTTTACTGAAAGAGAGCTCAGCATCATGTCGCTTATTGCGAAAGGACTGTCGAACAGGGAAATTTCAAAACAGCTTTTCATTTCTGAAGGGACGACGGCCAATTATATTTCATCTATTTTAGGGAAAACGGGGCTTGAGCACAGAACGCAGATCGCGATTTATTATATCACCGGGAAGGTGGATAACGGGCGTTGAACGGTATGGATTTTTGGATGCTGATGAGCAGACTGATTGCCATTTTTTATACGGCTTTTTTGTTCGTATCAGCAGACCGCCCTTACACGCCGTATGCCGTCTTGTTTCTGCTGCTTTATCTGTCTTTGGGCATTGCGGTCTGCATGATCAGGCCGCCCGCTTGGAGGCGCGGGATCACCCTCATGACGCTGGCATTGACTGCTTGGCTTTCCGCCTTAGGCCATCCGGCGTTTCTATTTCTTTTGCCGCCCGCCATTTTTGCCATTCTTGCCGAATATCCGGTTCACCGCTATGTGTTCTGCCTGCTCGTGTTTGTGCCGTTTTTATTTATCCCGTACGGCGACCTTCCGACTTATATCGTCATGACCTTGTTCTGCTTAGCGATATTCGTTTTGGCCGCCCGGTCCAGCGACCGGCTGAAAAAATATGAAGAGCAGTCAGACAATATGCGCTCAAGCATTGAAAAACTGACGAAACAGCTGCACAGCAGCACGGAATATATCAAACAATCGGAGTATACCGGCAAACTCGAAGAAAGAAACAGGTTGTCCCAAGCCATCCATGACAAAATCGGCCATTCCATGACAGGCGCGCTCATTCAGATGGAAGCGGCGAAGCGGATGCTCGGCTCCCATCCGGACAAAGCGGCTGAACTGCTCCAAAACGCCATTACCATTTCCAAAGAGGGCATTGAGGATATCCGCATAACGCTGAAAAATATGAAACCGCCCGCTGAACAAATGGGCATTCACAGATTAAGAACGTTTATTGATGAATTTTCGGCCAAAAACGGGATGCCGGTTCCGTTTACGCATCAAGGCGATTTGGACAGGCTGACGCAAATGCATTGGAGAGTCATTCAGGAAAACGTAACCGAAGCCTTGACCAATGCAATGAAATACGCCGATGCCACGCAGATTTTCATTGATATCCATGTGCTGAATAAAGCCGTGAAAGCGGAAGTGAAAGATAACGGAAACGGCGCCGCCCGCTTTAAAAAAGGCCTCGGCATGCTCGGTATGGAAGAACGGGCGGCCGTCCTGCACGGAACCGTTATTTTTGACGGCACGGCCGGTTTTTCCGTCACGACATTGCTTCCGGTTGAATAAGTGAATGTTTTCATGTGAAAAATATGAAGATTCTCATGTCAAAGGAATGAACAGCTGCACTAACGGCCGTTCATTCTTTTTTTTATAATAAGAGCATCATAAGACATAGAGGTGGAAACATGAACATTTTGGAGCTCAAACAGCTGAGTAAGAAATTCGGTGATTATGCCGCCGTTGACCAGATGTCGCTTGCCGTAAAAGAAGGTGAGATTTTCGGGTTTCTCGGCGCAAACGGAGCCGGAAAAAGCACGACGATCAATATGATCTCAGGCCTTTTAAAACCTTCAGGCGGAGACATTCTGTTTCTCGGAAAAGATATTTTCAAATATAGCAAAGCAACGAAAATGAATATCGGCATCGTCCCTCAGGACCTCGCGATTTACGAAGAATTAAACGCCTATGAAAATGTGAAGTTCTTCGCCGGGCTGTACGGCCTGAGAGGGGCGGCTCTGAAAGAACGGGTCGAGGAGGCCCTGACATTCGTCGGCTTAAGCGATAAACACAAATATTTGCCGAAGCATTTTTCAGGAGGAATGAAGCGCCGGCTCAATATCGCCTGCGCTCTTGCCCACCGGCCGAAACTGATCATCATGGATGAACCGACGGTCGGCATTGACCCGCAATCAAGAAATTATATTCTGCAATCAGTGAAAAAGCTGAATGAAATGGGCTGCACGATCATCTACACGAGCCACTACATGGAGGAAGTGGAAGAAATATGCACGCGCATCGCCATCATCGACCACGGAAAGGTCATCGCAGAAGGCACAAAAGAACAGCTGACCTCCATCATTACCGACACGAAGGACGTCGTGATTGAGCTGTCATCCGGAAACGGCATCAGCCTCGGCGATATTCAGGAGCTGCCCGGCGTCAGAGCCGCCACACTGGAAGAAAACAGCGTGAAAATCAGCTCTGACACAGGGGTCAACAATTTAAACCGCCTGATCCGGTACTTCATGGACAAAGGAATTGAAATCCGCTCCTTGCAGGAACAGGCCCCTGACTTAGAAACGGTATTTCTCACGCTGACAGGCAGAAGCCTGCGCGACTGACCCCGCTGAAAGGAGGATTGCAAATGAATATTCTGCACATCGCCGGGAAAGAAATCAAAATCAGTTTCCGCGACAGACGGACTTTTATTTTCATGCTTGCTTTTCCGATCGTCTTCATGCTGATTTTCACTGCGGCATTATCAAACGCCTTTGATTCAGAGGTGACGGTCGGAAACATCAAGGTGATATATACGGACCAGTCAAACGGCCCTCTTTCTCATGATTTTACTGAGTTTATGAAAGCCGCCAAAAAAGAGCATGTCTATTTTCAAAAAGCGGACACGGAGGCAAAAGGCAAAAACGAGGTTCGAGAAAATCAGGCGGATGCTTTCGTCACTGTAAAAAACACCGGTTTTCAAGTCTTTACAAATGACCGGAGCGGCATAAACGGCACGATCGTCCAAGGCATGCTGACCGCTTTTACCAATCAATACAAAGCAGGCGCCGCCGCTTACAAGGCGCATAAGGCACCTTCCGCCGGACAAATCAAAAGCGATTATATGAAGCAGACGTCTTTACACAAAGCGAAAGAACCGAAAGCGAAAGATTTTTACGCGATATCCATGACGACGATGATCGGGCTGTACGCCTCGATTTTTGCAAGCACCTTATTCCGCGGGGAAAGAATACGGCACACCGCAGATCGCCTGATCGCCGCCCCGCTCCGGAAAAGCGATATCTTTCTCGGAAAGATGCTCGGCATTTTGGCTGTGAATGTTCTGACGATTCTTGCCGTTGTCGCCTTCAGCAAATTTATCTTAAAAGCGAATTGGGGCAGCCACATGGGACTTGTGCTTTTGATTCTCGTTTCTGAAATTCTTTTGGCCGTCAGCTTCGGACTCAGCCTGAGCTATTTGACCAGAAAACCCGAAAGCGCCAGATTAATCACCGTCATCATCGTTCAGGTGATGTCCATTATCGGCGGCGCCTATTACAAATATGAAGGCGGAGGAATTTCCGCCCTGTCGCCCTTATCCTGGATCAATAAGGCGATTAACAACATCATTTACGCAAATGATGTATCAGCGGCATGGCCTGCACTCGGTTTAAATACAGCATTGGCGGCACTCTTTTTGCTGATCGCCGCATTTACGTTTCAAAGACGGGAGGGACTGTAATATGAAAAACTTCTGGTGGCTGTTTGCGCACACTCTCAAAGGGATTACAAAAAGCAAAAAACAGCTCATTCTTTATATCGGGGCTCCGCTGATCGGCGTCTTCCTCTCCTTCATGACCAATGCCAACGGCGGAGCCGAAACGCTCAATATCGGCATTCTCGATCAAGACGGCGGAGAAGTGGCGCAGGATACGGCCGCGTTTTTAAAAGGACTGGATCATGTGAAGATTTCGGAGGAAACGGCTGCGTCCGCCACATCAAAAATCGCTTCAGGAAAAATGGAGGCGCTCATTACGTTTGAAAAAGGCTTCTCCCAAAGTGTAAAAGCCGGGAAACCGTCTCACATCGGCATGACCTCGCTGAAAGGCGCCCAGGTCACCGGATATGTCAGCTCTTATTTGTACAATTATATGAACAGCATCGCCTCAATCGGCAAATCCTCCGGCGGAGACGCAAAGGCCTTTCAGGCGATGTACGCCGATTTCAAGCATTCTCCCATTCAAACGGAGTCCGCTGTTTTACAAGATACATCGAACCATAAAGAAATGACTTACTCAGTCATCGGGTATCTCATTATCATTATGCTCTATTCCGCCGGCAACCTGACGGAACTGATGATTAAAGAGAGAGAAAACAGGACATACTACAGGCTTCTGTCAACGCCGATCACATCAAAGCAGTATGTATTGGCGAACGCGGCGGTGAATATCATTATCATGGCCGTCCAAATTCTATTCGCCGTTCTCTTTATGGGCGCCGCTTTTCATATTCATCCGTCATTCCCGCTGTGGCAGCTGTTCGTCCTGATGATGCTGTTTGCATTAAGCGCGATCGGGATCGCCTTTATTGCCGTCGGTTTTTCCAACAGCAGCGCTTCGGCATCGGCGCTTTTGAATTTGATCGTCGTGCCGACATGCTTGCTGGCCGGCTGCTTCTTTCCGGGCAATATTATGCCGAAAACGGTGCAGACAATCGCCGAATTTCTGCCTCAGCGCTGGGTGCTCGATACGGTGGATCAATTGCAGCAAGGCCGCACGTTCCAAAGCCTGATGCTGAACATCATCATTTTGGGAGCCTTCGCCGCCGCCCTGTTATTAATAGCCGCATACAGGTTCAGCGTAAAACGTCAGACACAGACATTTATGTAAAGAAAAACAGCCCCGTAAAGGGCTGTTTTTTCTTAGAACAGAAGCTCGTCCGGATTCGGGCCGACACGCTCGTCTTTGTTCAATGCGCTGATCTTTTCCATTTCTTCCTGTGACAGTTCGAAATCAAAAATATCGGCATTTTCTATGATGCGGTGCTCTTTAATCGATTTCGGAATGGTAACGACTTCGTTTTGAAGATCCCAGCGCAAAATCACTTGAGCAACCGATTTGTTATGTTTTTCCGCAATTTGTGACAGCACTTCGTTATCGAGGAGCTGTCCCTGCATCAATGGAGACCATGCTTCCACTTGAATGCCCTGCGCTTTGCAGAAATCTCTTACTTCTTTTTGAGTCAGGCGCGGGTGGAATTCAATCTGATTGACCATCGGCTTGATTTCAGCATCTTTCAGCAGCTCTTCTAAATGATGCACTTGGAAGTTGCTGACGCCGATTGCGCGGATTTTGCCGTCTTTGTACAGCTTTTCAAGAGCGCGCCATGTGTCTTTATATTTATCCTTGCCCGGCCAGTGAATCAGGTAAAGGTCGAGGTAATCGAGGCCGAGGCGCTCAAGGCTTTTCTCAAACGCGTCAAGTGTCGTTTCGTATCCTTGATCTTCATTCCACACTTTTGACGTGATGAACAGCTCTTCTCTGGCAACGCCCGCAGCTCTGATGCCTTCGCCGACACCCTCTTCATTTTTGTAAATAGCCGCCGTATCAATGCTGCGGTAGCCGTTTCTGATTGCCGCTTCGACGGAGTCCGCCGCTACGCTTCCGTTTTCCACCTTGAAGACGCCAAGGCCGAACCACGGCATTTCAACGCCATTATGAAGCTTTACAGTATCTTTTAAGCTTTTTGCCACGTTGAACCATCCTTTCTAGTCATTATGTAAACGGTTATTATTATCTCACATTTCCGCCGTAAGAAACCAATTATACGCTCATCGTCATCACAAAAACCATCTTTAGTGCCCAAGCACCACTACCGTTATTATTTTCCTATTTTTCAAAAATCCCGGTTAACCGGGTAACTGTCCGGGTAAATCGCTACTGTAGCCACCACACAATTGAAGGAGGAAATCATATGAAACGTATGCGTATCCCGATGTCCGTTGCCCTTGGCGCCGCTTTGTCTCTGACTCCTCTGTCCTTTGTATCCGCAAAAGAAACCCCGGTCCCTCAAAACATGGCACAGCAATCATCAGATGTCTCAGCAAAAGATGTCGGATTAAACATTGACGTTGACCTGCTCGGCATCGGCAATTCGATTGCTGACGCGATTAAGTCGGCGCAAAACCGTGACGGCTTCGTCAAAAACTTAATGGAATCTTCATTCTACGCTTCCGGACAAAAATATAACGTCATGGTGTTTAATTTAAGCCAGGAATATGAAGATCATTTTAACGGTGTTCAGTTCTACGGTTCCGCCGTTTATGACGGCATCACGTACGGCATTTGGGTGTTTGAAGACGGAAGCTTCACCAATAAAGGTGATGGCGGCTGGATCAACTGGGCCTTCAGAGGCTGGTTTGACCGCGACGGCGATCACGTCGAATTCCATCGTCCGTAATCAAAAAAAGTCCGGCGACAGATGCCGGACTTTTTTGATTTATTCATCTCCGTCAAGCATGGCCGCTTCCACATCATTGATGTATTGGCGAAGCTCATGTGACATATCGCGGGAAATTTCCCGCTCTTCGAATAATGTTTGGATTTCGTTGCGGATGGCCTGCACGGCCCGCAGTTTGATTTCGAGTTTTTGATTTTCAAAACGGCGGCTTGGACTCTGTTCGTGATACGTGTGCCCCAGCCTGAAAATCAAGTGATTGTAAAAGGAAATGACGGCAAGCGTCACATCTTTATTTTCTTCAGTCATGTGTTTTTTCAGGCTTTCAATGGCCGCTTTTGCCGTTTTAACCCTTGTGGTGCGGATGAGGCCTTCTTCATTTAAAATTGACATTTCCGGCTTTTTTTGTTCACCGAAAAAGATCCAGTACATCAGGCGTTTCAGCTTTTTCTTAGATAAGCCGACTTTAAACGGGTTCGTATACAGCACTTCCAGTTCATCAAACCGTTCCTGAAGGCTGTCAGCCGTTTCTTCCGGTATGTCGCCCCGCTCAATCAGCCGCAGCAATTCTTCCTGTTCAGCCTGTATCCCTTGGGCGCGGACTTTCCGCTCATCTTTTTTCGTGCGGTTTTTGACGGTGAACTGCTGAAACCTGAGATTTTTCATTTTCTCATTGTATTCGGCAATAACCGCAAAAGAAGCCGTTTTGTTTGTCTCATTCATATTTTCTTTAATGGCCGTTAAGGCAGCTTTTATCAGCTTCCGTCTCGCTGTCAGCAATTTGACTTTCTTCTCTTTCACATTGTCTTCCGGCTTATCTGTCAAAATCGGCAGTACGATTGTCGCTAGCACCAATGTGCACATAATAACACCCGCGGCTAAAAAGAGAATCAAATTCCGTTCAGGAAACGGTGAGCCGTCAGAGAGCACGTAAGGAATGGAAAAGGAACCCGCAAGCGTGACCGCTCCCCTGACGCCTGAAACCGAAATCAGCAGGGTCGAGCGCAGGCCGGGTTTATAAATGCTCTGATCCTTGTTAAAAAACCACTTGCCGTTCCAAAAAAACAGCACCCACAAAAACCTGAGAATCATTAACGTCAGCGTAATGACGATAATGTACCCGATGACCATCATATTGTTAAACGCGGTATCATTAAAGATGACGGAAACCACATCCGGTATTTGCGCACCTAAAATAACGAAAACAAGACCGTTCAGAATGAACAAAATAATATTCCACGTACTTGAAGAGACGATTTGCAGTTTGACCATCGTTGATTCAAGACGGTCCTGCTCCACCGCATGCGTGATGCCGCCGGCCACAACAGCTAAAATGCCGGAAACGCCGATTTCTTCAGCCGCGAGATAGATGACGAACGGCGTCAGAATTTGAATCAGCATATGCATCGTGACATCCTGCATGCCGAGGCGGCGCAAAAACAGCCGGAAACGGATAATCAAAAAAGAAATGACGACACCGCTGAGTAAACCGCCGGCTGAAATCAGAACGAAACTGAAGGCGGCCTGCGCCAGCGAAAATGCGCCCGTCACGGCAGCCGCAATCGCAAATTTAAAAGCGACCAGGCCGGATGCGTCATTCATCAGTCCTTCTCCTTCAAGGAGACGCAGAATGCCTTTTGGCATCTTCACTCGCCCTGACAGCGCGCTGACCGCGACAACGTCAGTCGGTGACAGTATCGCCGCCAGCCCGAACGCGGCAGCCAGCGGGATGCTCGGAATCATCCAATGAATCGTGTAACCGCCGACAATCACCGTGGCAAACACGAGCCCGAGCGCAAGCAGCAGAATCGGCGCTCTTAAATTCCAAAGTTCCGCACGCGGCGTCCGTTTTCCATCGTTAAAAAGAAGCGGGGCGATAAACAAAACAAAAAACAATTCAGTATTCAGTTCAAAATGAAGCCCCTGCGGAAATGACGCCGCAATGATACCGAGCGCCACCTGAATCAGAGGCACCGGGATAAAGGGGACAAACCGATTTACGATATTTGAGATCGCGATGATGGTTAAAAGTACGAGTACGACTAAAAATATGTCCAAAGCATGACCTCCTTCATCTGCTGCATCATATATTATTGCCTGTTCTCTGCCTTTGCCAAAGGCCGGAGCCGATGATCGGGCAGATTCAATATATTTTCCGTACGCAACCATTCTTCTTTTATTTTACCCGTTTTTATTTAAAATTTCTCATAACGTGCTCACGGCGAACTTTTTTTGCCTTCAGCTACATTTTTTCCGGAAAAAGAAAAAGCCTGTTTTCTCTGAAAACAGGCTTTTTCGCAAGCTGCGTCATCTGTTTCATGACGCGGTGCAGCGTTTATGCTGCTTAGTAAAGGATAGAGAACGCACCGTCAGTGTGTCTCTATACTTGGTTTTAAGTGCTCATCTTATTCGTGAAAATTCGTGCCGTCTGTCGTCGCTTTAATGATGCCGGCGCGGATGACGAAATCGCCGAAGTGTTCGCCTTCCTCACGCTCTTTCGCGTAGCGCGGGAGAATGGTGCGAAGCTCATTCAGAATTTCCTCTTCACCGATATTTTCCCGGTACATTTTGCTCAAACGGCTGCCGTCAAACGCCGCTCCTAAATACATATTATATTTTCCGGGCGCCTTTCCGATAAATCCGATTTCGCCGAGCGCATGGCGGGCGCAGCCATTCGGGCACCCGGTCATACGGATGGTGATTTCTTCATCCCGCAGCCCGTTTTCGTCAACAATGTCTTCAATCTTATCAATCAATTTCGGCAGATAGCGCTCGGCTTCGGCCATGGCGAGCCCGCATGTCGGAAGCGCGACGCAAGCCATTGAACTGCGGCGGAGGGCGGAATGCTGCCGGCCGTCTGTCAGACCGTATTGTTCGATTAATGCGCTGATTTGTTTCTTTTTCTGGCTCGAGACATTGCCGATAATCAGGTTTTGATTAGAGGTGAGACGGAAATCTCCCGTATGGACTTTGGCGATTTCACGTAATCCCGTCATCAGCTTATAATTCTCATAGTCCGTGACGCGGCCGCCTTCGATAAACATCGTAAAGTGCCATTTACCTTTTACACCCTTCACCCATCCGTAACGGTCGCCGTTATGGTCAAAATGATAAGGTTTCGCTTCATCCAGCTGCCAGCCGAGGCGGTTTTCCAGCTCGGCTTTTACGTTTTCCAGCCCGAGACGGTCAACAGTGTACTTGAATCTGGCATTCTTTCTGACGGAACGGTTTCCGTAATCGCGCTGAATCGTAATGGTTTTTTCCGCTACATCATACAGCTGCTCCGGTTTGCAGAAGCCGATGACTTTTGAAAGCTGCGGATAAGTGGCCGTATCGCCGTGCGTCATTCCCATACCGCCGCCGATTGCCACGTTGAATCCGATAAGACTGCCTTCCTCCACGATGGCAATGAAGCCGAGATCTTGAGAAAAGACATCGATATCATTGGACGGAGGCACGGCGATTCCGATTTTGAATTTCCGCGGCAGGTACAGCGGCCCGTACATCGGTTCCGTTTCCGTGTCAGGAGTGCCCGCCACACGTTCCTCATCAAGCCAGATTTCATGATAGGCTCTCGTGCGCGGAAGAAGGTCATCGCTCAATTTCTTCGACCATTCGTATACTTCCGCATGAATTTCAGACTGGTGCGGATTTGAAGCGCACATGACGTTTCGGTTGACATCTCCGCAGGCCGCAATGGTATCAAGCAGCGCCGCATTGATTTTCTGAATCGTTTTTTTCATGTTCCATTTTAAAATTCCGTGCATTTGGAACGTTTCACGCGTTGTC
The DNA here is from genome assembly GCF_038606125.1 of Bacillus sp. FSL R5-0447. NCBI lineage: Bacteria > Bacillati > Bacillota > Bacilli > Caryophanales > Bacillaceae > Bacillus > Bacillus sp. FSL R5-0447. The sequence continues at coordinate 3,531,615 of NZ_CP152012.1, forward strand.
AGCTTCAATGTATTGTTTCCGTATTTTTGCGCCAGTTCATCCATGACAAGCCATTGTTCCGGAGTTGACACGCCGCCTGGCATCCGGACGCGCAGCATGAACTGATAAGCCGGTTCAAGCTTTTGTTTTTGACGTTCATTACGGAGATCGCGGTCATCCTGCAAGTAGCTTCCGTGATGCTTCATCAGCCGGTTGTCATCGTCCGGGATGCCGGCTGAAATCCGGTCGAGCATGACTTCTTTCAATGTGCCGCGCAAATAATCACTTTTTTCTTTAATTTCCTCAACATCACTTGGAGGGCCTTCCGGCGCTTTTAAAATGTTGTTCACCATGCTGAATAAGCTCCTTTCAAACCAAAATCAATATACGTCACGCTGATAGCGTTTTTTCTGCTGCATGTCTGCCAGGAAGCTTTCCGCTTTTTCACGGCTCATGCCGCCTTCTTCCTGAATGATATCGAGAAGCGCCTGGTGCACGTCATGCGCCATATGCTGTTCATCACCGCAGATGTATACGGCGGCTCCCTGCTGCAGCCATTCATAAAGCTCTTTGCTTTGTTCTTTCATGCGGTGCTGCACATATACTTTTTCCTCCGAATCCCGGGAAAAAGCGACGTCCATTTTTGTGAGCACACCGTTTTGCAGCCATTTTTGCCATTCCGTCTGATACAGAAAATCAGTGACAAAGTGCTGATCCCCGAAAAACAGCCATGTTTTCCCTTCAGCTCCGGTTTCTTCACGCTCCTGCATAAAGGAACGGAACGGCGCGATGCCTGTCCCCGGCCCGACCATAATGATCGGTGTATCCGGATTTTCCGGCAGCTTGAAGTTTTGGTTGTGCTGAATGTAAATCGGAAGCGTATCTCCCGGCTGGAGTCTTTCCGCACACAGAATGCTGCAGACGCCTTTTCGTTCTCTGCCGTGCGCGTCATATCTGACCGCTCCGATTGTCAGATGCACCTCTTCCGGATTCGCTTCTAAACTGCTTGCGATCGAATAGAGCCGGGCCGGCATTTTACGCAGGATGGAAATAAAGTCTTCCGCTGTCGCTTCCCACGGCCCGAAATCCCGGACGAGATCAAGCAGATCACGGCCGTTGATGTATGCTTTCAGCTGCTCTTCGTTTCCTTCGGCCAGAAGTTCACTCAGCTTTTGGTCAGCCGTAAACTGTGCGGCCTTTTGCAGGAACGGTTTTGTTAAGACGGTTATTTCAAAATGAGAAGTAAGCGCATCTTTCAGCGGGAGGCACTCTCCTTGTTTATTCACCGCCACTTCCTGTTTTGGGTTCCATTTCAGCTCATTGATCAGCTCATCAACGAGCGCCGGATCATTTTCCGGATAGATGCCGAGGCTGTCTCCGGGCTGATACGCGAGGCCCGACCCTTCAAGCGAAAGCTCGAGATGGCGTGTTTCTTTATTCGAACCGCGTCCGTTCAGATTGATGTTCTCAAGAACCTCCGCCCGAAACGGGTTCGTTCTGGAATAAACGGATTCACCGAGAGCCGGCGTCTCGGCAGGCGCTTCGGCTGTTTGATTTCCCGCTCCTTCGTTCAAACCGCCGATGACCGCGTCAAGCCATTCAGAAAACGGCTCATCATAATCAAGATCGCAATCAACCCGCGGCGCAAGCTGGGTGCCGCCGAGCTCTTGAAGACGCTCGTCAAACTCTTTGCCGGTCTGGCAGAAAAATTCATACGAGCTGTCCCCGAGCGCCAAAACGGAGTAACGGAGCGCTTCAAGCTTCGGCGCGCGTCTGCCGTGAAGAAATTCATGAAAGGCCAGCGCGTTATCCGGCGGATCGCCTTCTCCGTGCGTGCTCACCACGATCAGTAAATTGTTTACTTTTTTCAGATTATTCGGCTTAAAATCGTTCATTGACGCGACGGTGACCTGGAATCCCCGTTCCTCAAGCGTCTTTACCGTCTGTTTCGCAAGACCTTCCGCATTTCCCGTTTGCGATCCGTATAATACGGTCACTTCTCTTGAGACTGCCGGGCTTTCTGCAGGAACCGGAGCAGCGGGTGCGGTTGTTTCACCGGATTCGGACCGGGCCGCAGCCAAATAACCGCTCAGCCAGATTTTCTGTGATTCTGTCAAGGTCGGCAGAAGGCGGTTAAGGAGCTCTGCCTGCTCCTGATTAAACGGACTGTTCATGACCTGAAGTTGCAACGATATCCACCTCACAAGGAATTAAACGTAACGTACGTTATTTCTATAGGAATTGTCAAAATAATATTCTAATTGAAACTTTACCGAAAGTTTGTATGTAAGTAAAATATATAATCATGATGACAATGATTAAGATTACTAATGATAAAAAGCCCTTTGCACTTGGCAAAGGGCTTACACGAATAAGCCGGCGGGCACTTCTTTTATAAAAGGAGAGGGTTCTCCCGGAGACAGCACGGTCAGATGATGCATCGCGCGCGTACAGGCCGTATATAACAGCTTACGGTCATGTTCGCTTTTGTACTGGGCAGCAGAGGCATCAGCGGCAATGACGGCGTCAAACTCAATGCCTTTTGCCAAATAAACGGGAATGACGCATACCCCTTTTTGAAAAGGCTGGTTTTCTTTATTGATCAAGCGGACACCGCTCTCGGCGCTGACTGTCTGAAACACTTTTTTGGCTTCCGCGGCCGTTTTGCAGATGACGGCGACCGTCTCCCAGCCTTTTTGTCTGAGCTCCCGGATTGTATCCGCCAATTGTTCCCGCCGCGCATTTTCTGTATCCGTCCGCAAAACACGCGGTTTTTCCCCGTTCCGGTTAAAAGGTTCAATGTCATCGCCGTCAGCCAGCAGCGCTTTCGTAAATTCAACAATCTGCCGCGTCGATCTGTAAGTCCGCTTCAGGCTGACATACTTTTCTGCACCATTGCGAAAGCAGCCGGCGAGGGAAGAAGGGCCCGTAATGGTGTGGGCATAAATCGACTGGCTGACATCACCGAGCACCGTCATCTTTGCAGCTGGGAAGATGCTTTGAATATACGTCAGCTGAAATGGAGAATAATCCTGCGCTTCATCAATGAAGACGTGCTTCATTTGTGTGTTTTTTCTTTTTCCTTCTAACAGATCCTGCAAATACAGATACGGAGCGGCATCTTCATACGGAAGTGACCGTTCTGCAAATGCGTTTCTGGTCAAAGCGCCGATGCTCTCCCAATGATCGGGCTTTTCATCAGCTCCCCAGTCTGAAAACAGCCGGAGATACATCCGTTTTATATCGAGAAAGCCGAGCCGTCTGACGGCCTGCTTAATCGGTTTAAAGGCTTTGCCGACAATAATGGCGCCAAGCAGCCGCTGTTCGCGCTGATGGTCGTCAAATGCAGGTTCATCATCTGCCGCCTGCTTCTTGAGTGTTTGATAAACCACAGCATAGTCTTCCTTATCAAGCAGCTCGCTCTCCTGCAAGACCCATTCCTTCTTACGCTCCTTTTTTTCGAGAGCGCTGATTTCCGCGAGAAGCCATTCCGCTGTCAGCTCCGCTCTGTTCGGAATCGGCAGCTGCTGATCAAGCGAATAAAAATAGTCTTCAATCCGTTCTTTTGAAATCAGGATGTCTCCCCGGAAGCTGATCTGTTTACACATCAGACCCGAGCCGGAAAGCGAGCCGGCGTAGCGGTCAATCATGGACTGGAAAGCTGATGACGCTTTGTAAGCAATGGCTGCAAGCCTTACAGAAAGTGCGTCCTGGTTTTGTTCAGTCAGGCAATATTCAAGCTGCTCGTACGGGCTTTCACAATCAAACTTTCGTCCGAGCCGGCGGATGATATATTCCTGAAAGGTGGCCTGCTCCATATTCTCTTCTCCCAATTCCGGCAATACGGCGGAAACATAACTGTTGAACAAAATGTTCGGGGAAAACAATACAATCTGACGGGCATCAAGCACCCCGCGACCGCGGTACAGCAAGTAAGCGGCCCGCTGAAGCGCCGCGGATGTTTTCCCGCTTCCGGCGGCTCCCTGAACGATGAGATATTTGCTTTTTTCATCCCGGATGATTTCGTTCTGTTCTTTTTGGATGGTTGACACGATGTTTTTCATATGCTGTCCGGAATGGCCGCTCAGCACCTCTTGCAGCATTTCGTCACCAATCGTCATATCCGTGTTAAACATCGCTTTAAGCGTCCCGTTTTTAATGATAAACTGCCGCTTCAGTGTGATGTCTCCTTCTATCGTTTCTTCGGGAACTTCATAGCGGGCTTTTCCCGGGGAATATTGATAGTAAAGAGATGAGATGGGCGCGCGCCAATCATAAATGAGAAATTGCTCGTTGTTTTCATCCATCAAAGAAGTCAGCCCGATATAAATCCGCTCGGAAGAGGACTCCCCTTTTTCCGTAAAATCGACACGGCCGAAGTAAGGAGAGGTTTTCAGCTTTTGGATTTTTTGAAGCTGCCGGTATTGAAGCCGATGCGTCCGTTCACGTTCTGAAAGCATTTCCGCCTGCTGTTTAATGCTTGAAAATGTCTCAGCCGCTTCATGGGCGTCATCCATATTCACGGTGACATCATCCCAAAACGTTTTTCTCAGCCCGACAATATCCTGCTTCAATCCGCCCGATGAGGCTTCAAGATGAGTTTGTTTCTGTTCCAGTTCCTTCATGACAAAATTGATTCTTTCCTGCTCTTCTTTCCACTCTTTATCACGTTTTGCCATCAGCGGCACCTCCGACATCAAGCTGACAAATCCGGCTTTCATCATACAAACATATATGCAACATATTATTCAGCATTATGGTCAAATACCCTTTTTCTTATCATATCGGGCGTCTTTTTTTATCAGAAGCCGTTATGCAAAAAAAACCGATTTCGTTTGTGAAATCGGTTTTTTTACTGATCTATATGATAGGAACGATTCGGCAGGCGCCACCTGAACACATAACTGCAGATGCGGCATGCCACAAGCACAAGAAACAGCACATACAAACCGGCGGCATCCCCGGCCCAGCCGAGGCCCACGATTAACCCTCCGAGCGCGGCCCAGACCGCGTAAATTTCCGCCTTGAGCACAAGCGGCTTCCTGCCCGCGAGCAAATCCCGTATGATGCCGCCCCCGCTGCCGGTGAGGACCGCTGCCGCAATCACCGCACTGAGCGGATGGCCCATTTTCACGGCATATAAAGCGCCTTGGATGGCAAACGCCGAAAGCCCGATGGCATCGGATAGGTTGCCCCATTTACTCCAATGCCTTAACAGCAGCTTCGGAAACAAAAAGACAATCGTAACTGATGCGAGAGCGATTTGAAAAAACGCGCCTTGCTCCCACAAGGCGGAGACCGGAACACCGATCAGCAGATTTCGGATCGCTCCTCCGCCGAACGCCGTTACAATCCCCAAGATATACACGCCTAAAATATCATACTCCTCTTCCATCGCAACAATCGCTCCGCTGACCGCAAACGCAATGATGCCGATTACACTAAGCAGCTCCCAGGCCATTCCATATGCTCCTTTTTATTTGTTAAATTTTCTGACGACCATTAGATTTTATAATCGCTTTCTCTTAAAATCAACCTTATTTTTGAAAGATTCTGATTCCTAACCCGGGACAACCTCACTCGCAACGGCTGGGAGCAAGAACATTTACCTATTTTATACTATTTTGGGAGGTTTATTGGAAGTTTCATTGAATACTTTCTCTAACAAAAAGGGGGTTATGAGATGAAAATCAGTTCACTTGTTTTTCCTGTTTTATTGGCCGCCGGATTAATTCCCGGCCTGCCGTCAGCCGAAAGCCATACGCATTCGCACACTCATGCGGAGCCGGCGAAAACGGTGTATACGGACCCGCTTCCGAAAGCCGATCATTTTAAAGATCTGAAGGGCCCGGTCCAAGTCGAACAGACGGTTGACACAAAAATTCTGGATGAAAACGGCAAGCAGGTCGGCACGAAACGATTCAATGCCAATGTCAGTCAGGATAAAGCCTCAACTAAAGCCAGCACGGGCAGCCAGAAGGTCAGAGTGCTGGCGGTGGCGGACGCTGAATACCGCGCCAAATACAGCGACTGGCAAACGCGAATCGTCCAGATCGTGGAGCAGGCGGATGTTGCTTTTAACCGTGATCACAACATTGATTTCGTCGTACAGGCCGTGCAGGCTTGGAATTCCTCCGGCTCAAACAGTTCTCAGATTTTATCGAATCTCCAAGGCAGCTTCAGAAATCAAAATTATCATTTTGTCGTCGGTTTTACCGCAAAATCAAGTTTTGACGCCGGCGGGATCGCGTATGTATATAACGGCAAACCGAGCGGCCCGGCTTTCAGCGTGAACCTTGATCAAGGAACGGCCAACACGGCGAAAGCGGCACAGCACGAGTTTTCCCATAACTTCGGACTTCAGCATGACGCCCAAGGCAGCGGCATCCGCTGCGTCATGAATTATGATTATGCCTATTCCGTGGATATTTGGGACAGCTCCCATAACAGACAGATTGCGACAAACAAAGCTTGGTACAAATAATAGAAAAAGAGCCGCTCCCATGGAGCAGGCTCTTTATTTTGCCGTGCGTTCCGTTTTGACAAAACACATACAGATAATAATGAGAATAAATGCCGTCAATGCCAGGAAAGGAATGGTAATGAAACCGAACCAGTTAATATATTCAGATGAGCAAGGCACGCCGTAGACACACGGCTTGATGCCGCTGAAACCGGGCACCTTCTGCTCAAGGTAATGCATGATCGATATAAACGCGCCGATGACGGCCATCGGCAGCACGTATTTTTTTACGCGCGTGTCACCCTGGAAGGTGGCGATTCCTAAAATCAGGACAAGCGGGTACATGAGAATTCTTTGATACCAGCACAGCTCGCACGGTATGAATTTTCTGATCTCGCTGAAATATAGGCTGCCGAGCATGGCAGCAAGAGCTATCACCCAAGAAGCATATAAAAATACGATTCTATTTTTCATTTTTCAGCTCTTTCTTAATCGTTTTTGAAATCTCCTCATAATCAGAGAATTTTTTAATCACTTTGTCATTTACGTAAATCGTCGGTGTCGCCGTTATGTTTAATTTATCATTCAGGTCAGTGTCAGCTTTCAGCTCTTTTGCAAATGTCTCTTTATCAAGGTTTTCCTTCAGCTTGTCAGGATCAACCTTTTTCGCGGTGCTTTTGACCGTTTTTTCAAGCAATGCAGGCGTGACCCATTCCTGTTCGCTTGACGGCTGCTGGTCAAACAGCTTTTCATGGAATGCCCAGAATGATGCCGGGTCTTCCTTCCACACCTCTTCTGAAGCAAGAGCCGCCAGACGCGAGCCGCTTCCGTGGTACATGACGTTCACAAATGAAAATTTCACGTCGCCTTTATCGATAAAATCTTTTTTGATTTTCGGAAAGATATCGCTGTTAAATACTTTGCATGACGGACACTTGTAATCTCCGAATTCAACTACCGTAACAGGCGCGCTGTCTTTGCCGAGCACGGGCTGTCCTTTAATGGAAGGCTGTTCGGCGACTGTTTCGCCCGCTTTTTCCGTTTGGTTGTTAATAATTACGATGGCCGCAAATAAAACGACAACGATTAACGTCAGTATCACCGCAAATTTCGCAGACGATTGTTTCTTTTTCACTCAGACACCTCATTGTTTTTAAAATAAAAAAGAAGCGGATGCCGGATGGCCCGCTTCTCTATTTTACCAAGACAACCTTGTTTAAGAAAACCCTGAAAAACGAATTATCTTTGACAATTATTCCGCTTTCACTCTCATGACGCGCATCGCGTTGGCAACAGCGATCAGCGTGACGCCGACATCTGAAAAGACCGCTTCCCACATGGTGGCGAATCCGAATGCGCCAAGCAGGAGAAAAATCATTTTTACGCCTAAAGCAAATCCGATGTTCTGCCAGACGATCCGGCGTGTGCGGCGTGCAATCCGGATGGCTTCGGCTGCTTTTGACGGCTGGTCTGTCATCAGGACGACATCGGCCGCTTCGACGGCGGCATCAGAGCCGAGAGCCCCCATGGCAGCCCCGATGTCAGCTCTGGCAAGCACAGGCGTATCATTAATCCCATCGCCGACAAACATCAGTTTTTCATTCGGTGAAAGCGCCGCTTCAAGTTCTTCGACGCGGTCTACCTTGTCACCCGGCAAAAGCTCTGTGTACACATCATCAATACCGAGCTCTCGGCCGACAGCTTCTCCGGTCTGCTTTGAATCACCCGTCAGCATCACTGTCCGCTTCACGCCGAGCGCTTTTAAATTGGCAATGGCCTGTTTGGCGTCCTCTTTGATTTCATCGGCGATCACGATCGCCCCCGCATACTGCTGATCAACGGCGACATAGACGACGGTTCCGTTGTTTTCAGCTGTGCCGGAAGCGATTTGTTCTTTTGCCATCAGTTTTTGATTTCCGGCTAAAATCGTTGATCCGCCGGTTTTCACCCGAATGCCGTGTCCGGGTATTTCTTCATATTCTTCAATCTCGTCTGCCGCGAGCGGTTGATTGTAAGCTTCACGGATGGAAGAAGCAATCGGATGATTAGAATGGGCTTCTGCAAGCGCGGCCGCATGAAGCAGGCTGTCTTTCGTAAACCCCGCCGCCGGTCTGATATCAGTAACGGCGAAATTGCCTTTCGTTAAGGTTCCCGTTTTATCAAACACGGCGTATGCCACCTGATTGAGCGCTTCTAAATAGTTGCTGCCTTTCACGAGCACCCCTGCTTTAGACGCAGCTCCGATACCGCCGAAAAACCCGAGCGGAATGGAGACGACGAGTGCGCACGGACAAGAAATCACAAGGAAAATCAGCGCGCGGTACACCCAGTCGGATAGCGCGGCTGAAGGCACGAGAAGCGGCGGTAAAAAGGCGAGAAGCACCGCAACAATGACAACGGCCGGTGTATAATACTTGGCAAACTTCGTAATAAAGTTTTCCGTTTTCGCTTTGCGTCCGGCCGCATTTTCGACCAGATCCAATATTTTTGACACGGCAGAGTCTTCATATCCTTTAGAGGTTTCAATATGAAGCACGCCGTTCTGATTCATAAATCCGGCCATCACATCTTGCCCCGGCTCCGCTTTTCTCGGCACGGATTCGCCCGTTAAAGCGGATGTATCAACCATCGAAGAACCGCTCAGCACCTTTCCGTCCAACGGAATCCGTTCTCCGGGATTCACGACGATGACCTGTCCGACTTTGACGTCCTGCGGCGGAACGGCAGTCATGCCGTTTTCCGTTTTCACATTGGCGTACTCAGGACGGATGTCCAATAACGCGCTGATCGATTTTCTGGATCGGCTGACGGCCGCTCCCTGAAACAGTTCACCGATTTGGTAGAACAGCATGACCGCGACGCCTTCCGGATACTGATGAATCATAAATGCGCCGATCGTGGCAAGCGCCATCAGAAAATGCTCATCAAATACCTGGCCGCGGAAAATGTTTTTTCCCGCTCTGGCTACGATATCGCCGCCGATAATCAAATATGAAGCAAAAAAGAGCAGAAACTCAAGGACGGCGCCCGTGTGTGCGAAGTAAGCGATGACGGCCAAAACGGCTCCCGCTGCCAATCTCACTAACATCAGCTGCAGCTTTTTGCGGTATTCATCCTCGCCGGGTTTGTCTTCGTGCTTCGAACGAACGGTCACATGAGGATCAATGGACTTTACTTTTTTCGCGACTTCGTCTTTCATCCATTGCTCGTTTTTGCCGCCGGCTGAGACCGTGATGGTGCTTGCCGCAAAATTGACAGCACAGCCGTCTATGCCGTCAATGGCTTTTACGCCGTTTTCTATTTTTTTTGCACAGTTGCTGCAATCAAGTCCGTCTAATACAAATTCACCTTTGGCTGCTTTCATTTTCGACTCACCCTACTTTCCGTAATAGGATTCCCATAACATCAATACAGCTAAACGGATTTATATATATGAACATATACTCATATATGTGTTTTCTCTATTATATGCAGGCTTTGAATAAAGTGTCAATAAAAAAGACAAAACAGGCATCAGCCTATTTTGTCTTTTTTCACCTTCTGTAAACGCAAAGCATTAAGGACGACCGATACTGAGCTGAACGCCATGGCAGCGCCTGCCACCCACGGGGCCAGAAAGCCGGACGCCGCAATCGGAATGCCGATGCTGTTGTATCCCAATGCCCAGCCTAAATTCTGCTTGATGTTTCTCATGGTCAGCCTGCTCATGCCGATGGCGTCGGCAATGCCGTTCAGGTCACCGCGGATCAGCGTAATATCCGCTGCTTCCATTGCGATATCTGTGCCGGTGCCGATGGCCATTCCGATATCGGCCACAGCCAGCGCCGGAGCATCATTGATGCCGTCACCGACCATCGCCACGCGCCGGCCTTCTTTTTGCAGCCGGGAAATTTCCGCCGCCTTTTGTTCGGGAAGCACTTCGGCGATCACGCTGCCGATGCCCGCGGCTTTTGCAATGGCTTCCGCGGTGTTTTTGTTGTCACCGGTCATCATGATGACGTCAAGCCCCATATCATTCAGGCGTTTCACCGCGGCCGGAGATGTGTCTTTGATTGTATCGGCGACTGCGATAAGCCCCGCCGCTTTGCCGTCTGCCGCAATAAGCATCACCGTTTTTCCTTCCGCCTCCAAGCGGGCCATGTGAGGAAGCAGCGCCTCATGTTCGATGTGTTCCGATTCCATCAGCCGTCTTGATCCGGCTAGAATCGTTCTGCCGTCAGCCTCGGCGTATATTCCGGAACCGATCCGGGCTTGGAACCGGGTGATTTTCGGGATGACAATCCCCCGTTTTTCGGCTCCTGACACGATGGCTTCTCCAAGCGGGTGCTCTGATCCCGTTTCGGCGGCCGCCGCCAGCCGCAGGAGTTCCTCTTCGTTCATTCCCGCTGCCGGTACGGCGTCTGTCAGAACCGGTCTGCCGTTTGTCACCGTTCCTGTTTTATCCAGTACGATGGTCGTCAGACGCTGTGTTTTTTCTAAATGCTCTCCGCCTTTAAAAAGAATGCCGAATTCAGCTGCGCGGCCGGAGCCCGCCATAATGCTCGTCGGAGTGGCAAGCCCGAGTGCGCACGGACAGGCAATGACAAGCACGGCGATGAATTTGCCGATCGCTTCAGAAAACTGTCCCGGCGCGGCCCATACATACCAAATGAGAAAAGTCAGCATGGCCAGCCCCAGCACAATCGGGACGAAAATGCCTGAAATGTGATCCGCGAGCCGCTGAATGGGGGCTTTTGATCCTTGGGCTTCTTCCACGATTTTAATAATGTGTGCAAGCGCGGTATCTTTCCCGACATTCACCGCTCTGATTTTGAGAAAGCCGTTTGCATTGATGGTCGCCCCGGTGACGGTGCTTCCGGGAGACTTATCGACAGGCATGCTCTCCCCCGTAATCATCGATTCATCAATTGCGGAATGGCCTTCAATCACTTCGCCATCGACAGGAACACGTTCTCCCGGTTTCACATATACGATATCCCCCGTCCGGACCTCGTCAATCGGAATCACCTGTACCTTCCCTTCCCGCTCAACCGCCGCCGTCTTCGCCTGAAGCTTCATTAACTTTTTAATCGCTTCTGATGAGCGGCCTTTCGCTTTCATCTCTAAAAGCTTTCCAAGCAAAATCAAAGTCAGCAAAATGGCGCTCGTTTCATAATAAAGCCCCTCTACATGTCCGTCTCGTCCGAGAGACGCAATCGTCATGTACAGGCTGTATGCGTAAGCGGCCGTCGTTCCGAGCGCCACGAGAACATCCATGTTGGCGCTTTTGTTTCTCAGCGCCTTATACGCTCCCATATAAAAAGGCCAGCCGATGACGAGCTGCACCGGGGTGGCAAGCGCGAATTGCAGCCACGGATTCATCAGGATATCCGGCATCCAGATAAAAGAAGTAAAAGAAAAATGGCTGACCATCGACCATAGAAGCGGAAATGAGAGAACGGCAGAAAATATCAGCCTGATCAGCTGTTTTCGCTGCTCTTTCTCCTTTTGGGATAATCCGCCATCTCCATCAACCGCTTGCTTCTCGTCTAATCTGTAGCCGAGTTTTGCCACGGTCTCTTTCAGCTCTTTCGGTGTCACCTCTTTCGGATTGTATTCAACGGTGACCGTTTCCAGAGCGAAATTCACCGGTGCGCTGTCAACTCCCCCTACTTTGTTCAGGCGCTTTTCAATCCGATTGGCGCAAGCGGCGCACGTCATGCCTTCAATCTGAAACTCGGCTTTTTCCGTCACAACATGGTAGCCGAGTTTTTCAATTTTATCCTTTATGGCGCCAGCTTCGATTTTGTCAGGCTGATAGGAAATATTTGAGGTCTCAAGCGCAAGATTGACGGAAGCGTCATTGACGCCGTCCATCCGTTTCAGTCCTTTTTCAATTCTAGAAGCGCAGGCGGCGCATGTCATGCCCCCCACTTGAATGGTCATTTCTTTCGGTTCACTCAATGTCCTCATCTCTCTTCATAAACCCCATGGGGGTATAAGTATGATAAAAGAAAACCGCGCCCGTTTCCGCAGCGCGATAAATCCTATACGACGTCATAACCTTGATCTTCAATCGCGTCTTTTATATCTGATACGGAGACTTTGTTCTCATCAAACGTCACATCCACCTGTCCGGCTTCCAATTTCACCTGAACCGCCGTCACTCCGTTCAGTTCTCCTACTCCGGTCTCTACTGCTTTGACGCAGTGCTGACAGGACATGCCTTCGACTTGCAGTGTTTTTTGTTCCATGATGATTCCCTCCACGTCTTGTTTTTTCTTCTTCATGTTACCATACCCCTGTAGGGTATTTCAAAACATTTTATTTTACGATTTTGCGATTTTTTTCACAACATCAAGCAGCTCGGCAATCGCCTGCTCCCCGTTTCCGCTCTCAATGGCGCCGGCTACGCAGTGATGGGCGTGATCTTCCAGCAGATGAAACGCGACTTTCTGCATGGCCGCCTGTACGGCTGAAATCTGCACGAGAATATCCACGCAGTATCGTTCGTTATCCACCATATTCTGAATGCCCCTGACTTGGCCTTCAATCCGTTTCAGCCGGTTCAGGATCTGGTCTTTTTCTTTGGCGCTTTTATGATTTAACGATTGATGCTCGGTATGTTTGTCCATTTTCCACCTCGGTTTTTTTCTTCGTTATCTTCATTATACAGACTTGAAAATCCGGTGTAAAAAATTTTCAACACACAAGTTTTACCAGTACGCCCGCGGGGTATATAATGTTATCACATATCAAGAGGGGGAAATTCATTGAAAACGATACAAGTCGGCATATTGGGGTATGGTTTGTCGGGTAAAGTCTTTCATGCGCCGCTTTTGGACGTCCTTGATGATTATCAGATCAAAAAAGTCATGACGTCCAGAACGGATGAGGTCAAACGTGATCTGCCGGGGGCTGAAGCCGTGCGCGCGATTGAAGACATTACCGGTGATCCTGACATTGATCTCGTCATTGTCACGACACCGAGCGGAATGCATTATGAATCAGCGATGAAATGTCTCCTGGCGGGAAAACACACCGTCGTGGAAAAACCGATGACGGCGACTTCAGCAGAAGCGGAGGAACTGAGAAGAACGGCTGAAGATAAAGGCGTCTTACTGAGCGTGTACCACAACCGGCGCTGGGACAATGATTTTTTAACGATACAAAAGCTGATTCGGGACGGGGCGCTTCAAGACATTCATACATATCAAGTCAACTACGATCTGTACAATCCGGTTGTCCAAGAAAGATGGCGCGAAAAAAGCGGACCCGCCACGGGAACGCTGTATGATCTCGGTTCACATATTATTGACCAGACACTCCTGCTTTTCGGAATGCCGGAATCCGTCACGGCAAATGTGATGAAACAGCGGGACAACAGTGAAACCGTCGATTATTTTCTGGCCGCGCTCCATTACGGCAAACTTCAGGTCATTCTTCAATCCGGCTCCATGAATGCGGCAAGCGGCCCGCGCTACCAGATTCACGGACGGAATGCAAGCTTTATCAAATACGGAAAGGACGGACAGGAAGCTGCGCTTTCAGCCGGCCAAAAGCCGATTGACGACAGCTGGGGCGCCGATGACCCTGACAACTTCGGAGAGCTGACAATCGCAGCGGATGAAAAACGGCATACAGAAACAATCCCCTCTGAGAACGGCTCTTACCTTACGTACTACAAACTGCTGGCAGACAGCATCTTAAACGGAAAACCGCTTCCCGTTACGGCAAAAGAAGGCATCGATGTCATCCGTGTCATTGAAGCGGCGATGAAAAGCAGCGAACAAAAACGGACGATTGCCCTTTAATATGAAAAACCTCCCAGCCGTACGGCAGGGAGGTTTTTTTAAGATCAGAATGATTTTCCGGCTTCTTTCGCGCGGGCAATCGCATCTTCTTTAATTTGCTGTGCTTTATTCGGTTCAGCATTATGGCCTTCAACGATTAATCCGTCAAAAGAAGGAACGCCGAAGAAGTTCATCATGATGCCGATGTAACGGTGGCCCATTTCCATGTCAGCCGCCGGCCCTTCAGAGTAATAGCCTCCGCGCGCCTGAATGTGGAGCGCTTTTTTGTCTGTCAACAGACCGATCGGGCCTTGCTCTGTATATTTGAATGATTTTCCGGCTACAGCCACAGAATCAAGATACGCTTTCATAACAGGCGGGAATGAGAAGTTCCAAAGCGGTGTGACGAATACGTATTTGTCAGCTGACGCGAATTGATCGCTCAGCTCGTTCAGACGGCTGACTTTCGCTTTTTCGTTTTCAGAAAGCTCTTCAAAACCTGTGCCGGATTGAAGTTTTCCCCAGCCGCTGAATACATCCGCGTCGATATGAGGAATGTTCTCTTTGTAAAGGTCGATATGTACAACCTCATCATTCGGGTTTGATTCTTTATAAGAATCGATAAACGCTTTTCCTGTCGCCATGCTGTAAGATGTCTTTTCATCATGAGGATGAGCAGTGATATAAAGTACTTTTGCCATTGTAAACAGCCCTTTCGTTTTCAAATTACACACACATTTATTATGAAATATGAATGTTTTTTTATACTGATCAGTTCTGTAATAATTATAGTTACAAAAAATTCTTTTCGCAACAATAATATCTCGAAATCAGTATATTTTTTTGAAAAGGCTGTAAGAAGTACCTCCAGCAAATCGAAAAAACTCGCGTTAAGCAAATTTCGACAAAGAAAAGACCGATTTTGACCATGTTAAGCCTAAATCGGCTGTTTCATTTCAGACAGTTGTGTGGAATTTATCCATGCAAAATGTTCCTGCTCTTATATTAGAGACAAACGAATTCCGCTTCATACGTTCGAATTTATCACACTCTTTTATTGCAGGTCTGCTTGCCAGTTTAACAAACGCTTCATTTTCTGTTCTGTTTCACCTTCTTGGCGAGGTTGGTAAATGGTTAATTTTAGTTCAGGGGCATCGTACACTTGAAGAGTAATATGATCCATAATCATTTCTCCAACTAAAGGATGCAGCAGTGTTTTTTTGCCGCAAGGAGTACCTAGAACTTCATGCTTGAACCACCAATTACGAAACTCAGGGCTCTTATTGGTAAGTTCTTTAATGATATCTTTAAACCACTCATCACCGACAAAACGTGTATAGGCTAAACGAAATTGAGCAATCAAGCGTTGCGCATGATCTTCCCAATTAAGAAAGAGGTCTCGGTATTCTTTAGACGTAAAGCAACGCCAGACTGCATTACGATCTCGATCATTCATTTTATTAAAGTCACCAAAAACCACGGCAGCAGCTTTATTCCAGCTTACTATGTTCAATTTTTCGTCGGTTACATATGTAGGGCAGTATTCTAATTGACTCAATACATTTTTCAGGACGCTATTTACACTTTCAACGAGAGGTCTTCCCACCTTAGATAGCAATGGCCGATTTGCTAATAAAAATAGATGCTCTTTTTCCTCTTCATTTAACCTGAATACACGCGAAATAGCCTCCAATACGTCTGAAGATACCTGTATATCACGCCCTTGCTCTAACCATGTATACCAGGTTACTCCTATTCCTGCCAGCTGAGCTGCTTCTTCTCGGCGCAGTCCTTCTGTTTTTCTGCGCGGACCAATAGGTAAACCAAAGTCTTGAGGAGATAATCGCGCCCGTCGTGTTTTTAAGAAATCCCCTAGTTCTTTCCTTCTTTCTTTGTCACTTAACATGAACTTCTCCCCTTATAAGTAGTAGTTTTAATAATAGGATAAACACACTCCTATTCCCATTATAAACCTTCATCTATTCTAATAAATGAAGGAGGTGAGTTTTATGGTTTTCAAAAATAGGGCTGAGCCTTTCCCAAAAGGATTAGTTCTCCTCATGGCTGCAGCATGTGGTTTTACAGTAGCTAATGTCTATTTAAATCAAACGCTCTTAGTCAGTATGGCAAATACTTTTCACGTTTCTGAAAACTATATAGGAATTGTAGCAACTTTAACTCAAGTGGGATATGCATTGGGAAATCTTTTATTGGTACCATTAGGTGACATTTTTGAACGGAGAAAATTGATCCTAAGTTTATTATCTATTGTATGTATAATTTTAGCCGCAACTGCTTTATCAATGAATGTAACGTGGCTGATTGCAGCAAACTTAATTCTTGGATTTGTTACCATAGTCCCTCAAATTATTGTTCCTCTTGCTGCTAATTTAGCTTCAGAAGAGAACAGAGGAAAAGTGTTAGGGAATGTTGCCATTGGCTTAGTGTGTGGGATTTTAGGCGCTCGATTTATCAGTGGTTTTGCAGATTCCCATTTTGGATGGAGATCAATGTATTGGGCTTCTTTTGCTGGCACAATGATAATGATCATTTTAATGGCAATGTATCTTCCAAAAAGCAAAGGAAATCATGCAATGCAGTATAAAACATTACTTGCATCTTTAGGCCCGTTATTTAAAAAAGAAAAAGTGTTGCAAAAAGCTTGCCTGAGTCAAGGAATGATGTTTGGTTCCTTTAGTGCCTTCTGGACAACTCTTATTTTTTTATTAAATACTTCTCCGTATTCTTATGGGAGCACCGCGGCAGGTTTAATAGGTTTAGTGGGAATAGCTGGAGCCTTTGCAACTCCCATGATTGGCCGGGTGATCGATAAAAAAGGATCAAAATTTGCTAATACCTTATGTATGTTTATTTCTTTAATCGCTTTTCTGACCTTAATATTCTTAGGATATTGGTTACCGGGATTACTTCTTGGCGCACTATTAGTAACAGTTGGCACGCAAGCAAATCAAGTTGCTTGTCAAGCTGCTATCTTTCAACTATCTCCTGAAAAGAGAAGCAGATTAAATGGTTTATACATGGTATCTACATTCTTAGGCGGATCTTTAGGATCATATCTAGGTGTACTTGCTTGGAGCAAATGGCATTGGTATGGAGTATGTACAGTTGGGATACTCATGATAGGTATTGCTTTTAGTTCCTTATTTAGCTTACCTAAAAAAAGAACAGTAAAAAATAGAGAATTCGAGAAAGGAAGTTATATCTAATGTCTGAAAATACAGAAAACTACAAAAAGGGATTGGAAGTTCTATCAAAAATAGATCCGCACAACTATCAAAATATCGTGAACAGTTTTAAAGATTCAGCAGCACCCGACTTGGGAACTTTGGCTGTGGAATTTAATTACGGTCAAATTTTTTCCAGACCGGGATTAGATTTAAAATCCCGCCTTCTTGCAGCAGTTGCTGGTCTGACTGCTTTAGGAAATACGGAACAATTAAAATTTTATATTAACGGAGCTTTAAATGTCGGATGGACCGAAGAAGAAATTGTGGAAGCTATGATGCAAATGTTAATTTATGCAGGCTTTCCTGTCGCATTAAATACCATTTTAACAATAGCTACTGAAGTATTTTCTAAAAGACGAAATCAGCTGTCAGCCAATTTATTGGAAGGAGAGTAAAAAATGATTATTGATAGTCATGCCCACGTAGTTCTACCTGTAGAAAAACACATTGAAATGATGGATTCAAGCGGGATAGATAAAACTATTTTATTCTCTACGCTTGTTCATCCAGAAAAAAGTGAAAGCTACGATGAATTTATTCAGGAAATGGATGTACTGAATCAAATTTTAAATAACGAAATAAATCCCCTAGAAGCACGATCAAAAGCTTTAGAAGAATTGAGGGATGCTATCGCAAAATATCCTGACCGTTTTATTGGATTTGGATCAGTTCCCCTTTTAAGTTCCTCCGGAGAACTGCATGATTGGGTTGAGAAGATTGTAAAAGATTATAAAATGAAGGGGCTTGGAGAATTCACCCTGGGTTCAGGCCAAATTAAAATGCTTGAGCCTGTATTCCAGGCAGCTGGTGATTATAATTCCTTTCCGATTTGGGTGCATACATTCCATCCACTCAATTTAAATGATATTCGGGAATTGTTCGCTTTAACTCGTAAATATCCCACTGTCCCTGTAATCTATGGCCATTTGGGAGGGATTCATTGGCAGCAAGTTATTGCATTAACAAAAGAAACAAAGAACGCCTACCTGGATATTTCTGCATTTTATACAACCTATGCATTATCTTTGGCTATAAAAGAACTCCCAGAGAAAACTTTATTTAGTTCTGATTTTCCATATGGTGATCCATTCCTAAATAAGTTGGCAGTTGAACGCCATGCTTCAAGTGAAGAAGTCGCACAACGAGTACTAGGCGGAAATATTGCTAACCTCTTAAAGATTTAACTTATTTTTATAACAATTTCTTAGGGAATATAAGTTTGAAGGATTGCATTCAACAGGTTTTCATTCCTTACGTCTTTTAATAGTAAAGAGCCGATTTACTCTTAATGGTTAACGGGGTAAATCGGCTCTATTCTTATCCAAAATGCTGGCGGGATCCCTTTAATGACGGGAATGGCAAGCAGCAGAAAAAGCAGAAACATTTAGTTTCTGCTCAAAATCGGATTTGATTTACAGACCGGAATATCCAACCCGAGATTCCCCCGCAGTGTATCGGCCGGATAGCTTTTTCGGTACAGCCCCTTTTCCTGGAGGATCGGTATGACTTGATCCACAAAGGCTTCAAGCATGCCGGGGATGTCAGAGTGAATGATAAACCCGTCCGCCGCTTCCCGCTGAAACCATGTTTCAATTAATGACGCTACACGTTCAGGTGTGCCGATAAAATGGGTTCGCGGAAACGCGGCTTCGCGCGCCACTTGACGCAACGTAAGATTCCGGGCTTTCGCCTCCCTTTTGATACGGTCTGTCGTGCTTTGAAACGCGTTTTTCCCGACGTCGCCCAAATCAGGGAACGGCTCATCCAGCGGAAAACGGCTCAGATCATAATCGTCAAAAAATCTGGCCACATATTTAACGGCGTTCTCTATCGGAATCAGCTCGGCGAATTCTTGGTATTTCGCTTCCGCTTCTTCTTGTGAGCCGGCTATAATCGGACTGATTCCCGGAAAAATCCGCAGCTTGGTAGCGTCCCGGCCGTAATCCGCCGCCCGCTTCTTCACATCATCATAAAAAGCTTTCGTTTCCTCAAGTGAATTGGAGTGCGTAAAGACTGCATCTGCATTCCTCGCGGCAAACGACCGACCGGTTTCTGAAGACCCCGCTTGGAAAACGACCGGCTCTCCCTGTTTGGACCGGCCGATATTCAGCGGGCCCTCCACTTTGAAATACTCGCCTTTGTGATACAGGCGATGCAGTTTGTCAGGGTCAAAAAACTGCCCGGTTTCTTTGTTGCGGACGAAGGCATCTTCTTCCCAGGAATTCCACAGACCGCGCACCACGTCCACATGTTCCTGGGCGATGGCATAGCGCCGGCTGTGGTCGGGAAGGCTTTCTTTGCTGTGATTGCGCGCGGCTCCCGCCTGCGGAGAGGTGACGAGATTCCAGCCCGCCCGGCCGCCGCTGATATGGTCAAGAGACATCAGCTGTCTTGCGATGGTGAACGGCTCAGTGAACGATGTGGAAAATGTGCCGATTAAACCAAGATGGGTTGTAGAGGCGGCAAGCGCCGATAAGATAGTGATCGGCTCAAACCGATTTAAGAAATGCGGGATGGACTTTTCAGAAATGAACAAGCCGTCCGCAATAAAAGCAAAGCTGAACAGCCCTCTTTCTGCAGTCTGCGCTTTTTGCCTGTAAAACGCCGCATTCGTGCTTGCTGTCGGATCGGCGTCGGGATGACGCCAGCCGTCCGTTGTGCCGCCGACACCGTGAATCATGGCTCCGAATTGAATAAGATCCGTCCGGCTCATTTTCTCTCCCCCTTTTTCCCCTCGTAATCGGCAAGCGCCCGTTCTACATGTTCAATGCCGACTTGAGTAACGGCCTGATACACACGGCTGTCACCGCTGCCGAGTTCAACGACGGGGACATGACGGATGCCGTATTTCATCTGCAGCACGTCACGCAATTCGTCCCGTTCTGTCACATCAATTGTTTCGTACGCAATGGCCTTTTCCCGCAAATATCCTTTCACTTCATCGCAATACGCACAGCCCTGTTTGCTCCAGACCACAACGTTTACTTCATGACTCATGTTCATCCCTCCTGTAATTGTGGGGCCGGCTGCACCGCTTCGCTTAACAGCCGGTAAGACAATCGTTTTTCCTCAGCGTTTTTGATAGGCGACAAAATCACAAAATCAGTAATGCTGTACTGAACGGATAATCGTCGCAGCTCGGCGGCAGTCTCTTCTTTTGTCCCGGCAATCACACCCGTCTTTTGTGTAATCAGCTTATACGGCTGCGTGACTTGTTCAAGAAACGCTTCCGCTTGTTCCCGGGAACCGACATTCACCTTTTTGCCGTCTTCGAGAATGATTTTGACCGACTCACGCGATACGACGTGTTTTTCCGCTTCTGCTTTTGTATGCGCGGTAAAGACCATCGGCGCAAGGTGAAATTCCGCCTTCGATCCTTTCGGCAGATGCTCGTCAAAGGCGTGGCGCGCTTTTTCTAACGCAGCCTCTTCACCGTTTATGAAATAGGCGAAAACGAAGGAAATGCCGAGTTTGGCCGCGGATATCGCGCTTTCCGCGCTGCCGCCGAGCAAAAAGAGGTCAGGCGCATACTCAGTATGCGGCGCCGGCCGCAATGACGCATAGCGGTGTGAGTCCGGAAAATCATTTCGGATGAAATGAGTCAGCTCCTCAAGCTTTTCTTCAAATAAACGGGCGGGCTGGATAAGCTCCCGCTGCAGCGCATCGGTTGACAGCTGAAATCCGCCGGGCGCTTTGCCGACACCAAGCGCCACACGGCCGGGAGCAAGAGCGGACAAAACCCGGAACTGCTCCGCCACTTTATAAGGACTGTAATGCTGCAGCATCACCCCGCCGGATGCGAGACGGATTTTTTTCGTGCTTGCGGCAAGATACCCCAGAACAATTTCCGGAGCTGATCCTGCTATCTCTTCATTGTTATGATGCTCCGCCGCCCAGAAACGGTCATATCCGTATTGTTCGGCCTCCTGAGCCAATTTCACCGTTTGCCGCAAGGCTTCTTCTGCGGTTTGGTTTTCCGCGGTGACACTTTGGTCTAAAATGCTTAAACGAATCATACGACAGGCTCCTTTATGCGCTCTTTTATGTCATAACCGTAATCAGGCAGCACGCGGCGGAGGAACTTCTTCGTTCTTTCTTTTTTCGTCTTGTAAAAGACTTCCTCAGGCGTTCCTTGTTCCACGATTGCTCCTTCATCCATAAACACAATTTGGTCGGACACTCTTCTGGCGAATTCCATTTCATGTGTGACAATGATCATGGTGGCGCCGGTCCGCACAATGTTAAGCATCACATCGAGCACCTCGCCGACAAGCTCCGGATCAAGGGCTGCGGTCGGTTCGTCAAACAGCATCACATCAGGATGAATGGCAAGCGCCCGGGCAATTCCGACCCGCTGCTTCTGTCCTCCCGATAGCTGATTCGGATAGGCGTGCAATTTATCCTGAAGCCCCACCTTGGCCAGTTCCCGCTCGGCAATGGCGTACGCATCTGTTTTTTTCATTTTCCTTGCGACCGTCAGGCCTTCCATGACATTTTGAATCGCCGTTTTATGCGAAAACAAATGATATTGCTGAAAAACCATCGCCGTCTGTTTCCTCAGTCTGAGAATGTCTTTTTTGGCAGGCTTTTTGCAGTTAATGACTTCACCGTGCAGCGAAATGGCGCCCTCATCCGGCCGCTCAAGTAAATTAAGGCAGCGCAGAAAAGTGGTTTTCCCGGAACCGCTCGGGCCGATGATGGTCACGACTTCTCCTTTCCGGACACTTAAATTGATCCCCTTTAGCACGTGATGACTGCCAAAATGTTTCTGAATGTTTCGGATTTCGATCATAATGCGCCTCCTTGATATCTGGCCGCTCTTTTTTCCGCCAGACTGTTTACAGCTTCGAGAATCAGCGTTAATCCCCAATAAATCACGGCCGCCCCGATAAATGCTTCCAGAAACGCATAGTTATCGGATGCCGCAATCGTCGCCGTTCCTGTAATTTCAGGCACTGCAACAATTGCCGCGATGGAAGTGGTATGCAAAAAGCCGATGCCTATATTGGTGAAGTTCGGCAGCGATATCATGAACGCCTGCGGCAGAACCACGCGCCGAATCATCTGTCCCCGCGTCAGGCCGATTGAATATGCCGCCTCCGCCTGCCCTGTATCGACGGCCATGATCCCGGATCGGAGAATTTCCGTCATATAAGCGCCTGCCGTTAATGACAGTGCCATGATGACAAACACGGCGACCGGAATCTGATTGGCCGACCAGCCGAGATGAAACGCGCGGCTGAATTGATCGGCAATCAGCGGAATCCCTAAATAAATCAGCATAATATGGAGAATCGCCGGGGTGCTGCGGAAAAAAGACACGTAAAACGATGAGCAGGCCAGCAGCCATTTGATGCGGAATATACGCACCGTGATATTGCCGAGAGCTATGAAAAATCCGGTGATAATCGGAATGACCGTCATCGCCAATGTAAGCGGAACGGTTTTCACCATTTGTTTTATCGCAGTGCCGATAAACGGAATGTCCAGCTCCACTGTTCTCCCTCCTTTTCAGCCGTGCGCGCTCATGTCAAAAACCGTCACAAGGCGCGTCTCATCTTTCTTGATTCGTTTTTCGGCCCATCTGAAGACACATTCAAATAAAAGGGCGGCCGCATAATACAGAACAGAAAGCGAGATATACACTTCTAAAGAATGATTGCTCGATGTAATCAAGGTCTGTCCTCTGCCCGACATATCCATCACCCCGATCGAAAAAGCGAGTGATGTATCTTTTAAGAAACCGATCACCATATTCCCGATGTTGGGAAAGGCCTGCACAAGCGCCTGCGGCAGAATGATGCGCCGGAATGTCTGCCCCCCGTTCAGCCCGATGCTGAACGCCGCCTCCGCCTGCCCGCGGTCGACGCTGTTCACACCTCCCCTGATGATTTCGGCCGCTCTTGCCGCGCTGCTCAGCGCATACGTGGCGATGGCCGCATACAAAGGGTCCATTTTGGAGGTATCAATTCCGGCGAGCGCCGTGAGCGCCGGAATGCCGTAAAATACAATGAACAGCTGCACCATGATAGGCGTTCCTCTAAAAAAAGAGATATACAGCTTCGCAAACTGATTCAAAACGGGAATGCGATAGATGCGGGGCAGCGCCAAAAGCAGCCCCAATAGAAAGCCGAACAGCAAAGACACCGCCAATATATACAGCGTGACGGGCAAATACCCGAGCAATGTCGGCACAAAGGACGCGATCATACTGATATCAAACGCTTTTTCCATTGCCGATCCCTCTCTTTTTCACTTAATATTGCTCCTTTGAATAATCCGCGCCGAGCCACTTTTCACTCAGCTTTTTAAGCGTGCCGTCATCAATGATTTCCTGCAGGGCTTTATCAATGTCATCGCTCAGCGTTTGTTCATTTTTGTTAAACATAAAAAACACTTTGGCATTTGACAGCACCCCGCCGACTGTTTTTTCTTTGATCGCGCTCGTTTTGTTTTGGAAATCGACGGCAAACGGCGTAGAAATCGTCGCATCGGCGCGGCCGGATTTCAGCTGATTGGCCGCATCGTTTGAACCTTGGCCGGCATAAGCGATTTCAAACGGACTGCCGTGTTTTTCATTCCATTTTTTCAGCACAAGCGCGCCGTTTGACGTCGGACTCGTAATGACCCGCTTCCCTTTCAAGTCCTCAATGCCGTGAATGTTCCCGTTATCTTGGAGCACCGTGATTTTCAGCGGGAAGTTGTTATACGCGACTTGATTGAACAGAAATTTTTTCTCCCGTTCGGCGCTTTTCTCCATTTGATGGGCTACGATATCGACTTTATGCTGGCCGAGGCTGACAAGCAGGTTGGAGAAATCCATCGTTTTAAAAGTGAAACGATAGTCCGGCAGGCGCCTGTCAAGCTCTTTCACCAGCTCAACGTCGTAGCCCGTCAATTTGCCTTTATCATCAATAAAGCAAATATTCGGAAATTGAGTTCCCGTGCCGACCGTGATGTTCTTCACGTTTTTCTGATTGCCTGATGCCGCCTCCCCGCCCGCGCCGCAGGCTGATAACGCCGCCGTTGCGGCAATTGTTAATGACATGACCGCCAGTCTTATTTTCATGTGATCGCCCCGTTTTCTGCTTCAGTTATTTCGTGAAACTTGATTTTGAATAATCCGCGCCGAGCCATTTTTCACTCAGCCTTTTCAATGTGCCGTCCTTCTCAAGCTTTTGAATCGCCCGATCCGTATCGTCCGCCAGGGTTTGGCTGTTTTTATTGAACATAAAATACACCTCGGTATCCAGCAGCACATCACCGACCGTTTTTTGTTTGAACGCGTGCGTCTTATTTTGAAAATCGACGGCAAACGGCGTGGATACGGTGGCGTCAGCGCGTCCCGTCTCAATTTGGTTTGCTGTATCATTGCTGCCCTGCCCGGCGTATTTCAAATGTATCGGGCTGCCGTGGGTTTTGTTGTATGCCGTCATATAGTCCGCCGCGTTTGACGTCGCGCCGACGATGACGGTTTTCCCTTTTAAATCCCGGAGCGTGTGTATCGCGTCATTATCCGCCTTCACCGTGATGTACATCGGCGAGTAGTTATACGGGATCTTGTGATACAAAAAGCGTTTCTCCCGTTCCTTATTTTTCGCCATATTGTGCGCGATCACGTCAATTTTCCGGTTTCCGAGACTTGTGAGCAGATTCGAAAAATCCATCGTCTTAAAGACAAATTTGTATTGCGGCAGCTGTTTATCAATGGCTTTCATCACTTCAATGTCATAGCCGGTCAGCTCGCCTTTTTCATCCATAAAAGCAATGTTCGGAAAATCAGTTCCCGTGCCGACAATGACGGTCTGCACGCCGCTCCCCGCTTTTGTGCTTTCTCCTTGCCCGCACCCGGCCAGCACGCCGAGCAGCAGAAGCAGACAGCCGGCTCTGATCCGTTTTTTTATCATTGCGCCCAGCTCGGTGTGCCTAACAGCGACGCGTCAAACCGCTCCGGTATGAGCACCTTTCTCATCATGACTCCGATGTCTCCGTCTTTCTCCTGCTCAAAATACACTTCATACCCCCTCCGTCTGTACATATCTACAAGCCAGGGATGCTTGCGCGCCGAAGTGCCGAGCGTGATGGCCGGGGCCTTCAGCGTATCCCGCAGCACGTGTTCTTCCACATAAGTCAAAAGTTTGCTGCCGATGCCCTGCCCCTTCAGCTCAGGAAGCGTCGCAAACCACCAGACAAACGGATATTTTGACGGAGGCGTGTCACTCTCCCACGGAAAACGGATCGTAATTGTTGAAAGAAGCCGTCCGTCCCGTTCGAGCACGACGGCTGAATGATTTTCAATATTTTCTGTTACCATATCGATGTCGGCCCGCGCCGACGGCCAGTCAATCTCCAAATTGCGGATCGGCTGAAACGCGCTGTACAGCAGCTCTAAAAACTCCGGCGCATCCTTTTTCTCAGCCAATCGAAATATGTCTTCACTCATTCCGGTCACTCTCCCCGCAAAAATATATAATTCCAATTTGTTTACTAAGCTTTGATTGTTTATACTATAAAACAAACTGATTTATTTGACTAATCAAAAAAAGTAAAGGAAAGGTTCAAGAAAATTAATGAACAGCCGGGAGGGGATTTCGTTGGAATTACGCACCATTAAAACGTTTCATACCATCGTACAGTCAGGCAGCTTTTATAAGGCCGCCGAAATTCTGAACTACTCACAGCCGACGATTTCAATGCGGATTAAACAGCTGGAACAAGATGTAGGCGCGCAGCTGTTTGAACGGGGAAAGAAGCTGAAACTGACAAGGGCGGGGCGGCTGTTTCATGAGCGGGCCGGGCAGCTTCTCGCGCAATACGAGGTGCTTGACCATACTTTGGCCGACATCAGACAGGGCCAGGCCGGCCTTATTCAGATCGGCATATCCGAACCGACGGCAAGCCTGATCTTCCCTGCCGTACTGCGGGGTTTCTTACATGATTATCCTGACATGTCGGTCAATGTCAGCGTGGATGATGCCAATACATGCAGCCGCAAACTGCTGGAGGGCGCCATTGATTTTGCCGTATGCGGCGAGCCGGAGCTGATTCTGGAAAATTATTTCGATCCGTTTTTCCATGACTCGCTCAATGTCATCGTGTCAGACAGACATCCCCTTGCCGACAAAGCAAGCGTCAATCTCGAGGATTTAGAAAATGAATGCCTGATTTTCACGCCCGCCAATTGCCCGATCCGGATTCAAATTGAACAGCACCTGCAGCGTGCCATCGGGAGCCGCTATCGAAAAATGGAGCTGACCAGCAGCATGGCTCATCAATACTATGTCAGGGAAAATATCGGCGTCTCAATCTTTACGGCGACGGCGCACTCAGAACCGATCGAGGGCACGAAGGTCATTCCGATCAATAACTTAACAATTTCACCACCGGTCGGGCTGTTGACAAACCAAAAAGAAGAGCATTTTGACTGCGCCACAAAAGATTTAATCAGCAGGATCATCGGCCGGTTTCAGCGTGATCCGCATTAAAAAAACCCCCGCTTTACGGGGGTTTTTTTACGTTCATCTTATATAATGCTCCGCACCAAGCCGCCGTCGATCCGCAATGCAGATCCGTTAATGGCAGACGACAGCGGGCTGCTTAAAAAGGCGACAAAGTGGGCGATTTCTTCCGGACGGATCAATCGCTGAATGATCGACGTCGGACGATTTTCCTTCATAAATCGTCTCTCCGCCTCCACCGCGGTCAGGTTTTCACCGGGATAAAGCGACTCGAGCATTGTTTCGACGCCCTCTGTTTTCGTGGAGCCGGGCATGACCGTATTCACCGTCACATTCGTCCCTTCCGTGAGCTCGGCCAGACTGCGTGACAGCGACAGCTGCGTCGTTTTCGTAGCGCTGTAATGGGCCATTTCCTGAGAAGGCATGACGGCCGCTTCACTCGCGATAAAAATCACCCGCCCTTCCTTCCGTTCAATCATCCGCTTTGCATACCGGCGTGTCAGCCTCACGCCGCTCATGATATTCACCTCGAAAAACCGGAGCCACTCTTCGTCAGGAATATCAAAGTATTCCGCAGGTTCAAAGATTCCTAAATTGTTGACGAGAATATCCACATCCGGATACTGCTGAAAAATCGCGCCGCACCCTTCCGCCGTGCCTAAATCAAATGCGGCCGGATAGAGACGGGCATCCGGCGTCTGTTTCTCTAGTTCCCGGATCGTTTCGTTCACCTTTTCTTCACGGCGGCCGTTAATGATCACGGCCGCACCTTCTGCAATCAGCGAAGCCGCAATCGCCTTCCCGATGCCTGACGTAGATCCTGTCACAAGCGCCGTCTTCCCTTTCAACTGCAAATCCATCATCCATTCCTCCCTATCGCAAGTCTCTTCTTATATATGGACAGAAATCGAAAGCCTGAAACCTTCCGTCCCTATTATCGGATAGAAAAATAGATGAGGGGAAGTACGCACTTTTTAGTGCCTGTCCGTTGTCCCGGCTGACGGCTGATCGATTTGAATGACAAATCGATTCCCTAACTCTTCCTGAGCCTCTTGAAGCAGCTCCAAGACATCGTCCGCATCCGAACCCAATGCCTTTTGACTGGCCTCAAAGTTCTTCCACACCAAAGTCAGCGGAAGTTCGATCCAGCCTGTCAGACAATCCCATAAGGCATTCAGATTTTCACCATAATAGTCCGGGAAATCTAATTGATCTTTTAAGATTCGGTGTAATGCTTCTGTGCTTGTAACATCTTTTCCGTCTATGATGACTTTTAACATCAATAACACCTTCCACTATTTTATTTTATGAAATGTTTTATAATGGTCTGTTGTTTTATAGATTAACCCATCATTAGAATAAAGAAGTCCGTCCCTATTATCGGATAGAAAAATAGATGAGAGGAAGTACGCACTTTTTAGTGCCTGTCCGTTGTCCCGGCTGACGGCTGATCGATTTGAATGAAAAATTCACCATCTAATTCTGCCTGAGCCTTTTTTAATATCCTTAATACATCATCAGCATCCGAACCCAATGCCTTTTGACTGGCCTCAAAATTCTTCCACACCAAAGTCAGCGGATATTCTATCCAGCCTGTCAGACAATCCCATAAGGCATTCAGATTTTCACCATAATAGTCCGGGAAATCTAATTGATCTTTTAAGATTCGGTGTAATGCTTCTGTGCTTGTAACATCTTTTTCGTCTATGATGACGATTTCCATTCACTTTCACTCCTTGATTTCGGCATGAAAAAACCGCAGTGCGTCATGTGACGGCACTGCGGTTCCTCTGTTATGTATGGAGACGGTGGGAGTCGAACCCACGTCCAGAAACATCGATTACTTAAGCGTCTACGAGCGTAGCCTGCATATTTCGTGTTTCACTCGTCTTCGTGCCTGCGGGCGGGCCTTCCGAGAGCTAGTCTGTCAGTCTCTTCTTACGTTCTCAGACGGGAACGCAAGCGTAGCCTACTTGGATGTGCTCTTCACGGACACATAGGCAATGTCAGGAAGAGCTCGCTGCGTTTATTAGGCAGCTAGTGCTAAGTTTTGGTTAAAACTTTTAGTTTTGCCAGTTATATTTAGGTGCGTGTTAACGAGATCGCCTCTCGGCTCGCAGCTCAAGCTCGATCCATCCCTGTCGAATCCGTAACGTCCCCTTGTTAAGGGTATACGGGAGATCTATCAAGCTCTTGCTCAACTGGCTGTACTGTTATTATACCATGATCACAGGCAAATTCAATTGGGAATGTCTTCAATAAACAGCCTGTGAATCTGATGTGTGAACAGTATAGCACAGGGCATATCATCACATCAAGGCTCATGCATCAGAAGCCTTTTTGTCTGTCTCTGAACGCTCTTTCGATTTCTCTTTTTGCGTCTTTTCGTTTTAAATCTTCGCGTTTATCGTATGTTTTCTTCCCTTTTCCGAGGCCGATTAACACTTTGGCGAAGCCGTTTTTCAAATACAGCTTCAGCGGCACGAGGGAATAGCCTTTCTCTTTCGTCAGGCCGATCAGCTTATTGATTTCTTTCCGGTGCATCAAAAGCTTTCTCGTCCGGAGCGGGTCGTGGTTATAGCGGTTTCCCTGCTCGTACGGGCTGATGTGCATGTTGTGGAGGAACACTTCGCCGCGCTCGATTTTCGCAAAGGAATCCTTCATGTTTACGCGGCCGGCGCGGATGGACTTAATCTCCGTTCCCTGCAGCACGATGCCTGTTTCATAGGTTTCTTCTATAAAGTAATCATGGTTTGCTTTTTTGTTTTGCGATAATACTTTGCCTGATCCTTTTGGCATGCCTTATCCTCCTCTCTCCGCAAAAACCGTTCATGTGTGCGATACGCTTTATTTTAGCAAATGGAGCGTTCCGCGACAATGAAAATGCGGCTTGCGAAAGAAAGCAAACAGAGCATTTTGCCCCATTTGCTTTTCGCATTTACTTCTTCTTTTTGCGTTTTTGTTTCGGCGCGTTTTGGAAACCGCGTTTTTTCTTTTTCTTCTTCGGTTTTGTAAACCATTCCCCTTTTTCCTCCGATTTCGGCGGTGAAGCCGGGGTATTGCTGTTTAACACGCGTTTCCGCGCCGGTCTGCCGCGTTTTCTGCGGTCGCCTGTCGTTTCTCTCGGACGGCGGGTGCCTTTCATGCCGACAATTTCAAAGTCGATGTTTCTCTCATCTTTATTGACGTCGACGACTTTGACCGTGATTTCGTCTCCGATGCGGTAAACGTTGCCCGTGCGTTCACCGATCATGGCGAAATGCTGCTCGTCAAAACGGTAATAATCATCCGTCATAAAGCTGACGTGCACAAGCCCTTCAATCGTATTCGGCAGCTCGACAAACATTCCGAAATTCGTGACGGAACTGATCATGCCGTCAAATTCCTCGCCGATTTTATCAAGCATATATTCCGCTTTTTTCAGATCGTCCGTTTCCCGCTCTGCATCAACGGCACGACGTTCCATCGTTGACGTATGATCAGCGATTTCCGGAAGGCGTTCGGCCCACTTTTCTTGAGTCGCTTCGTCCGATTGTCCGTTGATCAAATACGTTCTGATCAGCCTGTGAACGATTAAGTCAGGATAGCGGCGGATCGGCGATGTGAAGTGCGTATAAAATTCAGTCGCCAGCCCGAAATGGCCCAGGCTTTGCGGGTCGTATTTCGCCTGCTTCATGGAACGGAGCATGACGGTTGAAATCACCGTTTCTTCCGGACGGTCCCGCACTTCGTCAAGAATGCTTTGCAGCGCGCGCGGATGAATGTCTCCGGCTTTCCCTTTGACGATATAACCGAATGTCGTGACGAACTCCAGGAACTTTTGCAGTTTTTCGGCGTTCGGCTCTTCGTGAATCCGGTAAATAAACGGCACGTTCATCCAATGGAAGTGCTCGGCCACCGTTTCGTTTGCCACAAGCATGAATTCTTCAATCAGCTTTTCCGCTACTGAGCGCTCTCTGATGACGACGTCTTTAACGGCGCCTTCCTCATCGACGAGCACCTTCGCCTCTTTGAAATCAAAATCCACGGCGCCTCGGTCCATCCGTTTCGCCCGGAGAATTTCGGCCAGACGTTCCATGTCTTTAAACATCGGGACGAGCGGCTCATATCTTTCTTTCAGCTCGGCGTCGTCTTCTGTGAGGATCCGGTTGACATCTGAATAGGTCATTCTTTCCGTCGTTTTAATGACGCTTTGGAAGATCTCGTGCTCTGTCACCTGGCCCTGCTGGTTGATTGTCATTTCGCAGGAAAGCGTCAGCCGGTCGACCTTCGGATTTAAAGAACAGATTCCGTTAGACAATCTGTGCGGAATCATCGGAATGACCCGGTCAACCAAGTACACGCTTGTCCCTCTTTCCAGCGCTTCTTTGTCAATCGGGGAATTCTCCGTGACGTAATGGCTGACGTCCGCAATATGGACGCCGAGCTTGTAGCTGCCGTTATCAAGCTTTGTCACGGTGACGGCGTCATCCAGATCCTTCGCATCCGCGCCGTCAATGGTGACAATGACCTGATCGCGGAGATCACGGCGGTCTTTGATGTCTTTTTCATCGATGGTATCCGGCGTGCTTGTTGCCTGCTCCATCGCTTCAGCCGGAAAATCTCCCGGCAGGCCGTGCTTATGGATAATTGATAAAATATCGATGCCCGGATCATTTTTATGGCCGAGTATTTCAACGATTTCTCCTTCGGCGTTCATTCTGCCTTCAGGGTAGCTTGTCAGTTTGACGACGACTTTATGGCCTTCCGCAGCGCCGTTATTGGCATGTTTCGGAATAAAAATATCACTCGTGATTTTCTTATCATCCGGGATGACAAAACCGAAGCTTTTCGTTTCTGTGTATGTGCCCACGACGCGGTCGATGCTTCTTTCCAAGATGCGGATGACCGTGCCTTCCTGTCTCGATCCGCTTGACTGGGAATTGAGCCGCACCATGACGATATCGCCGTTCATGGCCGTATTCAGCTCATTCGGCGGAATAAACACGTCGCTTAAAGAGGTATCCTCCGGCAATAGAAACGCGAAGCCTTTCGCATGCGCGGAAATTTTTCCTTTTACTAAATTCATTTTTTCCGGAAGCCCGTAGCGGTTGCTTCTGGTGCGGACGATCTGTCCCGTCTCCTCGAGCGCCACCAGCGCTTTTACCAGCTCTTTGAATTCATCTGCTTCCGTGATGTTCAGCATCTCCTCAAGTTCCTGAACGGTAAGGGGCTTGTACGCCTCTTCCTTCATAAACGCGAGAAGACGGTCCATAAACGCTTCTTTTTCCATTATTCGACCTCCTGTTTGTTACCAATCGAGTTTCTCTAAAAATTCGTACACATCCTGATGAACGAGGTCCCGTTCTTTATCGAGCGTAATGACATGGCCTGATTCTTCATACCATTTCAGCTGTTTGTCGTCCGTTTCCACCTCGTTGTAAATGATGTTCGCACTTTCTGTATTAATCATATGGTCATGCCGTGCCTGAACCACAAATGTCGGGGAATAGATCATGTCGACGTTTTTGCGCACATCGGCAATCAGCTCCTGAAGCGATTTGAGCGTATTCATCGGTGTTTTTTCAAACTCCTTCATTTCCTTTTC
This sequence comes from Bacillus sp. FSL R5-0447, assembly GCF_038606125.1. Classification (NCBI taxonomy): domain Bacteria; kingdom Bacillati; phylum Bacillota; class Bacilli; order Caryophanales; family Bacillaceae; genus Bacillus; species Bacillus sp. FSL R5-0447. The sequence goes on from NZ_CP152012.1 coordinate 3,564,122, forward strand.
AATCTGCTCCGGCTGTTTTCCTTCGAATTTTTTATAATTGCGCGCGTAGGAAAGAACTCCTTCGTACATAACCTCTTCACTTTTAATGTGCATCGGCGCACACATAGGAACAATTCCCTTTATGGGTACAGTGTAACCCAATTTCAATGAAAAAACCCCGCCAAGCGACAGTCCGCAGGCCGCAATGTTTTCATAGCCTTCAGACCGTAAATATTCATAACCGTCCATGACGTCTTTCCACCAATCTTCAGGCCCCGTATGTACCAGCTCTTCCGGCGGAACGCCGTGCCCTTTATATTGAGGCGCGTGACAAGTGTAGCCGCGCTCATTCAAATAGCGGCCGAGCATTCTGACGTCTGCCGTATTTCCCGTAAATCCGTGCAGCAGAAGCACCGCTTTGTCTCCGCCTTTAAATGTAAATGGTTTTGGTGTCACAATTTTCATGCTCATAACCCCTTTTTTGCACATTCAATTTAGTTTTCCACAGTTTTGCGAGAAACAAACGCCGTCTCTCAACAAGAAAAAGGCCTGATATTAAATCAGACCTTATACAAACATTGCCTTATACGATATACGCCAGCGAAATCGTCAACACGAAAAACAAGACTGCCAGCACAACGGTTGTGCGGTGAAGAATCAGATCAAGGCCCCTTGCTTTCTGTTTTCCGAAAAGCTGCTCCGCCCCGCCTGAAATTGCACCCGATAAACCGGCGCTTTTGCTGGTTTGAAGCAATACGACAATAATAAGTGCAATACTGACGATGACCAATAAGGTAATCAATAATGTGTGCATCCCATACACCTCCAGACTGACTGGCCTACATTGCTTCTATTTTACATGAAAAACAAAGGCATGTCACGCCGTATCGGTGCACATCATGTCAGAAAAACGGAAATGCGTTTGAATCTTCCATCATCATTGACTTTTGTCAACAAAGTCGTAGTAAAAAAGATCTTCAAATTTCATGTCAAAGTAATAGAGCATTTTTCCGATGACCAGCTGGCCCGGCCTCCGCTCTCCATTCAGTACACGGCTCAGTGTGGCGGGAGATATTCCGATCTCCAGGGCGAGCTGGTTTAACGAGTAGTCATTATTGACCATATACTGCAGCACATAATCTCTTCTGATCTGTATCTTTTCGACCACTTTCTTCACCTTCCGTTCTGTCAAATACTTTCTTTCTTATACATAAGATACGGCTTTTGTTAACTTTTGTCAATACTTTTCCAGCCTGGCTATTCCCTTTAGTCAATAAACATACTAGAATATAAATAGATCGCGGGAGGGGGAGAGACTGTGGAAAGCTTCGGGAAACAATTGCGGACATTGCGGGAAAAAAGGCATCTGACAGTGAATCAGCTGGCAACGTATTCAGGCGTGAGCGCCGCGGGAATCTCGCGGATTGAAAACGGCAAACGCGGTGTGCCGAAACCTGCAACCATTAAAAAGCTCGCAGATGCGTTAAAAATCCCGTATGAGGAACTGATGCAGACGGCGGGATATATAGAGACCGTTCAGGAAACGAGAGCCCCGTACGACACGGGCTGCACCTTGCTGGAAAAAGCCGAAACGTATGAGCTGCATGATTTATCCCTATTGGAGCGGGAGAACTGGCGGCACCTGTCGAAAGAAGACTTGGTTCTGCTTGATAAATACTTTGCGTTCTTATCGGCTGAAGCCAAAAAAAGAACAAATGAAGACTCATGACTTTGCACATGTGAGGCGATCTTATTGAACACATTCGGAAAGCAATTAAGAGAGCTGCGCCGCGCCCGGAAGCTTACCGTCAATCAGCTTGCCGTCTATTCCGGCGTCAGCTCGGCGACCATTTCCAGAATTGAAAACGGGCACCGCGGCATTCCTAAACCCGCGACCATCCGAAAATTGGCGGACACATTAAAAATTCCGTACGAGGAGTTAATGGCGCGGGCCGGACACATCAAGGCATTTCAGGAGGAAATCCGCGAAACCTCTGAAAGCTATCAATCCATCTGCGCCATCTATCAGACCGCCGTTGACAGAGGCGCGGAGCATCTGCCGCTGTTTGACAGCAAAAAGTGGCAGCATTTCACAAAAGAAGATATTGAAAGCGTCAGCAAATACTTTGATTTTATCGCGGCTGAAGCGAAAAAGCGCTCCCCGGATTCCTCATCCTCTTTTTGATCCTCTCCTCAACTTAACAAGCGCCAGACGTACGTTCCCTCCGATTTTGCGGTATAATAGCAGAAGACGAGGTGAAAAAGCATGAACCAATCAGAAATGTGCCCCAGATTCGAAAAAGCGGTCGACATCCTAAGTAAACGCTGGGTGGCTCTAATCGTCTTTCAGTTATTGAACGGACAGCAGCGATTTAGCGAAATTGAAGCGGCGCTTCCGAATTTAAGCGGAAGAGTCTTGTCAGAACGTCTGAAAGAACTTGAAACAGAAGGTGTCATCAAACGGGATGTTATCCCCGAAACGCCTGTCCGCATTGAGTATTCTTTAACGGAAAAAGGCTGCGCATTAGCCCCTATTTTAGAGGAAATTTCCAAGTGGTCTTCAACATGGATTGATCCTTCCTGATAAACTCTTTTCCGCATAAGCGGCTGATCTCTCAAACGGACAGCCGTTTTTATTTTTGCTTTTCTTAAACAGAAAAACAAGCCCTCAGGCGTGCAGGGCTTGTTTTTGTCTGACGCCTTCCAGCGGAATTCGAATCTCCGCCCGGGCTCCTCCAGACTCCTGATTTTCAAGTATTAATTCGCCGTGGTGAAGATGTACGACATGATGGGCGAATGTAAGCCCCATGCCATGATGCCCCGCCGAATGTCTGCTTTTATCCTCCGTGTAAAAAAGCTGTGTCGCTCTTTTCAGCGCTTCCGGCGAGAACCCGCTTCCGCTGTCGGATACGGCGAGATGGAGGGCGGAAGCGGTGCACAGGACGTCCACAAGGATTTCCCCTCCTTCCGGCGTATAGTCGACGGCATTTGCCGCGATATTCATGACCGCCCTGTGGAGCAGCTCATGATCGATCGGCGCTTCAATTCGGTCAATTCCCCGTTCGCTGAGGACGAGATCAATCTGTTTCGGCCCCGCAAGCGCCGCCGCGTCACGATATATGTTTTGAATCCACTCTTTGAGGTCGGTATATTCCACATGAACGGCAACTGCCTCCTCCGCTTTAGAAAGCTGGATCAGCTGTCCGACATAATGCTCGATTTTGTTTCCGGCATCCAGAATATACTGCGCATATTCCGCCTGCTCCTCATCAGGCTCTGTTAACTGAAGCAGCTCGGCATTTCCTTTAATGATCGTTGCCGGAATTTTAATATCATGCGCAAGCGCGCCGATTTGTTCTTTCTTTATCCGCTCCGCCTCCCACTGCGCCGCCAAAGATGCCTGAAGCGCGTCTTTCATTTTCAGCAGAGAGTCAATGACATCGTCAAATTCCTTTATGCGAGACCTTTTTGGATTGATATTTAAATTCTGTTTTTGAATGCTTGCCGTAATGGAGCTGAGTGTGCTGAAATGCCGTCTCAGCTGATTGGCGAAACGCGTCGTCACGATAAAAACGGTCAAAAGAAGCAAAGAGATCAGAATCGTAAGACCCGTCCATTCATAATTCGGCAGATAGCGCCTTAACAGCGGCGACTGAAATTCCGACCTGAGTGAATATTGGAGAACGCCGTATTCATCTTTCCGATTTATCACCATGAATCCTTTTTGTGCATAATTAAAATACGGCTGATGCTGAATCTTTTTTCTGGCGTTGGCCGCATCTTGTTCCGTCATCGTTCCTTTTGTCATCCGCTTTGTTTTTTTATCAAAAACAGCGTATGTCATACCTGCGGGGATCATGTCTTCGGTTATCTTTTCCGTTGATTTCAGGCGGGGTTTGATCTGTTCCGCCTCATGCTCGCTGTAGTTTGCGGGCAGGATCGCTCCGGCATTCATGGCAATGGCATTTAAGGCGACACATAATGCCGCCACCCCCATCGTGCTCAGACACAGTGTGATCGTAAATTTGACAAGCTCTTTGCGGATGCTGGATTTTCCTTTTGCTATTCCCATTTGTATCCGACACCCCACACCGTTTTGATCGGATCAGCCCCGTGTTCTTTACATTTTTTCCGGATGGTTCTGATAAACTCCGTAATGGTTGAATAGAGCGCATCGCCGTCCAAGCCGTACACTTCCTCGTAAATCTGCTCCCGTGAGAATGTTCTGTTTTTATGCTGTGCCAGACATTCAACGATTTTATATTCGTTTTTCGTAAGAGGCAGTTTCCGGTCATCAATCCATACTTCTTTATTGTCAAAATCAAACATGAAGCCTGATATCAGCCGTTTCGTCTGATGCTTTTCCCGCCGTTCCCTTCTGACATGCGCGTTTACCCTTGCCATCAATTCCTGTACGCCGAACGGCTTTGTGATGTAATCATCAGCGCCTGTCATGAGGCCTTTCACAATGGATTCTTCGTCAGACTTTGCCGTTAAAAACAGGATCGGGCTGTCCACCAGCGGGCGAATCCGCCGGCAGAGTTCAATCCCGTCTGTTCCGGGCATCATGACATCAAGAAGAATCAAATCATAGCCTTGAAAAAAATCCAATGACTGATCCTCCGCTTTTTCCAGAATCGTTACTGTATGCTGATCACGCTGTAAAATGTTTCTGATCAGAACGAGAATATCTTTTTCATCATCAATTGCTAAAATGTTTGCCACCGGCCGAATCGCTCCTTGCCTTTATTCATATGAACGCCGCCCTTCCCATCTTCTGCACCAATAAAGGCCGGCCAGACATAATATCACTATAGAAAAATATAACATTATTTCTCCGAATCTCATATCGTATCTTACATAAGGGAGGAACTCTTTTTTGACTTTGTCAAAATGCAGCAGCCCTGCAAGGCCCGAAAGCCGCACGCTCCATGCCCACGGAAAAAAACGCCAGATGGTATCGCCAAGTCCCGTATTCATGAGCGCCGCCATTAATAATCCCGCACCCCCTAAAAGCCCGGACGGTCCCATGCCGTACTTTATGCTGACAAAAAAAGACATCATATAAAGCGGAATACTGCCGTCAATCAGCCACGCCCCTCCTTTTAAAAAGAGAAGATACGGGAGATCATTGATGTGAAGAACAAATTTCATCCCCGCCAAATAAAGACAGATGGCAAGACCTGCCGATAACACATTCAATAGGAGCAGCAGAAGCAGCTTTCCCGCAAAACTGATAATTTTAGAATACGGAACCGCCAGCATCATCTGAAAATGACCAGCCTGTTCCTCGACGGAGGCAGACATGCCGCAGACAATACTGATGATGAAAGGGTATAAAACGGCAATCGCGCTGAAGAAGACGCTGTACAGCACATAAGGCTCCTGAATCCTTCCATACATCATATATAACAGGAAAAATCCCGCGCATAAAACCGGCGCCGCAGCATGCATCCATATGAGCGGCGTGCGCTTCATTTTTAATACATCGGCCCACATATATCGTAAAAGCACGGTCATGACCGGTTTCCCCCTTTTGAAAAAGACACGGCGGAAACAAAACTTACCGCGATAAAAGAAAGAATAGAAAGAATAATAGCCGGAATGATCACGTTTCCGTTTAATAAGCCGCTGTTTGCGGGAAGCGGAATTCCGTTCGGATGGATCCCGAGAATCGGTGACATCACCCGGACTGACCAGCTCCATGGACTCAGCCACCACAATGAACCTGACGCCGGCACAATGCCTAAAACAAAGGCGGCGATCATATTCATGAGGATGACTGCTGTAAACCCGAACTGTCTGGCAATCCATAAGCAGAACGGAATTTCCCAAAGCGTAGACAGCCACAAAAGGGAGCTTGCTTCAATACCTTTCAGCTGAACCGCAGCAATTGCCGGAAACACAAGGCCAAGCAAAAATATGATAACTAAAAAGACGATTTGCGACAGGAGTGAATACAGCGCGATCAAGCTTATTTTTGAGAACCATATGCTCTTCAAGTCAGCCGGCAGTGAGTACACCGCACGGTCATGCGCTGATTTTTTCTCTTTTTTAACAGATAAACCGCACATTAGAGCAATCATGAGCGGCATGAAAATAACCGCCCACCAATTGAACGTGCCCGTCATAAAATAGGCGGCATTCAGCAGAAAAGAAAAAGCCGTGTTCAGAAGCGGGATAAGAATGATCAGCTTTCTGATAAATGTTCTTTTAGATGTAAGGTGTTCCGCCTGCATGTACTGAATCATTTTCCTGTCCCCGCTTTCTCCCGTGTTGATTTGACTACCTCCAGAAACAGCCGCTCCAGATCGTCTTCCCGGCTGATTTCTCCCTGATATCCTAAAACGCCGTCACTGATAATTCCGATATGGTCTGCGATCTGCTCGACTTCTGATAACAGGTGGCTAGATAAAATAACCGTCATTCCCTGTCCGGGCAGGGAGCGGATAAATTCCCGCAAATCCTGAATTCCCATCGGGTCCAATCCGTTTGTCGGCTCATCAAGAATTAAGAGCGACGGACGGTTTAATAATGCTAACGCAATGCCGAGACGCTGCTTCATTCCCATAGAAAATTGTCCGGCGCGCTTTTTTCCGGTTCCCGTTAATCCCGTGATTTCCAGTACTTCCGCAATTCTTGAATCAGGCAGTCCGAGCATCACGCAGCGGACTTTCAGATTTTCAGCGGCTGTCAAGTTGCTGTAAAGCGGCGGCGCTTCAATCAGGGAACCGATGCTTTTCAAATCTTCGCGCTTCCTTGTATGTCCGTCGAACAGAACCTCGCCGGATGTTTGCTGCAAGATTCCGGTCAATATTTTAAGAGTCGTTGATTTTCCGGCGCCGTTCGGACCGAGCAGGCCGTATATACTGTTGCGCTTAACCGATAGAGACACATCAGCCACTGCCTGTTGTCTGCCGAATGATTTTTGCAGCTGTCTCGTTTCTAAGATGTTGCTCATTTGATTACCCCTCTGCTTTGTTATTTGATAAGTAAGACTTTACAGCGCAGTTATCAAAATTTAATCAAGAAATCAAAAAAAGCATCCTTCACGCGGAAGAATGCTTTTTTTCATGAGGCTGAGCGTACGATCAGCTTTCTTTTTTGTTTTTTCACCGGGCTGAGGGCTCGTTCCAGCCACGCCATCAGCAGGTCTGCGGCTACCGCCATCAGCGCGGTCGGGATGGCGCCCGCCAAAATAATGGCGGTTCCGTTTGTCGCGTTCGACCCTCTGACGATCATATCGCCGAGGCCGCCTGCCCCGACGAAGGTGCCGATCGCCGTGATGCCGATGGCAATGACGAGCGCCGTTCGGAGACCCGCCATAATGACGGAAAGCGCAAGCGGCAGCTCCACCATACGAAGGATTTGGTATTTCGTCATGCCCATCGCTTTTCCCGACTCGAGATAAGCGTGCTCGATATTGATAATGCCCGTGTGCGTATTTCTGAGAATCGGCAGCAGTGAATACAAAAACAAAGCCGTGATGACCGTATTGGCGCCGAGTCCCATGACGAGCATCAGGACGGCGAGCATCGCAAGCGCCGGAACGGTTTGAATCACGTTCGCCACAGCAAACACCCAGCCGGCGAGACGCCCGTGCCTTGCTGTCACAATTCCGGCCGGAATGGCGAGAATGGCGGCGAAAACGACGCCGTACGCCGACATGAGAAAGTGCCGCCAGCACTCATACAGAACATAACTGCCGTTTTGAGCATAATACGTAAACAGCTCCTTCATCGTGTCCATCCGCACATCTCCTTTCCGTTATTCAAAGTAATGATGTTTTTCTAAATATTCCTTGGCCACGACGGACGGCTCTTTTAATCGGCCGTCAACTTCGTAATTCATTTTCTGCATCATCTTTGTATCAATCGCGCCGATCATTTTATTGATCACGCCCTCCAGTTCGGGATGCTCTTTTAATACTTGATCCGGAACGACGGGTGAACAGTCATACGGAGGAAAGAACCGCTTATCATCCTTCAGCGTTTTCAGTCCGTAAGCGATGATTCTTCCGTCGGTGGAATAAGCGAGCGCGATATCCATCTTTCTGCTTTTCAGCGCGTCGTAAACAAGGCCGATCTGCATCGGATACGTGCCTTCAAATGACATTCCGTATGTGTTCATAAAATCCTGATATCCGTTGCCTCTCAGCTTCATCCAGTAGTTATCGACGCCGAATTTCAGATGAGACGCTTCTTTTTTGACATCGGATACCGATTCTAAATGGTACTTGCGGGCAAGCTGTCCGGAAACGGTAAAGACGTATGTATTATCAAAGCCGTAAGAATCAAACCATTTCATGTCATATCTGTTTTGAAATTCACGCTGAACGAGCCGCAGCGCTTTGTCCGGGTCTTTTTCCGGCTCCATGCGAAGCGTCCCGGTCAGCGCGTCACCTGTATAGCGCGTCGCGGCGATATCAATATCACCGTTTATCAAGGATTGCTGCTGTACGGCATTGGAGCCGAGATTTTTAATAACGGATGTTTTCAACCCACTGTGATGTTCGATCATCTGTCCGAGCATGCTCGCGATGATTTCTGATTCGGTCATGCTTTGCGCGCCGATTTTAATGGTGTCCTCCGATGCGGCGCTCAATCCCGGGAGCGAGCATCCGCCAAGGAGCAGCATGCCGATACAGGCGATTGCGAGCAGCCGTTTTTTGCATCTATTCCCCATGAGAGACCTCCTCCTTATGAAGCGTCCTTTATGCTTTTCAGCCCGTCAGGCGTGACTTTCCGTTCTGTCATCCCCAGCATGTAATCGACGGCTGCCGCCAGCATCGTGACCGGAACGGCGCCTGCGATAATATACTCCGGCTGGTAAAGGTTCAAGCCGATAAAAATGTAATCTCCCAGCCCGCCTCCGCCGATAAAGGAGGCGAGCGTCGCCCAGCCGATTAAATAAATCGAAGACGTCCTGATGCCCGCCATGATGACCGGAGCGGCAAGCGGGAGCTCTACAAGCCTGATCTGCTCCCATGCCGTCATGCCGATTCCTTTTCCCGATTCCAGAAGATGCCGATTGACGCCGAGAATCCCCGTATACGTGTTTCTGAGAATCGGCAGCATGGAATAGAAAAACAGCGCCGCAACGGCCGGGATCTTTCCTACGCCTAAAAGCGGAATAAAAAACGCAAGAATGGCAAGGCTCGGCAAGGTTTGAATGATGTTGACGATGCCGATGACGGCGCCGGCTCCTCTTTTCATCCTCGTCAGCACGACGCCGAGCGGAACGGCGGCGAGAATGCCCGCCATGACGGCGATTAATGAGATGTACAGATGCTCCCATGTTTTATAAAACATCTCTCCTCCATTTGCCTGTAAAAATTGCACGGTCTGATTCATATCAATTGAAGCCTCCTCATGACATCACCGCGAGCTGATTCTCTTCTCCCCAGATGGAGTCATAGACGATGTCAACGAGGCTTGCCCTTGTCACGATTCCCGTTAGCCGGCCGGCTTCATCAAGGACCGGCACAAATTTCATGCCTCTTTTTAAAATTTTATGGACGGCGTCGCGGAGCAGAGTGCCGCTTCTGACCGTGTACAGATCCCGGTCAAGCACTTCCGCGACGGTTACCGCTTGTCTTCGTTTGCGGTCAATCATCTCCACATCGACATAACCTTGGAGAACGTTCTTTTCATCAATGACGAGCAGCGAATCCACCCGCTCGGCACGCATCAGCTGAATGGCGGCTGACAGTGTTTTCTCAGGTGTTACCGTCACGGGATCGGGATTCATGATCTGCTCCACCCGTTCAATATCAGGGCTGGATGATTGGATCAGCCGTTCCTTGCCGATAAACTCCTCAACAAATTCATTCGCCGGAAATCTGAGAATCTCATCAGGCGTTCCGGCCTGGACGATTTCTCCCGCTTTCAGAATGACGATTCTGTCCGCAAGCTTGATGGCTTCGTCCATATCATGGGTAACAAATACGATGGTTTTATGTAAGGTTTTTTGCAGTTTTTTAAATTCTTCCTGAAGGGAATCTCTCGTAATCGGGTCAAGCGCCCCGAACGGTTCATCCATTAAGATGAGCGGCGGCTCTGCGGCAAGTGCCCGTAATACACCTATTCGCTGCTGCTGTCCTCCGCTCAGTTCATGAGGGTAACGGTCTAAATATTCAGGCCCCATATCAACGAGCTTTAAAAGCTCCTGCGCCCGTTCCTTCCGTTTTTCGGCAGGATGCTTTAAAAGCTTCGGAACGAGCGTAATGTTCTGCTGAATGGTCATATGCGGAAACAGCCCGATCTGCTGGATGACATAGCCGATGCTTCTTCTGAGTTCCACCGGGTCTTGTTCCATAATGTTTCGGCCCTCTATCAGGATTCTGCCTTCTGTCGGTTCAATTAAGCGGTTGATCATTTTCATCGTCGTCGTTTTGCCGCAGCCGCTCGGCCCGATAAAACAAATAAATTCGCCTTTGGCGATATTCAGGTTGATGCTGTTGACGGCTTTTTTCCCGCCTTTATACATTTTCGAGACATTTTCTAATGTCAGCAAACACTCACACCTCCATGATTAAGTTTATTCAATTCGTTAAATTCAAATTTAACTTTTCAGACAATTGAACGTTTCCCATTATAAATTAAACTTTGTAAATTAAAAAGTTTACAATTTGTCCATATTATATATAAAGGTTGTGTAAGCACTGATTAACCCGTATTGACCGGCAAAGTTCTTCTTATTGCTCCGGATTACTGCCAAATTCTCTCGGAAGAGCATTTCCGCCGGTTTAAAAATGTGGTATATTGACATCGGAATTGCTGACTGAAAGGATTGAAACTGTTGGAGAAAGATCCGTTACACGTAATCGAACAAGCTGAAGATCATTTGATAGAACGAATCGCTGAAAATATGCATACATTCGGAATGCCCGCGACGGTGGGGCGCATTTTAGGCATTATTTATATGAACCGCAAGCCGATGACCTTAACTGAATTATCAGAAGCGACCGGCATGAGCAAGACGAGAATGAGTCAGGCGGTCCGTGAAATGCTTGACGTCAATCTGGCGGAAAAAGTGTTTGAAAAAGGCGTCCGCAAAGATTTATACGACGTCGAGCAGGATTATTACCAAACCTTTATTACGCTGTTTACGGCCACCTGGAGCAAGGTCGTCAGCAAAAATAAAATGATGCATAAAAAGCTGAACCGCGAACTGACGGCCGTCCTTGAAAACGGCGTGCCGGAAGAAGCTGAGGAAAAAATCAACGAACTGCTGAAAGAATTAAAGGATTGGCTTGATTACTACAACTGGATCAGCCGTCTGATCGAGTTTTTTGAAAGCGAAGAAATTTTCAAGCATGTTCCGAAGCCATAAGAAAAAAACGCCCTGACCCGCAAGGCGTTTTTTTCATGCCGCATTCGGCGCTTTGGTTCGTTTTTTCTTTCTCACCGGACTCAGCGCCCGCTCCAGCCATGCCATCACAAGATCTGCGATAACGGCCATCAGCGCTGTCGGAATGGCGCCGGCCAAAATAATCGCGGTTCCGTTCGTGGCGTTTGAGCCCCTGACAATAATGTCACCGAGTCCGCCCGCGCCGACAAACGTACCGATTGCCGTAATGCCGATCGCGATGACGAGCGCCGTCCGCAGCCCCGCCATGATGACGGAAAGCGCAAGCGGCAGCTCCACCATGCGGAGCACCTGAAATTTGGTCATGCCCATCGCTTTTCCCGATTCAAGATAAGCGTGTTCAATGCTGGCGATTCCCGTGTACGTATTCCGGATGATCGGAAGAAGCGAATATAAAAACAGCGACAATATCACCGTATTGGCGCCGAGCCCCATGACGAGCATCAGCACCGCAAGCATCGCAAGCGCCGGCACGGTCTGAATCACGTTTGTCACCGCGAATACCCAGCCGCTTAATGTTCTGTACCTGGCAATGAAGATGCCGAGCGGAACCCCGACGATCGCCGCAAATAAAACGCCGTATACCGACATGAGAAAATGGCGGTAAAACTCCTGAAGCACATAGGCGCCGTTTTGAGAATAATAAGTGCCGAGCTGCTGCAGCACTTCCATTTGCTCCACCTCATTTCTTATTCAAAATAATGATGTTTCTCCAAAAATTCTTTAGCGACGACGGACGGTTCTTTCAGCTTGCCATCCACCTCGTAATTCAATTCCTGCATCGTTTCCGTATCGATTTTGCCGATCAGTTTATTCACAATGCCCTTCAGTTCAGGATGCTGCTTCAGCACGCTGTCGGGAATGACCGGCGAACAGTCATACGGCGGGAAAAACTGCTTGTCGTCTTTTAAAATTTTCAGATCGTACGCTTTAATCCGTCCGTCCGTTGAATAGGCGAGGACGGCGTCCATTTTCCCGTTTTTCACGGCATCGTATACAAGTCCGATCTGCATCGGATAGGTTGTGCCGAATTCAAAACCGTACGTGTCGGTAAAACCTTTATAGCCGTCACCTTTTCTTTTCAGCCACGCATTGTCTACACCGAGCTTAAATTGACCCGCATGCTTCTTAATATCGGACACTTTGTCTAAATGGTCTTTTTTCGCAAGCTCTTTCGTGACGGTAAAAGCGTATGTGTTCTCAAATCCGTAAGAATCAAACCATTTGTAATGGAAGCGTTTCTCAAATTCTTTCTGTACGATGGATAATGCTTTTTTCGGGTCTTTTTCCGCTTCCATGCCGAGGGTGCTCGTTAAATCCGTTCCCGAGTAGCGCGTCGCGGCGATATCGATTTCACCGCCGAGCATCGCTTGCTGCTGGACATAGTTCGATCCGAGGTTTTTAATTAATGCCGTATTCAAGTCTGTATTGTGCTCAATCATCTGTGCGATCATATTGGCGATAATTTCTGATTCCGTCATGCTTTGCGCCCCGATTTTAATCGTATCATCGGAAGCCCCGCTCAGGCCGGGAAGGGAACAGCCGCCTAGAAGCAGAGCAGCTGACAGCGCCAGTCCGCACATCCATCTCTTTTGGTTTCTTTTCACAACAGCCAACTCCTTATGATACTTCCTTCAGTCCTTTCAGCCCTTTCGGCGTCACCTTCCGTTCCGTCGCCGCCAGCAGATAATCAATGATAATGGCTAAAATGGTGACCGGCACGGCGCCGCCGATAATATATTCAGGCTGATAGAGATTCAGGCCAATAAAAATATAGTCTCCGAGCCCGCCGCCCCCGATAAAGGAAGCAAGCGTCGCCCAGCCGATCAGATAAATGGTGGATGTGCGGATGCCCGCCATGATCACCGGAACCGCAAGCGGCAGTTCCACAAGCCTGATCTGCTCCCAGACCGTCATGCCGATGCCTTTTCCCGATTCCAGCAGATTTTTGTTTACGCCTTGAATGCCGGTATACGTGTTCCGGAGAATCGGCAGCACCGAATAGAAAAACAGCGCGACGATCGCGGGCACCTTTCCCACGCCTAACAGCGGGATAAAAAACGCCAGTATCGCGAGACTCGGCAAGGTCTGCACAATGTTGACGGCGCCGATGACGGCGCCTGCGCCCTTTTTCATTCTCGTCAGCGCCACTCCGAGCGGAACGGCGACGACAATGCCTAATATGACGGCGATAATCGAAATGTATAAATGCTCCCACGTTTTATATAACAGTTCTCCGCCGTTCGTCTGCAAAAACTTAATCATTTCATTCATTGTAAGCGTTCCTCCCCTTGTCAGCCTGTCACCAGCTGGTCTTCCTCGCCCCAGATTGAATCGTAAACGATGTCGACAAGGCTCGCTCTCGTGACAATTCCGACTAAATGCCTTTGTTCATCAACGACGGGTACATATTTCATTCCGCGCTTTAAAATTTTGCGTACGGTATCGCGCAGCAGTGTCCCCTGCTCGACCGTATACAGATCAGAGCGGAGCACGTCGCCGACGAGGCTCGCTTTTTTCCGGTTCTGATCAATGATTTCGACATCCACATATCCTTGCAGCACATTCAGGTCATCAACGACAAGCAGGGAATCGACACGGTGTTCCCGCATCACCTGTATCGCCTGCGAAAGCGTTTTGTCCGCCGTAACGGTGACAGGTTTTTTGTTCATCATCTGCTCGACGCGTTCAATATCCGGTCTTGATTGCAATAACCGTTCTTTGCCGATAAATTCTTCAACAAACTCATTAGCCGGATTCCTGAGGATGTCATCAGGAGTGCCGGCCTGAACGATCTCTCCCGCTTTTAAAATGACGATCCGGTCAGCCAGCTTAATGGCTTCATCCATATCGTGGGTTACAAACACAATCGTTTTATTCAATGTTCTTTGCAGTTTTTTGAATTCTTCCTGAAGGGAATCCCGCGTAATCGGGTCAAGCGCTCCGAACGGTTCATCCATGAGAATAAGAGGCGGTTCCGCTGCCAGGGCGCGCAGCACGCCGATTCTCTGCTGCTGTCCCCCGCTCAGCTCGTGAGGATAGCGGTCTAAATATTCCGGGCCCATATCGACGAGCTTCAAAAGCTCCCGCGCCCGTTCCTTCCGCTTTTGTTCCGGCCATTTCAGCAGTTTCGGCACGAGGGAAATGTTCTGCTGAATGGTCATATGAGGGAAAAGTCCGATCTGCTGAATGACGTAGCCGATTTTCCGTCTCAGCTCCACCGGGTCCTGCTCCATAATGTTTTCGCCATCGATAAAAATCTTTCCGGATGACGGCTCAATCAGTCTGTTAATCATTTTCATCGTCGTCGTTTTTCCGCAGCCGCTCGGCCCGATAAAACAAATAAACTCGCCTTTTTCGATATTTAAATTAATGCTGTTGACAGCTTTTTTTCCGCCTTTATAGACTTTTGATACATTTTCTAATCTCAGCAATCTGCGCACCTCCGAAGGGTTCCGTTATTTTTCTGAAAAGTATAATCTTTATTATAAGATGAAATTTGTAAAATAAAAAGTTTACAATGTGTTGAAATTATATACAATATACGTATTTTTTCATGTTATCCCGCTGACAATGCGGATGTTCTTACAATCGCTCCCGATAGCTCGCATATCCTGCCGCATCATCTTTTTCATCAACTGTAAAAAATATGATATATTGTCAGCATGAAAAGCCAGTGAAGGGATGATCAGCCGTGGAAAAAAACGCTCTTGATATCATCGGGCATGCTGAAGAGCATCTCATTGAGAGAATCGCCGAGAATATGCATACATTCGGAATGCCGGCCACACTGGGACGTGTGCTCGGTATTATTTATATGAACCGCAAGCCGATGACGTTAAATGAGCTGTCAGAGGCGACCGGGATGAGCAAAACGAGGATGAGCCAGGTGGTCCGCGAAATGACCGATGCCAATCTGGCTGAAAAAGTGTTTGAAAAAGGCGTTCGGAAAGACCTTTACGACGTTGAGCGTGATTATTACCAGACGTTTATCTCCCTGTTTACGGCAAATTGGACAAAGGCGGTCAGCAAAAACAAAATGCTCTATAAAAAGCTGAACCGCGAGCTGACTGAGCTTCTGGAATCGGAAAATCTCAGTCCCGATATTGAAGAAAAAGCCCGTCAGCTTTTGGATGAACTGACGGATTGGCTCCATTATTATGACTGGCTGAGCCGTTTGATAGAATTTTTTGAGAGTGAAGAAGTGTTTCAGCATGTGCCGAAAATAGAAAAAAGCAGCACCCGAAGATAACCGGGCGCTGCTTTTTTAAGTCAGGAAACCAATATCGGGAACATGCCTTTCAGACCGGCGCCGATCATGCCGATCGCCACCACCGCCAAAATCAGCCCCATCAGCCGGGTAATGACGTTCATTTCGGTTTTCCCGAGCTTATTGCTGATGAAAGATGAATAGTGAAAGAAGATGAACGTCATCGCGATGACGGCCGCAATGCCGATAAGCACGCTGATGTAATGGAAGATGCCGCCATGGCCGGCTGACAGACTCATCACCGTCGCGATCGTACCGGGTCCGGCGATAATCGGAATCGACAAAGGCGTCACAGATATATCAGCTTTCTCCTTGCTCTCCCCTTTCTCTTCATGATGGAGAGACTGCACATGAGATTTCTTCGCGTTCAGCAGATTATAAGCGATGCCGAAAATAAAAATGCCGCCCGCGATACGTAAGGCATGAATGTTAATGTCAAACAGTTTAAAGATCAGATGGCCGAAGATTAAAAAAGCCGCCAAGATGATAAACGACAGCACGGAAGCCTTGCGCGCGATCGCTGTCCGTTCTTTCTCCGGGTACCCTTCCGTCAGTGAAAGAAAAATCGGCACGTTTCCGATGGGATTGGAGACTGCAAACAGTGAAATGAAGACATGAATGATGAATGAAAACATGCGTACCTCCTTATGACTTGCCATTATTGAGTTATGTTTTGTTCTCCGCTGTTTCTTATGCATGGTTTTTACCCCGGGGGCTGCTTTTTATAACCTCAGCCGGACAATCTGGAAACAGAAAAAACCGTCCTTGTAAGGACGGTTTTTTCTGTTTGCTATCTCCATAAGCCTTTTCCGAATTTCAACAGCCGATAAAGCATTTTCAATTTTTTTAGCATGCGTTAATTTCCTTTTTCACTCTGAATCAATGCGCCGAGAGACATGATATCTATCAGCTCCAATAAAATTCTACCATAAAGGGTACTTTTTCTCTATTATCAATTCATAGAGAAGGTGATTTGTATATCTTTAGAAAACTCCGTTACATCCGTCCTATTTTCTTTTATAATGTAAATATTGAACAAAATCCCTATATTACTTGTAAAAGGAGTTTTAGAATGTATTGTTCTCAATGCGGCCATCATACTGATGGCGGAAAGTTTTGTGAAAAGTGCGGGGCGCCCCAGCCCGGGCAGGGAGGCGCAGGCCAAACGCAAGGCCAGGCCGCTCAGGCCGGCGCCGCGGCTAAGCAGGCTTCAAAGCAATTTGCCTTATTCGTGCTTGATGTGTTAAAGCGACCGTATCAAACATGTAAAACGACAGGCGGCGAACAGCTTGTCAGCAGCATCATCAACATGGTGCTTTTCTGTCTGGTGACGCCGATTATGTTTTATATTCTCCTATCAGACGGCTTTCGTGACATCAGTTTTACCGCGGTTGTGGTCAAACCGGCGCTTACCTTTGCATTATGCGTTTTTTGCCTGTATCTCTTGATTTTTATCGCTTTGAAGGCCGGCGGCGCCCAGGTGTCATTTAAAGATTCGCTGTCCAGATTCGGGGCCTTTTTGATTCCGTTTACAGCTATTTTGCTTCTTGCACTTATTTTTATGCTGCTTCATACAACCGTTTGCTTCACCATTCTGGCTGTCGGTCTTTTAGGAGCGGCGTTTGCCGTGCCTCCGCTCATGCTGGCGAGCTATCAGCATCAGCTCACTACTAAGGCGGATATCATTTATTCTGTTATCGTCATCTATTTGATCATTTGCGTAACATTTCAATTCACGATCAAGCATTATATAAAAGAACTCATGAATTATTTCTTCTTTTAAAAACGGAAACCCCCGCCGCCTGATTGGCGCGGGGGTTTTTTTATTGAATGGATGTTAAATAAATTCTTCCGTCTTTAACAACGCCGCCATACGTCCAATTGTATGATCTGAGCTTCGGACTCCCGCCGGCTTTCGTAATATAAAACTCCTCGTACGTATGAATCGTCAGATGAGAGCCTTTCTGTGAAAAGCTTTTGACATTCACTTCATTAAATACTTCGGTCGTCCCCTCGCTGTGCAGTTTTTTGACCAGTTTCTGCTGATCTGCATACAAAGGGCTTCCCTCTTCTAAATTGCCCGCCATGATGGCAAAATTGTTAAGGCTGACGGCGCTTGATTGATTTGTCAGGTAATCAGTCATAAACGATGTGACTTGCTCGTTTGTCACGCTGCCTGAAGCTGTATTTCCTTTGGAAGATGCCCATGCGGATGTATAGGTTTTCGGCTGGTCGTTTTTTATTTTTTTTACATTTGTCCCAGAAGAATCTGAGGCTGGATCAGCTTTTTCGAAAACCCATTTTTTATGTTTTGTATCATATGAGAGTACATAATGAAAGCTCGGCTCAGCCTCTTCCATATCAGGCTTCGTATTCCCGTCGAAATAAGCAGACTCATGAAGCTCTTTACCCGTAACAGTTACTTGC
Organism: Bacillus sp. FSL R5-0447; assembly: GCF_038606125.1. Lineage (NCBI taxonomy): Bacteria > Bacillati > Bacillota > Bacilli > Caryophanales > Bacillaceae > Bacillus > Bacillus sp. FSL R5-0447. The sequence goes on from NZ_CP152012.1 coordinate 3,582,168, forward strand.
CAGCGGCCGTTCTCTTGAGAAATCGCAAATGAATCCAGATCAAAGCTTGTCTCTTTATACTGATCCTTCAAAAAGGTGCCGGAACTCTTCATGCCGGATACCACTTCTTTCGTCTGCTCTTTCCAGGCGGAACCAGCCTCGGTCATCTGATCGGTATTTCCGTCTGCCATCGCTTTTGTATACTGCTTCGTTGTTTTGACAATCGTGTCCATGATTGTTTGTTGTGTATCTTGATCCGGGATAAGCGTTAATTCCATATCAGTACCGTTGATCGGAACATCGGCAGTTTTCATTTTTCCCCAAGGAAAATCAGCCTCCACGGCGGCTGTCATGGAACCGTCAGTTAAGAGCGGACCGTATGTAACGGATGTAAACGGATCTTTATGGACGGACTTGCCGTTTATCAGCAGATCGCCTTTCGCGCTTTTGAAGCTGTCTGCCGGAGTGAATGTCACATCCTCGGCATCTAACGGCAGGTCAAACTCAACATTCCGGCTGCCGGCCGCCTCTGCCTCTTGTTTTTTGACAACGTCAACCGTCTCATTTTTAAGCTTGGCTTCCGCCGTGTAGACACCGGGTGCATACGGGCCGAAGATTTGGGTTTCATCGGCTTTTTTGACCGTACCTGTTTTCTCGCTGTTGATATAAAGATCGGCGCCTTTATAATTGCTGGTGACGCGGAAATAAACCGGATCGACTTTCAGTTCGTAATGGTCAAACAAAAGAAGGGTTTTTCCCTCTTTTTTTACGTATACCGCATCTTTTTCTGATGAATTGCCGCGAAGCGCTGCCAGCAGTTCATCGTGTTTCTTTGCGTATGCAAGGAGCGGTTTGACATTGGTCTCATTCAGCTTCAGTTTTTTGTCTGAAGGAGTGAGCAGGGCTGCGAGCTTTTTCGTGTCCCCGTCATGAACCGCCTGTTCGAATTGATCCGTGAGCCTTTTTTCAGATGTCAGCCAGGCTCCGATTTTATATGCGGCAATCAATAAGATCAGCGCTGCGGCAATGCCGCCCCACATGAAGAGCGTTTTTTTAGGGATCGGCTTTCTCATTTGTGAAGCAGGTTCAGCCGCTTTTACAGCCGCCTGCCGCTCCAGCCGGCTTCCTTTCCCGATCGGTTTTCCGCATTCTTTACAGAAATGCGCTTCTTCATTGTTCTGCTGGCCGCAATGCTTACAAAAAAACATGACTTTCCTCCTATTCAATCTGCAAAACTTGTATAACTTTTCCTATGTTTCATATTTTATAATAAAGTAGAATGATTTTGGAGTTATTTTCAAAAATAGCTGTCGATCATAACGGAGGAGGAGAAACGGACATGCAAAAACTGAGCATCCGAAAAGCCGCGGAGCCGGATGAAGCGCTGTATGAACTATTGCTGCTGGCCGATCCGTCGAAAGAGATTGTCGATGATTATCTTGTAAGAGGAGAATGCTATACGGCCTGGACGTCAGACGAGCTTGCAGGGGTTTACGTTTTATTGCAAACAAGGCCTAAAACGATAGAAATCGTAAACATCGCGGTAAAAGAATCGCTGCAGAACAGGGGATTCGGAAAACAGCTGGTGCGGGATGCCATTGAAAAAGCGAGACAATCGGGGGCTGACACGATTGAAATCGGCACCGGAAATTCCAGTATTCATCAGCTGTCACTCTATCAAAAATGCGGATTCCGCATTCAGGCTGTCGACCATGATTTTTTTATCAGACATTATGATGAAGACATTTTTGAAAACGGCATTCAATGCCGGGATATGATACGGCTTTATTTGGATTTATGATAAAAAGGGCGCCGGCTGACATCGGCGCCCCTTCGTTTACCATTCAGACGGATTGATCCGCTTGTTTCTCTGTATTTCTTTGACTTCCTTGTCTGACTGAAAAAACAGCAAAAACGATCGTAAGGGTCAGTCCGACCGCCGCAAAAATATAATCCGCATTCATCAACAGCAGAAGCCCTGTGTAGACAGCGGCCGACAGCGGTTCACCCATTTTGACAATGGAAAAAATCAGTGCAAAGACCCTTCCGAAATATGCGGCCGGAACCGTCTTTTGGAAATACAGCACCGTTTGCACATCAATATACGAGATGATGATGCCAAGCACCAGGAAGATGATGCACTCAAACCCATGAAGGGGAAAAAACAGGAGCATAATGAGCAGTCCCGCTGCCGTTAACGTCCGCGGGTACAGCCGGTTCAAGCGTTTTGTATTCCATTTGAAAAATACGGCCAGATTGCCCAAAAGCATCCCCGCCTGAAACATAGAATACATGACGGCAAACCATACAGAATAGTTCTGCTGAAAACGCTCCACAGCAAGAATCGGCCCCATTACTGAAATAAGGCCGGCAATGACGAGATTTACGACGAAAAAGTATCCGACCGATGTCAGCCATGCCGCATTTCCTTTCAGCATTCTGTAACCGGCTTTTACATCTTCAGTTCCGTTGCTTTTTTCATTGGGCTGTTCTGAAATACGAATAAACGCGATAAATGCCGCAGAGATCAAAAAAGCAGTTCCGTTTATGGCAAACAGCAGCCCGAACGGAATAGCCGCAATCATGATCCCGCTGATCAATTTTCCGACGATGAGTCCGATCAAGTCACTCGTATTGATCAGAGATGTCGCCTGATCAAGATGCTGTTTGCGGACGAGCAACGGAATGATCGCGACTTTCGCCGGCGCAAACAGCATCGATTGCAGAGATAGACAAAAGGCGCACACCCCGGCTATCCACACGGTTAATAAATCGTTCGCGCTGAGCACCGCCAAGAGGATCATGATGACGGCCCGGCCCGTATTGCACAAATACAAGATCGACTTTTTTCGGAATAAATCAATCAGCGGCCCCGCCAGCACGCCAAATGTCAACGGCACGAGTTCGATAAAAGAAATAACGCCGACTAGAATTTTGCTGCCGGTCAATTCTAACACTAACAGCGGCAAAGCAATGAGCCAGACCCCATCCGCTGCTGAAGAAAACACCTGTGCACACCAAAGCTTTGCATAGTTCGGTGTTCGATATGTCATATCAGGCCCTTTTTTGATCCTCGTCATCAGAAACACCGCCGAACCATTCCAGCGTTCTCCATGATTCCCGTCTTTCCGTATAATCCTCTTCCATCACCTCAAATACAATGCCGGTATCTTGATTCCGATAAAGCTCCTGCAAAGTATCGGCAGCCCGTCTCAGCAGCTCCTCAGCGATCGTCCCTTCACTCGGATGGCGGCCCTCAAAACAGCGGACGCCCCCATGCGGGAACGCAAGCTGGCGAAATGAGCTGAAGTGATAATGCTTAATGCTCTCTTTTATCGACAGAAACTGAAAGAAATCGGGATATTTCAGCTGATCATTTCTGAACATAAGCGCGGAAGATAAGTGAGTCTGATAGGTAATCGCCCAGTGGCACAGATCCCACGTAATACCGACATGCTTCAGATCCAGCTGCACCAGCTCTGTAAAATCCTCAGGATAAATGAAAATCGGATCAAAATCCTCTCCCAGATTCCCGATGATCGGAAGGTTTTCCACACCGATCCAAATGTCTGTCCCTTTCAGCCGCTCATCAAACTCCGCGAAAAACTCAACGATTTTTTTACGGTTTCCTTCCAGGTCATAGACTTGAAATTCCTCAACCGTCATAAATTGATTCGCATGAACGGTTATGCCTTTGGCACCGTATTTCACAGCGAGCTCCGCAAAGTGATAAAGCTGTTTTTTGATGTGATCTTCATGCACATAATCGGCATGATCTGTCGGGAAATGCAGCGTCAATAATGAAGGATCAAGCTGTTTCGCATATTCCAGCGTCTGATTAAATGTTTTGAGATAATCCGCTTCCGCAAAGGAATGGCCGTCAAAAATATTCGCTTCCAGACCGTATCCCGCTTCCACCCATTTCTCATCGATTTGCTTCGGATCAAGTCCGAAAAACGGAATTTGAGCAATCATAGGACAGTCACCATGTTCCTCTCACAAGCATAAACGCTTCCGCAGCCGAAAAACCCGCTTTTGCTCCCCACACACGGGCATTATGTTCGATCGCCTGCAAAGAGCGGGGATGAGGGAAGTCTCTGAGCTCGGAACCGTAACACGCCATCGATTTCAATTTCGTTTCAAGCTCGTCTTCAATATTAACGAAGAAATTGGCATGAAACTGATCCTTCTGACAGTAATTCCATTCCGTCGAAGACAATGTTTCATAGGCAAAAACCCGTTTTACCGTATGACCGGGAAGCGGACGGGTTGCCGTCATGACCGCTCTGAATACGACAGAGTGGTCAATATTAATGTCACCGCCGTACTGGGTATACACAATGTCAGGCTGAAAACGATTGATTTGTTTCTCCGCTTCCTTCACGACATCCAGCAAATCCATTGAATCCATTCTGTTATCAGGAAGGTTCAGCCTGACAAAATCATGGATGCCCAAAGTGCTGAGCGCCTGCTCCGTTTCTTGATTAGAATGCTCCATAACGGAATCTTCAGGCTTTTTGTAATCCGTTTTTCTTGATGACTTGCCTTCCGCCATAATGACTGCCGACACGCTGTCACCTTGGCGGACATGTTTGGCGAGCGTGCCGCCGACGCCGATAATTTCATCGTCGGGATGCGCTGCAAATACCATTACTTTCATCATATTGCCCTCCTTTAACTAACATTTCAGCTGTATCCGCTCCGCAGTTCATCAGCATATCGAGCATGGAGAGGTGAGGGATATGCTCCCCGAATAATTGAGGATAGCCAAAATGTCGGATCTGCTGATACTCAATGACAATTCCGTTTCTTTCAAAATCGCTTTCTATTAAATAGTCGGAACCCTGACTGCCTGAATAATAACGGTCCGCCCCCAGCTCCTGACAAAGCGCTAAAACAAAATCGCTTTTTTTCTCCTTCCGGCATTCAAGCTCAGAGACATAACAGAGCGGCGTTTCAATTCGGAGCTCTTTTCGGAAAAATTCAATGATGTGCATATTCAAATCATGGAGATATTCCCACTCCCGCTGATAGACATCTTGAAAAAAATGCTGGTATCGCTCAAAATAGGGAGCTTTCGCATAGTTCATCTTAATCGCCATCCAATGTTTTTTCCGCCAATCCTGTGTCTGGTCGATTTTCATATGCCGAAGCTCTATGTCTTTATATTGTTTCATCTGCAAAGGCACTGTCAGCCATCTGGGGCCTTGCGGCGTTTTGATTCTGTTGCGGTTGAGAAATCCTTTTTTCTCAAATTGAGCTGTGTCATGAATGGCAAACAGATCCGACTTATACATTTTTTCAAAAAAACCGTACCACGGCAGATAACTGGATTGATGGCCGCTTATTGTTTTCATTCCGGTTTCGTAAAAAGTCGGCATTGTTTTTCTTCAGCTCCCCAATATCGTTTCGGTCTCGCGATTTCTTTACTGTGTGAATAGCCAAAATCAGCCCATTGAAGCTTGCGGCAAATGGCGAATTGCAGGGCGTCACGCATCAATAAGTAAGAGGCCTGCGCTTTTTTTCCCGCCAGGCTGTTTACATTCTGCCAATAATAGAAATGAGAGCGGTCATAGAGAAAAATACTGCTGCTGATCAGCGTCTCATCCTGATATGCTCCGATCCAAAACATTCGGTCCGCAAACGTGTCAAGCAGCTTTTGGAAAAAGCCCTGGCTCAGCACATAAGCCGCGCCGATTGACGCTGTATGCTCTTTGTAGAGGTCATAAAACGCGCTAAGTTCTTTTCGCCCGATCAGCCGGGTGACAATATTCTCTTTTTCAGCGTATCTGACTGCCGTCCGGGCTTTTCCGGAAATACCCGTCCAAAGCTCGTCAAACGTGTCCGGAAGCGAAAGAATCCGTGTCGCCTTTTCCGTCCATCCTTCCCTGATTTCTTCTGTAAAAGAAGTCTGACCGTACGGCAGCAGCATCCGGGATATGTTCCGGCCGAATATGGCCTGGATTTCACTTTGAAGCCATTCAAATGAGATGGGGCGATCTGAAATAACGCCGCCGTATCCGATCATATTGCCGGATAATACGCCCTTCTGTTCAAAAAGCGGAAGATAGATGACTTGTCCTCCGTCCGTTGTCAGTCTGACAGGGTGAAATGACGTGCCGGGAAGCTCTTCCATGAGGATTCCCCAATCATAGCTTTGAAACAATCCCGCCTGATACATGTCAGCGGCCCGATCCCATGCCTGGCGGGTCGTGCATACTGCTGTTTTTTGCATAGTTATCACCACTATTCAGTCTTATTCTGTTGCTCACAATATGATAAAACGGATTCGGCTATATATCTGACTTGCTCCTTTTGAAGAGGAGGTTTAAACGGCAGGGAAAGAACTCTCTTCCAAAGCGGGTCTTCCCCGCCTTCCCCCGCGTATGTTTCATAAATCGGAATACGTCCGAGGGGAAGATAGTTCCAGCATGTTTGGATGCCTCTTTCGGCTAAATAAACGGAACACCCGTACCGCTCTTCATCCCGGGGAAATACAACCGTTAAATAATTCAGATGTTCTCCTTCTTGGGGCTGGATCATTCTTATGCCGTTTGTTTCTCCCGCCTTTGCAAAGATTTCTCCCGCCGTCTGTAAGTTTCGGAGCGAAGCTGTTACAAGCTGATCCATACGTGAAAGCTGATCATCAATAATGGCTTCCCTTGCCGGATGCATGCGAAGCACGGGTACAACAGCCGGTTTATCCGGCAGAGTTTCGAGCTTTGTGGCTTTCATGGAAGGCATGGCGCCCGCTTTTCTAAACATATATGAAATAGGATGATGCCGTTTCCGTTTCATTACAGCTTGGATTCTTTGATTTCTGATATAGATTCGATAGTCAGCTGCCACTTGGCTGCGCTGTTCCATCGGGAGATTTGCTTTTTGCCGAAGCCATTCTTTCGGCGCGATTAACGCGCCGCCTCCGATACTCGCAAGCGGCTTTGAGGGGCCGAAGCTTAAAATGCCGAAATCGCCCAAACCGCCGGCAAATGTATCCGCTTGTTTTGTAAACATGGCTTGAGCGGCATCATCAATGACAGCAATTCCGTTTTCCTTCGCCCAGTCAATGATAGCGGTATTTTCTCTCCGGCCGTATACATGCGTGAGGATAACCGCACACGTCTGCCTTGTCACTTTTTTTTTGACATCCTCAAAAGATAAGGATAGATGCTCATCCAGCTGCGCAAACACAGGCGTCGCACCGGATTGCAGTACGGCATCAATGACATTCGGGCAGCTGAAGGATGAGAAAATCACTTCTTTCCCCGGCCCGGCCCCCGAATAAGTTAATGCGAGCACCAGTGCCGCACTGCCGCTGGATGTCAGCACAACCCCTTTTCCGTAACGTTTTTCCAGTTTTTCAGTCAGTCCGCTTTGTCCGGCAGTAAGCAAGTGTTTCACTGCGCGCAGACGGCCGCTGACGGAAAACTGTCCGGGATAAACGGGATATTTGACCACTTCCGGGTTTTTAGGAAAGTGAAAGTTTGTGCTTTTGTCTTTCATCTTTTATGATCTCCAGGCCTTCATTCAGACTTACTTTCGGAGCGTAACCGAGCAAACGTTTCGCCTTCTCGATTGACGGCGCCCGTTTAAAAATCTCGATGTCTTTTCCCCTCACGCCGTCTTCGCCCAGCTTTTTAAACAGATAGTTATCCTTCTCTCTGCCTGAGAGCACATTGACTTTTTCAGCCAGTTCTTTTATCGTGATCGGCTGGTCGTTCCCGATATTGAAGTCTTCAAAGACGGCTCCTTCATGAATGAGAGCGAGATAAGTTCCGGTGACGATATCACTGATGTAGCTGAAGCAGCGTATTTGTCCGCCGTCCCCGTAAAGAGGCAGCTCAGAGCCATTCTCGGCCAGGCTGAAAAACTTGTTGATGACAAAATCCTCGCGCTGTTTCGGCCCGTATACATTAAAATACCGGACGACCCGAATATGAAGTTCGTCGGAAGCCTGTTCTCTCAAATATTCCTCTGATTGCAGTTTGGCTTTTCCGTAAGCCGATTTCGGAAGCTTTCTGCTTGTCTCGGTATAAGGAAAATCCGGTGAATCTCCGAACACTTCTGAACTCGATGAGAAAAGAAGTGTGCTGATTCCCAATTCACCGCATACCTCGGTGACGTTTTTCGTTCCTTCAAAATTGACCCGTATGACGTCTTCTTCATTGCTTCGGCAGCTGTCTACTCCGACCATTGCCGCCAAATGGACAACCGCATCCGCTCCCCGCAGTGATTCGCGGAGGGACGACCGGTCAAGAATATCCGTTTGGCGGTATTCAGTGTCAAAAGCCGGCTCCTTTTGATCTGCAATGATGGTGTGATAACCTTTATCCTGTAATAATGCCGCCAGTTCGCTTCCGATAAAACCGGCTCCTCCGATAATCGCAATATGTTTCATGATCCTACCTCCTGGCTGATAGTCAAAACTTCTTTTATAGACTTGACAATATAGCTGCAATCCTCATCTGATAACTGGCTGTAAAGAGGCAGTGACACGATCTCCCGGAAAACACGTTCAGTTACCGGAAGCTCGGCAGGAAAATGTTTTTTATAGTAAGGATGCAAATGCACGGGAATAAAGTGCACGCTCAGCCCGATTTGTTTTTCTTTCATTTTCTCAATAAACAGATCTCTGTCCATACCGCCGTTTTCTCGAATGCGCAAAATAAATAAATGCCATGAGTGCGTTATGCCGCTTGGAATGTCAGAAAGCGGAAGCGCCGCTTTGTCAGATTGACCTGACAGTTCACGTACATAAAATTGAGCGATCTGTTCCCGTTTTTCTTGAATGTCGTTTGAGCGCTTCAATTGAACCAGACCGAGCGCGGCCTGAATATCCGTCATATTATATTTAAAGCCCGGCAGTAAAACGTCGTATCTCCAGCTGCCTTTTTCACCGTACCGGTTCCAGGCATTTTTTGTGATGCCGTGCCATCCGTACAGCCTCGCTCTTTCTGCGGCCTGTTCGTCTTTCATGACGAGGGCTCCGCCTTCCCCCGTTGTAATATTTTTGGTGGCATAAAAGCTGAAGCACACGGCATCGCCGTGAGTGCCGATCATGCTTCCATTATATTTTGTACCGAGCGCATGAGCGGCGTCTTCAATCAGATACAATCCGTTTTCTTTACAAATGGATTGCAAGTTTTCCAGATCAGCCGGATAGCCGGCAAAATGAACCGCAATTACCGCTTTTGTGCGCGGCGTTATTTTCTTCCTGACATCTTCGGGATCGGCACATAGACTTTTCTCGCATATATCCGCAAACACCGGAACGGCTCCGGCGTGCAGAATGACATTGACACTGGAACAGAACGTGAAGCTCGGCACGATGACTTCATCGCCTTCTCCCACACCGAGCGCCAATAAAGCCATATGTAATGCAGCGGTGCCTGAATTACAGCTGATGACGTGTTCGGCTCCTATACATTCTCCCAGCTTTTTTTCAAAATCGATTACCTTCGGGCCTTTCGAAATCCAGCCCGATTGAATCGTTTCGGTTACGCTTGCGATTTCTTCGTTTGTCATATCAGGTCTGTGAAAAGAGATAAATCGATTACTAATGACGGTTCCCTCCTATAAAGTGACAACTCTGCAATTGTCGGCTGATTTTTCCTTGCATACATTTCTTGTGTCAAAGATAATCGGTGAGGCATCCTTCAAAATACTGTAGTCGATGACATCGTGATCTGTATGAATGATGATGACGTCGTACTGATTGATTTGTTCTTTTGTGAAAGGGACAGATTGTTTGCAGCTTCCGTCATTCAAGCGGATCTCGCTGATAAACGGATCATGATAATCAATCGCGCATCCCTTGTCCATCAATTCTTCCATTATCGTAAACACTGAGGATTCACGCGGGTCATTTGTATTTTTTTTATAAGCGGCCCCTATTATTAAGATGCTGCATTTGTCTTTGCCCGCCAGTTTCAAAGCATAGTCAGAGACAGAAATCGGCATGTTGGAATTGATTTCGTCCGCGAGATCAATTAATTTTGTCTGCAGCCCTTTTTCATTCGCGATCCATTTGAAGTAAAAAGGATCAATCGGGATACAATGGCCTCCGACTCCGGGGCCCGGGATAAATTTTTGAAAGCCGAACGGCTTCGTGTCCGCCGCGCAGATGACTTCCCATATATCAATATCAAGTTCACGGCAATTAAGCGCCATTTCATTGATAAGAGCTATATTGACATAACGATAAGTATTCTCTAGGAGTTTAGCTGTTTCAGCTACTTCGGGTGAGGTGACCGGGTGAATGCTTGTAACAATGGTGCTGTAAAACGCTGAGGCAAGTTCTGTGCAAGTCTGTGTGGTTCCGCCGACTACTTTAGGAATATCTGAAACTTCATATTGCCTGTTGCCCGGATCGATTCTTTCCGGAGAATAAGCCGTAAAAAAGTCTGTTCCTATTTTCATGCCGCGGCTTGATGCCATTCTGTCGGCAATCTTTTTTTTCGTTGTTCCGGGATAGGTGGTGCTTTCTAAAATTAAAAGCTGATGCTGCCTTCCATAAGCAATCATGCTGTCAACTGCACTGTCGATGTAGGTTAAATCGGGGATCTTGTCTTTTTTGTTCAGGGGTGTCGGCACACATATCACAATGATGTCGCATTTTTGGATGAGCGACATGTCGGCGCTGATTTGAAAGCGTTTTGTTTGTAAAGCCGAGTTCAGTCTGTCGTCCTCTATATCTTGAATATGGCTGCTTCCGGCGGCTAACAAGGAAACCTTTTCACTGTTTTTGTCGAATCCGATAACATTGTATCCTTTATCGACGCATTCCAGCGCAAGAGGGAATCCCACATATCCCATGCCTAACACGCCTACAATCGCCTGCTTCGTTTCAATCAGATGTAACAGCCGTTTTTGACCGAGGTTGCTGGCTTCTTTTGTGACAGTATTCATTTTTCGCCCCCTAATAGATAGAAAAGAGTATTGTTTTTTACAATTTAAAACAAATATCGATCGATATCGCAATTATAACAAAAGTTAAAATTTGATAAATGAGTTTTACATCCTTTTATAAATTAGGTATTATCTATTTATTTTTCTTTTATTTGTAAAATAAAATCCTGTCAAATGGTATGTATCTGGTAACGAGTGAGAAAATCTCCCTTAATTGAGAGAATATACAGAAAACAATATAAAAAAACAGGCCGAAGCCTGTTTTTTTATTCTTTCACTGCCTCAGTTACAGCCGCGGAAACGAGTGATCCCGCTTTCTCTAATCGTTCTTTGCTGATGTGTTTCATATTATCATTTTCGGTGTGATACCAGGGCCCCGGCTTCTGTGTATCGGGGCTGAGCCAAATCCAGTTAGCCGACGGAATCCCCGCTTCATAAAAAGAGACATGGTCTGAGTAACCGAGCTGAATCAGATTTGGCTTGACCAACCGGGATTTTTCAGCGGCTTTTTCAGCATACCGGACGCTCGGGTTTTCCTTGCCGTCAGGAGTCGTGACACACATTTGACTCGCTTCTTCCCAGTCAGTCGCAATCATATCGGCATTAAAATTGGCTTGGCTGTGCTTTCTTTCATTGTTCGTGAGTGTACTGACGTAATAAGATGAACCCGCAGACCATAATTCTTCTGCACCGAACAGGATAAAGCGGATCTCTTTGTCTTTCGGTATGTGTTTGAGTTGCTTGCTGATTTCCAGAACGGCAGATGTGCCTGAGGCGTTATCATCCGCTCCGGGTGCGCCTTTTACGCTGTCATAATGCGCTGTGACATAAATAATATCAGCATCAGAAGAGTTGGCCTGTGCCGCTTTGCGCGTTCCTATAATATTTTGTGAGGTGCGGTTTTTATAGTTTTTAAATTGAATGACTGCCTGCTTTTCCTTCAGCAATGCTTCACCGTCTTCTTTTTTCATACCCGCCGCCGGTATCGTGATTCCTTTATCGGTATGCGGACGGACGGCGAGCGGTTTTGTTGTCTGATTATAAATAATGACTGCTTTGGCTCCCGCTTGTTCGGCATGTTTGATCTTTTGAGAAACGGGGATCTTTCCTTCGCGTATCACTGCAATCTTTCCTTTGGCTCCTGTTACGTCATCGCGTGATCCGCAGCCGCCGTCAAAAATCCCTCCCTCAATTCTCAGCTCTTTTTCAACAGCGGATTGATCAGCGGAGCGGAGCGGAAATTCATGATCTCCCGCTGTGACTGAACCTGAAAAGTACTTTTTCAATGGAAATGACTGTACTTTGACACTGGCGCCCTGAGCCCGCAGGCGATTCGATATGTATTCAGCCGCTTCCTTTTCTTTCGCAGTTCCGGTTTCCCGCGGTCCGATGGTTTCACTCAGATCATGCATCGTGTCCAATGCCTCATCAGCATCAAAAACCGGCGCGGTCACGGCTGAATAAGCATGAGTTTCGGACAGCGGCCCGGCAGACGCGCCCCATATGACGCTTGCTGCCACCGCGGCTGACATAAATGAAAATTTCATCATAATCCCTCCTCTTATTAACACCTCTTCCCTTTCGATTGAAGAACACTGATTCCTTTAAAAAGGGGAAAAATGAATATTATTGACCAAATGAAGATGATGAAAAAGGAGGCAAAAGCCCGGGAGCATAAAAAAACGCCGGGAGAATATCTCCCGGCGTCCATTCCATTACTTATTCAAGTTATAGAAAGAGTTGATACCGTGGTATTGAGCAGTTTCAGCCAACTGATCTTCGATGCGAAGAAGCTGGTTGTATTTCGCAACACGGTCCGTACGGGACGGAGCACCTGTTTTGATTTGTCCTGCATTAGTTGCCACAGCGATGTCAGCGATTGTGCTGTCTTCAGTTTCACCTGAACGGTGAGAGATAACGGCAGTGTAGCCCGCGCGTTTCGCCATTTCGATCGCATCGAATGTTTCAGTCAATGTACCGATTTGGTTTACTTTGATCAGGATAGAGTTGCCTACGCCGTTTTTGATACCTTCAGCAAGCTTTTTCGTGTTTGTAACGAAAAGGTCGTCACCGACAAGCTGAACTTTTTTGCCAAGACGCTCTGTAAGAAGTTTGTGGCCTTCCCAGTCGTTCTCGTCAAGTCCGTCTTCGATAGAGATGATTGGGTATTTAGAAACCATTTCTTCGTACCAGTCAACCATTTCAGCAGATGTTTTCACAACACCTTCGCCAGACAGATGGTATTTGCCGTCTTCTTTGTTGTAGAACTCAGAAGATGCAGCATCCATCGCAAGTTTCACTTCTTCGCCAGGTTTGAAGCCGGCTTTTTCGATCGCTTCAACGATTGTTTGAAGCGCTTCTTCGTTAGAACCAAGGTTCGGAGCGAATCCGCCTTCGTCACCTACAGCTGTGTTCATTCCTTTAGCAGAAAGAACTGATTTCAGGCTGTGGAAGATTTGAGCGCCCATGCGAAGCGCTTCACGGAAGTTAGGCGCGCCTACAGGCATGATCATGAATTCTTGAATGTCTACGTTGTTGTCAGCATGCTCTCCGCCATTTACGATGTTCATCATCGGTACAGGAAGCGTTTTTGAGTTGAATCCTCCAAGGTATTGGTAAAGAGGAATCTGTAAGAAATCAGCAGCTGCGCGCGCACAAGCCATAGATACGCCAAGGATTGCGTTCGCACCGAGTTTGCCTTTGTTTTCAGTTCCGTCAAGCTCGATTAAAAGCTGATCGATTGCGTTTTGTTCAGTTACGTCAAAGCCGAGAAGCTCTGGAGAAATGATTTCGTTTACGTTGTTAACAGCAGTTAACACGCCTTTTCCAAGGTAACGGTCTTTGTCGCCGTCACGAAGCTCAACCGCTTCGTATTCACCTGTAGAAGCTCCGCTTGGCACTAATGCGCGGCCGAAAGCTCCTGTTTCTGTATATACTTCAACTTCAACTGTTGGGTTGCCGCGGGAGTCAAGGACTTCGCGTGCATAAACATCAACAATGTATGGCATGAGTTTGTCTCTCCTTTTGATTTACGCTTATTTTTGAATTAAAGATGTTCCGGTCATTTCTTTCGGTTTTTCAACACCGAGAAGGTCTAATAACGTTGGTGCGAGGTCGCCTAGGATTCCGCCTTCGCGCAGCGTCACGCCTTCTTTCGTCACAATGACAGGGACTGGGTTTGTCGTATGGGCAGTGTGCGGTTCGCCTGTTTCTGTAATCAGAATGTCCGCATTACCGTGATCAGCGGTAATGATGGCATGTCCGCCTTTAGCGATGATGGCGTCAACCACTTCGCCTAAGCATTCGTCCACTGCTTCAATTGCTTTAATCGTCGGTTCGACCATTCCGGAGTGGCCGACCATGTCAGGGTTTGCAAAGTTCAGGATGATCGCGTCGTGCTTGTCAGCCGCGATTTCTTTTACAAGAGCATCCTTCACTTCATACGCGCTCATTTCAGGCTTCAGGTCATATGTCGCGACCTTCGGCGAGTTAATGAGGATGCGCTCTTCGCCCGGGAATTCTTCTTCGCGGCCGCCGCTCATAAAGAACGTAACGTGCGGATACTTTTCAGTTTCTGCAATGCGAAGCTGTTTTAACCCGTGCTGTGCCAATACTTCACCGACCGTATTGTCAAGGTTTACCGGTTTAAAAGCCACATATCCGTCAACAGATTCACTGAAGTGAGTCAGGCAGACGAAATACAGGTTTTTCGGATGATTTTCACCGCGGTCGAAATCGCGGAAATCTTTGTTGGTAAACGTGTTTGAAATCTGGATGGCGCGGTCTGGTCTGAAATTATAGAAAATCACAGAATCGCCGTCATGAATTTTCGCAACGGGTTCACCGTTTTCTTTTGTGATGACGGACGGAATGACGAATTCATCATGAATGCCGTTCGCATATGAATCGTCGACTACATCCATCGCGCTGCGGTAAGACGGGCCTTCGCCGTAAGCCATTGCGCGGTACGCTTTTTCCACACGGTCCCAGCGTTTGTCGCGGTCCATGGAGTAGTAGCGTCCGGAAATGCTGGCGATTTCGCCGACACCGATTTCTTCGATCTGCTCATTCAGCTGCTGAATGTAAGTTTTCGCTGTTTGCGGACCTACATCGCGGCCGTCGAGGAAACCGTGAATATACACCTTCGTCAGTCCTTCACTTTTCGCAAGCTTCAGCAGCGCGAATAAATGATTGATATGACTGTGTACGCCTCCGTCAGAAAGAAGGCCGAACAGGTGAAGCGCTTTGTCGTTGTCTTTCGCGTTTTTGATGGCGTCAAGGAACGTTTGATTGCGTTCGAATTCGCCTTCGCGGATGGCAACGTTCACGCGTGTTAAGCTTTGGTACACAATACGTCCTGCGCCGATATTCAAATGACCGACTTCAGAGTTCCCCATCTGTCCTTCAGGCAGTCCGACTGCTTCGCCTGATGCCGTCAGCGTCTGATGAGGGTATTGGTTCCAATAACGGTCGAAATTCGGTTTTTTCGCTTGTGCGACTGCGTTTCCGACTGTTTCATTGCGTAATCCGAACCCATCAAGAATGATGAGTGCAGCTGGTTTTTTACTCATATTGACCTTCCTCCAATAATTGAACGAATGACTGCGGTTCAAGGCTTGCGCCGCCGACCAAAGCACCGTCAATATCGGACTCTGCCATATATTCTTTAATATTTGCAGGTTTTACGCTGCCGCCGTATTGAATGCGGAGCTTGTCAGCAGTTTCCTGGCTGAAGCTTTCAGCAACGACTTTACGGATATGCGCGCAGACGTCGTTAGCATCTTTCGCTGTAGAAGATTTGCCTGTTCCGATTGCCCAGATTGGCTCGTACGCAATAACGGAAGCGGCAACTTGCTCTTCAGAAAGACCCGCAAGACCTTTTTTCACTTGATCGGCAACAAGATCATTTGTTTTTCCGGCTTCGCGCTCTTCAAGCGTTTCACCTACGCAAATGATCGGCACAATGCCGTGTTTGAAAGCGGCATGCGCTTTTTTGTTAACTGTTTCATCAGTTTCAGCGAACATTTCACGGCGCTCAGAGTGGCCGATGACGCAGTAATCCACGCCAAGGTCTTTCAGAGCGACCGGGCTTATTTCACCTGTGAACGCACCGTTTTCTTCAAAATGCATGTTTTGGGCGCCGACTTTCAGGTCAGTTCCTTTAACAGCAGAAGTCAGCTTTTCTAAGAAAAGAGCTGGTGCGCAAACAACGGCTTCCGCTTTGTCTGCTGCTGGAATGGAAGATTTCACTTCTTCAACGAAGCTGACAGCCTCGCCGAGTGTTTTGTTCATTTTCCAGTTACCGGCTATAATTGGTTTTCTCATCTGTTCCACTTCCTTATAGCAGTTTTTATTTATCGTTCAGCGCAGCTACACCTGGAAGCTCTTTGCCTTCCATGAATTCAAGGGATGCGCCGCCGCCTGTTGAGATATGGCTCATTTTGTCAGCAAGGCCGAATTTTTCAACGGCTGCCGCAGAGTCTCCTCCGCCGATGACAGAGTATGTATCGTTTGCCTCTGCCAATGCTTCAGCCACTGCTTTTGTGCCTTGAGCGAACAAGTCGATTTCGAATACGCCCATCGGTCCGTTCCATACGACAAGTTTGCTGTTTTTGATAACTTCAGCGTACGTTTCGCGGGTTTTCGTTCCGATGTCGATCGCTTCTAAATCACTTGGGATCTCAGAGATCGGCACGATTTGGACGTTTGCATCGTTAGAGAAATCATCAGCAACGAGAACGTCTTCCGGCATATAGAATTTAACGCCTTTTTCTTTCGCGCGGTCCATGAATGATTTTGCAAGTTCGATTTTATCTTCTTCAAGAAGAGATTTACCGACTTCATAACCAAGCGCTTTTACGAATGTGTAAGCAAGACCTCCGCCGATGATCAAGTTGTCCACTTTATCAAGCAGACTTTCGATTACGCCGATTTTGTCTTTTACTTTCGCGCCGCCGATGATTGCCGTAAACGGGCGCTCAGGATTTGTCACGGCTTTGCCGAGAACGTCAAGCTCTTTTTCCATCAGGAATCCTGCAACCGCCGGCAGATGCTCGGCAATTCCGGCTGTAGATGCGTGAGCACGGTGGGCAGCACCGAATGCGTCATTGACATATACATCCGCTAGCTCAGCAAATGCTTTAGCAAGCTCAGGATCGTTTTTCTCTTCACCAGGGTAGAAACGTACGTTTTCCAATACAAGAACGTCTCCGTCCTTCATATCAGAAATTTGTGCTTTTACAGCATCGCCGTAAGCTTCATCCGCTTTTTTCACTTCTTTGCCGAGCAGTTCGCCTAAGCGTGCAGCGACAGGAGTTAAACGAAGCTCCTCAACCACTTCGCCTTTCGGGCGGCCTAAGTGGCTCGCAAGAAGGACTTTCGCGCCTTGGTCTGCAAGGTGTTTGATTGTTGGAAGCGCAGCGCGGATACGAGTATCGTCTGTTACTTCCCCGTCTTTCATTGGAACGTTAAAGTCAACGCGGCAGAATACGACTTTGCCTTTTACGTCGATGTCTTTTACTGTTTTTTTATTCATGCCTTAGGAGATCCTCCTTCAAAATGGTTTGCATAGCACGAAAAACGTGAAACGTGAAACCGCCTCATGATGCTTCCGCCGCGGGGCAGATTGCAGCTTCCGGACACGGGGCAGATCGTTTTCTGAGCCAGGGCAGGCGGCTCAGAAAACGAAAGTGCCGCGGAAACTTCAAAACGCGGACGTTCTGCAGCAATCCGGCGCTTTCTGAAAGCCGGTTCTCATGGAAAAAGGGAAAGGGAGTCCGTCCCCTTCCCTTGTCCGCTTTCATTATAGCGTTTCTGTCCGAAAGAACCAAGTCCGGCCCTTTCCGGGAGCTATGAATTAAAGACCTTGTTTTGCGATGTAAGCTGCAAGGTCAACAACGCGGTTAGAGTAGCCGCTTTCGTTATCGTACCAAGAGATTACTTTTACCATGCTGCCTTCCATAACCATTGTAGAAAGAGCATCGATTGTAGAAGAGTTAGCATTGCCGTTGTAGTCTCCGGATACTAATGGCTCTTCGCTGTAGCCAAGGATTCCTTTAAGATCGCCTTCAGCCGCTTCTTTAAGAGCTGCGTTTACGTCTTCAGCCGTTACGTCTTTGTTAAGTTCAGCAACTAGGTCAACAAGAGAAACGTTTGGAGTCGGCACACGCATAGCTCCGCCGTTCAGTTTGCCTTTCAGTTCAGGAAGAACAAGGGAAACTGCTTTAGCAGCACCAGTTGATGTAGGAATGATGTTTTCAGCTGCTGCACGCGCACGACGGTAGTCTTTGTGCGGAAGATCAAGAATTTGCTGATCGTTTGTGTAAGAGTGAACAGTTGTCATCATACCGCGTTTGATGCCGAATTTGTCGTTAAGTACTTTTGCAAACGGCGCAAGGCAGTTTGTTGTGCAAGATGCGTTAGAGATAACATCGTGGTTAGCCGCATCGTATTTGTCTTCGTTAACACCCATAACGATTGTGATATCTTCTTCGTTAGCAGGAGCAGAGATGATAACTTTTTTCGCGCCTGCTTCTAAGTGTTTCGCAGCGTCTGCGCGTTTTGTGAAGAAACCAGTAGATTCAACTACGATTTCAACGCCTTGTTTGCCCCAGCTGAGTTTCGCAGGATCGCGCTCAGCAGAAACTTCGATTGTTTTGCCGTTAACAACAAGGTTGCTGCCGTCAACTTTAACTTCTGCATCTAATTTTCCGTGTACGGAATCATATTGTAAAAGATGAGCAAGCATGTTAGCGTCTGTTAAATCGTTAACCGCTACTACCTCAACTTCAGGATTGTTTAATGCTGCGCGGAATACGTTACGTCCAATACGACCAAAACCGTTAATACCGACTTTTACTGCCATGATTATTTCCTCCTTTAAATAAGTGAGAGATATTTATATTGAGGGACTGTTATCCCTTAATAACTTCTTTGCGGCTCCTTCGTCCGTGACGAGAACCGTGTTTCGCTGCTTTTTAAAATAAGCTTCGATTGCTTCTGCTTTTGATGATCCGCCCGCTACCGCGATAATGTCGGGAATGGCATCGAGGTCATCGAGCTGCATTCCGACTGAATGCACCTTGTGAACGACTTCTCCGTCCGCATTAAAGTAGTAGCCGAATGCCTCTGTCACCGCATGATTGTCATCTATTTTCTTCAAATCTTCCAAAGGCGTGTTTCTTCGCTCCGCCATTGTTCTAGCTTCGCCGATTCCGTGAACGAGCATACTCGCTGATTTAATCGTGTGAAGCACCTCTTTTACGGAAGGCTCTTCAATAATAGATGAGTAGGCGCCTTGTGACAGCTGCCCGGGAACGAACAAAAGCCGGTAAGTGCCTGAAGCCTTTTCCGCCATATGCGCGCATATGGTGTTCGCCTGGTTTTTCACATCTTCGCCTAAACCGCCTCTTGCGGGCACAAACAGGAGCTCGCGGTTTTTTGAATCCGGCGTCATCATATCGGCGACGGCTTCAATTGTCGTACCGCCGGTTACAGCGACGATATTTTTGCCTGAAAATCTCTTTTTCATACATGCAACGGCCGCTCTCCCTAATTCTTTTTTGACCCAAGGAGATTGGTCGCTGTCTCCGGAAACGATAATGGCGTCTTTCAGATTAAGCCGCTCTTTTAATGTCTTTTCCAAAAGCGTCAACCCTAAAACATCCTTCATCGTATCTTCCAGAATCGAAAGCAGTGAATAGCCCTCTTCCGTCATTGTCATGCCGTTTGTTTTAATATCGATGAGATTCTGTTCTTTCAAAAACTGAACCTCGCTTCTGAGAACGCGCTCGGTCAATCCGAGGCTGGCTGCAAGACTTCTGCGGCCGATCGGTTCGGTAAGCCTGATATACTGCAAGATTTCAAATCTTTTCTGCATCACAAGCAAAAGATCAGGCAATAATTTTTTTTGAGCTTGTATTAACTGGTTCATGACTCAAACGTTCCTTCCTATTCATACTGGACAGAAAATGTCCCGCTATGACAAAAAACGTCCCATCATAGCCAAAAAAAATTATGTCTGCTTTCTTTAATTATTTTAACAGGATGACTTTGTTAATTCAACTGTTAAAGGTCAATTCCTCGACATTCTTCGCAGGATTTTCCAGTATCTCCTTGATACAGTCATTATATACAGAAACGGAATGAAGGTGACAGACAAAAGCCCGCCGGAGCGGACTTTTGTCGTAAAACGCTTTCATTTTATCCAGAGTTTTTCTATTTCTTCTAATGATTTATTTTTCGTCTCAGGACAGATCGTCACGACAAACAAGAAACAGAGAATATTAATGACGGCGAATATCCAGAAGGTGTACGCGAGCCCTAACCCGCTGATCATCATCGGCACGAACTGGCCGATCGCCCAGTTGGCCCCCCATAAGAATATCGTCGCAATACCGGCGGCGCGTGCGCGGAGGTGATTCGGAAAGATCTCCGAAATCATGATCCACGTAATCGGCCCGACCGATACGCAGAAAGCGGCGACGAATCCCAATATGATGACGACTAAAGCCGGACCGCTCGCCAGCTGAAAATAAAAGGATGCCCCGATTAAGATCATGAACAGCGCCATAAAGGCAGATCCGACCCCCATCAGCTTTTTCCGGCCCACCTTATCGACTAAAAGAACCGCGATAATGGTGAAAATCACTTCAACGACACCGACGATGCATGTCGTGATAAACCCCGCATTCTGTCCGAAGCCCATCATTTTGAAAATTTCCGGCCCGTAATACGTAATTGCGTTCATGCCGATGACCTGATTGAATAAAGCCAGCAGAATCCCGATCACAAGCGCTTTTCTCAGCCCCGGTTTAAACAGCTGAGACAATGACCCCATTTTTTCTAATTGTAAAGACGTTTCGATTTGTTTGATTTCTTCTTTCGCGGTCTGCTCGCCGTTAATGCGCGTCAGCACGGCGAGGGCTTCATTCCGGCGCCCCGCTTTCGCAAGCCAGCGCGGACTTTCCGGCACGATAAGCAGCACGATAAAAAAGATGACGGACGGAATCATGCCGTAAGCGAGCATCCACCGCCAGCCAGTGTGCACTCCCCATTCATACGAGCCGGACTGCTGGACGGCGAGGTTAATAAAATAAGTGCCGGATATCCCTAATATCGTAAACAGCTGATACAGTGAAGACAGACTGCCGCGTATGGCCGGCGGAGCGGCTTCGGTAATATACGTGACAGAAAGCGAGGAGCCCATGCCGATTCCCAGACCGCCGATGACTCTGGCGATCACTAAGGAAGACACACTTTGAGAAAGCGCAGAGACAACCGCTGACACCGCAAACAACAGCGCCGCTGCCATCAAAATCTTTCTCCGTCCGAAACGGTCACTCAAAAATCCGGAAATCCCGACGCCGAAAACACCGCCGATCATAATGCTTGAAATCACGAGCCCTTCCATAAAAGGACTTAAGCGGTACAAATCTTTCAGAAAACCGATGGCGCCGGAAATCACCGCCGTGTCATAACCGTACAAAAGCCCTCCCAGTCCGGCCGCGCATGAGATGAGAATGACGAACCACTTGGAATGCTGCCGAGTGACAGGTACATTTGAGCCAATTGGTGCCGGGTGATTCTTCATGAATTTTACCCTCCCGCGAATAATAGAATAAAAACGCTTACAAATCTGAGTGCGGCGCTTGATGTTGCTTTGTTTTCTTCAGAACCGCCACATTTGTACGTACTTATAAAGAATTTTATCTAAAAATAAGGAAAATTAGTACGTACAAATAAAGAATAAGCAGTTTTTCATAATCTGTCAATTATTTTTACAGCTTGATGAAAGGGCTTACTATGTTATACTGGAATTTGTCCGTATACATTTTGGAGGAATTGATATGCTACCGAAATATGCTCAAGTAAAAGAAGAAATTTGTTCATGGCTGAATCAAGGAAAAATACAGCCGGACGAAAAGCTGCCTACGGAAAATGAGCTGATGCAGCAGTTCGGCGTCAGCCGCCATACCATCAGAAAGGCGATCGGAGATTTGGTCTCGCAGGGGCTGCTGTACAGCGTTCAGGGCGGAGGCACCTTCGTCGCTTCACGCACGGCGAAATCAGCCATGCATTCAAACAAAACGATCGGCGTCATTACAACGTACATATCAGACTATATTTTCCCGAGCATTATCAGGGGAATCGAATCTTATTTAAGCGAACAGGGCTATTCCATGCTGCTGACGAGCACCAACAACAATACAGAAAGTGAACGGCGCGGTCTTGAAAACCTGCTGTCCAAAAATATAGACGGGCTGATTGTCGAGCCTACGAAAAGCGCGCTGCAGACGCCCAACATCGGCTACTATCTCAATCTGGAGAAAAACGGCATTCCGTTTGCCATGATTAACGCCTCTTATGCGGAGCTGGCCGCACCAAGCTTTTCCGTCAATGATGTCAAAGGCGGCATGATGGCTTGCGAATACGTCATGTCCCTCGGCCACACGCACATTATGGGAATCTTTAAAGCGGATGACACGCAGGGCGTCAAACGGATGAACGGCTATCTGCAGGCGCATCGGGAGCGCGGGATTTTCCCGTCTCCGGACATGATCGTCACTTACACGACTGAAGAAAAAGAAACCGTGCTTCTTCAAAAAATTAAACATACCCTTGAGCAAAACAGCGAATCACACCCGACGGCCATTCTTTGCTACAATGACGAAATTGCGCTGAAGACGATTAATCTTCTCAGGGAATTCGGGTTAAAGGTGCCTGATGACGTATCGGTCATGGGCTATGACGATTCACATTTCGCCCAGATTTCCGAGGTGAAGCTCACCTCTGTCAAGCATCCGAAATCCATTATGGGGAAAGCGGCGGCAAAATACGTCATCGACTGCTTAGAGCATAAAAAACCGAAGAAGGATGACGTCGTGTATGAACCGGAACTCGTCATCCGGAATTCAGTCAGGCGGATCGGCGAATAAAAAAAGCAATGTGCGCGGCACATTGCTTTTTTTTGCTCAGCTGTTTTTTAATTCGGCGATGATCTCAAATGATCTCATTCTGTCAGCATGCTCAAAGCTTTCTGAATTCACCATGATTTCATCCGCCTGTGTTGTCCGGATGAAGCTTTCCAGCTTTTCCTTCACACGCTCCGGTCCGCCGACGATCGTTGAACTGAGCTGTTCATTGACCATCGCTTTTTCATACGGCGACCAGATTTGATCCATGTCTTCAACAGGAGGCTTCAGCTGGTTCGGCGTGCCGCGGACGAGGTCTAAAAATCTTTGATAATGCGATGTTGCCAGATGCTCCGCCTTTTCGTCCGTATCGGCGGCAATGACGGTGACGCCGACCATCGCGTACGGTTGATCCAGTACGTCTGACGGACGGAAGGAGCTGCGGTACAGCTCAAGGGCGGGCACGGTGTTTTTCGGTGAGAAGTGAGCCGCAAAGGCGAACGGAAGCCCGAGCTCTCCCGCAAGACGCGCGCTGAAGCCGCTTGAGCCCAAAAGCCAGATCGGCACGTCCAGCCCTTCGCCCGGAATGGCGCGGACTTGATTGCGCACATTGCCGGACGGTTTGAAGTAATTTCTCAATTCTTCAAGCTGCTCCGGAAAATCTTCCCCGCTGTTTATGTTTCTTCGTAAGGCTCTCGCCGTTAATTGGTCGGTCCCCGGCGCGCGTCCGAGCCCCAGGTCAATCCGCCCCGGATACAACGTTTCAAGGGTTCCGAATTGCTCCGCGATCACAAGTGAAGAATGATTCGGCAGCATAATACCCCCAGAACCGACGCGGATTTTTTTCGTGCCGCCGGCGATGTGGCCGATCAGCACCGCCGTTGCCGAGCTGGCGACTCCTTCTATATTATGATGCTCCGCAAGCCAATAGCGGTTATAGCCCCACTCCTCGGCGCGGCGCGCTAAATCCATGCTGTTGCGGAACGATTCAGCAACCGTTCCCCCCTGTACGACCGGCGATAAATTCAATACGGAAAACGCAGTATCTTTCAATGTATGTTCAGCCATCGTTTTCTCCTTTATGGTTTAGTGTAAGCAGATCTTAAACAAGGTCTCTACCACACACCTTACCACAGCTTTTCCCGTGAGTTAAACAATTTGATTCGATGATCTTCGAACAATCAGTCAGCGGTCGTCACTAGTGAACTTTGTATGAATGAATCTATTACATTCAGATATGATGAGCTTTTCATCCTATAAAAGTGAAAATCTATCGTTGAAAGAACAAACCCAATAATGTTAAGATATGTATGATATTGAATAGGAAGGAAGTCATTGTCTATATGCGTAAAAAAATCTTAATGGCACTCACAACAGCTTTACTGGCAGCTATCTTCTTTACAGGAAACACCGATAAGGCATACGCCGCAGACTTTTATTCCGGCACTGAGCAGAATTTAAATGTAAGCGGATTTACCGATGCCTCCTACTACACGAAAAAAGCGAAAAGTGTCGATTTTACTCTCAGTACAGCGTATCCGTCAAATCGAACCTTTAAAGGAAACCTATACTTACAGCGAAAGTCCGGAAAGAAATGGACGACTTGCAAAAAGACAAGCTTCACTTTCAAATATCACGTAACTAAGTCATTCCCTTTAAAAGGATGCAAGACAGGTTATTATCGTGTCAAAGCCACGTTCAGCGGTTCAAAACTTGTCAATACGACAAACTCTTTTAAAATTAACCGATAAGATTCAGGGCCCTATGATTATTAGGGTCTTTTTTATTCGTTCTTTGTGAGTTCCTGCGCGATTTGAATAAAAAGTTTTGCCGCCAATGAAGCCTCCTTTACGGACGGAACGGCAAGCAGAACATCGCGGTACACCGCCTGATTCAGGTCTCTTGTCACGACATTGTCCGGCAGCGATATTCCCGACATAGACATTTGTGATAATATCGCAATCCCCAGCCCTTCTTTAATCATGCTGATGGACGTATTGACGTTGTAAACAGTGAATGCGGCAGTCAGCACAGATCCTGCCTCCTTAAACATATCAATAAACGGTGATTCGTATCCTCCGTCACAGATGATCATCGGCTGTCGGTCAAGATCTTTCAGAGTAATTGACTCACAGCTGCAAAGCGGATGATCATTTCTAAGCACGACGGCCATTTTATCTTTTTTCAGCGGCAGATATTCCATGTCTTCCGTAGGAAAAAGAGTGATCCCCACATCTATTACCCGGGAGCGGAGCCATTCCTTTACTTCGTTAACCGTTCCTTCATGCAGTACCAGCTCAAGCTTCGGATACCGATTTTTAAACACGCTGATCAGCTTTGGAATGAAATAAGCGGAAGCGGCCGGAAATGTGCCGATGTGAATCGTTCCCTGTTCAAGCCCTCTTTCCGCGGCCGCCAGCTGCTCGGCTTTTTCTATCCCTTTGAGCACCTCTCTGATATGAACGAGAATTTTTCCGCCCGTGTCCGTGAGCCTTACGCCGTTGCGGCGCTCGCGGATGATCAGCTTGATGCCGAGCTCTGACTCAAGCGCAGAGATGGCATGGCTGACAGCGGGCTGCGTCATATTCAGCGCCTGCCCCGCTTTTGTAAAGCTTCCCGTTTCAGCGATTTGAACAAAAACCCGCAGTTGTGTAATCGTCATAACGTTTTACTTATGCTCCTTATAAAAAAGATTCATTTTATTTATCTTACTGATTACCGTATCATATGATGGAATTGTTCTACAAGGAGTGAACGACGTGAAACAGCTTTCGAAAATACAGACGGCTCTTATGCTGGCGTTTCTAGTCACGGTGTGGGGAATTAACTGGCCGCTGACAAAGGCCGCACTTGCCTATTCGCCGCCTCTTCTGTTTGCCGGAATCCGCACGCTGATCGGCGGACTTCTATTATTAATGGTGGCGCTGCCCCGTTTTAAAAAGCTGCGTTTTAAAGAAACGTGGCCGATCTATCTTATTTCTGCCATTTTAAATATTACTTTATTTTACGGCCTGCAAACGGTCGGCTTGAATTACCTGCCTGCCGGCTTATTTTCAGCCATCGTGTTTTTCCAGCCGGTTTTAATGGGCGTTTTTTCTTGGCTGTGGCTCGGGGAATCGATGTATCCTTTAAAAATAGCCGGTCTTATTCTGGGCTTTGCCGGTGTCGCCGTCATCAGCGCAGCCGGTTTCGGAGGCCATATTTCCATCGCCGGCATTCTTTTGGCCTTAGGCTCCGCGGTCAGCTGGGCGCTCGGCACGGTATATGTGAAAAGAACGGGCGGACGCGCGGACTCTATTTGGATGGTCGCTCTTCAGCTTCTGATCGGCGGCGTGCTGCTTGTCAGCTCCGGCCATTTTTCAGAAAGCTTTTCAGCGATTCAATGGAAAGCTCCGTTCATTCTCAGCCTTCTGTTCATTTCAGTTTTTGTTATCGCGCTCGGCTGGCTCGCCTTTTTTACGCTTGTCGGTTCAGGGGAAGCAAGCAAGGTTGCCTCTTACACCTTCCTGATCCCGCTCATATCTATTGTCGTCAGCTCGATATTTCTGCATGAGCCGCTGACCGTCAGCCTTTTAGCCGGACTGCTTCTGATCGTCACAAGCATTTGTTTTGTGAATATAACACCGAAGAAACTGAAAACACCTGCTCTGGCCGCAGAAAAAAAGGCCGTTCATTAAAAAAACTCTTGCCGCGGGGCAAGAGTTTTTTTATTTATTGACGTCTCCCTTTCACGAGATACGCAGCCGTAATGAGGAGATAGATGGCCGCAGTGATGCATGTGATGACGATGGACGTCGTCGCAATTACTCCGATTAGGATGGCCAAAAGCGCAAGCACCGCGAACCATGTCGTATACGGGAACCATTTGACGTAATAAGCCGGCTGTTCTGTTGAATGTTTTCTTGATTTCAAATGGGCGAATCCGATAATCAGCCAGATGAACAGCACGGTATAGCCGAGGGAACCCATCAAATAATTAAATGTCTGGCTTCCTGCGAATAAAGAAATCAGGACGCCTACATATAAAAATGACGTACAAGTCAGAATCGCATAAACGGGAACCTTTTTCTTCGATAGTTTTGAAAAGATTTTCGGCAGCCGGCCGTCAGAAGCCTGCGTAAACAAGACGCGGGATGACCCGTACAGTCCCGAGTTCATAGACGAGATAATCGCAAGAAGAATGACGGCATTCATAATATGGTCGGCACCCGGAATTCCGATCATCTTAAATACTATGACAAACGGGCTTTCGGGAACGCTGTTGACTTGATTCCAAGGAATCAGGCTGACGATGATGAAAAACGGCAGCAAGTAAAAAGCGACAATCCGCGTTAACGTGCTTCGGACAGCTTTCGGGATCACCTTTTCGGGGTTTTTTGTCTCCGCCAGCGTGACGCCGATGATTTCCGTTCCGCCGTATGAGTAGATCACGACGAGCATCGCCGTAATGACACCCCCCGCTCCATGCGGGAAAAACCCTCCGTGATCCGTTAAATGAGACAGCCCCGGCGCCGTGTGATTGCCGAATGAGAAAAATAATAGCAGAATCCCGCATAAAATAAAGATGACAATCACTGTAATTTTAATGAGCGCGAGCCAGTACTCCGTCTCGGCAAACAGTTTCACAGAAAGCATGTTTACGACCGTCACCACAATGGAAATGATCAAAGCCAATATCCATATCGGACATTCCGGCAGCCAATATTGAATGAAAATGGCGGCTACGACCGCCTCAGCGGCAATATTGAGCACCCACATTTTCCAATAGATCCAGTCTAAAAAGTATGCAGCGTACGACCCGAGAGACTGCTGAACCAAATCACGGAACGTCCTTGCATGTTTGTTTCTGACAGCCATTTCGGCCAGCCCCTGCATAATAAACAGCAGAATGATTCCGCCGAGGAGGTAGGCCAGCAGCACGGACGGCCCCGCTTCATCAATCGCCGTGCTGCTGCCTTTAAAGAGCCCGGCCCCGATTGCGCCTCCAAGCGCCATCATCATAATGTGTCTGGACGACATCGTCCGTTTTAACGTTTGCTTGTCCTTTTCCATCTATCACACGCCCTCTCGCAAAAAGTGTTCATCACATAAAAAAGCACGCCGCCTCTTTTTAGAAAAGAGACGGCGTGCCTCAGGCAGCCGCGGTACCACTCTTGTTGATCCCGAATATCCGGAATCCAGCTTAAAAACCTTTTAACGAAGGTCAGCCGTTAGGACATAGGGAATATTCCGATAATTCCGTTCCGCCCTGCCACTTCCGGGCGAGTTCAAAGAACAATCAGTCCGCGTTGCACCAACCCGCGGCTCTCTTTTTCTGATTGGATTCTTTTACTGCTCCCGTTCACAGTGTTTTATGTTAAATGAATCTCTTGAGTTTTTATTTTCTGAATATAGTAACATAATATACAGTCTTCTATTTTCAAAGTCAATACTAATTTTTGCCGCTGGTTTTCTTATCACCTATATAAGACATTTTGACTGAACATGTTTAAATTCATATGCGGGGTGAGCCGGCCCCTAATATAGCGTAATCAGCACTTTATATATATTGTTCAAACAGAAATTCCGACGAAAGGTTTTCCACGATATATGGACTGAGCGGCAAAAAGTTAGCAGAAATATGAAAGGTTTTACTCTTATGCTGGTATCCCAGCTTAGCAACTGTACACATTTCATTTCTAATCGTTCAACTCCAATGACTCCACAAGGTTCTATACCCGGAAGTCATATTCCATTTATTAAAGCTATTGACATGAAACCAATTCCACAAATTAAACTCGTGGAGAACACTAGTTGGCGTAACACGAAACAGTATAGAAGCATTTGTGGCGTTACAGCTAGTGTTTTTGAGTGTTTAAAGGAGAGTTTCAGGATACAAATAACAATAACGAGAACATCAGATGTAGAAAGTCGAATAAAAAACCTATATTTTTACAAAAAGTGATAATAAAAGGTTGATATGGTACGGGTTTCATACTTTAAGATGATGATGTGTCTTCACTGAATACTAAATAAACATTTCCAGGAGGCGTTTCCTATGCAGTCTAGCACATCATTTAACAGCCCGGCTTACCTTGAAACAAATGGAGTAATGAAAATCGCTGATATAACCTATAGTAATAACGAATGGCTGAACTTCGACATTGGAGGAGAAGGAATTTTTAAGAAATCAGGTTCTTATTTAGTTCCATCTCTTCCAGTAGAATTTCATTGTCATGGAATCGGTCACTATGATTTTAGCAATTTAGATCAATTAGATATTGAAAAGATCAATACACTAGCTGAAATAGAAGGGATTTTCTGTGTACCCTCTATTTTTCTTCCTCATAATCAATTAGATCAATTTGCAGCCTTTATGAAAGAGTTCCATACACAAAAGAGAAAGGGACGTTACCGTAATATTTTAGGTATTTCACTAGAAGGACCATTATTGGCCAGCTTTGCAGGCACACCGGAAAAAGGGAATTGGGCACCCTTAAAAGAAGAATGGGAAAAGATCGCTTCTTGCGGAGAATACGGTCTTATTTATACTGTACTGTCCCCAGATGCTATGACTAAAAACTCCTATCTAAAGAAATATATGACAGAAGAACATCCGAGTTTAGAATGGATTGTGGATACACTTGTGGAGGCTGGAGTAAAACCGGCGCTGGGTCACTTCCAAAAAGCATACCCGGAGGAAACCTCTGAACTTATAATGAAAGTTATAGATACAGCGCAAAAACGCAGCAATTACACTGGATCAGATGCCGTTTTAACAGATCATTTGTTTAATGATATGCCAAACAATTTTAAACACACCTGGAGAACACCCCAAGAAAGAGTACATAGATTAGAGGGGTTAAAAGATGCTCGGTTAGATAAATGGAACATAGATAATATCAACACACTTGTCGGAGAAGTTCCCGGTACTTTGATGAGAGCCGCGAAAGAAGGTTTACTAACCATTTGTATGAATTTTGATAGTGAACATGTAGACTTAGAAGTTGCACGACGGGTTGTAGAACTTGTTGGCTCTAAGGGTATTATAGCAATGACAGATCGCATTGACACAGATTCCATGTGCGGCCAATCACTGGAGAAAATTGAAGGGAATAATCTGTGGTATCAAGGGAAAGGGTATGTAGCAGCAGGGTCTTACACAATTGATCGGCTTATGCATAATATTCGTGCTATAGGTTTTAATGAGAAAGTTGTATGGAATATGACATCATTTGTACCATTAAAAGCTTGTCATTTCCTAAATGAACTTGAAAACCTATCCATGAAGCCCTTCAGTTTTATAGATGAAACGAAAAAAAGAGCTCATTTCAAAGCGCCTGCCCCAGAGCTGGTTCTGCGCTAAGCAAAAAAGACCACCATAAAGTGGTCTTTTTAAGTTGACTTTCTTTTCATAAGTTTTAGGTTCAACTTATTTATATTGGGGACATCTTTGTTATTCATTAAGTTATATAATAAATTTGCTGCTGTTTGTCCCAACTCTTTAATAGGTTGATGTATCGTTGAAAGTTCTATTACCTTAGATATCGGCTGATTATCAAATCCTATAACCGCCAGTTCTTCAGGTATTCGTATTCCCTGTCTTTTCGCTTCATAAATGATCCCCGCCGCAACATAATCACTTCCTACAACCATTGCCGCAGGACGAGGTGACTTATTTAGCAATAATTTTGCTATTTCTATACCATTCTCAATAGTGTACTGTTCCTCAAAGTACCAATTATCACTCCATTTCAATCCGTATTCATTTTGAAAGTGAAAAAATGATTTTTTTCTGCTTATGCCAACACCGCTCTTAGGATTTCCTATACACAGACCAATGGATTGATGTCCTTGATTTCGCAGATGATCAATTGCCATTTTGATTCCTGACTCATGATTAATAAATATATGTGCAACCTGTTTGCTTGCAGAAGCTTCACAGGAAACAATATTGCCAAACCCAGATATCTCGTCGAGTACGTGAGGGGGGCTTACACAGGATCCCAAAATAAGACCGTCAATAAGTTTGTATTTCAGTCTGTTAAAAAACTCCATTTCTTGTTCAGGATCGTTATTTGATTGGTGCACAAGTAAACTGTAATTATGTTTATTACACTCTTCGCCTATTCCGGCAATCAGTTTACTGAAAAACGGATGGTTGATTTTAGGAACAATGACTCCGAATACATTTGTCTTCCCCCTGGATAGGTTAATCGCGTTGAAATTCGGTACATAATTTAATTCCTTCATAGCTTTTAACACAGCGTCCCGCTTCTCAGGTTTTACATAAGGATGATTATTGAGAACTCTGGAAACTGTTGTCCGAGAAACGTTCGCTTTCTTTGCTATCTCTGTAATGTTTGTCATTACTGTTACTCCTTCTTAGACAGCGTTATCAGGATTTTACACTGAACAACACAAGGGAAAATAAGCATTTAATGAATTGTTTTATCATGGCCTCCATGAATATGTGCGCCTTCCTGTCCCACACTATAGATAGAACGGGGCTTCCCCATCTTGTGTAATAGTTTGTCAAATAAACCTACTAATATCCCCAGACATAGCAGCACAATGATGGTTCCTATCCCAATCGGCCCCTGAAGAATGATTGCAAGCACAAAAGCTAAAGCTTCCCCTATCGTCTTTGTAATATTAATACCCCAACCTGTACGTTCAGTAATAGCCAACATTAATTCATCATTCGGTATCGAAGGAAAAGATGCTCTTAAATAAATAGCGATTCCCATAGCCAATATACACAACCCTATCAAAAATAAACTCCATTGAAGAATGACAGCATCTGTTTTTAAGAACGAAAGAACCTTTAGGTTTAAAAGGTCAACAAAACTTCCAATAATAACAATCGGAATAAAACCGGCTAGATTAGGAAACCGCATTTTTATGAGGCTGTTTATAAAGATAAGGATTCCTCCGACAATGAAAACCCATGATCCGATTGTAAGGCCAATGAGTTCTGATAAAGCCACGTTCAGAGCATCCCAGGGGGCAATCCCGGTATTAGATTTAATCATACATACAACCCCCACGGATAAAATAAACAATCCGGCAATATAGATTAAACACCTTTTCACAAAATGGCTCATGGCTGTATACTCCGCGGTTTAGGGTCTTCTTCTTTCGTCAGAATGTAATGATGAAAAGCATAAGATACACCACACTCATCATTCGATAACGTTTTAAAAGCAGCCAATTGAATAAGCTTCTTATCTGCATTTCCCATGGCTATCCCTATTCCTGCTGCATGAAACATAGGCAGATCATTTAAATTATCACCTATTGCGATTGCATTCCGCGCATCCGTTCCATAATGTTCACAAAGTTTATTTAATGACGCTCCTTTATCTACTCCTGCACTTGTGATTTCAAGATTGAATGCTCCTGAACTCGTTACGGCACACTTCTTCAGTTGTCCAAAATATTCTTTAGCTTTTTTTAATTTTCTTTGGTTTGGCGAAACGATCATACATTTTATGACATACCGATAATCGATAGGGTCAATTGTACCCGGTATTTCCTCTAACCCGTATTGATGGATTTGAGCTTTAATAGAATTCCAAAATACTTCTTGATTAAAATGAGGTTCTTCCATTACTGTATTGTAAAGTTCTTTTTCAAGCTGCTGAATTCCTTGATTTGATACGACAATTTTGTCAGATAAGTAAAGCTGATAATAGATTTCTTCTTTATTTAACCATGTGATGATAGGTTGAATTACATCTGAATCCATAAAATGTTCGAATATTACCTGATTTCCCACATCAATTTGAGCGCCGTTTGAAGCAATAATCGGAAAATCCAAATCATATTTATTGATGATGTGTTTTGCATCAAATAAAGCTCTCCCTGTAGCGATTGTTACAAGATGACCTTGTTTTTGTCCGAGCTTTAAAGCTCTTACATCTTGTTCCTGGATAGTTAAGTTCTCTGATAACAGCGTGCCATCTAAGTCAATTGCAATTACTTTCATGTGAATTTCCTCCTCAGAGTTTAAAAATCATTGAAAGTATAATGTATGGTACGCGTTTCAGAGCAATTAGATTATTATATTAATTTGAAGTTTTTCTCCAGAAGCTGATTAGACCTGTGCTTCTCAAGTGTTCTCCTGCTTAATGATCCTTCTCTTTTGATCAATCCAGTTAATAAAGAACTGACTGCTAATGGCGGAACACTAATTTGAAGAAATTCATCTGGAACTTCAAGCGCTGGCAACTCACTAGAAACTGAACTGTAACAGGACAGCTTACACTTATGGCCGGCGACTTGGGCACCGGCACTTTTCAGAGAACGATCACTTTTTGTAAAAACCGGATGTATGAAGTGTCATTGAGGCGGTGTCCCCGATATACTTTTCTCTTTTCTTTCATTTGCGGTAAAGAAAACAAAACCTGATTCCCTTATGACAGAACTTGCTTTATCATAAAAGTATGCGTTTACATTCGAGTAGGGAGGTTATAGCATGACCCCTGTGAATTCAAGCAGCATCGGGAAGATTCAGGCGGCCAGCAAAGGTTTGTCGCCAAAATTAAGAGCGATTGCAGACCATATCGTGAAGGAACCGAAAGACGTGGTTCACCTTTCCATCATTCAGCTGGCGGAAAAAACGAAAAGCTCTGAAGCGACGATTTTCAGGCTGTGCAAACGGCTCGGTTTTTCCGGCTATCAGGATTTAAAAATCGCGCTTGCTCAGGAGATCGTTCAGGAGCCGGTGCAGCACATTCATGAAGAAATGAGCCCCGACGACGATATTGAAGTCATCATCCGGAAAGTTTTCCGCACAAACATTTCCGGTCTGACCGATACCTTTCAATTATTAGATCCGGCCGACGTTGAAAAAGCGGTAGAAATGATCCACCGCGCAGACAGAATCGAATTTTACGGAAACGGCGGTTCCGGGCTGATCGCCACAGACGCGTATCACAAATTTATGCGTACGGGTATAAATTGCATCGCGCACACGGATTCTCACTTTCAGGCGATGTCGGCGGGTCTTCTCGGTCCCGAAAGCGCAGTCATCGGCATTTCTCATTCGGGAAGCAACAAGGACGTGCTCGACGCGGTGAAAACGGCCAAATCGCTCGGCGCCGGCACGATCGGCATTACAAGCTACCAAAAGTCGCCGCTCACCCAGATTTCCGACGTGGTGCTGTATACGTCAACAAGGGAGACGGCTTTCAGAACGGAAGCAATGTCCGCAAGGCTTGCCCAGCTGTCGGTCATTGATACCCTGTATTTCGCCACGGCCCGGCTGCGGCAGGAGAAAACGCTCGCCAACTTGCAGCAAATCAGAAAAATGATCGCGCACAAACGTTTGTAATATTTATTTTTCAAAAGAGAAAATGCCGATACAGCGGGAATTGAGGCAATTTTATGAAAAAATTTTTCTTCTTCATCGTTGATTTATAAAAAAATTATTCCTATAATTGACTTTGTAAGGGCATACATTATCAATCTATCTTATTATTCAATCAGATTAGGCGGGATATATTATGAAGGAAACCCAAGCTGTTATCGGTCTGGATATCGGCACGACCAGTACGAAAGCCGTTCTGTTCGGACCAAGAGGCACAGTATTAGCCAAGCATTCGGTTCACTATGATTTGATACAGCCAAAGCCGGCATGGGCCGAGCAGGATCCTGAGCACATTCTGGAAGCGGTTATCGGAAGCATCAGAGGCGCCGTCACAAAGGCCGGACTGAGCCCTGACAATTTGCTTGCAATCGGTATCAGCACCGCCATGCACTCATTGATAGCTGTCGATCAAAACGGCGGCCTGCTGACCAAAAGCATCATTTGGGCGGACAACCGCAGCGCCGAGCAATCAAAACGGATTTTAAAAGAGATGAACGGTTTTGATATTTATAAAAGAACGGGTACGCCGATTCACCCGATGTCTCCGCTTTCCAAAATTGTGTGGATGAAAGAACAGGACAAGGAGACATTCGCGAAAACCGCCAAATTCATCAGTATTAAAGAATATATTCTGCACGAGTTTTTCGGAACTTATGTCGTCGATTATTCGATCGCTTCGGCAACGGGGCTGTTCCGTTTAGATACGCTTTCCTGGGATGAAGAAGCGCTCCGGATTGCCGGAATCCGGGAAGATCAGCTGTCGGACATCGTGCCGACCACTCATCAGCTGCGCGGCCTTGCGCCGGAAATCGCTGCACGGATGGGCATTCATGCGGATACACCGTTTATTATCGGCGCAAATGACGGCGTGCTCGCCAACCTTGGAGTCGGCGCGATCGGCAAAGGCGAAGTGGCCGTTACGATCGGAACAAGCGGAGCCGTGCGTTCGGTGACGGATGCGCCGATTACGGATGAAAAAGCGCGGACATTCTGTTACGCACTGACTGACAAGCATTGGGTCATCGGAGGCCCGACGAATAACGGAGGCATTATGCTGCGCTGGCTTCGAGACGAATTCGCTTCTCCGGAAGTCGAAACGGCGAAGCGGCTCGGCATTGATCCGTATGATTTAATGATTGATATCGCTGATAAAGTGCCCGCAGGCTCTGAGGGATTGCTGTTTCTGCCGTTTTTATCAGGGGAGCGCGCGCCGTTTTGGAATCCGAATGCCCGCGGAACGTTTTTCGGCATCAGCCTCCGCCATAAACGGGAGCATTTTATCAGAGCGGTGCTGGAAGGCGTCATCATGAGCGTCTTTTCAATCGGTGTCGCACTGAGAGATTTGGCGGGCCCTGCAAAAGACGTGCGGGCATCGGGAGGATTTGCGAGATCGCCGCTTTGGAGGCAGATTTTGTCCGATACGATGGGACGGGAAGTCCTCGTTCCGGAAAGTTACGAAGCCTCGGCGCTCGGAGCGGCCGTCCTCGCTTTGCACAGCCTTGGCGAAATGGAACGGATCGAGGATGTTCAGGACTGGATCAGAATTTCTCACCGCCATGAACCGAACGTCAAAAACAGCGAAACATATATTGAGCTGTTTTACTTATACGAGCGGCTGTATGACAAGCTCAAAGATGAATTTGACGTCATCAGTGAATTTCAGCTCAAACAAAGCCGTTAATTCTTCTTTGAAAGGGTGAAAAGGTCATGTTACTGTTTATTGTCATTGCCGCTATTATCGTTTTACTCTTATTGATTACGGTCGCTAAATTAAATCCGTTTATCAGTCTTTTGATTACATCCATCCTTGTCGGTTTCGCAACGGGCATGAATCTGCCGGACATTATCGCTTCGATGAAAACCGGGCTCGGCAATACGCTGTCGCTGCTTGCGATCGTGCTGGCCCTCGGTACGATGCTCGGAAAAATGATGGCTGAATCAGGCGGTGCGGAGCGTATCGCCCACACCCTGATCGGCCGCTTCGGCAAAAAGAAAGTGCATTGGGCGATGATGGCCGTCGCTTTTATCGTCGGCATCCCGGTCTTTTTCCAGGTCGGCTTCGTCCTGCTCGTGCCGCTTTTGTTTACGATTGCGATTGAAACCGGGGTTTCATTAGTGACGATCGGGATTCCGCTCCTTGCGGGACTTTCCGTCGTGCACGGATTGGTTCCGCCCCACCCGGCGGCGATGGCGGCTGTCGGCATTTATCACGCCAATGTCGGAAAAACGATTTTGTTTTCTTTAATCGTCGGGATTCCGACTGCCATCATCGCGGGGCCGCTTTACGGAAAATGGATTGGTAAGCGCATTCATAAACCCGTTCCCGAACTGTTGAAAAAACAATTTATTGAACGGAATGAAAAACGCAAG
This sequence comes from Bacillus sp. FSL R5-0447, assembly GCF_038606125.1. Taxonomy (NCBI): domain Bacteria; kingdom Bacillati; phylum Bacillota; class Bacilli; order Caryophanales; family Bacillaceae; genus Bacillus; species Bacillus sp. FSL R5-0447. Next base: position 3,618,690 of record NZ_CP152012.1, read on the forward strand.
CTTCCGGGATTCGCAAATACATTGTTTACGATATTGATACCGGTGATCCTGATGCTTATGGCAACGCTTGCCGAAATTGCGCTTCCGGAAAAAAGCACGCTCTATGAAACTTTTAAATTTATCGGCGACCCTGTCACGGCGCTTTTGATCGCCACGGTTTACTCCTTTTTCAGCCTTGGTTTTTATCAGGGCTTTGACAGAGAAAGCATTTTAAAATTCAGCAATGACTGTCTGGGACCGATTGCTTCCATTCTGCTTGTGATCGGAGCCGGCGGCGCTTTTAACAACGTCCTGATTGATTCAGGCGTCGGCACGTATATCGCTGACATGGCGAAACACTCAAGCTTCTCTCCCGTTCTTTTAAGCTGGACGATCGCGGCGGTCATCCGTGTCGCCACAGGTTCAGCGACTGTCGCCATGATGACGGCGGCCGGCATTGTTGCACCGATTGCATCTGTCATGCCGGGCGTCAGCAGTGAGCTTCTCGTATTGGCAACGGGAGCGGGCTCTTTGATTCTGTCACATGTCAATGACTCCGGTTTCTGGCTCATTAAAGAGTATTTCGGAATGACGGTAAAAGAAACGTTCCTGACATGGACGGCGATGGAAACGATTATTTCTGTCAGTGCGATTTGTTTTATCATGATCATTAACGCGTTTATATAAAAACAAACCCCGGCCGCAAACCGGGGTTTGTTTTTTATCGGTCATTCACGAGGATATAAGCGGCTTTAACGGGTCCGTGGACGCCGACAACCAAATCCATTTCGATATCGGCCGAGTTGCTCGGTCCAGTAATATAGTTGATGCAGGAAGGAACGGTGACGCCGTCTCTGATCTGCTGTTTCAGTATATCGCTGGCCTGTGTCATTCTCGGCACAATGGAAGATTTCGGGATGATTGCGATATAGGTGGTCGGAAGCAGGCTGACAGAACGGCCGGCATGCTCTGACGCATACAAAACGACGGTGGCTGATTCCGCAAGCGTGATCTCGCTGAATGTAATGCCCACATTCGCTTGTTCCGCTTTTTCAATATTTTTCGCTCCTTGTTCCGCGTCCCATTCCCAAACGGGAATCCCTTCATCCGGCCACTCTTCTGTCATAAGGGTCTGCAAGCCGTACGTTTCAAACCGGCTGTCCTTCGGAATGATGACAGGCCCTCCTTCAAAGCGGTTCACCTGCGTGCGCAAAGCGTCGTAAAGCCCGGCTGCATCCGTTTCGATCAGTTCGGTATGAATGTTGACGCAGTGGTCTTTCAGCATCGTGACAAGATCGTCTTCCGTACAGCCCGCATGCGTTTGATATTGGGGCTGATACTTCCATTCAGGCAGGGACACGCCTGATTTCCTGCGCTCTCTGCCCAGACTTTTGGCGATCCGGTTTAAAAAGGATTCCTGATGTGTAACCGTCCCTTTCATCATCATTCTTCCCCCTTTTGTTTTTCCCGGTCTTTAAACCAATCTCTGAATCTCGATTTATGCGGCGCCGGGAAGTCCCGTATTGCCGTCCATTCTTTTAACGGCCCCGGCCCTTTTGATATTTTGTCATCTTCCGTAAACGGCGTCATGGCGGCAGGCGCCCATTTCGATCCCATTTTATAAAGGGACGGGGATGATGAGCCGAGCCCGAAGGCTTTCATCGCCAGTTTTTCGCTGATCGGCGCTTTGCCCTCTTTTTCCACGATGTTCTGCCGATGCTTGAGCAGCAGCTCGTGCAGCGGAATTTTAACGGGACATGCTTCCGTACAGGCCGCGCATAAGGAAGATGCGTACGGGAGCTCCTTGTATTCGTCATATCCGCCGAGAAGAGGCGATAAGACGGCGCCGATCGGACCCGAATAGATGGACCCGTACGAGTGTCCGCCGACATGCCGGTACACGGGACAGACGTTGATGCAGGCGGCGCAGCGGATACATTGCAGCACCGATTGAAATTCCGTGCCGAGTATGCGGGAACGCCCGTTGTCCACAACCACGAGGTGGAATTCCTCAGGCCCGTCAGCTTCTCCTTGCTGCCGGGGTCCCGTCAGCGCCGTAATGTAACTTGTAAGCCGCTGACCGACCGCGCTTCTCGTCAGCATGCTGACGAGCACTTCAAACTCAGAAAATGACGGAACGATCCGCTCCATTCCCATCACGGTGATCTGCGTCTTCGGCAGCGCGGACACAAGGCGGCCGTTTCCTTCGTTCGTCACGAGACTGACCGAACCGGTATCCGCGATCGCAAAGTTGCAGCCTGTAATGCCGACATCCGCTTCGAGAAATTTTTTCCGGAGAACGCTGCGCGCGTGCATGACGAGCTCTTCCGGTTTTTCCGTCTGTTTGTATTCGAGTCTCTCTTTAAACACGTCACGGATCTGCTCTTTGTTTTTGTGAAGAGCGGGAGCAACGATATGTGACGGCGGATCGTGATCGTCAATCTGGAGAATGTATTCGCCGAGATCCGTTTCTGTGACTTCACAGCCCTCTTCCTCAAGCACTTCGTTCATATTGATTTCTTCTGTCACCATGGATTTGGATTTTACGATTTTTTTGGCGTTTTTCTGCCGGATGACATCGCGGATATAGGAGGACGCTTCTTCCGCCGTTTCGGCGAAAAAGACGTGTCCGCCTCTGTTGGCGACATTTTCGGCGAGCTGTTCCAAATAGAAATCAAGATTGTCCAGCACATGCTGTCTGATTTCTTCCGCATGGGAACGCCAATCCTCCCAGTTTCCCAATTCTTCGGCCGCCTGAAGCCTTCTTATCCTGAGCCGTTCCTGCGCTCCGGAGACGGCTCCTCTCATAAACTCATTATCTATTCCTTCTGATACCCGCTCTTTAAAAGCGGCGGTACCGATTTTCATCGCCATGATTTTCCCCCCTTGTTGTTTCTCGTGTTATCTGCTGTTCAGCACTTCGGCGATGTGCATGACTCTGACGTTTTTATCCTTACGGTCAAGACGCCCGCCGATATTCATCAGACAGCCGCAATCCGCCCCGATCAGCACTTCGGCCTCCGTGTCTTCCACGCAGGCGACCTTCTCATCCACCATTTGTTCAGAGATTTGCGCCATTTTCACAGAAAACGTTCCTCCGAATCCGCAGCATTGGTGCTTTCCGGGAAGCGCGGTCAGCTCGAGCCCCTTGACATGGCGCAAAAGCTTCATCGGCTCCTCCGACACGCCGAGCAGCCTCGTCATGTGGCATGATGTATGGACTGTCGCTTTTTTATGCAGCACCGCCCCGACATCCTCCACCCCGAGAACGTTGACGATAAAATCCGTTAACTCATATGTTTTGTCCGCAAGCTGCTGCGCTTTTGCCGCCCACTTCGGATCGTCCTGAAACAGATGCGGATATTCACGGAACATCGTCGTACAGGAACCTGACGGACTGACGACGTACTCCGCTTCTTCAAACGCGGCAATCATCCGCTTCATCGCTTTTTTCGCATCCGTCACATACCCGCTGTTGTATGCGGGCTGCCCGCAGCAAATCTGCCCCTCGGGAAAATCCACCTCACACCCGAGCCGTTCCAGCACCTCAACCGTCGCCTTTCCGACATTGGTCTGGAACATATCCACAAGGCACGTGACAAATAATGAGACTTTCATGATGAACCCCTCTTTCATCCTCAATATGTGATCCGGTCATCTGATGACCTGTTTTTGGGAAAGCTCTATGAATATCCTACACTATTCTGAATATGGATTGGAAGGTTTTTCTGAAAAATCCTTTCGTCCGATGCGCTGAAGGGGACAAAAAAAAGAGAAGCCCGAAAGCTCCTCAAGCTGCTCTACATCCCGTTTTCCAGCAGACGTCCCAGTTTTTGCACACCCTCTTTTATCGCGGCTTTACCGGCATAACTGAACGACAGGCGAAGATATTCCGCACCGTCTTCCTGATGCAGAAAAAAATATTTACCGGGGACATAGGAAACGCCGTGAGAAAGAGCCCTCGCCAGCATTGCGGATGTATCCGCTCCCGGCGCTTTCACCCATACAAAGTAACCGCCTTCAGGCACGTGCCAGGATGCGGATTCCGGAAGATATCGCGCTGATGCGGCGAGCAAAACGTCACGTTTGCTTTGATATGCTTCCCGCAAGGCGGTGAGCCGTTTTTCAACATTCGTTTGTTCCAGATAGACGGCGGTCACCGCTTGGGAAAACGGGTGGCCTAAGTCTTTTTTTAACCATGACAATGCCGTGATGAATGCGGCGTCCCCTGCAATCCAGCCGATCCTCATACCCGGGGCGATGACTTTTGATAATGAACCGGCGTACAGCACCCGGCCGTTTTGATCCATGGCTTTCAAGGGCGGCGGAATATCGGTGAATCCGAGCTCGCCGTATGCATCATCCTCCAAGATGAGAAAATCATACGTTTCGGCAAGCTGAAGCAGGCGGGTTCTCCGCTTCGCTGACATTACGGTTCCCGCAGGATTCTGAAAAGCGGGTATCGTGTAGAGAAGACGGGGAAGCAGAAGCCCTTTTCGTTTTCTTTCCTCAAGCATGAACGCTAATGTTTCTGTTTGCAGGCCCTCTTGATCTGTCGGAATGCTCATGATATGCGGTGTATAATTTTTAAAAATCTCGAGCGCTTCCATGTAGACCGGAGCTTCAACGGCAGCGGCGGTTTGTTCATCGAGGAAAACCCGTGCAGCCAGATCTATCGCCTGACAGGCGCCTGACGTCACGAGCAGCTCATCGTCCCGACAGTGAATTCCGCGGATGGCTAACCGTTCTTGAATCTGCTTTTTTAAAACGGCCGTCCTCGGGCTTCCCATATAATGTAGCGGCAGATCGCGCTCCTCATCCAGAAGGCGGGCGGCGGCTTCTTTCAGTTCCTTATCAGGAACGAGTGCGGGATCGGGATAGCCGGAATGCAGGGGGATGCACGCTTTCGGAACTGCCGGCATCCATTCCCCTGGAGGATCGTTTGTCAGAGCTTTCTTTACATGGTCAGAAAAAAAAGATTCGGCCTGCATGTGATGTTATCCCCTTTCACAAGTCAGCTTCTATACATTTTCTTCAAAATAAGCCCCCAGCACGTCTTCCACATTCGTCAGGTGCGCGGTCATCGCGGCTTCCGCTTCATCCGCGTCTTTGGCGGCGACGGCACTGTAAATGCGTTCATGCTCTTCATACAATCGCTGCACGCTCGTTCGTTTAGAAAACAGCCAAATTTTTCTCGTTTCTCTCATCGTTTCCAAAAGGAGCGCGGAGACATGATTCATGAGATGCTTGAGCAGCCCGTTTTGTGATGCTTCCGCCAGCGCCATGTGAAAGGAGAAATCCGCTTTTTCGCCCAATTCTTCGTCTCCGTCAATGTCTTTCATCTCCAGGAGAGCCTGGCGGATTTTTTGTAAATCGTCTTCGGTGCGTTTTTCAGCGGCCATGGCGGCGACGCCGAGTTCAAGCAGCTTTCTGACTTCGAGCAGCTGTTTGACGTCCTCTTTTTTCATCAAGAGGGCGGAAGAAAGCGGCTGGGAAACATGAGACGGCTCAAATTCTCTTATGTATGTGCCTTCTCCCTGCTTCATGTCGACGAGCCCCATCGCTTTCAAAGCCGACAGCGCTTCTCTCACCGCCGAGCGGCTGACCTGAAAACTCTCAGAAAGCGCCTGAACGGAATCAAGCTTTTCACCCGGCTTAAGCTCGCCCGCTTTTATCTTCTCCAGCAATGCGTCAGCGACTTCCTCGTAGATTTTTTTCGTTTTAATTTGTTTATATTTCAACGCGATCACCCCGTCACTTGTGAATCTTGATGTTTATCGTCTATTATACTTCTTTTTTTGTATTGCCGACAGGTTCAGACAATTTGTTCAAGAAAAGTATTGTACTTTCAAAACTTTCAAAATATAATGCTAATTAACCCGGTCATCAGATGACCTTATCATAAAAAGTAATCGCTTACATGACATAAGGAGGGGTTTTTTAGGGATGCAATGGACACAGGGGTACGCTCCTTTAGGGGGAAATTTGCTTTTATCGGCAGCTTGCGCGCTCGTGCCGATTATCTTCTTTTTTTGGGCGCTTGCGGTGAAACGGATGAAGGGGTACATCGCGGGGCTTTTAACGTTAGCCGTTTCACTTTTAATCGCTGTATTTGTTTACGGCATGCCGGCGGAAAAAGCGGTGATGTCCGCTTCTCAGGGAGCGGTATACGGGCTGCTTCCGATCGGCTGGATTATCGTCACATCGGTCTTTCTGTATAAAATCACCGTGAAAACAGGACAGTTTGAGATTATCCGGAGTTCGGTGCTCTCAATTACAGATGACCGGCGTTTGCAGGCGCTGCTCATCGCCTTTTCATTCGGGGCGTTTTTAGAAGGCGCCGCCGGTTTCGGCGCTCCCGTCGCGATCTCGGCCGCTTTGCTCGTCGGACTTGGTTTTCAGCCGCTGTATGCGGCGGGAATTTGCCTGATTGCCAATACGGCGCCCGTTGCCTTCGGCGCGATCGGCATTCCGATTACCGCCGTCGAAGGTCCGACCGGGATACCGGCAATGGAAATTTCTCAAATGGTCGGCCGGCAGCTTCCGTTTTTATCCGTCTTTATTCCGCTGTACTTAATTATTTTGATGAGCGGATTTAAAAAGGCTTTTGAGATATGGCCGGCCATTCTTGTTTCCGGCGTCTCCTTTGCGGCCGTGCAGTACGCAAGCTCGAATTTTTTAGGGCCTGAGCTCCCGGATGTGCTGTCGGCGCTTGTTTCCATGGCCGCGCTCGCTCTGTTTTTGAAATTTTGGAAACCGAAAACGGCCTTTCGTTTCGCGGCAGAACGGGAATCAGCAGCGGCCGCTGACCGGGCGCCGATCAAGTACGGGGGCGCCGCGGTGTTTAAAGCGTGGTCTCCTTTCCTTCTTCTTACGGCCATGATATCCGTCTGGGGGATTCCCGGCGTGAAGGCTGCCTTAACCGGTCATTATGAAGGAACGTCAATGTGGCTTTCCTGGCTGAATGCAGCCGGGCGTACATTGACCTTCACGCCTCCCGTCCCATTTGTAAATCAGCAGATTCTTCAGGCGGACGGCACGCCGATTGAAGCCGTGTACAAACTTGAGCTTTTCGGTTCAGCGGGGACGGCGATTCTGATTGCCGCCGTCATCTCCAAGTTCGCCCTCGGCATGTCGTGGAAGACATGGGGCGAAGCGTTTATAGAAACGGTGAAAGAGTTAACGCTTCCGGTCGTCACCATTGTTTCTGTTGTCGGCTTTGCTTATGTGACGAATGCTTCCGGCATGAGCACGACACTCGGTCTTGCGCTTGCCATGACGGGCGCGATGTTTACCTTTTTTTCGCCGGTGCTCGGCTGGCTCGGGGTATTTATTACCGGCTCTGATACGTCGGCCAATCTGTTGTTCGGCGGATTGCAAAAGGTGACGGCGCTCTCTGTCGGGATGGACCCGGTTCTCTCCGTTGCCGCCAATTCATCAGGCGGTGTCACCGGAAAAATGATTTCTCCGCAATCCATTGCGGTTGCCTGTGCCGCTGTCGGTCTGGCGGGCAAGGAAGCCGACCTTTTCCGTTTTACGATTAAGCACAGTCTGTTTTTGCTTCTGCTCGTCTGTCTTATTACATTTTTACAGCATCATCTGTTTTCATGGATGATCCCGTAACACGGAGAACCTCCCCGGGGTTTGGCTCGGGGAGGTTTCAGCTGTACCGTTTTCTCGCCGATGACGGCGGAATATTTAATTGGTCACGGTATTTGGCGACGGTGCGCCTTGAGATTCGGATGTCATATTGTTCATGCAGCAGATCGGCAAGCTTTTGGTCTGAAAAAGGTTTCTTTTTATCTTCTTTACCGACCAATGCCTCCAGATGCGCTTTTACGGCATAATTGGAGGCGCCGCCGTCCCCCGACGATTCAGCTTTCGCCGAGAAAAATGTTTTCATTTCATACAGTCCGTACGGCGTCTGAACGTACTTCCCTTTGATGGCCCGGCTGATCGTTGATTCGTGGAGCTCCAGCGTTTCCGCCACCTCTCTTAAGGTCAGCGGCTGCATTCCGCTTTTTCCTGTGAGAAAAAAGGATTCCTGCCGTTCAGTCAGGACGCCGATAATTCTCGTGATCGTTTGTTTTCTTTGCGACAAAGCCCGGTTCAGCCAGCGCCATTCCTGATATTTTGCCGACAGATAATTTTTCGTGTCACGGCACCCGGCAGCTGACAAGAGCGGCTGATAATGGGTATGAAGCTGGATATCAGGAAACGAACGGCTGTTGAGCCGCGCTTGAATGATGCCGTTTTTCACTGTGATGAAAATATCCGGTTCCACGTAAAAACCCGGCTCCTCATGCGCATAACGGAGCCCCGGCCTCGGATCAAGGGCGCTGATCATGTCAGCGATGTCCTGAATGTCTTTAAGCGGAATGCCCGTTTCCAGTGTAAGCGCTTTCCAGTTCTTTCTTGCAAATAGCTCAAAATAGGCGTCGGCAATCCATTCCGCCTGTTCGTTCCGCTCGGGAAGACGGCGGAGCTGAAGAAGGATGCATTCCTGCAAAGACCGGGCGCCGATTCCCGCGGGCTCAAGGGATTGAAGCTTTTTCAGAACCGCTTCCGTCTCCTCTTGTGAAGCGGATACATGGTCGGCGGCAGCTGGTATGTCCTCTTTTAAATATCCGTTTGAGTCCAATGAATGTATCAGATAATTGAAAATCTTTTTCTCATCATCGGACAGCTTCATATCTAAGGCTTGCTGTTTGATCGAATCCTGCAGCGTTTTGCGGGTAAGTCTGATCTGCTGGCTTCCGTCCCGTTCTTTCATCCTGTTTTTACTTGTTTTATGGTAAGATAGTGGCGGCGTGTCTGTTTCCTTTCGTTCAATCAGAGGGTTTTCCAGTGAGAGCTCATCAATATATCCGGCCAGTTCCGCGGAATTGTATCCGAGTAATGTGATAGCCTGTTTAAGCTCTTGCGTTAATTGAGGCTTTAACATTTGTGTTTGCTGAAGTTTGATATCCATCATGCTCACTCCCCTTTTTTCATTGTACATGATTGGTTTCATACCGTATATACTTATTAAAAGGAGTTGCTTTATAGATGTCAGAACTTTTTTCTGTTCCTTATTTTATTGAAAACTTTACACAGCACATTGAAATGAATCCGAATGAAGACCGAATTCATGCGATGAACAGCTATTACCGCTCCGTCGTCTCAACCCTTGTTCAGGATCAGCTGACGAAAAACTCGGTTGTGCTCAAAAGAATTCAGCATTTGGATGAAGCGTACAACAAAGTAAAACGCGGAGAAACAAAATAAACCTTCCGCTCATTCAAAGCGGAAGGTTTTCCTTCGTGCCGGCGGTTTCCCCGATCAGACGGACATCCGGCGCTTCGTGCATCCAGGTGTAATAATAGTTGGCGTTTTTCCCGTATGAATTATCAATGACGGTATTCGGTTTCCCGAGAAGCGAGGACAGAATGTGGCCGTGAAGCCTTGACGTTTCCACCGATTCGTACCTGCTGAAAAACAGGACCGCTTTTTTCGTTAAGAAATCGGAATAGCGTTTCCAAAACCGCGCAATCGGCAGCGGGTTTCCCGCTTTTTTATTCAAAACATTCAGCGTTTGGAAAAAAGCGATTCCCCTGCGGTCGCTTGCTGACAGCACATCCTGCCAGTCGCAGCTTTTAACGGAAGAATTGTTTTGCAGCTTCGGATTGATTTCCCCATCCGTGCGGATAAAATGAAGCCTGCCGCGTGACGGAGCCGCTGACGCCGCCATCGGATACAGCTGATGGGCCATGTCAGGCATAAGCCCGATATGATTCGCCGAAAAAAAGCATTTCGCGGTCTCGTATGACACATGATCTCTCGTAAACAGGTGGAGATCCTTGTGCTTCGCAAAAAGCGCCGATGTCTTCTCAAGTCGTGTCTCATCCTGATAATAGATGGATTGCGGCAGGATGACGATCCTGTTTTCCGGAAAGGATTTGACGATTTTTTCCCTGAACGTCTGATAGTATGGATAGAGATCCCCGAAATTTCCGCCACCCTGACAGACGATGATCGTCTTTTTGTCCGCCCGGCGCCCGAATGGAAAATTGTCGGGATTCCAGCGCTGTTTCACGCGGATGCCGTGCGCTTTAAAAAACGCCTCCGTCCCTTTCATTATCAATAAATCCCCTACATTTCCGTAGAGGGGATAGTCGGCATATATGATGTCAGATTGCGGCGGTATAACGCTGAGCAGACCCGTCAGCGTCTCTTTTAATCGGCTCATAACATGGCGGCTGTCCATGTTTTCTCCCCTTTCGTTTCAAACAATTGCGCAAGTGCGTCAATGACGCGCTGCTGCTCCTCAGAAGACAAGTCAGACCCGGACGGCAGACAGATGCCCCGGCTGAAAAGGTTCTCAGAGACACGCTCATGTTCGCTGTGAGGATAAAAGACGGAAGATGAGAAAAGCGGCTGCGTATGCAGCGGTTTCCACAGCGGCCGGGCCTCAATGTTCTGTTCCGCAAGACAGGCGACGGCTTCTTCCGGCGTCACGCCGTTATCAAGCGTCAGAGCCGTCAGCCAGCGGTTTGAAACCGTTCCTTCAAGCTCCGGCATCATGCGGATGCCCGGATACGTTTCCAGCGCTTCCCGATACCTGTGAAAGATTTCTCTCCTCGCCCGGACGCGATCTTCGAGCACTTCCAGCTGCGATATCCCCACGCCCGCGAGAATGTTGCTGAGCCTGTAGTTATACCCGAGCTCGCTGTGCTGGTAATGAACGGCGGCATCTCTCGCCTGGGACGCAAGAAACCTCGCTTTTTCAATCGCGGCCTCATCGTCAGACACGAGCATGCCGCCTCCCGATGTTGTAATGATTTTGTTGCCGTTAAAGGAATAAATGCCGAAACGGCCGAACGTGCCGCTCTGCCTGCCTTTATATGTTGATCCTAAGGACTCGGCAGCGTCTTCAATCAGACAGACGCCGTATGCGTCACAAAGGCTCATTAATTCATCCATTTTCGCGCTTTGGCCGTAAAGATTGACGGCGATCACCGCTTTCGGGAGTCTGCCGCGCCGCTTTGCATCCCGCAGCGCCCGCTCAAGCGCATCGGGCGACATATTCCACGTCTCCCATTCCGAATCAATAAAAACGGGCTCAGCCTGCTCATACACAATCGGATTCGCCGTGGCGACAAACGTAAAGGAAGGACAAAATACAACGTCTCCTTTTTTCACACCCGCAAGCCTCAGGGCAAGATGGATGGCGGCCGTTCCCGAGCTTACGGCCGCCGCGCTTTTCACTCCCGCATATTCCGCGAGCCGCGCTTCAAACGAATTGACGAGCGGACCGAGCGGGGCAATCCAATTGGAACGGAAGGCTTCTGCGATGTATTCCTGTTCTTTTCCGCTCATATGAGGCGGAGACAAATAAATCCGTTTGTTTGTTTGCATGAAATCATCCTTTTTCATTATGGATAGGGGAGATGACGCGGGCCGGAACGCCGACCGCCGTCACATGGCCGGGAATCCGGCTGATGACCGCAGCCCCCGCGCCGATAACGGACCAAGGGCCGATGTCAATCTGCGGTATAACGGACGCGCCGATTCCGATGTGCGTTCCTTCCCCGACTTTCACTCCGCCGGCAAGCGCCGCGCGCGGTGAAAGATGGACGTAATCTCCGATGGCATTGTCATGATCGGCAACCGCCCCCGTATTGATGATGCAATGGGCGCCGATGTCAGCGCCCGCCTGAATGACGGCGCCCGCCATCACAACCGTTCCGTGTCCGACGGAAGCCGTTTCACTGACGATCGCCCCGGGGTGAATGAGTGCGGCATAATCGTCATCTTCAAGCCCAAGCGTTTCAGCGAACTGCTTTCTGACGCCGTTGCGGCCGATGCATATCGTGAACACGGCTTCGGGGACGAGTTTCCGAAGCATGGGCACGTCTTCCGTCCGGCCCGTATATAAACCGTTCCGAACGGCAAAACCGCTGAATCCGTCATCCAATACGCCCGCAAGCTCCATATCGGAACGGGCCTGCACGATTTCCTTCACGACTTTTCCGTGTCCGCCGTTTCCGATCAGCACGACCTTTTTCACGATGACATATCTCCGCTGCCTGTGAAGCGCTTTGCCGTCACATGGCCGGCTTGATGTATGCCTTCTGACACGAGAACTTTTTTCACTGTTAAAAGCAGAATCTTTAAGTCGAGAAGAAATGTGCGGTTGTCGACGTACCACACGTCGAGCTTGAATTTTTCCTCCCATGAAATCGCGTTTCTCCCGTTAATCTGCGCCCAGCCCGTAATCCCCGGCTTCACCTCGTGGCGCCGCGCCTGCTCCGCCGTGTAAAGCGGCAGATAATCCATCAGCAAAGGGCGGGGGCCGACAAGACTGATATCTCCTTTGAGCACATTAAAAAGCTGGGGAAGCTCATCGATGCTCAGTTTTCTGATCAGCCTTCCCGTTTTGGTCAGACGGAGATGATCCGGAAGCAGTACACCGTTTTCATCACGCGCATCCGTCATCGTTCTGAGTTTATACAACGTAAACGGACGCCCGTTATGCCCCGGTCTCGTCTGTTTGAACAATACCGGAGACCCGATGGCGCATCTGACGGCTGCCATGGCGAAGAGAAGGATGACGCTCGCGCCGCACAATAACAACACCGCGGCCGCTATATCAAATACACGTTTCGCCTTCAAATCTGAACAGCTCCTTTCACTTTTCGGCATTTCTGTAAAGCAAGCCGCCTTTCTTCTTTCGTACAAATGAAGAAAAAAGCGAATGCGGCATAGCTCATGCATACGGCAAGCCCCGCGGCGATCAGGCCGGCCCAGCTGTCAAGCGGTGAAAACAGCCGGATACCCCGGCAGACAGCCCAGGCAAATACGGCCGCCGCCAACGGGCCGAACATGCCTTTGTAAAACGCGGTTTTCTGAAAACCGGTAATATGCGAAACATACAGCGGCGTGAAGACGGCATTTTTCAAAATGAGAGAGACTGCACCGGCGATGGTGATGCCGTACAGTCCGAGATGAGCCGGACCGCTGAGAACCACGGCCAATACGACATTCAGTCCGCCTAAACATAAAGTAACGACGGCGGGCGTTTTTTGTTTATTAAAAGCCGTCCATACGTAAAAAAGCGGCATGACAGAGAGACTGACCGCCAAATACCCGGCGTGAATGTATAAAAGCGGCGCCGTCTGCACAAACGACGGGCCCAGCCAAATCGCCAGAAACGGTTCGGCAAGCCCTCCTAATAATGCGGCGGGAAGCGCGAGGAGAAGCCCGTTCATCCGCACAGCCTTATTGGCGTAAGACAGGAGACCTTCCATATCCCCTTTTGAGTAATAGGAAGTCAAAACCGGCGCAAACAGTGAAGCAAGCGTCCCGGCAAGACTTCTGAGCAGGAGCGGGAATTGAATAATCGCCGCATAGACACCCGCCTCAGACGGCCCCAGCACGAGGTTGGCCGTCATGAGATCAATCTGCAGAAACAGCAGCACGCCGATCTGGTTGACAGAGCTCCAGGCACCGGCCGAAAACAGCACTTTGCTCGTCTGTAATGACAAGGTTTTACGGCTGAAAGAAAACCACGGAATCAATTTCTTAAAGAAGAAAAAAGTCAGCACGGCCGCACAGACGGCTCCCGCTAATGCCGAAAGCTGAATCTGCCAGATTTTCGGCGGCAGGCACGTAAACAGAGCGAGCACACACAGCACCCTGACCAGCATTTGCACGGCCTGAATGGAGCTTGTGATATAAAGCTTGTTGGCAAAAAACGGCCCCGTCGCGAACCCCGCCATAAAAAACGTCAGCATAAACAGCACGCTGCCGATCACGATAGACAGCCTCACATCCGTTAAGAGCCCGGCCGGCACATTCATAATCTTGTCAATAAAAAAAGCCGTCCCGGCGAGCGGCACAGCGAGTAATAGAGATATCACGACAGACGCGGCTAAATAATTGCTTACATACGCATTGGCCTCATCCCTGTTCCCCCTGTGGGCGGCGACGGAGAAAAACCTCACAACGACAGAGCTCAGCGCAACGGTAATAATAGAGAAATAGTTAATGATATTCTGTGTCAGATGGACAAATCCAAAAGCCTCCACACCTAATGTTTTCACAATAAAGGGCGTCATCCACACTGATAAAAACACCGATAGTAAAAACGCCGTCACATTGGCGCCGAAATTAATGGCAAATTTCATGCTCCTTCCGCACTGCCTTTCTCTTTCGATTTCCGTTCGAAAAACGCATGCAGAAGAAGAGGAAGGCGCATTTTGCACAGACCGAGCACCACGCGCTCCCCCGCCAGCAGCTGTTTATGGCGGCACGGCGTCCTGCGCACCGCCGTTTTTACCATGTCATACGTTAAGATTCTGCCGATGTGCGCCGTAATCTGATGTGACGGCTGCGGGGCGGCGCATGCGTTGGCGATCAGCATCGGAATCTGATGCTTGCACAAATATGTATCGATATCGCTCCGGCAGGCGTCCGTCAGCCCGTTTTCCTCATAAAAAGCCATTTTCGCTTTATATTGCTTTTGCAGTTCGTGATCTAAGTGGGGCTTAAACGGTGTTTCTGTAAGACTTTGCGGATTTTCCCGGTAGATATACAGCCCTTCGTCTATCACTTTGATACGCGCGGCTTGGCGGAACGCTGCCAAATTAAACGGAGAGTCCTCGGCAAACCGGATATCTTCATGGAACAGCAGCCCTTGCAATGCTTCTTTCCGGTATATATAGCGCCACACATACCAAATAAACCGATGTTCGTGCGCACGGGTCAGCAATGCTGTCATTTCATCCGCTGTGAAGACGCGGCCCGGCGGAAGGGACGGCGGCATATATGTTCTTTTCTTAGACGGCGTTTCTTTATAATAGCCGCAGCCGGCGATATCCAGCCGGTTCTTCTCCGCTTCTTCATAAAGCCGCTCGAACATCGTTTCCGTCACATAGTCATCGCCGTCCGCAAAACCGATATAACGGCCGCGGGCGGCTTTTATTCCGGCATTGCGGGCCGAGCTAAGGCCGCCGTTTTCTTTATGAATCACCCGGATTCTCGCATCTTCTGCGGCGAATTGTTCAGCAATCCGGCCTGACCGATCCGGTGAACCGTCATTGACGATAATGATTTCGATGTCTCTCAGCGTCTGTTTTGTTAAAGAAACCGCGCATTTTTTCATAAAAGGCTCTGTCTTATACATCGGCACGATCACGCTCACAAGCGGCGCGGTCATTGGGCATCACCGCTGATTTTCGAGCGCAGCCCCGCAAAATAAACACTGCGCAAAGAACCGCCTTCCTCTTGCTTGCCGCTGAGCAGCCGGTTTACGGCGGACGTTACGGCTTCAGGGTCTGGACGTTCAAGCAATGTCATGTTCGGTATGTTTTTCAGCCATTGATAGCCTTCCATCACTTTATGATCAAACGAACGAATGACGACACAAGGCGTTTTCGTCAGCGCACAAAAAATCATCCCGTGAAGCCTGTCAGTGACGACGGCTTCCGCGCCTTTCAGCGTATTCCAAAGCGCTTCCAGCTCCTTTTCGCGTGTATGGCGGCTGACCCTCCGGCCGACCGTCGTGGTAAAGGAATGCAGCTCGCCGTACTCTTTTGCCAAAGCTTCTTTTACCATCGTTCTGTCCTCAGCCGTCAGCGCACTCTCCTTATCCTCCCGTAAACAGAGGTAGATCCCTTCCCGCGGGATGCGCCGCTCGCTTTTATCCAAATATAAGACCATGTCAGGCTGTTTGAGCACTGTTTTTCCGGGAAAATGACGCTTCATCCATTGATACGTCGTCTCATCTCTCGCCATTAACAAAAGGTCGGGATGCGCATTGTACACTTTTCGGGCGCGCTTCAGTTCCTTCCGTCCCTTTTTTGATTCAGAAAAGTGAGCCGTCGCCGGAAGCTGAACGATCCGATATTCCCGGAATGTTTTTATGATAAAGCGGCGCGTCCATTCCTCATACCGGTACAAATCCCCCATGTTCCCGCCGCCGATGATGAATACCATATCATCGGGGTGGCGCTGTTTGATCAGCGCTTTTGCGGATCTGTATATATCCTTCATATCCACCTCGACAATGTCAAAATCGGGATACTCCCGTTCAAGAAACGTTTTGCTTGCGTAGGCGATGGCGTGATCGCCGAGATTATCGTGGGACGGGAGCAGCGTCAGAATGATCTTTTTTCTAGCCGCTGTAAGCCCCGCCCCATCCGCTGCCGTTCCGAAATGAAATTGGGACGGGTATTTGACCTTAAGCAACAGCCATTCCGCGAGATTGATTTTTAAAGATTGTATCGACATGTCTTCACCCTCTGATTTTCATTTTGTACTCGATTGCCCGCTGATACGCGGCTGATGCCAGCGACACGAACGGAATCAGCTTCAGCTTCGCCAAAAGCAGAAGGCATGAGCGTTTGGCGTCAAACGGCGCCGTTCCGGTTTTGGAAAGGCTCAGGCGAAACACGGGATCAGCGCATATCCGGCTGATATTCTTCCACTTCTCAGAAAACCGGCCGCCGTTATTCCGCTTCCATTCATTCAGCAGGCAGACTGTTCCGTGCTGAACGATGAAAAAATCCAGCTCCTGCCGGTATTCCTGTAAGCAGCCGTTTTCACGCAAAAAAGCCTCGTTCAGCCGATAGAGAACGAGACCTGAGTCAAACAGCTTTTTCTGATAGCTTTGCACAATGGAAGTCAAGTGAATCCGATAATGATAGAGCGGCTGATCCACGTACGAGACCGCACCTGCGAAAACATGCGCCCGGAGGCTGAAGTACTGATCCTCCACGTGCTCCAGCTCATCACGAAGCGGAAAGCGCAGCTGATGATGCTCGATCATGGTTCTTTTGTACAGCTTGTTCCATGAAAAACCGCTGACTCTTCCTTCAAATAAATCTTTCAGGTACAGTTGTTTCGGGTGCCCCGCGTACGCTGAAGCGATCGTTGAAACGGCGGTTTTCCCCGTATCCGCAAACTCGGCCGCATATTCGCAAATCACGAGATCAGCCTGATCAGCCTTCGCTTTTTCATACATGCGCAGGCAATAATCAGGTTCAACCCAGTCGTCCGCATCAATAAAAGCGATAAATTCACCGCGCGCCGCCTCGATCCCCCTGTTGCGGACTGCGCCGAGCCCCCGGTTTTGCTGATGAATGACCCGGATTCTCTCATCCCGCTTCTGATAGGTTTCAAGAATCGCCGGGCTTTGATCCTTTGACCCGTCATTAACGGCCACGATTTCGATATTGGCGAGCGACTGATTGAGCAATGAATCTAAGCATCTTTCTAAATAAGTTTCCGTATTATACACAGCAATTAATAAACTGACCGCGGGTGTTTCCATATAAACCTCCAGTGTCCATTACCGGGAAAAAATCGTTCTGTACGGAAGCACAGACGAATCGACCGGCATAAGCAAGTAACTGTAAAGAAAATAACAGACAATAATGGCGATATAAATCAGCGCATTTGATTTTTCATCAAAAATCCTCACAAAATAAGGGATCAAGATCATTTGGTACAGGCCGAAATATATATTAAACCGGGCGAAAATAACATCCTTTGTCGCCAAAAGACCGAAGAGCAGGCCGAGCAGACAGAAATTCACAATGACATCAATGTCAGGCCAGATCTTCCGCAGCCGCTCCCGATAGCAGAAAGCCAAAAACAGCGGCAGAAGCAGCACCGCGATTTTTACGACGTTCATCCCGTTCGTATTGGTCATCAGCCATTTCTCATAATGGCCGTATGAGCTGTTTTCCAGCACGACGACAAAAAGCGAAATGAACTTCTGATACAGAAACGTCATAAGAAGAAACAATGCCGACAGTCCGAAAATCGCAGGCGACCAGGCTCTTTTTCTGACGAGAAAATAAACCGGAATCATAATCAGCGCTGAGGAATGAAAAAGCGAACACAGCAGCACGATTGACATATAACGCTTCCAGCTTCCGCTGATCACGTAGCGGACGGCCCAAAACAAAACGGCCGCCACCATATACTGCCTGATCCCGTTAAAGGAAGCGTAATAGTGATACGTGCCCAAAAACAAAAACACACTCAGCTCAAACGGACGGCCGAACTCAACGAGCCCCTTTAAAATAAAGCTGCACGTCACGACCGCCACGGTGAAATACATGATTTGCGGATCTTTCGTGATAAAATTCATGAGCCAGATGAGAGCCGTAAACCCCGGATCAACGGCTGCTTTTTTCGCTCCAAACCCGAAGATCTCCCAAATGCTGCCGTAATTTCCCGCCAGCTTGTACATCAGCGCGTACGTCTGAAAATCCGTCCCGACTCTGTAGCGCAAACCGGAGACCAATACGAGCGATAGCAGCGGAACGATCATGACGAGCTGATTCGGCCGGTATCCGGTCGAAAGCGATTGATCACGCCCGCCGCACATTTTCGCGAACCATGACCAAATATAAACAATTCCCATATTGACTACATATACAATCATTCGTTACTGTTCCTTTTTCCAATTCATATTGTAAAGCTTCATAACAGCCCCCGCATTTTCTCCCGCGTCATATCCCTGCCGTCTGAGGGTTTCTTTAATGCGCGCCCAGTCAGGCTTTGCCGCCTCTGCTGCCCGTAACACCGCGGATGCCCATTGTCCGGGCGGTTCTTTGAGGCTGAGCCTTTTGACCAGCCCGAGCCCGGCATCGGCTTCTTCCGTTATGCCGTCTGATATTATGCACGGCACCCCGGAGGCCTGCGCTTCAACGAGCGTGACGGGCAGCCCTTCATAAAGAGACGGCATGACAAATACATCCAGCGTTTTCAGCAGGGCATGAACGCGGTCTTCTATGCCGATAAAACGCACATCATCATCAAGCCCCAGCTTCGCCGCCAGATTTTCCATATCGGTGCGAAGCGGACCGTCTCCGGCGAGAATCAGCTGTAAACCGATGCCCCGCTCTTTCATATCAGCGGCCAGCCGGAGCAGAAATTCGTGGTTTTTTTCTTCTGTAAAGCGGCCGATATGGCCGATCACCAAACGGCCGCCTGCAATGCCACGCTTCCTTTTTTCAGCTTCTGTGTCCGCGCACCCGCCGGCAAATAAGTCGAGATCAATGCCGTTCGGCAAAAGATGCACGTCTTTTTCTTTCCCGAATAAGAAACGGCCCGCGTCTTCCCCGCAGGCGCACAGTGCCGTGGCGTTTGCCGTGATCAGCCGTCTGAAAACAAACAGCTGCATCCCGGCAAGCCGCGACGCCCGCCCCCGCCACGACGTACTGTGCGAATGGCAGATCCGCACCGGGACGCCGGCTAAACGAGC
The DNA here is from genome assembly GCF_038606125.1 of Bacillus sp. FSL R5-0447. Taxonomy (NCBI): domain Bacteria; kingdom Bacillati; phylum Bacillota; class Bacilli; order Caryophanales; family Bacillaceae; genus Bacillus; species Bacillus sp. FSL R5-0447. The sequence goes on from NZ_CP152012.1 coordinate 3,637,927, forward strand.
GGCAAGCGCGATGAATCCCGACTGAAAATCGGTATGGGCGTGCACGGCGGCAAACGGGCCTTTTTCCTGAATCACCCGCTTGACCTGTTTCACAAATGTAATCGGGTTTGTGCTGCCGATGCTCGGCACATAAAAAAGCCGTCCGCCGAGAGCGAGAATTTCCTCATCATAAGCGCACGGATCGTTCCTATGGGTTAAAAAATCAAACTGCACCTTCGTTCTGTCCATCTTCCGGTACAAATTCATCATCATCGTTTCTGCGCCGCCCCTGTTCATCCCGCTGAAGATGTGCAGCACCCGCATCGGTTTGTCAGTCATGTTCGGCAAGCCCTTCTTTTTGGCGGATGTCCCTGTTTTTATGATAACGGTTCATGACCGCGGGCGGCGTAATGGCGCGGATGAGCGGTTTTGCGATATACGCGTAATGGGAAAGCGGCAGCTTCAGCCGTCTGCATGCCTGAAAAACGAGGACCGCGTTATCAATGGAATACGTAAACGATCTCCTTTTAAACGCATCACTGTCCTCTCTGACTTTATACAGCGTTTCTTGGAGATTGTACCCCCGGAAACCCGCTTCAAAAAAGCGCAGCCACAAATCGATATCCTCCATCCGCCGCGTCCGCCTGACTGACCGGTAGCCGCCAAGCGCTTTGTACGCTTCAGCCCGCATCATAATGGTGCCGTGGCAGAACGGTGTGCCTTTCGCCATAATTCCCGGTTTCGGCACGGGCGGCAAAAGCCGGGCGCCCCTTACACCGAATTCGTCAAATACGAGCATCCCCGTGCCTACGACTTGATAGTGGGCGTGCTTGTTTAAGAAAGCGGCCTGTTTTTCCAGTCTCCTCGGGTTGGAGATGTCATCACCGTCCTGCCTGGCGATATAATCCCCCGTTGCGTATGTCAGACAGCGGTTCAGCGAAGCGGCAAGCCGTTGATTTGTCTTATTTTGAATCAGCGTGATCCGGTCGCCGTAATGATCCGCGTAACGGCGCGCAATCTGATACGTTCCGTCAGTTGACGCGTCATCACACATAATCAGTTCCCAATTCTTATAAGATTGGCTCAGGATGGATTCAATACTCTCCGCTAAAGTCTCTTCGCAATTATAAATTCCCATGATGACGGAAATTTTCGGTTGTGCTCCTGCATTCATACGCTTTTCTCCTTTTTATCCATATAACCGGCGTAAATGTGCGCCATTTCCTTTACCGTACGTGTTTCTGAAAAACATTCCGCCGTGCTGCGCCCTTTTTGCCCCATTGCTTTTCGCAGACACGGTGAGCGGTACAGCTTTTCAATCCGATCGGCAAACGCCGCGCTGTCCCCGGCCGGCACGAGAAAACCGTTCACACCGTCTTCGATGATCTCACGGTGCCCCCTGTTGTCTGCAGCAACGGCCGGCTTTTCGGCAGCCATTCCTTCAAGCAGATTCATGCCGAGTCCTTCCCGGATGCTTGAGGCGACAGACAGATCGGCAAGCTGAATCAGTTCATGAATATCGCGGCAAAAACCGTAAAACCGCACCATGTCGGATACACCGAGTGATTCAGCCTTTTTTCTGTACGGCGCTTCCATCGCGCCTTCTCCGGCAAATACGAGTTTCAGCTCCGGGATGCGGTTCTTCAGCAGTGCCGCAGTCTCAATGAGAAGTCCCTGATTTTTATTGCCGTTTAATTCAGCGGGGTATACGAGAATAAATTCCCCGGCGCCGAAGCCGTATTTTTCTCTCAGACGTTCACTCTCTTCCCGGCTCACAGGGCGAAACCTGTCTGTATTCACCCCGATGCCGTGTATTTTTTTCGCGCCGCAAGCTGTTTTTTTCATTTGCTTGGCCCGTTCGTAATCCTCTTCATTAATCGTAATCAGACAATCCGTGTAAGAAGAAAGAAATTTTTCGATCGGGTAATAAAGAAGCCAGTTTTTCAGAGGCGCTCCGTCACAGAAGTGAAAGCCGTGCGCGGTGTACAGCACCTTTGTCCCTTTTTGGCGCGCTTGTCTCGCGGCAAGGCGTGCGAGCACGCCGCCGACCGGTGTATGACAGTGAATCATGTCGTAGCCGTTGTCCTGAATGAGCCGTTTCAGCCGCCTGTAAACAGAAAGATTTTCGGGATGAAACGGCGAGCGCCGGATCGGAATGGAAAACTTTTCATCAACGAACGGAAGATTCATATTGCCGCCTGCCGCGACGTGCACCTCCCAGCCCATATCCTGAAACCATTGAAAATACGGAAGATGAAAGGCTTTAAAATGATAATCGACAGTGGCGCAGAATAATACTTTTTTCGTCATCTTTCTGTCCTCCCATCACACGCCTGCGGCCGCTTCTTCATGTACTGATTCGATCGCCTCAAACAGCCTTTTTCTCAGCTCTTCTTCAGGCAGACGGCTGAATTCCTCCATAAAACGGATGAGCACGGCCCAATTCCCGTCCACCGCTTTCCCTATATGGATTTTCGGAAAAATCTGCTCCGTATGTACTTCATTATGATTCAGCAATTCTTCATACATCTTTTCTCCCGGGCGGATGCCGGAGAATTCGATGGGAATCTGTTCTGTCGTATAGCCTGATAAATGAATCAGGTTTTTGGCCAGATCGACGATTTTGACGGGTTCTCCCATATCCAGAACGAAAATCTGCCGCCCTTTTGCAAGCGCCCCCGCCTGAATGACGAGTCTTGACGCTTCGGGAATCGTCATAAAATATCTTGTCATCGCCGGGTGCGTGACGGTGACGGGTCCGCCTTTTTCAATCTGCTTTTTGAAAATCGGAATGACGCTGCCGCGGCTTCCGAGCACATTTCCGAAACGGACGGCGGCGAATTTGGTGCTGCTGACCTTTCCGAGGTTCATGATGACCATTTCCGCAAACCGTTTCGTCGCGCCCATGACATTGGCCGGATTGACCGCTTTGTCAGAAGAAATCAGCACGAAGGTTTCCGTTCCGCACATGTCGGCGGCTTCGGCGACATTTTTCGTGCCGATAATGTTGTTTTTAACGGCTTCTTCCGGATTATGTTCCATTAACGGCACATGTTTATGGGCAGCCGCATGATAGACGACGTGCGGCTCGTATTTTTTCATCAAAGCAAAGATTTTATCTCTGTCCTGAATATCGGCGATCTCCGCGTGAAAGAGCACCTCTTTGCCGAAGCGTGCGGACAGCTCGGTATGTACGGAATGAATGCTGTTCTCCCCGTGGCCGAGAAGGACGATTTCCCGCGGAAGAAACGCGCTGATCTGGCGGCAGATCTCAGAACCGATTGAGCCGCCGGCGCCCGTGACCAGAATCGTTTTTCCCTTGATGCTGTCAGAAATTTTGCTCGTATCAAGGGTGACCGGCTTTCTGCCGAGCAGATCTTCGGCTTTTACATCTCTGATGTGTCCGGCAGCCTGCGTTCCGAGCAGGATCTCGTCAAATTGCGGCATGATTTTAATATGGGCGCCCGTCTGCACACATTCTTTGTATAACGTCTGAAGCTCATGGGTGCAAAGAGACGGAATGGCAATGATGATATGGTGAATTCTCAGCCTCTGCACCGCCGGCATAATGCTTTCTTTTCCGCCGATGACGGGCAGGCCCATGATTTCAAGCTTATGCTTTGTCTGATCATCATCAATAAAAGCCACAGGCATGATTCCGAGATCGTTTTTCTGGGTAAGCTGACGGACGAGCAGCGTCCCCCCCGAACCTGCGCCGATGATCAGCGCCCGGGAAGAGTCATTTTGCTTCCTGCCGATCGTTTCTTTCAGCACCCGTGAAATCATCCGGCTTCCTCCGATGAACAATAGCTGAACCATCCAGCTGACGGCCAACAGCCGGAACAAAATCGTGTGGAACACCCCGTATTGGACGGCGGCTGTCACAGCTGCGGACAGTGTGATCCCCTTCAGCAGATCAAGCAGCTCGCCTATTCCCGTGTACGTCCATACCTGCTTATACTGGTGAAACATAAAAGCGCATACATGATGGCTGATCAGCATGCTCACGGCAGTCAGCAGCAACGCTCCGGAGTCATAAAAGTGATAAGAATCCTCAAAAAATTGATATCCTATAACAACGGAAAGTAAAACGAGATACGTATCCAATGCAAAAATCATTGAAAGTCTTCTCCGGTAAGTCAATCTTTCCCCTCCTCATTTATCGGTTTAGCTGATACGGTTTTCGTAAAAACAGACATAACAGCTAAGCCGATAACAATGCATCATCTTAAGATAAAATTGGGCATTTAACCCGTCCTCACACCCCGCCACCGACGACCAGCATCTAAGGCGGCGGAAAACGCCGCCCACAGCAGAGCCGAGTGCCTCCGTTGATAAAGGTAAGGAGACATCACCTGCACCGCTCAATACGAGTAGTGCTCCGTTTTTTTGATTTTCTTTTTATTCAGCAGCGCCCCCAAAAGCTTTGCCTTTGACTGCTGGAGAGCGTCTCTCGCCTTTTGGACGGTATCCATTTTCGTTTTTCCGCTCAAGACGACGAGAACGCTTCCATCTGTCTGGTTCGCTAAAATCTGTCCGTCCGCCACAGCCAAAAGCGGAGGTGAATCGAAAATAACCAGACTGTACCGGCTGTACATCTCCTGAATCAGCTCTCCCATCGCCTTTGAAGATAAAAGCTCAGCCGGATTCGGCGGCGTCGGCCCGCTCGTTAAGACGTAAAGGTTATCAATCAGCGTTTTTTGCACCGTTTCGCCGAGGGAAGCGTTTCCGACTAACACATTCGTAAGGCCTTGTACATTTTCAAGCTGATAGGTCTCGTGTATCGTCGGTTTTCGTAAATCCGCATCGACGAGCAGCACCTTTTTTTCCTGCTGCGCAAATACCGCGGCAAGGTTGGCGGCGCTGAATGATTTTCCTTCTCCCGGAACGGAAGAAGTGACGAGAATAGAGCGCAAATGGGTCTGAACAGAGGAGAACTCAATATTTGTCCGAATGGTGCGGTATTGTTCAGCCACCAATGATTTGTGATGTAAAACGGATATTTGAGCCAGTCCCCTTCTTGATTTCTTTTTTCTGAATCCCAAACGCCTCACTCCCCGAAATGTTTTTCATCAGACCGTGTCTGCTGATTTTTGATGTCATACACAACCCCTAAAACAGGCAAGTCTGTTTTTTCGCTGAGCTGCCGCTCGCTTTTAACGGTTTCATCAAGAAAATGGAGAAAAAACGCAAGCGTCACACCCGCCATGAGAGCCGCACCGAACGCCATCATGATATTCCTGATGCGCGAAGGCTTGACCATCGGGCTTTCCGATGCTTTTGCCTCGGACAAAACAATGACGCCTTTTATATTCATCCTGTCACGGACTTCTTTTTTAAATGTCTTCATCAGCGTGTTCGCTATAGCGGCGGCCTGTTTCGGGTTCTCGTCCTGCACCGCTACGGTAATGATCTCTGAATCGGTTTCGCTGCTTGTCGTGATCTTTGCTTTTAAAGCGGATGCCGTCTCAGAAAGATGCAGCTTCTGTTTCACTTTCTCAAGCACAACCGGGCTTTTCATTATCGTTTGAAACGTATTGTTGTAATGAAGATTCAGCTGAACGTCGCTGAGATTCGAATTTTTTTCACCGCTTGTTTCATGAATGAGCACTTGGGTCGATGCCTGATAAACGGGCGAAACCACCCGGAATTGGATGTATCCCGTCACCAGCGTTACAACTGCTGTCATGATAAAAATCAGTAAAAGTCTGTGTTTAATAATGTCAAATAATTCTTTAAAACTCATATTCTCATTCATGTAATTACAGCCTCATCCTTATTGCATCAGGCTTAAACGCCCCCTTCTGTTAATGATTGGATTATAAAAGAAAAGGTCGAAATTTGAAAATTTCAAATTAAGCCATTTAGTTCTTTTTAAAGAACATTATCATGATTTTCCTCTTATTTACTGCACTTACCTTATAATTTTAAATTTTATAAAGAACGAAAAATTTCTTATAATGAACAAAAAATGCCAGTATACAGGGGAGAATTCAGCACAATGATTGGAAGAATAATTCGTTTATACCGCAGAAGAAAAGGCTACTCTATTAATCAGCTAGCAGTTGAAGCAGGTGTCTCTAAATCTTATTTAAGCAAGATAGAACGGGGGGTTCACTCAAATCCATCCATCCAATTTCTGAAAAAAGTATCCGCCACCCTGCAGGTCGATCTGACGGAGCTTTTTGATGCCGAAACGATGCTGCATCACATGGGAGGCACGGAAGATGAGTGGCGCATCCACCTTGTGCAGGCCGTGCAGTCGGGCATGCCGAAAGAAGAACTGTTCACCTTTACGAACAAATTGACTGAAAAACGCCCGGAGCCCGCACCCTACCGCAACAGAAAACTGACTGAATCCAACATTGAGGAATGGAAAGCGCTGATGCAGGAAGCCAAAGAACTCGGCTTGTCCGTTCAGGAAGTCAGATCATTTTTAGAACGGAAGCGTTACTAATGATATGCTGATGAAAAGGCTTTTATTCGCTTCATGTCTTCATCTCTGTTTATAATGAAAAGAAAAAAGGGGATGAAATCATGACAAAACTTACCGTTCAAACCCGCTCCGGCGCACTGAAAGGAACTGCCGGCCGCGGTGCCCGCACATGGAAGGGCATACCGTACGCGAAGCCGCCCGTCGGAGAGCTCAGATTTAAAGCGCCGGAGCCGCCCGCACCTTGGGACGGCGTAAAACATGCCGATTCGTTCGGACCGGTTTGTCCGCAGCCGGATGATATGCTGTCTATATCGTTTTCCGGAGATGTACCGCCTCAATCTGAAGATTGCCTTTACCTCAATGTTTTCGCCCCCGATTCAGAGGGCGAAAAAAAGCCTGTCATGGTATGGATACACGGCGGGGCATTTTATTTAGGTGCCGGAAGCGAACCGCTTTACGACGGATCTGCCCTTGCCGCTGACGGAGATGTCATTGTAGTGACACTCAATTACAGGCTCGGACCGTTCGGCTTTTTACATTTGTCTTCTATTCATGACGCGTATTCCGCCAATATCGGGCTGCTCGATCAGATCGCCGCGCTGCGCTGGGTGAGGGACAATATCTCCGAATTCGGAGGAGACCCGGATAACGTCACGATATTTGGTGAATCGGCAGGCGGCATGAGCATCGCCTCCCTTATGGCAATGCCTGACGCAAAAGGCCTGTTTCATAAAGCCATTTTAGAAAGCGGCGCCTCTCATACGATCCCGGCGGACATGGCAAAAGACATCGCGGCGGCATTTATTCATGAAGCCGGCACTGATCAATTGCAGGAGCTTTCCGTTAATGACCTGCTTAAGACTGCGGATAAAGTGCGGCGCTCACTAGATCAAAACATTTTTCAACTTTTGTTTCAGCCCGCCATCGATCCGGCCACATTGCCTGCGGAACCGGTGAAAGCCATAGCAAACGGAGCCGCAGAAGGCATACCTATGATCATCGGAACCAATCGTGATGAAGCATATTTGTTTTTCACCCCTGATACAGACATTCATTCCGAGAAAAAGCAGCAAGATTATTTGCATTATCATCTTGGAGAGAACTGCACCGAGCAAGCAGCAGATTTATATCCGCATTCATTAAAGGGACAAATCGATATGATGACGGATCTGATTTTCTGGCGGCCGGCTGTCGCTTTCGCACAAGGACAGTCGCAGCACGCACCGGTCTGGATGTACCGCTTTGATTGGCATGGCGAAACACCGCCGTTTCATAAAGCCGTTCACGCTCTGGAATTGCCGTTTGTGTTCGGAAACTTTGATTCTTTGAGAAAGACGCTGCAAGAACCGCTCGGTGATGACGCAGAACAGCTTGCCAAACAAATCCAATCCGCATGGCTCGCTTTTGCAAAAACCGGAAACCCGAACACCTCTCACTTCAATTGGCCTGAATATGATACCGATTCACGCGAAACTTTGCTTTTCAATACGGATACCGCTGTCGAAAGTGATCCCGATTCAGCAAAACGCCGCATCCTGTTTCAAGCATAAAAAACGCCAAGGGAGCCGGCTCCCTTGGCGTTTCGTTTTCATCTCACTTCATAATGCAACTCCGCAAATTGCTTATAGCGCCTGACATCAGTCAGCTTCAGACCTGTCTCCCGGTCTCCGGGTTTGAACAAAGAAATTCCGCGGCCGAGCAGAACGGGTGCGATCTGAATGATAAACTCATCGACAAGTTTTTCCTCCAAAACCGGGTGCAGCAGATCACTCCCGCCGACAATCCAAATCCGCTTGCCTTCTTGACGTTTCAATGCTTTTATAAAATCGGCAGGCTCTTCATGAATAAACCGCACATGTTCAGTGCCCCCGGTCAATGTCCGCGAAAACACATAGCATTCTTTACCTTTGTACGGAAATTCCTCAGGCAATAAAACCAATATTTCTTCGTATGTTTTTCTGCCCATGATGATCGTATCGACAGATTCATAGAAAGCTTCATAATCGGTGCTGTCTTCACCTTCAGTTCCGATTAACCAATCTAAAGAATGATTTTCCCGCGCAAGATAGCCATCTGCGCTGACAGCTCCGTAAAAAACGAGCTTTCTTTGACCGCTCATAAAAATCCCTCCCCCTTTTTTATTATACCTTAAACATGCGGGTGAAATGAAAAATAATAGAATCGGGTAAAAACCGCCGTTACCGGGTTTTCGTTTCTTCCTGCTTTGGAGATGCTGTTAATATGCCGTCTATCCATCTTCTGGTAATCGGCATAAAGAAATGAAGGATGATCCCGCCTAAACAAACGGTTAATAACGTTCCGATGCCTACCGGACCTTTTAGCATCACGGCCAGTATGAAAAATATGAAGTAAATGACCGTTCTTGAAAAAAAGATGCTTCTCCCGGTTAATTCGCGGACAATTAGCGTTAACCGATCAACCGGGATCGGTGCGAAATTTGTGTGCAGGTAGGTTGCGGTTCCTATCCCTATCACAACTAAACCGATTGCAAAACAGCCCGCCTTTCCGTACCATAGTTCAGGCGTTATGATTCGGTGCAGGAAAAAAAGCCACATATCAATCCCGATTCCCGTTATAAACGCCGTAATCATCCCTGTAAATTCCGGTCTTTGTCTTTTTAACATTGAATTACAGCAAATTAACAGGAAAGCGATGATGATTTCCCAGCTTCCCACGGTAAGCCCTGCATGGACGGATAATCCCACAATAAGCGCATCAAAAGGCGATGTTCCAAGATCTGATTGAATCGTGACAGAAATACCAAAGGTCAAGATCATGATTCCTAAAACATAAAAAACATATTTCACTTTATCGTCCTCATTTTCTTATTTTATGTTGCAAATACTACAAAAATACGGTATGTTTACTATACGGTATTTTCATTGCAAATACAACAAAAAAACCAGCTGATATGATAAATGAAGAAAGGAGCTGTATGACCATGAGTATTCAATTAAAAAAGTGCAGCCTTAACGATATAACAGAGCTTCGGGAGATAAGCATTGAAACATTCAATGATACATTTAAGGATCAAAATTCACCTGAAAATATGAAAGCTTATTTGGAAAATGCATTCCGCTCTGAACAGCTGAAAAAGGAATTATCCAATCCGTCTTCTCAATTTTATTTTATTTATTATCTTGATGACCTTGCGGGGTATGTAAAAGTCAACATGAACGAAGCACAGTCAGAAAAAATGGGGGAAGATTCTCTTGAGATTGAGAGAATTTATATAAGAAAAAGCCATCAGAAACACGGGCTTGGCAAATATCTGCTGAATGAAGCTGTGAAAATCGCAACAGCACACAATAAAAAGAACATCTGGCTGGGCGTATGGGAAAAAAACGAAAATGCAATCGCCTTTTATCAAAAAATGGGGTTTGTCCAAACCGGAGAACACTCTTTTTATATGGGGGATGATAAACAAGTCGACTTTATCATGACCAAAACCCTGTCGTAAAAGGATACAAAAAACCCGGCCAAGCTGCCGGGTTTTTTCTCTTATTTTAATTTTCCCGCACGGATATCATCGGTCATTCCTTCGTACGGCGCTTCTGAAATCAATGTTTCGTTATTGATTCCCGCATTGTTGAGATACGTAATATCCGCAAACTCGGGAACGACATATTTCGGGTACGTTTCATATTTCTCACGTGACTCTTTCATCACGTCAATGTAATCATTTTGGTAGCACACCGTGATTTCCGGATGCTCATGCACCCATTTCGGGAAGAAAATAATTCCGTGCATCCGTTTTTCATTCGGCATAAAGTTTAAGGAAACATCTGTGCCTGTCGGTTCAGTCCATGACACTTTGTATACGCCTTCTGTCAGCTTGACGATATTCACTTCCTGGTCGCGCACCCAGCGGCCGCCTACCATTCCGCTATGAATCCGATAGTCGATCGTATGATCATTTTTAATATAGATTTCATACTCCCAGCCGTTTTCATACGTGTAAATCATATGGCTTCCGATAAAGTTTTCCATGTTGACTCACTCTCCATCTTATTATTGAACTTCATAAATATCTAACCGAATGTCATCCGGCCATCGGACCGCAGCCCCGATAAACAGCCGGTTCTGCAGATGCTGATATGCCTCGCTGCTTGTTTCAAACACAGGCACAGTGCGGAAATACGTGTGCTCGGGATCAATGATGCGCCCCTCTGCAGCCTGTTGGCGGAACGGTTCACTGACTTGGCGGATGCCGTTGTTCTCTACATAGATGACCTCTTGCTCCTCCGTCTCCAGCGCATATCTGGCAGAAAGATCGACCCGGCCGTTCGGACGAATGATCTGGGCATCTGCCCCGCCCGGAAGCACACGTCCCTTTACGGCGCCGCTGACCGTTCCGCCCCGTATCGGAATCAACTGCCTTTTCCCTAATCCAGTCTGCCCCGCAACGATCGGTTCATCCACTTCAATCTGCAGAGACATCACTTTTTTTAAAGAAGGTTCCTTCAAGACGTATCACCTCCCGAGACATTATGTTTATTTAAACATGTAACTATTTACACGTTTAATTGTAACGCTGTTAAAATAGACTGTCAAATAATGAGCTGTTTCTGAGAAAGTTTACCCGAAAAAAGAGGTGTTCAACAAAAAAGACAAGGGCGGCACATGCCGCAACCCTTGTCTTTTTCATTAAGCTCATCTATAAAAAACGCAGACGAGCGTCTTCTTAGTAATCACAATCTTTATCTCTGCATTCTTTCTTACTTACAGCGTCTATTGAGTGCCCCATGATCTTGTCATTTGCTTTATCATAAATACCGTCAAATTTATTCGATGTATCACCGTTGTAATAGCCAAATACCTCTATCCCGCCCATTGGATCTATCTCGTATTTATCTTTAAATGTAACGTTATGTATGCCTTCATAATTCACTTTGATAAATTTTTCCATTCGTTCTTGAGCAATCTTTATCTCTTCAGCCTGAGCATTTTTATCATTCATACTTTTCATTATAAAACCTCCGGCTGCTATTAAGATAATGAACATAATAATATATTTTTTCACAGAAACATCCGTCCCATCAGTTATGATGAAGCTCGCGGACTAGAAAAATGGTGGTGACATCCGGTGCATTTAGGCATCTTAAGATTTTTCTTCCGCATCCACAGAGGAGCTCCCTATTTTGTCACCTACAGGATCATATAAGCCGTCAAATTCTTTAGTTTTATCACCGTTTAGATACCCCTCAACTGTAATTCCGCCGGTTGGATCAATAAAATAATCATCATAAGAAATTTTATCTATACCCTTGTACTCGCTACGCAAGTATTCGGTCATTTTACTTTTGGCTTTTTCGAAAAGAGCATTTTCTTCCTTTTTGACATCATATTGATGCTTCATAATCAGCCCTCCAACAGTTATAATTAACACTAGTACAATAATAAGGTATTTTTTCAAAAAAAATCATCCTTTCCTTACCCTATTTTACATGACAAGAAAGGTGCTGTATATCTTGAGCAAGAAAATCAGGACTTCAAACCTGACAGATGAAACATATTACAGGATGAGTCAACGTGCTTATAACTATGACTATCTTAAAAGGAAATTAAAGAAGAACGATTATATACGTATTAATTCTTCCATTTCAAAACCTACTTACTGGTACGTCGATCAAATAAAATCAGACGATAATACAGGACTTGATGCGGTTGTATTAGTACAAGCAGTGAAGAATAACGGAAAATGGACAAAATCAAAAAACCCCGAAAACGTGGTCGTCGCCTTTGCGGGAACCGATATCGGAAAAGACCCGATTAATGACGGCGTAAAAGCGGACGGCGGCAATATTGTTTTCGGAAATGATCCGAAAAAAGAAGTGTATTACAAGGAGAAAAACAAGAATGGCTACTCTTTAAGGAAAGGGATTTATCCGTTAGAGTTTTTGGGGCCAGCCAATAATTTAAAATGACGCCAGTTAGGCGTCTTAAGATTTTTCTTCCGTATCCACAGAGGAGCTCCCTATTTTGTCATCTGGAGGATCATATAAACCGGCAAATTCGTTTGGAATTACATTATTCAAAAATCACTAAACTGTATTTTCGCCAGCAAATCCAGCGTCTTTTTTAGTATTCACATTCTTTTTCCTGACATTCGGGTTTCTCTTCTGCATCGACTGACGAAACTCCTATTTCATCATTCGTTTTGTCATAAAGTCCAAAAAATTCTTTTTCCTTATTACCATTCAAGTACCCCTTCACGGAAATACCACCCATAGGATTTATTTTATAATCGTTAATGTATGTAATTTGCTTTATATTTTTGTAATTAGCTTTTATATAGCTTTCCATTTTATTTTTCGCTTGGTTAAAAAGTTCTTGCTCTGCTTCTTTTTTATCATGGTGGTACTTCATGTAGATACTTCCTGACGCTATAGTTATTACAAATATCAGGACAACCATGTATTTCTTCACAGACTCATCCTTTCTTAGATTAAATTTACATCAACCTCAGAGTGTTGTACATGTCTAAAAAATATCAATGTATCAAGTATCAGTGATCGAGAATACTTTTATATAAGCGTTAGTTAGACTATCCTAAAAGTGTGCGAATTTCTACAAAAGCTTATAGTTAGATCTAGGTTAAATGAAGTGATGAAGGAGAAAGGAATTCAAATCCAGAAGGAATTGGCTGATTTAGTTGGTTCTACTGAGGCTGCGATAAGCAGATTTAAAACAAATACAAGATATGATATCACAACACTATTCATTATTAACTGAGGATTAAATGTACCTATGGAAGATTTGTTTTATGTCGAGGAGATAGAGTAAGAGCAATAAAACAAAATTAGCCCAGCTCGATTGAGCTGGCTAATTTATCTTGTACAAAGCTTATCTTTACATTCTTCTTTGGGTTCGGCATCAACCGTATACGACAATATTTCTTTATTGCCTGGATCATATAGACCTTCAAACTCTTTTTTTCCATTCGTATAACCCTTAATACTAATACCACCCATTGGATTAATATGGTAATACTCGGAAAAATGGATATTATCCACATTTTTATAGTTCGTTGTTAAAAACTTTTCCATATGATTCTGGGCTTCTTCGAATAACGCAATCTCTTTTTCCTTTTGATCATACTGATGCTTCATAAAAAGTCCCCCAACTGCTATAATTATTAAAATAAGGATAATTATGTACTGTTTCTTTTTCATTTGGAAATCAATCCCTTCCTATAAATAACTGTCGTTCTTAAGTAAACGAAATGAGCGAAAACTTGATATGAATATACTTTCAGCATGTCAAAAGCAAAGCTAACCAATTCAGAATTCATCGCGATTGTTGCTGACAAGTTAAGATTGGAACTTAAAGCGAGTAAAATGCTGATCTGACGTTTTCCTGTCGTTGAGTTGTCATGATATTTGTACGCGTTTACCGTTAATATCGGGGATACCTCGACAAATGAGACGGTAGAGGCGATTGATCTCAGGAATAGGTTTGAACTGTATGAGAAACATATCACGAATTTTGTAAGATAATTAAACAAAATAAATACCCACTCATCCTGAGGTGGGTATTTTACCTTTCTTCGGCATTGACCACTGAAATACCTATCTCCTTGTTCGTTGGATCATATATACCGGAAAATTCTTTTTCTTTATTATTATTTATGTAGCCTGAAACTTCAACTCCGCCTGTCGGATCGATATTGTAGTCTTTTGAAAAGTGAACTTCCTGTACATTTTTATAGTCTTTTTTTAAGTAATTCCTCATATGATCTTGCGCCTCAATCACAAGTTTTTCTTCGTTTTTATGTTTATCATATTGATGCTTCACGAAAAAACCTCCCACTGCTATAATTATAACAATTAGGATAATAATGTATTTTCTCATGCGTATCATCCTTTCGGAACTATTTTACAATATAAGAAAGGTGATGTATATATGCCAAAAGGAAAAGAAATAACCGTCTCTGATGTCACAGATAAAGAATATTACCGTTTGAGTCAAGCAGCTTACAATTATAAAATGTTAGCCCTGCATATGAAATATAAAACTCCTTATAAAATAAGTAAGACGTCATATTGGTACGTTGAGAAAGTGAAGCAGGATTCTGATACGGGACTTGATGCCTTTGTATTCTCAAAAGGCATCAAGTCCAAAAACGGAAAATGGATAAAATCAAAAAACCCCGAAAACGTGGTCGTCGCCTTTGCGGGAACCGATATCGGAAAAGACCCGATCAATGACGGCGTAAAAGCGGACGGCGGCAATATTGTTTTCGGAAATGATCCGAAAAAAGAAGTACATTATATTGTAAAAAAAGACGCAAAGGATACCTCGAAAACGCTCGGAGCCTATCACGGAACGCCCTCTCAAGACGCCATGCTCACAACCGGAAAGTATAAGCTGATGACGAAAACTTCGCAAATCGATCAAGCCGATCAGCTGGTACGCAGCGTAAAGAAAAAGTATGCCGGAACGTCAACGATTATTTCAACAACCGGCCATTCACTCGGCGGCGCTGAGGCCGAATACAGCGCAGTGAATAATGATGTGTATGCCGTCGCGTTTAACAGCCCTTCCGTCGTAAAACTGCACGATGAAGAAACACAGAAAGAAATCAACAGCGGCATATACGATCCTTACATCCGGTCAATTATCAATCCGGACGACATGGTCGGGGCAGGTTATTGGAACGAATATGACCGCCACAACGGGACAACAATTTATACGAAAAACCCCTCGCTCTCACAGTTCAGCCGAAACCAGCGGCTTGATGGGAAATTGAGCGAGCAGATCGGAAAAAATCTCGCTTATTTCTTCACTACTGTCATTCTGAGAAATCCGGATACACACGGCTTAAACGAAGCAAATTTCGTGTTCGACAGAAACGGAACTATCGCAAATCCGAACGGAGATGAATTAGTCTTTGACAAAAACCTCGGCGCTCTTCTGCCGGCCGGTGCGATCGGAAGCGGAGACGCGATAAAAGTAACGCCGAAAAACGCAAAGAAGCTGGCTGAAAAGGTGCAGGCCATGACTGAGGATTTGCGGACGATGAAAAAAGAAGCGCAGAACGCCTATCAGGAGCACGATGAAAAAATCGCCGAGCTGAAAACAGAATTTTACGGCCAAGTCGGACACGGCTTGTTTGATCAGCTTCAAGCACAGGACGTGACCAATACAATTGAAGATATTGCGCAATCCTACGATAAAGGCCCGATTTTTTACGACACTCAGGCTGAGCAAGCGTTTATTGATTCTTTGCAGGCCGCGATCACGGACCTTGAAGAGATCGGCGGATTCTTACATAAAATAGCGGACGAATTTCAGGAAAAAGACCAGATGCTCGCAAACTGGTTAAGATGATAGAGGTGGATACATAATGCCGACATTAGACGAACTTTTAGAACACAAGGATGACCCGATGAAGAAAAGGCTTCAGCGGCAAATGCTGAAAACCGTCATGACGCAGGCAACGGGAACAAAACTGGAAACAGTGCGCCAAACGCTGAAGCCGACATTCGAAATGGACACATTGAAAGATGAATTATATGAAGTGTATTCAGCCCTATTGAACAGCTTTGAAGGCAAGGCGCAAAAAGCTCTCGCACAGCGGATCAGTGAAAGTGCGCGGCTGATTGCCGGCACCGAACATAACAGAGACACATTTGTTAACAGTTTCAAAACAAGATAAAATAAAAAAACCTCGCAGATTTATCATCTGCGAGGTTTTTCCTATCCTCTTAACTGAGACGCGCTCGGAGGGATTCGAACCCCCGACAGACGTGGTACCGGAAACCACCGCTCTATCCAACTGAGCTACGAGCGCACGTTTTTTCAATCAGATACCTTTATATTATAATAAAGAAACGCGCAGAAAGCAACTCTTTTTTGATAATGCACAACAGGATTATGCAGCGTCCTCATGCAGCATAATCCTGCATCGTTTACCGGCATTGATTTTCACAAAAAACCCATTTCAGGCGGACTGCCCCCGGCTCAGTACATTTTCAAACACTGCAAAAAAAAGCGGTAATCACCCGTTTCAGCTTTTTTTCCAAATGTCCTTTAACGTCCAATAGGTGAATTCCTCAACCTTTACGGCGCCTTTCTCAGAAAACAGCTCAATCCCCAATCTGCCTTCATTCGGATAGATACGGCTTGTCATCGTTGTTTCTCCATGATTTGCGAATACTTCAATCGAGGATCTGTCAATAAAGATACGCAGCGCCAGCTTGCCGTTTGTATCCGTCTGCACCCTTCTCACACCGTCTTTCGCTTTCCCCATCTTGGTGCAATCAAGTGTCAGCTTTTTATCCGTTAGATTGTATGTCAGCACAAGTTCTTCTTCGTCAAGGCCGCGAATCTTAAAGCCTGCTGTTTCGGCATCGGAATCGTTTACATCAAACACGGCTCGGACTTCAAGCAGGTCTTCGGACGTCTTTGCCAAGTAACTCCCTGAAACCGATCGTCCGGCACATTCCCGATATTCCATTTTCCGCAGCTGTTTGGTTTCTTCCACGGGATTCATCAAAAGTTTTTGATCATCACGCAAAGTCAGTTCTCGCGGCAAAGTCAGTGCACCGCACCATCCGTCCGCTTTTGTCGGCATCTCAGATTCCCACATATCCATCCAGCCGATAGCAATTCTGCGTCCTTTATCATCTAATAATGTTTGCACGGCGTAAAAGTCATGGCCGTAATCCAGCTCTGTAAAAGCGCCGTGTGTAAATTTGTTTGTTCCATCATGATAGTCACCGATTAAATAGCCGGTTTGATGTAAATTTTGATAGGAATCACCGTCCGCCTCGATCCCCTGAGGCGAAATCAGCAGGACATGCTTGCCGCCTAATTCAAAGAAATCAGGACATTCCCACATATAGCCGAGATTACCGTCACTTTGGGCGAGAACACCCGCGTATTCCCAATCACGCAAATCAGGTGAACGGTATAAAACGACCCGTCCGACGTTTTCTTTTGAAGAGTTGCCGATGACCATATACCAAACATCGCGATGCTTCCATACTTTCGGATCGCGGAAATGACGGGCGCTGTCTTCCGGCGGTTCCGCAATAACAGGGTTTTCCTGAAGCTTTTCAAACACGATTCCATCTTGGCTGACAGCGATATTTTGAGTTTGATAGAATAGGTCTTTCTCTTGATCAATTATATTATGTCCTGTATAGATGAGGGCTAATCTTCCATGATCATCGACCGCGCTTCCCGAAAAACAGCCGCTTTGGTCGAATGCATCGCCCGGAGCTAAGGCAACCGGCAGGTGCTCCCAATGAATGAGATCTTTACTTTTTACATGTCCCCAATGCATCGGCCCCCAATGCTCATCATACGGATGATGCTGAAAAAAGACGTGGTATTCTCCTTTAAACTGAATAAGCCCGTTCGGATCATTGATCCAATTCGCCCGGGGCATAATATGGTACCCCAATCGATATCTTTGTTTCACTTTACCCTCGGCTTCCTTCAAAGCTTCTTCCGCCTGCTGAATTCTATCCATTTGTAACATCCTCTCTATCCGATTTTTTGCAGACGCTGGACACGCCTGCTGTTTTGTTTCGGGCCCAATAAAGTAAATATGGAGATGACGGTAAAACCGAAGACGACGATTCCCATGATGAGATAGGTTTGACGGAACCCCGCACTGTCATATAATCCTCCCGCAAGCGGCGACAGAATCGACGCGCCTGCCTGAGATGCGAATTGAAAACCGACGAGATAAAGGACGGACGACAGACGCGTATCAAAATTGGCAGCCAAATATTTAAAAACGGCGATCAGCATAATCGGCAATTCCAGTGCGTGGATGAGTTTCATTGATGAAATGCCTACAGGCTCAACTGCAATTCCGGACCCGACGATGCGGAAAGCCATTAAAAACCCCGCTAAAATCAAACTGTTTTTCGCCCCGAACTTATTGACGATAAAAGGCGCAAGAAACATCATGCCGGCCTCTAAAAATACCTGGACTGAATTAAGATAGCCGAATACTTGGTTGCCTATCGACACTGAAGGAAACAAAGACGCATAGTAGATCGGGAACTGCTGATCATATACGCCGTAAATGCAAGTCACCCCGATAATGTACATCATAAAAAACCAGAAATCTCTTAGTAAAAAGAGCCGCCCCACATCTTTTAACCGGACCGAATCCGCTCTGTTTTTCTCATGATCGGTCATTTCTATTTTCACAGACATGATAATGGCCGTTAATATGACGGCTGAAACAGACGCGATCCAGAAGTTGATATTGGGATTGATATTGAAAAGCTGCCCTGCAAAAAATGCAGCCGCCGCCCAGCCCAGCGAGCCCCACATTCTTGATTTTCCATACTCGAAATCATACTTACGGCTGACCTTTTCAATGTACGTTTCAATCGCGCCTATCCCCGCCAAAAAAGCGGCTCCCAAATATAAGCCTCCGACAACGGCGCCAAGAAAGACGTTGTATTGTAAAAGCGGCCCATAGACGAAGATATAAAACGGACCCGTGAATATGAGAAGACAGCTGATCATAAACAATATCTTTTTCTTCAGCCCCAATTTGTCAGAGATAAAACCGTAAAGAGGCTGCATGCAGAGAGCAAATACGGCGTTTACAGAAAAGATAATGCCTGTCGCTGATCCGTTTAAATTGATTTCCTGCCCTAACCAAATCGCAAATAAAGAATAGCTGGAAGACCAAGTAAAAAAGAAAAAAAAGAAATAAGCACTCAGTTTCCAATACAGACTTTTTGAGCTTTTCATTTGCACCGCTCCTTTAAGAGGACCTTTTAATAGGCGTTTTAGAGCCGCATACTTCCTTCTTCATTTTCATCACATACATGCGACCCCCTGAGTAAGCGCTTACTTTCTATCACTGCTTAATTCTTTCACTTTATTGCCGCCAGCCATCTCTCCATACCCGCCACTTCCCTTCACTTCTTAAATAAAGCGCTTTCAAAAAGAATTGTATGTCAACCGGTTCCATATGTCAATCGGTTGACATACAATTTTCTGATTATTTTAATCAAACAAAACGCACCCTCTTTATATGAAAACAGAAACATGGAATGTCCTTGCACATGTCAGCCTGATTCTCTAAAATAAGTGCGTGACGGAAATTGTAAGCCATTTCAGTAAGCAGGAGGGCACGGGAATGAAGCCTAACATTCATGATGTTGCGAAAATAGCGGGAGTTTCATCTACAACCGTTTCGCGGGTATTAAATAACCGCGGCTATATCAGCGAAAAAACAAAAGAAAAAGTGTACAAGGCGATGGAAGAAATCAATTACTTTCCAAACGATCTGGCCCGCTCTTTATTCCGAAAACGAACCAATTTAATAGGGCTTATCATCCCAAACTCCAGCAACCCGTTTTTCGGCGAACTCGCCTTTCATATTGAAAGCATTTGTACGTCCATGGGCTACAAACTGCTGCTTTGCAACAGTTTACATCGAAAGGATAAGGAAGAAAAATATTTGGAGATGCTGATAAGAAACCAAGTGGACGGCGTGATCGCCGTGACTTACAACCGGGGAATTCTCAATGATCACAAGCAAAATCTGCCGATTGTCGCCATTGATCATTACTTATCGGACACGATTCCCGTCGTCGGCTCAGACAACTATGACGGCGGAAAAAAGGCGGCAGAACTGCTGATTGAAAAAGGGTGCCGGCACATCGTCCATATCAACGGCCCGATTGAACTCGAAACACCGGCAAACCTCAGAAGAAAAGCATACGAAGACGTCATGCATGAACACGGACGGAAGCCTATTACATATGAAGTACCCTTTTATCAGCATTACCATGACATTATTTCAACATTATTCGATGAACAGCCTGACACCGATGGAATTTTTGCCAGCGATGATATCATGGCGGCTGCAGTGATGACCGAGGCCAAAAAACGGGGAATAGACATCCCGAATCAATTAAAAGTGATCGGTTATGACGGCACTGAAACCGTTCAATCGGTTCTGCCGGACTTGGCAACCATCCAGCAGCCGATTGAATTGATTTCCAAAACAGCCATCGAGATTTTAGCAAAAGAAATTGAAGGCGAATTTGATGATTTGCCGCTGGAAACATATTTGCCGGTACGGCTTTTGGAAGGGCGGACAACGTAGTCAGACCGTTCAGCCGTACGTAGCGACGCCATTGCGGTCTATTTTGAGCGCTCCGGCCATATCATTTTCTCAAGGCTCCGGCATTGATCATCCTCATTTCCACTTTGCTGTTTGAACTTTTTGTTTTATGGGAAAAATGGTGTTAGAAGAAAAGGTTGGCATTTTGGTCAGCGTTTTGTTTGACCTTTATTGACCAAAAATGTATCATGTAAATACATACTTACCTAAAAGGTGAAGGAGGAGCATTATGAATTTAATACCTACAGTCATTGAACAAACGAACCGCGGAGAAAGAGCTTATGACATTTACTCCCGTCTTTTGAAGGACCGTATTATCATGCTTGGATCTGCGATTGATGACAACGTTGCGAACTCCATCGTGTCACAGCTTTTATTCCTTGAAGCGGAAGACCCTGAAAAAGATATTTCCATTTACATTAACAGCCCTGGCGGATCAATCACTGCCGGCATGGCAATCTATGATACAATGCAGTTCATTAAACCGAAAGTATCCACGATCTGCATCGGTATGGCCGCTTCTATGGGAGCATTTTTACTTGCAGCCGGAGAAAAAGGCAAACGTTACGCGCTTCCTAACAGTGAAGTTATGATTCACCAGCCGCTTGGCGGAGCGCAAGGACAGGCGACAGAAATTGAAATCGCGGCAAAACGCATTCTCTTGCTTCGCGACAAATTAAACAAAGTGCTTGCTGAACGTACCGGCCAGCCGCTTGAAGTCATTGAGCGCGATACAGACCGCGACAACTTCAAATCAGCTGATGAAGCCTTAGAATACGGCTTAATCGATAAAGTGCTGACACGCAATACAGAAGACCAGAAGTAATGCCAAAAAACCTGCAAGAGCTGATGTCTCTTGCAGGTTTTTTTATGCTTTATTCCCATTCAAAAAAGTAATGAATGCTTTGACGACAGATAATTCTAACGCTGAAGAATTATACATAAGCCAAGTATCGCGTATCACAGGCTCGTTATTTTTATAGGATAGCGCCAATGTGTATAATTCATCAGAAGGCTGAAGACAGATTTCCGGCACAACAGAATAACCGAGACCGTTTTTCACCATCTCTTTACAGGTTTCCTGCCTGTCTACCTCCATCGCAATGAAAGGCGGTTCGGTAAATTGGTTATTCCACCATTTTTGAATCAAACTTTTCAAAGAAGCATCAGTTTGATAATAAATCATCGGCAATTTGGGAAGGTCCTCACTGTTGATTTCAGTTTTTGAAATAAGGTACAGTCTCTCTTCATTTAGCAGTTGTTTTTTCCCTTGCCAATCATAATCTCCCCTCATAATCCCAAGGTGTACCCCCGAATGATGAAGCAGATCCATCACCTTCGCACTCCATCCCGTATTGACGTGGAATTGAACAGATGGATACTGATCAGAAAACCGTTTTAGAATCGCCGGGAGCTTATACTGAGCAAAATTGCTTGAGACTCCTAATCTGAGAACCCCGCTGACTTCATGGCTCATATTGAGCATATCATCCTTCACTCTTCTGAATTCCTGCAGCATCTCTTTCGAATAATCAACCAGATGTTCACCTTCTGAAGTGAACTCCATCCCTTTTTTTCTTTTATAAAAAAGGCGCACTCCGAATTGTGCTTCCAGGTTTTTGAGCCGATAACTTAACGCCGGCTGTGTCATATATAATCGCTCTGCCGCCTTCGTCATATTTTTTTCTTCGAATAATGTAATGAGCACAATCCAATCCTTTTCATCCATATGAAATCCCCCAAAATATTTTTCTGCTATAAAATTCCCTCCTATTATAAAAGTTTTTTATTCAACTTTATAAAAATTATATGTTTTACTTATAATCCTTATTTATCATACGATATTTTCCAAAGGGACCGGTACCTTTTTATCCACACAAAATGATGTAAGGATGAGACAGCATGGAAAAAGTTCCTGTAACCGTCATGAGAGGCGGCACCAGCAAAGGCGTTTTTATTCATCAAAAAGACATGCCAGACGATACAAACCTATGGAGCGATTTTCTTTTAGACATTATGGGGAGCCCTGACGAGAGACAAATTGACGGTCTCGGCGGCGGCCATTCACTCACAAGCAAGGCAGCCATTATTAAGAAATCCGACAGAAAGGATGCAGATGTTGAGTATACGTTTGCTCAGGTCAGTTTGACTGACCATTTTACCGACTTCAAAGGCAATTGCGGAAATATCTCTTCTGCCGTAGGCCCTTATGCTATTGAGAAAGGGCTCGTTCAAGCTGAAGAGCCGGTTACAAAAGTCAGAATGTTAAATACAAACACTCAAAAAGTGATCGCAGCAGAAGTTGAAGTCAGAAATGGAACATTTCATTACCAGGGGGACTGCTCTATCCCCGGGGTTCCAGGTACAGCTTCTCCTATTTATCTTTCATTTCACCAGGCTGAAGGGGCGGTGACCGGTAAACTGTTTCCGACCGGTCAGCCTATTGATGTTCTCGATACACCGTATGGGAATATCTCCGTATCGATTATTGATTACGCCAATCCGCTTGTCTTTGTAAAAGCAGAGGACACGGGGCTTACCGGCTTAGAACTTCCGGATGAATATACTCCGGATATATTGGAAAAGCTCGAAATGATCCGATCAATTGCAGCCGAGAAATGCAGATTCGCTCCGAGACATGAGGCTGCTGCAAAATCACCGGCCGTACCAAAACTGACTTTAATCTCGTCTCCAGCGGATTATATTGATACAAAAGGGATAAAGAGACACGCAGAAGAGATGGATCTTGTCATTCGTATGATGTCCATGCAAAAACCGCATCAAGCTTTAGCCATTACAGGGGCGGTTTGTACGACTGCCGGTATGCTATTGCAGGATACAATATTATCTGAATTTTCATTCTACGGCAGAACGATTCGATTGGGACATCCAAGCGGCATTTTAGAAACCGAGGCAGATGCTGATCCGGATGGAACAACGATTAAAGTAGTACGCACAGCAAGAAAAATCTCTGAAGGCTATGTGTTTACAAAGCAAAGTTACAACCTGAATACGCTGAATCGCATTGGTTAATACCAGTCTTCAGACAAGTCAAAGATAAACGGAGGAATACGAGATGATCAATGTAAATGCGTCTAATCGATTAAACAGACTGCCTTTTTCAAGGGCCCATCAAGCAGTGCTCGTTATCCTTTCATTCGCTTACTTTTTTGATTTTATCGATTTAAATACGTTTTCATATGCGGCGCCTTCACTTTTAAAGGAATGGAACATTTCGACTCATACCATCGCTTTTATTACGTCTGTCTCCTATTTCGGAATGTTTATCGGCGCCTCTGCAGGAGGATGGTTTTCAGACCGTTTCGGAAGGAAAAAAGGTTTAATTCTGGTTGTCACTTTTTTCTCTTTCTTCTCCCTCCTCTCTTCTCTGGCTTGGAACCCAGAAATACTCGGTGTTTTTAGATTTCTTACGAGTTTAGGTATCGGCGCCACAACGATTGTGGCAAGTACGTATATCAGCGAATTTTTCCCATCCGCAACTAAGGGTAAGTACCAGGCAATCTGTATTACAATCGGCATATGCGGAATTCCTGCAGCCGGCTGGGTGGCTAAATTGGTCGTGCCGTCCGCCTCTTACGGCTGGCGGTTTATCTTTCTATTCGGCGCGGTCGGTATTTTTTTTCCGCTGATCGCCAGAAAACTGGAAGAATCACCGAAATGGCTGGACACGAAAGGAAAAAGCGAACAAGCACACCGCATTCTGCTTGAACTGGAGGCAAAAGCAGAAAAAGAAAAGGGTGAACTGCCTGAACCAGCTCCGGCTCTACGAAGCAGACAAACCGCTGTAAAATCCGTTCCATATCGGACGTTATTTCAAAAGCCTTTGGCAGGAAGAACTTTTGTTTTAATGACGATGTGGGCAGCTTCCACGATTGCAATTCAAGGCTTTGGCACATGGGTTCCCACCCTTTTGGTAAAAGAAGGCGTATCAATGGATGAGTCTATCGTATACGTCACTCTGGGAACGATCGGTGCCCCGCTGGGCGCTCTCATTGCGTCGCAAATCTCTGACCGTGTGGATCGAAAGTGGGCCATTTCTGTTTTATCGTTAATTATTATGGCGCTTGGATTCTTTTACGGCATCAATCCTTTGCCGATGGTCATTGTCATATGCGGATTTCTCATGCATATGTTTGAGCGTACGTTCAGTTCGATCGCATATGCCTATACGCCGGAATTATATCCGGTTGAAGCCAGGGCGTCTGGAAATGGTCTCACTTACGGCGTAGGACGTCTTGCGAATGTAGCCGGTCCCTTTGTCGTCAGTTTCCTGTATTCAGGCTACGGATTTTTAAGTGTATTCTTGTTTTTTACAGGCTGCTGGTTTCTTTGTGCACTGACAGTCGGTATATTTGGAATCAGTTCAAAAAAACAAAAGATGCAGCAGGATGATTTCATATCGGAGGAAACATTCGTGCAACAAAAGTTGTAAACGCATACAGTATGCAAACCGCAAAACATCCATCTCCTCTGAGGAAATGGATGTTCTTCTTTCAACCCCAACAGCATTCTCTTTCTCATCTTATTCTCATACATATGTCTTATCATGAAGAAAGGCGTGGTACGCATGAGAAGGAGAAAAGAACTTTCCGTCAGAATGAATCAGATGCAACCGCCGAAACATAATTTCAGACCTCCACCTTACAATTCCCTCCATTTCTTATCTAAAATCGGGTATGTATACCGATTCATCTGCTCAATCAGCTCATCCGGCCGGGAGGAACTGTGGATCAGCTTCAAATGAGACTCATTCGAAAATCCTTCCTGAATGCTGTACTTGACCATCTTCATCATCGGCTCAAAATACCCGTTCACATTGTACAGTCCGATCGGTTTTTGATGAATGCCGATTTGCGCCCAGCACAGCACTTCAAATAACTCTTCATATGTTCCGAAGCCTCCGGGCATGGCAATGTACCCATCGGCAAGTTCACTCATTTTCGCTTTCCGCTCATGCATGCCGCTGACTTCAATCAGTTCCGTAAGATTCTGATGAACAATCTCTCCGCTGAACAGCCCGCTCGGCATGACGCCGACAGCTTTTCCGCCGCCTGCCATTAACGCATCGGCGACGGTTCCCATCAGACCGACCCGTGAACCGCCGTAAACAAGGCCGATTCCCTGCTCCGCCATATATTCACCCAGTTCGGTCGCTTTGCGTTTGTACTCTTCATTTACCCCCGGGTTTGACCCCGCAAATACACAAATGGTTTTCATTTTTTCATCTCCGCATCTATATATGTACATCAATAAATCAAAACACACTATATATTGTCCCATCTCTATATGATAATATCAATAAGAATCATACAGGACATAAGGAGTGTTTCACATGCAGATGGCTGAAGCAGAACAATGGACGAAAGATTTTTATGAAAAACGAGGATGGACGGCGTACGGGCCATTTATCAGAATCGGTTTTTTAATGGAAGAGGCGGGTGAGCTCGCCCGAGCGGTAAGAGCATATGAAATCGGCAGAGACCGGCCGGATGAAAAAGACGCGACCCAGGCTGAACGCAGGCAGGAGCTGATTGAAGAAATGGGTGACGTCCTCGGAAATCTGGCCATCCTTGCCGATAAGTACGGCATCACGTTAGAAGATGCGATGAAAGCCCATCAGGAAAAACTGATCAAGCGCTTTGAAACCGAATAAAAACACGGCCTGTCCGCTTTTTCATGGACAGGCCGTATCTGAATTTTATCCCGTTATCTCGTCCTGATGCTCAAAGAAATGCTGTTTCCCGATTTTATGAAACAGCCCCGTCTTCCGGATCAGCTCTCTCGGCTGTGATTGCAATCCGACGATCATCAATCTCCCGTTATGCCGTTTGATCCGGTTCATCACATTCCCCAGCACCGCTTCTGCGGAGGTATCCATGTAATGTACATTATTCATCAGCAGAATAAGCGTCTTCGGCTTTTCCTGAAGCCTCTCCAGCAGCGATGTTTCCAGTGAATCAATTGAACCGAAAAACAGCGGCCCTTCAATGGAATATGTGCTGACGGACGAATCATTTTTAACCGATTTGACAGCGGCATGCGGTGTTTTGATGCTTGTTGATTCGCTCATTTTCCTGATAAAGAAAACAAAAGCGAGCACGAGACCGGCAGAAACGCCGATGATTAAATCAAACAGAACCGTCAGCAAAAAGGTTGCCGCCAGTACGAATGAATCAGTGTTTTTCAGCCGCATCATATTGGCGACTTCCCTCCGCTCACTCATGTTCCAAGCCACAACCATCAATACCGGCGCCATGCTTGCCAGTGGTACGTGAACGGCAAGCGGGGCGAAGACGAGCAGGACGAGGAGGACGGTGACTCCGTGGACAACACCGGAAATCGGAGAAACTGCGCCGTTTTTAATATTTGTTGCGGTCCGCGCAATCGCTCCCGTTGCCGGTATACCGCCGAAAAGCGGCGCTGCCATATTGGCGATGCCCTGCCCGACAAGCTCCCTATTGCTGTCATGCCGTGATCCTTTCATATTGTCCGCGACCATCGCCGATAATATGGACTCAAGTCCGCCGAGAAGCGCAATGATCAGAGCCGACGGAAACATCATGATCATGTTATCGATTGAGAAATCAGGAAGCTGGAAAGCCGGAAGCTGCCGCGGGATTTCCCCGTAAGCAGAACCGATTGTCGCCATTTTGTCAGGAAAAAACACGACCGCCGCGGCTGTAGAGACAAGCAGCGCCACAAGCGCGCCCGGAATCTTCGGCATCAGCCTGGCTGATAACAGCAAAATGGCCAAAGCAATTCCCGCGATGAGGATGCTGTACAAATTAAAGGTTCCGATCTTCTTGCCGATTTCCGCAATGTTGAGGATAAAGCTTTCATGCTTTTGGATATCGCGCAGACCGAGAAAATGGGCAATCTGCTCCGAGAAAATCAGCACCGCGATTCCGGCCGTAAATCCGACGATCACCGGCTTCGGCACGAATTTCATAATCTTTCCGAGCTTAAATACGCCAAACAGGACGAGCATGACGCCTGCCATAAAACCGGCTACAAGTAAATTCTCAAAACCATACTGCATCACAATGGCAAATAAAATGGGAACAAACGCCCCCGTAGGCCCGCCGATCTGATATTTAGAGCCGCCCAACAGCGAAATCAGAATTCCGGCCACAATAACGGTGTAAAGCCCGTATTCCGGACCGACCCCCGAGGCGATGGCAAAGGCCATTCCCAGTGGAATCGCTACAATTCCCACCACAATTCCCGCGATTAGGTCTTTCTGAAATTTCTGCAAATTGTATCCCTGATATCTGCCGGTAAATTGCATCGTCAGCTGCATCCTCCTTTGACTGTTTCATAACCGTCAACGACAACATCCAGCGTCCCCGTCCCCGGATCGATCACCAGCCCGTGCACCGGCACCTCTTCAGGCAAGAGCGGATGATGCCTGACCATATTCACGCTGTGGGCCACGCTTTCTTCAACGCTGTGAAAGCCGGTCAGCCATGTTTCCAAATCGACTCCCGCATGCTGCAGAAGGCTGAGACATTTGTCCTCCACGCCGCGCTCTTTCGCTTTATTTAATATGGAAGCCGCATTTAATCCCGACATTCCGCACTCGCGGTGACCTATGATGCAGACTTCCTCTGCCTGCAGTTCATAAACGGCAACCAAAATGCTCCGCATGACACTTCCAAATGGGTGAGAAACAATGGCTCCCGCGTTTTTTATGATTTTGGCATCGCCGTTTCTGAGTCCCATCGCCTGCGGCAGAAGCTCCGTCAGCCTTGTATCCATACAGGATACGATGACAAGCTTTTTTTTCGGGAATTTTGTCGTTTGGTAAGGTTCATATTTCCTTTCTTGGACAAACTGCTGGTTGTGCTCCAAAATGCTTGATAAAGAAACCATTTTTCTATTCATCTCCCATCCGATTGTATTGCAAGCCTTCTTACCCAGCTTACAGTAAGGAATTATAGCACAGAAAAAGGCCTCAAAAGCGCTTTCAAAAAAAGACACGATAATTTAACTGTAAATTCAGATTATGTTCATTTATATCTTTCAAAAATAATAAAATTTATCTTTACACCAACCTATAAAGCTTTTGAAAACAGCGGTTCCGCTCATTTTGCCTTCAGAAATATAGGCGGATTCTGTTATTGTTTGGAGAAATCAAGCATGTACATTTCTTTTTCTTTCATTTTAAGTTCAAAAGAACCAGAAATTTATCGTAATGCGTTTGAATATTTCTCACGTTACCGCTTCTCTTATATAATAAAATAGAGAAGAAAGACAAAGGAGGAGAAGCCCGTTGAAACCCTATGTATTCATCGCGAAACCGATACCGCCGGAAGTCGAACAAATGATAGGCGAGCATTGCCGGTATGACATCTGGAAAGAAGATACCATTCCAAAAGAGGAACTGTACGAAAAAATGAAAGATGCCGAAGGGCTGCTGACATCCGGAACGGCGATTGACAGTGATTTACTGGATCACGCGCCGAAGCTGAAGGTCGTCAGCAATAATTCTGTCGGCTATGATAATTTTAATATTGAAGAAATGAAAAGACGCGGGGTTGTCGGCACGCATACGCCGTACACCTTAGATGACACTGTCGCTGATCTGGCTTTTTCATTAATCCTGTCTTCCGCCAGACGGGTTGCCGAATTGGATCGATTCGTCCGCGCCGGCAAATGGGGAACCGTTGAGGAAGAATCTCTTTTCGGTATGGATGTCCACCATCAGACATTAGGAATTATCGGCATGGGCAGAATCGGTGAACAAGCTGCCAAACGGGCAAAATTCGGCTTCGATATGGACGTGCTGTATTATAACCGCAGCAGAAAACCGGACGCTGAGAAGGAACTCGGGGTTACATATGCCGAATTAGATACACTGCTGAAAACATCAGACTTTGTGCTGTTAATTACGCCGCTTACTGACGAAACGTATCATATGATGGGAGAGCGGGAATTTAAATTGATGAAAGATACGGCATATTTCGTCAATATTTCCCGGGGAAAGACGGTTGATGAGAAAGCGCTCATCCGCGCATTGCAGGAGGGCTGGATAAAAGGCGCCGGTTTAGATGTGTTTGAAAAAGAGCCGATCGCCGAAGACAATCCGCTCCTGCAGCTGGAAAACGTCACATTGCTTCCGCATATCGGGTCAGCAACGGCAAAAATCCGCTTGAATATGTTCAAGCAGGCCGCACAAAACATGATAGACGCCGTATACGGAAAAACGCCGAAAAACCTCACGAAGGAATTTCAATGAGATGAAAAACCCCGGCCGTTTCAGCCGGGGTTTATTTTTCGCTAGATCAAAAGGACTATTTTTAAATTCTTTCTATTCCTTTCTCTCGATGCTGATACAATGAAAAGGAATCAGCTTCACATGATAAAAATGGGAGGTATTGCTTTGAAAAAACGATTATCGTGGATTTCCGTTTGTTTGCTGGTGCTGTTCTCCGCGGCGGGGATGCTGTTTTCCACGGCTGCCAAGACGGATACATCTTCTCACAAGGCGCACACTGAAGCACAGGTTATCAACACGTTTGACGGGGTTGCGGATTATCTTCAGACTTATCATAAGCTTCCTGATAATTACATTACAAAGTCAGAAGCGCAGGCCCTCGGCTGGGTGGCATCAAAGGGGAATCTTGCAGACGTCGCTCCGGGGAAAAGCATCGGCGGAGACATCTTCTCAAACAGGGAAGGCAAACTCCCTGCCAAAAGCGGACGGACGTGGCGTGAAGCGGATATTAACTATACATCAGGCTTCAGAAATTCAGACCGGATTCTTTACTCAAGCGACTGGCTGATTTATAAGACGACAGATCATTATAAAACCTTTACAAAAATGAGATAAACACATACAAAAAACGGCTTCCCTGCGGAGGCCGTTTTTTTTTTGCAGAGAACCTGCGAGCTTCATATAAAATGAGCAGTAAATTTTTCTTCAAACTCTGACCGGTCTATTCTGCTGTTTTCCGCCGTGCCATCGTGTTTTTTTATTGTTATATTGCGTTCAGACAGAACCATGTGCCCTTCCGGTGTCCGCTTAGAAGCAAGCAGGCGTTTGTTGAAAGGAGAGCGTTCATGTTCAAAGATTGTTTGTTTCATAGACTTGAGATCCTTTTCATCGATTTCTTCAAGCGAAAATGCGTAACCTGTCTGCCAGCCGTCCCCTTTGTTCATTTCAAGCAGGTATGTCCCGAATTCCGTCTCTTCTATCCTCACGCGGAACGCTCCGGCCGCTGATACCGTCTCGTCTCCCGACATCGGCACAGGCTGCATGGCGAGATTGAGGCCGAAGCCTGCATCAGCGATGTACTCATTCCCCCCGGCGGAAAGAAGTACGGCCGCATGTGTGCCGGGCAGCGCCCAGCCGTTTTTCCAGACCGTTCCGCGGATCAATTTGACATCAAATCCGGCATCTTTCAGGATGAAATAAAGCAGTCCGTTCAAGTCATAACAAAGGCCGCCATGAGGTTCCTTCACCATGTGCCGCCACAGTCCTTCTTTCGTGACGTCATATTCTTTTTTGGACAAAACCGCGCGATTTTCAAACGGAAACCGATATGCGAGCGCCTTTAAAAACTCCGGCAGGTTGCTGAAATCGAGGGAATCCTTTTCCCAGCCTATCGTTTGATAACAATCTTTCAGAAACTCATTCATCGTTCCGTCCCCCTTACAAAGTGTTCACACTTCTTCCTGCACATAAGCGGACAACTTTTCCAGCGCTTCCTTTTCATCGTCGCCTTCAGCGATCAGAGTGACTTCCGTCCCCGTGCTGACCGCCAGACTCATTAATCCCATAATGCTTTTGGCATTCACTTTCTTGCCGTTTTTCTCAAGAAACACATCTGATGCAAAACGATTTGCCTCCTGTACAAACAATGCAGCGGGGCGCGCCTGTAATCCCGTCTTTAAACGCACTTCCACTTTCTCCTGAACCATAAGATCTCCCCTTTTCTGTACGGTTATTTCAAAGTGATGCTTTGTCCTGTACGCAGCTGTTCTGCGATTTCATCGAGCTTTCTCAGCCTGTGATTGATGCCGGATTTGCTGATTTTCCCGCTTGCAACCATTTCCCCCAGTTCTTTCAGCGTGACCTCCTGATAATCAATCCGCAGCTGCGCAATTTCGCGAAGCTTTTCCGGCAGCGCTTCAAGACCGATCCGTTCATCAATGTATTTAATATTTTCCACCTGTCTGAGCGAAGCACCGATGGTTTTGTTTAAGTTTGCTGTTTCACAATTGACGAGGCGGTTCACTGAGTTTCTCATATCTCTGACAATCCGCACATCTTCAAAACGCAGCAGTGAATTGTGAGCGCCGATGACATTCAGAAATTCAGTGATTTTTTCCGCCTCTTTTAAATACGTAATATAGCCTTTTTTCCGTTCAAGCGTTTTGCTGTTCAGATGAAATTCATTCAGCAGCGCGCATAATGAATCGTTATGTTCCTTATAAAGCGAGAAGATTTCCAAGTGGTACGACGAGGTTTCGGGATTATTCACAGATCCCCCCGCCAAAAACGCCCCTCTCATATAAGAACGTTTGCAGCAGCGTTTCGCCACCAGTTCCTCAGAAATATTCCGTTCAAATACAAAGTTCTCTCCGAGGATTTTCAATTCCTCTAAAATCAGCTTTGCATTTTCAGAAAAGCGCACAATATAAACATTGTTTTTTTTCAGCCGCATTTTTTTTCTGACTAACAGTTCGACCGATACATCATATTGTTTCTTCAGCAATGTATAAATGCGGCGGGCAATCGCCGCATTTTCGGTTTGAACGTCAAGCACGAGATGGCGGTTTGAAAATGACAGGGAACCGTTCATCCGAATCAGCGCGGACAGCTCCGCCTTGGAGCAGCAGTCCTTCACTTCCAGATTCGTCAGTTCTTTTTTTGTTTCCGATGCAAATGACATATTAGCCACCTCATTTCAAAAGGCCTCTAGTCCCTTAATAAATCGACAAGAAGAGAAGCCACTTTATGTGTATCGTGACGGATTACGCCATTTTTATACGTGATAATCTGATCCCTGATGACCTCAAGCCCCATGGATTTCAGCTTTTCAACATTGAAGTCGACGGGCCGGGCCAGCTCTTTCGCATATTTGCTTTTGATTTCGTCAGGGATCTCCTCATTGTTGATTAAGATCGTGTCGATAAACGGCTGCTCCATATGATCGTTCAGCGCCTTGACATGGTCGGCCGCACTGTATTGCAGCGTCTCTCCGGGCTGTGTCATGACGTTGCATATATATACTTTTTTGGCCGCAGCCTTGACGACTTCCTCTCCGATTTTCGGTACGAGCAGATTCGGAAGAATGCTTGTGTACAGGCTTCCCGGACCGATAATGATTAAATCGGCCTGACGGATGACGTCAATCGTTTCCGGGAGCGGATCAATTTTTTCAGGCGTAAGAAACACCCGTTTAATCTGCTGGCCGTAAGAAGGGATTGTCGATTCTCCGGATACGACCTGCCCGTCCTCCATTTCAGCGTGAAGAACGACACTGGTGTTGGCAGCCGGCAGCACTCTGCCGCGGACATTCAGCACCTTGCTCATTTCGGTGACAGCGTGAAAGAAATCACCGGTTATATTTGTCATCGCTGCCAAAATCAAATTGCCGAGCGAATGTCCGGTTAAGTCGCTTCCTTTGTTGAAACGGTGCTGAAACAGATTTTCAACGAGCGGCTCAACATCTGACAAAGCGGCCAGTACGTTACGGATGTCACCCGGCGGCGGAATTTGAAGTTCATCCCGCAGACGGCCTGAACTTCCGCCGTCATCAGCAACTGTCACAATCGCCGTAATATCAACGGGCTTATGCTTTAACCCCCGAAGCAGCACGGACAGACCCGTTCCGCCGCCGAAGATTGCGATTTTCGGCTTCTTATTCATTTCCGGCTTCTCTTTTCAATGTCCCGGTGAGTGACATGAGTATAGAAATCTTTTTTAAAATAGTCAGCCAAATACTCAGCGAGCGTGACGGAGCGGTGCTGGCCGCCCGTACAGCCGATCGCGATGACAAGCTGGCTTTTACCTTCCCGCTTATAAGACGGAAGCATAAAGCCGAGCAGATCAACAAGCTTTTCAATAAACTTTTGTGTTTCGTTCCACTTCATCACATAGGATGACACTTCCTCATCTTTCCCCGTAAGCGGCCTCATGCTTTCAATGTAGAACGGATTCGGCAGAAACCTTACATCAAACACGAGGTCGGCATCTATCGGAAGCCCGTATTTGAAACCGAATGACATTACGTTCACTGTAAATGTTTCACCTTGGTTCGTGGCGAAATGCGCCACGATTTTTTCACGCAGATCACGCGGTTTCATATCCGATGTGTCATAGATCAGCTGAGAGCGCCCTTTCAATTCTTCAAGCAGCTGGCGTTCCAGCGCGATTCCTTCGAGAGGAAGCCCGGTAGCGGCCAGCGGGTGAGAACGCCTCGTTTCTTTGTATCTCGTCACAAGGATGGAATCCTTAGCGTCTAAAAAGAGAATGCGCGGTGTAATCCACGGATTTTCCGCCATTTCATCCAGCGCCTCAATCAGCCTGTCAAAAAATTCACGTCCCCGCAGATCCATGACAAGCGCGACCTTGCTCATTTTTGAACTTGATTCTTTCATAAGCTCCAAAAATTTCGGCAGCAAGGAAGGCGGCAGATTGTCGACGCAAAAATAGCCGAGATCCTCAAAGCTTTGAATGGCGACGGTTTTCCCCGCTCCAGACATTCCCGTAATGATGACGAGCTGAATATCATGGTTTTCATTCATACTCATCTTTCTCCCCCCTGCGGTCTTTCTTTTATTTGATAAGCTGCGGATCTAAACGATAGCTGAGCAGCTCGAAGTCCGGCGTATACGTAAAGGTGCCGTGCAAAAGCCCTTGGCCCTTGATCATAAAATCAAGGATATGCCCGTCTCCGGGGGCCATCGGAAGGCTGTGGATATCTTTTACGTCATGCCACTTCAGAACGCCTTCCTCTGATTCAGCGACATTCCGCCCCGTGTACGAGTCGGCGACGAAAGTAAACATCATCCACTCTGACACGATTTGTTCCTGTTCCTTAATAATAAAGGTAAACACGCCTTTTAACTGCGGATTTAGTATATAAATGCCCGTCTCTTCTCTGTACTCTCTGATGACGGAATCTCTGACGGATTCGCCGCTTTCCATCTTCCCGCCGGGCGCGACCCACCAGCCCCGTCTCGGCTTTTGGAGAAGGAGAACCTGATCATCTGTCTGCAGCACACAATTTGTCACTCTTTGCACAAGTACGTCACCTAACCTTCTCAACAAATCATCGTCTCTTCATTATACCGTTTCGGCATGTCTCTCACAATGCAGAGACACCGACATCCTTTTCTTTTATTTGACAGAAAACAGAAAATCGCAAAAAAAGGGCACGGATACTGGAATCCGTGCCAAAGTGTATTCATTAAAAAGGGGGTCAATTACTACATTCATCTTAAAACATCAGTATTTCACCCGTGTTACAGCGTAATTAAAACACAGTAACGATTCAAAAACTGAACATTACAGTGATTATTTAACGGTTTTGAGCGTTTCCTCAAGCTCTTCCACATAATGCTGAACGCTTTGAGCCGCAATACTTCCGTCACCTGTCGCCGTTACGATCTGGCGGAGCGTTTTTTCACGGATGTCTCCCGCGGCAAAAATGCCTGGAACTTTTGTTTCCATTTGAGCGTTTGTTTCAATGTAGCCTTCTTCATTTGTGATGCCCAAGTTTTCGAACGGTTTAGAAAGCGGAAGCATACCGATATAAATAAAGACGCCGTCAGCTTTGAATTCTTCCTCTTCTCCCGTCACGGTATCCACAAGAGTAAGTCTGCCGACTTTTCCGTTTTCCTCATGGATTTCTTTTACGGTTTTGTTCCATTTGAAGTCAATTTTCTCATTGTCAAAGGCACGCGCCTGAAGAATGCTTTGCGCACGCAATTTGTCACGTCTGTGAACGATGGTGACTTTTGAAGCGAAGCGTGTCAGATAGACGCCTTCTTCAACGGCGGAGTCTCCGCCGCCGACAACGACAAGCTCTTTATTTTTAAAGAACGCGCCGTCACAAACCGCGCAGTACGATACGCCGCGGCCGCCCAGTTCTTTTTCGCCGGGAACACCGATCTTTTTGTATTCCGCTCCGGCAGAAATGACGATGGCGCGCGCTTTAT
Organism: Bacillus sp. FSL R5-0447; assembly: GCF_038606125.1. Classification (NCBI taxonomy): domain Bacteria; kingdom Bacillati; phylum Bacillota; class Bacilli; order Caryophanales; family Bacillaceae; genus Bacillus; species Bacillus sp. FSL R5-0447. Next base: position 3,673,668 of record NZ_CP152012.1, read on the forward strand.
ATTCTTTTGAACCGGCTTTGACCGTTTTATATTCTTTGCCGTCAACGATTTCTTTAATATCGCCGTACGCATATTCCGCACCGAATTTTTTCGCATGTTCAAACATTTTATTAGAAAGTTCAGGGCCGAGAATGCTTTCAAAACCCGGATAGTTTTCAACATCCTCCGTGTTGGCCATCTGGCCGCCCGGAATTCCTCTTTCGATCATTAATGTGGATAAGTTCGCTCGTGATGTGTAAACAGCAGCGGTCATCCCCGCCGGACCCGCGCCGATAATGATCACATCATAAATTTTTTCTTCTGACACCATGATTCACTCCTTTTCGAAATGGGGCGCACCCTATATGACTAAGAATCCCCATCAATCGTATTCCTTACCCATATCCTATTAAATCTGAGGGCAATTCGCTATTTTTTTGCTCATTTTTCTAAGAAACCGTGATTAGGCAGCTCCTGAGCGGGTATACAAATAAAGAAAGAGCCTTCCGGGATAGAAGGCCCTTGTCTTATTCATTATTGCACGACACGTCTTACATTGCCGTTGAATGCTTTCTTCCAGTAAGGGTTGCTCATAGAATCAATGGATACACCGTGTGATGTATTATCGTTCAGGAACGTTCCGTTACCTAAGTAGATGCCGACGTGGCCGTTTGTTTTATACGTATTGAAGAATACTAAGTCTCCGCGTTTCATGTCAGACGCGCTTACTGCTTTACCTCTTCCGATTAATGTATCTGTGTTTGTGCCGCTTGCAGGTCCGAGGTTAACGCCTGCGTTAGCATAAGCCCAGCGTACGAATGAAGAGCAGTCAAAAATACGGTTGTTAATATCAGATTGAGTGCGTCCGCCGCCGAATTTGTACGGGGATTGACCCACAAGGCTTGAACCTACGCTGATCGCGCCTTCAATACCGCCTGAATTTGAAATAACAGATCCGCCGTCAGAATCATCTGAACCGCCGCTGTTATGAGATGATCCGCCTGAAGTGCTCTTCGGTTTGCTTGAGCTGTCAGATGATGTTGAAACAGCCGCTTTTTTCACAGTTTTAACCGCCGGTGCCGGCTGGCTGTCATCTTTTTGGTTTTGGTCTTCAGAAGCTTTTTGCGCTTCTTCCTGTTTTTTGATCAGGGCAGCCGCTGCAGCCTGCTCAGCTTTAATGCGCTTCTGTTCTTTTTCAGTATCAGCTTTTTCGTTTGCAAGCTTTGATGCTTCTTTTTTCAGATCAGAGATAGCGGAAGCCGCTTTTTTCTGTCCGTTTTTCGCTTCGTCAAAAAGCTTGTCTTTCTGATCAAGCTGTTTGTTCAGGTCTTTTTGCATAGACTCGAGTTTCGCAAGATCATCTTGAACTTTTTTCAGCTTCACGTTAAGTTCAGCTTCTGCGTCTTCGAGTTTCGCTTTATCCTGCTCCTGCTGTTTGATCAGCTCTTTATCCGCATCAACGATAGAAGATACCGCAGTCGCACGGGAAATGAAGTCTCCGAAGCTTGTCGCCCCTAAAAGAACATCTATGTATCCTTGAGAACCGCCGTTTTCCTGTAAAGAACGAACGCGTTTTTTCAGGATGTCATTGCGTTTTTCAATACGCGCTTCTGTTTCTTTGATTTCTTTTTTCAAATCAGCGATCTGCTTTTTCGTTTTTTCGTTTTCAGCTTTTTTATCTTCGATTTTATTGCTTGTATCCAACGCTTTAGCGTTAATGTCTTTCAGTTCTTTTTCAATCTTAGCCTGCTTGTCCTGAAGCTTAGACAATTCTCTTTCTTTTGCTTCAAGGCTTGAAGCCACCTCAGATTGCTTGCTTTCGATTTTTGCTTTTTTGTTGTCTAATGTTTCCGCCGATGCAGTTTTTGTAAACGGGATCAAAAAACTGCTTGTCCCGATGACGGAAGCCAAACCAAGTGTTAATAAACTCTTTTTCACTTTTTCTTTCCTCCCTTTTACTTTAAACCTGTTCTCATTTGGAATTCTATTATGAACATCAAAGTTACGCTCCCTCACATACCCGTGAGGCTGATGATTTTTATGTATGAATCTTTAAATCTTTTAAATTGGTATAGATTATACAGCACATGTAAAATAAACTAATCTCTTATGTACGAGACTCATTATACCATCATGTTTCGACAATTTTTATTACAGTTATATTTCAATGTGATTGCAAATCTCATATTTTGCAAAATAAACGGTGATTACGGCCTGATTTCGATTCGAAAAGCAAAAAAATACGTATGAATACCTCTTTATTCGGCGGTAAAGTTCTGTTTTGCCCCTTTCTGATAAAAAAAGAACCGACTCTTTATATAGAAAGAATCGGTTTTATTCTAATATATCGTCTATTTGTCTGATGTATTTCGAAAGTGTTGCCGGCGTTATACCGTAAACGGCGGCCGTTTCTTTTTTCGTCGTTTTTTCGCCGTTTGCTTCTTTCCATACATATGCGATGGCTGCGGCCCATGCCCGCTCATTCTGTACGGCAGCGGCGGCGCGGATGTGCTGAATGACGTGAAAAACCCAGCAGCTCATGACGTCAGTTTTTAAACTGTCGGCTTCCGCTTTCTCCAGCAGCTTGACCGTCCGATACGTGAACAGCGCATCACCGGAGACGCCTGAAGCGCCTTTTTCACCGGAAAGCAGCAGTTTGACGAAATCTTGTTCAAACGGTGAAACGGCGCGTTTTGCCGTCAGAACTTTTTCAAGCTGGTTCCGCTCTCCTTCAGCGCTGCTGATATAATAGGCGGCAAGCCGCTGTTCAAGTGAAGCAGGCAGCGGTTCCTGCCGCTCCGCCCAAGGCGCGGGCCGGTCTGATTCGGGAAATTCGGCTTCGGCCTTTTTCCAAATGGTTTCCGCAAATTCTGTGCGGCCTGTCCCGTAGGCTGAGGCGGCCAGCCAGTAATAAAACGTTTCGTCGCCTTCGAATCCGCTTTTGTAAAGAGAACGGAGCCATTTATAACCGAGATCATGTCTGCCGACAAGCGCAAGCGTCGCCCCCAGCTTATAGCGCTGTTCGAATAAAATCGGATACACATTGGCGAGTTTTCCGCTCAATTCTCCGACTTTTTCATCTTCCCTCTCGTAATAGCAGAATACAAGGAGGTTGCACAAGGCATGGAGATTGCCTTCATTTTTCTCAAGCACTTCGAATACCGTTTGTTTCGCTTTTGTGACATTGCCTGAGTAAAAGTAAGCGAGCGCCAGGTTGTTGTATGCAGACCAAAGCTCGGGGTAATCGGCCGTAATCTCTTCAAGCATGACAACCGCTTCATGAAGCTGGCCGCTCTCAAGAAGCGTTTTTGCCCGATCCTGCCTGATCAGCAGTTCATCCTGGTCATAGAGCGATTCGTTTTCACCCGCTTCGCCGAAATCCAATAGCTCCATCAGATTTTCTATCTCTTCGCTGAATTCACCGTCCGGATCGGCATCTGAATAAGCCGCTGCTTCTTTGTATGCTTCCTGAAAGAGTCCCAAATGCGCGAAATTATTCGCTTTAAAGTAATGACACTCGGGCATTTCTTCTTTCAGGTTCACCAAAATAAAGTCGAACAGCTCATTTGACTGCTGGTAGTGGCCCATTTCAGAATAAATGACGGCCAGCCGGGACAGCATTTCGGAATCATTCGGCTCGAGGTGGACGGCCCGCTGAATCAGTTTGCTGGCCCGCTTTAAATTCCGCTCTTTATATGCTTTTAAGCCTTTATGAAAAAAATATTGTCCATCCTGAAGCAGCTGGACAATTTGCGCGTGCTTTTTCTGTTCAGAAGTGTGTTTTCCCACAAATATCCTCCGTTTTATACGTATTACCGTCAGTAGTATACCATAAAACGGTTTCACCTCAATAGTTCAAAAGACAGGATCGGCTTCGTTTTTTACTGGCTGGTTCGACCAGATTTTAGCTGTTTTTTTCACGAGGCTCGGCTGGAAGAATGACGCGGAAAAGGGTTCCTTCGCCGCGCTTGCTCTCAACCTCTATCGAACCGCCGTGCAGCTCGGCGATTTTTTGGGCGATGGACAGGCCGAGCCCGCTTCCTCCTTCGTTTCTCGCCTTGTCCGCTTTATAAAACCGTTCAAATACACGCTCCGCCTGCTCAGGCTCCATTCCGATTCCGTCGTCGGCGATTTCGACAGCCGCCGCTCCCGGCAGATCTGCAATTTTAACGGAAATGCGGCCGCCTTCACCGGTAAATTTTACGGCATTGTGAATCAGATTCATCCATACTTGGCTGAGCAGCGCTTCATCTCCGTACACATACGACTCCTGTAAATCAATGAGAAACTCAATCTGTTTGGCGGACCACTCAGGCTCACAGGTCAATATGGTGCGCCGCAGCTGTTTGTCAATGCGGAACGGTTTTTTTTGTATCGGTTCGGTTTGGCGTTCGAGCGCAGTGAGCTTCAGCAGATTTTCACTGATTTTTGATAATCGTTCTGTTTCTGTTTCGATGATGTGTAAGTAGCGCCCCCGCTCCTCATATGATAAATCCGGTTTTTTCAGAAGATGCGCGTAGCCCTTTAATGAAGTGAGCGGGGTTTGGATTTCATGGGAAACGTTCGAAATAAATTCTTGTTTCAGTTTTTCCATTTCACTCAGTTCCGCGGCGAGTGTCGACAGTTCATCAGCCAATTTCGTCACGGGATGGTTCCGCTCAATCTTCTCCATTTTCCGGGAAGCGGCCGCTGTGAAGTTGCCGCTCGACATTTGCTTGATCGTGGCGGTCAGCGAATCCCAGATCGCATGATGTCTTTCACGTGCTGACTTTGAAAAAATAAACATCGTTACGAACAGCAGGCCGAAAACAAGCCAAAGCGTCAGAATCTGCTCGGCGTACGGCACAAGCAAAATCGGCCATATGAGACCGAATCCCTGAACAATCAGGTGAGCCGCCAGCCATAAGAATGCGGTGACAGTGAGAAGGATGATGATTTTTCCAGCCGTTCTGAAGATCCGTTTCATCCTGTCACCACAAACCGATACCCGAGCCCCCGCACCGTATGGATGGCAAACGGATAGTCTTTTTCCGGAAACCGTTCTCTCAGCCTTTTAATATGCACATCAACGGTCCGCTCGTCACCTTCATAATCAAAGCCCCAAATATCTTCTATTAATTGTTCTCTTGAAAACGTCTTATTCGGATAACCGGCGAGCTTAAATAAAAGCTCAAATTCACGCCGGGGCAATGTCAATCCCGCTCCGCCGCCGCGCGTTACAGTGCGGGATTGCTTATCTAATGTGACCGTTCCGATGGTCAGCAGTTTTTCAGCGGTGATCCGGTACCGTTTCAGCAATGCTTTGACCCTTGCTTCCAGCTCAAGCGGCTCAAACGGTTTGACGAGATAATCATCCGCTCCGGAAGTAAAACCTTGCACTTTGTCCAGCGTTTCGCCTTTTGCCGTCAGCATCAAAATCGGAATGTCCGTAAAGCTGCGGACGGCTTCACTGACTTCAAACCCGTCCATTTTCGGCATCATCACATCCAGTATGATGAGGTCTATAGGTGCTGATTCGATCAGCCGCACCGCCGCTTCCCCGTCTTCCGCTTCTGCGACGTCAAAACCGCTCTGCTCCATCATAAGGCGGACAAGCTCACGGATATGGCGGTCATCATCCGCAACCAATATGACAGCCATGAAAATCCCTCCTTCTGCTTTTTTGCCTGTCTTCTTTTAATGAATCGACATGATGTCTATTAACCGTCTTATTTTTTCATTGTCTCCTGTATCGACAGACACTTTTTTTGTATGGCGGATCATTTCCTCCGTCACTTCTTTCATTACGCCTTGATCAGTATCTTCACGAGACTCCCAGCGCAAAGGAACATTGTATACCTGAATGGTCCCGTCACCATTGCTGCTGTAAGTGACTGACCCATCGATTAACCGGGAGCCTGCTAACTGCGTAACATCTTCCGGATAGCGTGCGCTCGTGTGATCGTCAGGGTTGACGAGTGCTCCGGCCGGAATGCGGCGAACGTTCAATTCATCTATCTGCTGATTTTCCCCAAGCTGCAGCCAGATGCGGGCATATTCAATTTGCAGAGGAGAATAATCTGCCGACATGTTATCCGGTTCGCTTTTGTCCGCAGAGACGTGATGTGAATCTTTGTTTACGGGTTCTTTTTTTTCTGCCGCTGATGCTGTTTCAGCCTTTTTGATGCCGCTGCTTTCTCCGGCCGGACTTGAAGAATGGCTCGGCTCTTCATCGTTACCACCCGTACACCCGGCAGTCATAAATACGAGCAGTAAGGCCGCGTGACAATAAAAAATCTTTGTGCGTTTTTTCATCATTTAACCCTCGCTTCCAATGAATAGGATTCCGGCTGCAAAATAAAAAGCAGCTTTTTCAGCTGCTTTTTATTCATAAAGTCTTGCTTTACACAGCTTTGTTTTCTAAGTCGGCATTCAGCTTCAGCTGCTGCTCCGCAAAATCGCGGTACAGCGAATGGGATGCCATTAATTCATGGTGTGTGCCCCGTCCGGTGATTTCACCCTGTTCGACAAAGAGAAGCTGATCTGCATCCACAACCGTGGATAAACGGTGGGCAATCACAATCGTGGTGCGGCCTTTCATTAGAACTTCCAGCGCCTGCTGCACCCATTTTTCAGATTGGCTGTCCAGACTTGATGTCGCTTCATCAAGCATCAGAATGCTCGGGTTGCGAAGGAGAGCTCTGGCAATGGCGATGCGCTGGCGCTGTCCTCCTGAAAGCATAATTCCCCGCTCACCGACCTCGGTTTCAAATTTCTTCGGTAAGTCTTCAATAAATTGCAGGGCGTAGGCCATGTCAGCCGCTTGCCTCAGTTCCTCATCAGTCACCTCGCGTTTTAATCCGTAGCAGATATTGTCGCGGATGGTGCCTGACATTAACGGGCTTTCTTGCGACACGTAGCCGATATGCTCCCGCCATGACTCAAGGGAATACGCATCAATCGGTTCATTTCCGAGCAGGATGCTGCCCGCAGTCGGATTGTAGAATCGTTCAAGCAGCTTAAATAACGTTGTTTTTCCGCCGCCGCTCGGTCCGACGATCGCGGTGACTTTGCCGGCCTCAATCGTAGCCGTAATGTCTTTTAAGATGGTTTGATCTGTTTTGTAGCCGAATGAGACTTGTTCGAGCTTAATCGGCTGATCCGCGTTTTCAATGGCTTTTCCGGTTTGGATATCTTCTTCTTTTTCTGCAAGAATATGAATCATCCGTTCCGTTGCGCCGACGGATTTTTGAAGCTGTGTGAAAAATGAAGTGATCTGGCCCATCGGCATAATGATCTGAAACAAATACAGGATAAAGGCAACGAGTGCGCCGGCTGTCAATTCACCGGATGACACCTGCATCCCTCCGTACCCGATGACAGCGACCAGCGCCGCCATTAATACAAGTGTAATAAGCGGACCTACGAGCGACTGCACCTTCGCTTCACGCAGCCCGAGTTTAAAGAGTGCCATGATGCCTGCTTTTCCGCGTCCGTATTCCGCTTCTTCAGCGTTTGACGCTTTTACAAGCCTGATTTCCGGGAGGATGTGGTTTAATAATCCGGTGAATCTCGCCGTTTCATCCTGTGTTTCCCGAGAAATTTTAAACATTTTCCGGCCGATCGGCACTAAAATCACCGCAGCCAGCGGCACGACGATCAGCACGAGCAATGTGAGCTTCCAGTTCATGAAAAATAAGATCGTCAGTGACCCGATAACGGAAATGATTCCGGTAATAAATCCGCTGATATTGTTTGTGATCAGCTCTTTTACCACCATTGTGTCATTGGTGACACGGCTGATCGTTTCTCCCGTGGCGTTTTTGTCAAAATAAGAGACGGGCAGTTTAATTAATTTCTGCCACAACAAATCACGCAGTCCCGAGATGATTTTCTGGCCGCTGTAGTTCAGGGCGTAGGTGGCGTAGGCGCTTAATGCGGCCTGTACGATAAACACGGCTGCGATGATTCCGATTTGCACGCCTGACAGCGACGACATGGAAAAGCCGTCAACGAGCTGCTTTGTCAACAGCGGAATCAGCAGGCTGACGAGCGTTGTCACAATACTGAGAGACAGCGCGAAGGCCAGCATACCGTATGATGGTTTTGTTTTTTTGACTAATGAAAAGAATGAGCTGAATTTCCCTTTAGGTTTTGGTTGTTTATTCGGCATATGTTTTCCTCCTATATCACTGTTTATACTATAACGGATGTGCATGAACGGAATATGAACAAAACGTATATTTTTAATAAAAACCAAAATAAACTCTATTAGTCAATATTATCAAATTCATCTGCCTCCGGTTGCGGAAATAAGGAATATTTAATTGAATGTTTAAGTTTGACAGATTAAAAACCTCACGGATCTCTCCGTGAGGTTTGTTTTACTCAGATGCTGAATGGCGTTTCGCAAGGACGTCAAGCACGTCGTCCAGAGGAAGCGACTGCTCACGCAGAAGAACGAGCAAATGATACAGCAAATCCGCCGCTTCCCATTTTAATTCTTCATGGTCGCGGTTTTTCGCGGCGATAATAACCTCTGCGGCTTCTTCGCCGACTTTTTTGAGGATTTTATCGACGCCTTCCCGAAACAGATACGTTGTGTAGGCTCCGTCAGGCATCTCCGCCTGCCGTTTGGCGATTACGCTTTCCAGTTCATTTAAGATGCCGAAACGATCCTGCGCGTCCGCTTTTTCCGAAGAAAAGCAGCTGTAGCTTCCCTTATGGCATGCGGGTCCTGAAGGCTCCGCAAGCACGACAAGAGCATCTTGATCGCAATCATAGCGGATGGCTTTCACCTTTTGGGTATTCCCCGACGTCGCTCCTTTATGCCACAGCTCCCCGCGTGAACGGCTGTAAAACCAGGTTTCTTTCGTTTCTATCGTTTTTTCGTAGGATTCACGATTCATATAAGCCAGTGTCAGTACTTCTTTGCTTGCCGCATCCTGCACGATGGCGGGAATCAGTCCGGCCTCGTCAAACCGCAGTTCATCTGCCCGTTTCATCTCACATTCACCCCGTGTTTCTTCATATAATCTTTCACTTCTTTTATAGATGTCTCTTTGTAATGGAAAATGGAAGCTGCAAGCGCGGCGTCCGCTTCACCGATCGTGAAGGCTTCAAGCATATGGCGCGCGCTGCCGGCTCCCCCTGACGCAATGACGGGCACCGGGACGGCACGTGTGACAAGCTGTGTGAGCGTATGATTAAAGCCTGTTTTCTCACCATCTGCGTCCATGCTTGTCAGCAGGATTTCACCCGCTCCCCGGCTGACGGCTTCTTTTGCCCAGGCCTGGACTTCCCACTCGGTTTTCTTTCTGCCGCCGTGTGTGTACACTTTATAGCACTCCGAATCTTCATCATACTTTGCGTCAATCGCCGCTACGATGCATTGCGAGCCGAAAAAATCTGCTCCTTCCGTAATCAGCTCGGGGCGGAGGACGGCCGCTGTATTAACGGATACTTTATCAGCGCCGGCGCGAAGCATTCGTTTCATATCGCTTAATTGATTGATTCCGCCGCCGACCGTAAACGGAATCGCCAGTTTTGCCGCAACTTGTTCTACGACGTCTGTCATCGTCTTGCGGCCTTCGTGAGAGGCGGAAATGTCGAGAAAAACAAGTTCGTCAGCGCCCTCCCTGTCGTAAGCTTCGGCCAGCTCGACAGGATCGCCCGCATCTTTCAGCCCGAGAAATTGAATGCCTTTGACGACGCGGCCTTCTTTCACATCGAGACACGGAATGATTCGTTTCGTGATCATGCGTCCTTCACCCCGCTGAGCGCTTCAGCCAATGTAAATTGTTTTGTATACAGCGCTTTTCCGATAATTGCTCCCGATACGCCGGCGTCTTTGAAGCGGGCCAGTGCTTTGAGGTCGGCGACTGAGCTGACTCCGCCTGAAGCGATGACGGTTTTTCCCGTTGCTTTTGCGAGCTGAACGGTGCTTTCGATGTTCGGTCCTGACAGCATGCCGTCAGTTGCAATATCCGTGAAAATGAAGGTTTCCGCTCCTTCGGCCGCCAATTCACGGCCCAGATCGGCCGCCCTTACCGAGGATGTTTCCAGCCAGCCTTCCGTCGAGACATATCCGTTCCTTGCATCGAGACCGATCGCGATTTTGCCGCCGTATTGTTTCAGCATGCTCTTCACAAATGCCGGATCGGAAACGGCCGAGCTGCCGAGAATGACGCGATCAACACCTTGTGATAAATAACCGTACACATCCGCTTCAGAACGGATCCCGCCGCCGATCTCGACTTTGACATCAAGCTGCCGCGCAATGTCAAGAACATGCCTGTCGTTTACTTTCCTGCCTGCTTTCGCGCCGTCAAGATCCACGAGATGAATCCATTCGGCACCTTCGTTTGCAAATTGCGCCGCCATGTCTAAAGGAGAGTCACCGTATATCGTTTCCTTGCCGTAATCGCCTTGGATGAGGCGGACGCATTTGCCGTTTCTCATATCGATTGCCGGATATAATGTAAAAGCGTTCATTTCTTCACCTTCTGTTCCGCTGCCATTTTTGTAAATTGCGTTAAGATCGCCATTCCGGCCGTACCGCTTTTTTCCGGGTGAAACTGTGCACCGAAGACATTGCGTTTCCCGACGACCGCCGGAACACGAACGCCGTACTCAGCGCTTGCCAGAAGATCGCCGTCTTCCATCCCGTCTATATAATAGGAATGGACAAAGTAAACGAAGCCTTCTTCCGCTTCCGAAAGCAAAGGAGACGTTTGGTGAACCGTCAGCCGGTTCCAGCCCATATGCGGCACCTTCAGCTTATTTCCTTCGGCATCCCTGTCTTTGAGTCTCACAGCTTTTCCGGCTAATAAACCGAGTCCTTTTGCAGAGCCGTTTTCGGTGCTTTCTTCGAAAATGAGCTGCATACCGAGGCAGATGCCGAGGAGCAGCTTCCCCTCGTCAACCATACGGTGTATGAATTGATCAAGCTTCGCGCTGCGTAAATTGTCCATGGCGTCACTGAATGATCCGACACCGGGGAGAATAAAAGCATCCGCTTTTTCAAGCTCTTCCGGCCGGTCTGATACGACATACGGGACACCGACGCGTTCCAGCGCCTTCGACACGCTGAATAAATTGCCCATACCGTAATCAATTACACCGATCATTTACAGCATTCCTTTCGTAGACGGCACGCCCTTGACGCGCGGATCAATGGATGACGCTTCGTCCAGCGCTCTGCCAAGCGCCTTAAACACGGCTTCTATCATATGATGCGTATTCGTGCCGTAATGAACGATGACGTGCAGATTCATTCTCGCTTCGAGCGCCAGTTTCCATAAGAATTCATGTACCAGCTCGGTATCAAACGTTCCGACTTTCGCTTGCGGAAATGCACCGCGCATCTCAAGGTGCGGCCGGTTGCTCAGGTCTACGGCGACTTGGGCGAGAGCTTCGTCCATCGGTACCAGCGCTGATCCGTACCGTTTGATCCCTTTTTTATCACCGAGCGCCTCCAAAAAAGCCTGCCCTAAACAGATGCCGATATCTTCAGTCGTATGGTGATCATCTATCTCCGTATCACCTTTTGCGTCAACAGTTAAATTGAATTGCCCGTGCTTTGTGAACAAATCAAGCATATGAGTCATAAACGGCACATCCGTGCTGATGTCGGCTTTTCCTTCTCCGTCTATTTCGAAAGCCAGCTTAATATCCGTCTCATTTGTTGTTCTGGCGCGTTCCGCTTTTCTCATCGGTCATTCCTCCGTTTCTCGCTTCAATCGATCTTGCGTGCGCTTCAAGCCCTTCCAGTCTCGCGAAGGCGGAAATGCTGTCCGCGTGCGTTTCAAATGCCTTCCGGCTGTATGAGATGATGCTCGATTTCTTTTGAAAATCTGTTACATTCAACGGGCTTGAAAACCGCGCCGTTCCGTTTGTCGGCAAAACGTGATTCGGTCCGGCAAAATAATCGCCGACCGGTTCAGCGCTGTATCGCCCTAAGAAAATCGCCCCCGCGTGTCTGATGCTTCCAAGCAAAGCCTCCGGCGAATGCGTCATGATTTCTAAATGCTCGGGCGCCAGCGCATTCACCGTGTCCACTGCATCTTCCATCGATTCCGTAATGTAAATGCGTCCGTGATCCCTGATCGACGCTTCGGCGATTTCTTTGCGCGGCAGCGTCTGAAGCTGTTTATTCACCTCATCTGATACGGCTTCGGCAAGCTTCCGTGAGTCAGTGACAAGCACGCTTGAGCTGAGCGTATCGTGTTCTGCCTGTGAAAGCAGGTCAGCAGCTACTTCTTTGGGCACCGCCGTATCGTCTGCCAGGACCACGATTTCACTGGGCCCGGCAATCATGTCAATATCCACAACGCCGAAGACTTCGCGCTTCGCGAGTGCTACAAATATATTGCCGGGGCCCGTGATCTTATCAACAGGCTGTATCGTTTCGGTTCCGTAAGCGAGCGCGGCAATCGCCTGCGCGCCTCCCGCTTTGTAAATTTCCTTTATGCCGAGCTCAGACGCCGCCGCCAGAACGCCCGGCGAAAGGCGGCCGTCTTTTCCCGGAGGACTGACGAGAACGATCCGTTCCACTCCCGCAGCGAGAGCGGGGATGACATTCATTAAAACGGAAGACGGATAAGCGGCCGTCCCGCCCGGCACGTATACGCCTGCGGAATCGAGCGCCGTTATTTTCTGCCCGAGCATCGAGCCGTCTTTGCGATGGTAAAACCACGAGGATTGCAGCTGGCGTTCGTGATATTCTTTAATATTGGCAATCGCCTGTCTGATCACTTCCAGCAGCTGATCATCAAGCAGACGGTACGCCTCGGTGACTTCCTCTGCACTCACGGCCATTTGGTTCAGGCTGATGCCGTCAAATGTTTTTGTATAGGCCAAAACGGCTTTGTCACCGTTTTGTCTGACGTCTTCAATAATCCCCCTGACGGTTTTCCGCTGCTCTTCGGTTCCGCTGTCGATGGAACGCTTCAGTGAAAACCGCTCGCTTCTTTTTACTGCGGTTATTTTCATTGTGCAGTTTCTCCTTCCACAACCCTGGCCAGCCTGGCCGCCATTTCGTCGATTACATCATCCTTCATGCGGTAGCTGACCGGATTGACGATAAAACGCGATGTGATGTCACAAATATGTTCTGATTCAACGAGACCGTTTTCTTTTAATGTCCGCCCGGTTGATACGATATCTACGATTCTGTCAGCAAGCCCGATTAAAGGCGCCAATTCAATCGAACCGTTCAGCTTAATGATTTCCACCTGCTCGCCCTGCTCTCTGAAATAACTTGACGCAACATTCGGATATTTCGTCGCAATCCTCGGGGCGACTCCGTTCCAATCAGCTCCGGGAAGCCCCGCAACGGCGAGATGGCATTTGCTGATTTTCAGATCGAGCACCTCATACACGTCACGCTCTTCCTCAAGCATGACATCCTTTCCGGCAATACCGGCATCAGCGACGCCATGTTCGACATAAGTCGTCACATCCATCGGCTTTGCCAGAATAAAACGGAGATTTTCTTCAGGTACGTCAATGATCAGCTTTCTCGATTCTTCAAACTCCTCGGGCAGCCTGTACCCGGCCTGCCGCAGCAACCCGGCCGCTTCTTCGAATATCCGTCCTTTTGGCATTGCCATTGTGAGTACCTTACCCATTCTGCTCTTCCTTTCTGGCACCGATAAAGTATGTGACGTTTGCAAATGATTTTGTCATATGATCGATATTTTCAATGCCCGCCAGATCCTGCAGGACGACTTTTCTGCCTCTCGCCCTTTCTTCCTCCGCGAATAAAATGGCCTGCGCCCGCTGCTCCTTGCTGAAAATCACGGCGTCCGCTTCACTAGTTTCTTCCTGGATGCCGAGCGCTTCAATCAGCCTGTCGATACGGAGCCCGAAACCCGTGGCGGGAGCGGGACTGCCGAAATGGCCGAGAAGATTGTTATAGCGTCCGCCGCTTCCAATGACAAAACCGACATTTGCCGCATACACTTCGAATAAAATTCCCGTGTAATAACTCATATGGCTGACCATATTCAGATCAAGGCGAATATGCTCGGCACATCCGTAATCCTCAAGAATGTCCCACAGGTCTTCCAGCTCCTGAATCAAGCTTTGTCCGGAGATGCCGATGATCTCCTCCGCCTTGGCGCAGATCTCTTTCCCGCCTCGCAATTCCAGAAGTGCGAGCAGCCGGCTTTTGTCTATTGAAGAAAGCGGAAGCGATTTGACATGTTCCCTGTATCCCACGTAATTCTTCTCAAAGAGAAAGCGCCGCAGAACATCCGCCCGCTCAGCATTGCCCAGAACCTCGACAAACAGCTCATCAGCGAGTCCGGCATGGCCGATCGCGATTTTAAACCGGTGCAATCCCGCGTTTTTCAAAGCGCCGGCCGCCAGCGCAATCACCTCGGCGTCCGCGCTTGTTGATCCGTCGCCGATCAGCTCCGCGCCGACCTGTTCGAATTCTGCCGGACGTCCGCCTTCCCGCTCCTGAGCGCGATAGACGCTTGCCGCGTACCCCGCTCTGAGCGGATGATTGTGTTTGTGCAGCTTAGACGCCGCCACCCTGGCAATCGGTCCGGTCATGTCAGGCCGAAGCACAAGCGTTTTTCCGTCCTGATCGAGAAGCTTAAACAGCTGCTGTTCTTCAATGGCTGACTGGACGCCTACTGTTTCATAAAATTCAAGGGTCGGCGTCTCCATAAACTGATAACCCCATTTATCAATTAAATCCGTCAGTGTGGAACGGACTTTTTTCTTTGCTTCGTATAAACCGGGCAGCGTATCTCTCATGCCATGCGGTTTCTCAAACATAAACATTTGCCTTTTACACCTCCGCTTTGTCTGAAGGAAAATTCCAAATCCTTTAGTTCGCTAATATGATAATATGTTAGCAGATAAAAGAATGAATTGCAACGCCCAATGTCCGCCTACTCTTTTCCATAAACATGGCTAAAGAATGAACAAACCTGTAAACATATCGGAACGATCGAATCATATTGAGCAGAAGTGCTATAATACATAGAATAGCTTCAACAGAAACAAGGGAGAAGAATTGATAATGAAGACGCTTGGAACATTATGTGTGCTGATTCTGACAGCCGTCCTTGTCTATCTGGGATATAACATCTATACAAACGATATTCATTTGAATTTTTTCAATCAGCAGTCCGACGAGCCTGATGAGAAAACACCGTTAAAAGGGAGTGCGTCACCGCTGAATGTCGTTCTGTACAGACAGATGGATTCTCCCAGACTGTACAATGGCTGTGAGGTGACAAGCCTTGCCATGATTTTGAACAATGCCGGATATCATGTGTCAAAAAATACATTGGCGGATAAAATCAATAAAGTTCCGCTCACATACAGCAGCGGGCTGAAGGGAGATCCGAATGAAGGATTTGCCGGAGATATGGAAAACGGCCCGGGTTTAGGCGTTTATCATGAGCCGATTGATAAACTTGCCAAAGAATATGCGGGAAACAAAGTATACGACCTGACGGGAAAAGACATTTCTTCAGTGTACCGCCAGCTTGAAAAAGGGCGGCCGGTCTGGGTGATTACCACCACATCCTTTAAGCCGGTTGATAATATGCAGACTTGGAATACGCCGAACGGAAAAATCGACATTACGTTCAGCATGCATAGCGTAGCCGTTACCGGTTATGATCACGATTATGTATACGTTAATGATCCTTACGGCTATAAAAACAGAAAAACAAACCGATCTGACTTTGAAAAAGCCTGGAAGCAGATGGGCAGCCAGGCCATTGTGATCAAGTCATAAAAAAACCCCGCTGACGTTAATCAGCGGGGTTTTCCCATTCGTTCTTTCATTTCTTCGTCCGTATAGATCACCTGCATCGGATTTCCTCCGACAAACGCCCCGGCCGGGACATCTTTGTGCACCAGCGTGCCGGCTGATACAACGGCTCCGCTCCCGATGGTGACGCCGGGCAGAATCGTTGTGTTTGCCCCGATCATTACCTCGTCACCGATTGTGACATCACCGGTCCGGTACTCATGTATTAAATATTCATGAGCCAAAATCGTCGTATTGTAGCCGATGATGCTGTTTTCTCCGACAGTGATTTTTTCAGGAAACATAATATCCGGCATCACCATCAGCGCGAATGAGGTTTGTTTTCCGACATTCATTTTCAAAAAGGTTCGGTACAGCCAGTTTTTCACGCTTAAAAACGGCGTATACCTTGCGATCTGAATGATGATGAAATTTTTCATCACCTTCAGAAAGGGAACCGTCTGATAAACATGCCACAATGAATTTGCACCTGAAACCGGATAGCGGTCTGTTTTTCTCACGGATTACTTCACCCCGGTGATGTGCAATAAATCACTCATTTTCTCAAGCATATAATCGGGTTCATAGGCGGAAAGCGTCTGTGCGCCTTTAATCGTCCACGCGACGCCGGCTGTTTTCGTGCCGGCGTTTTTTCCCGCCATGACATCATGATAATTGTCACCGACCATTATGGCTTCCGACGGATCGCACCCAAGCCGGCTGAGAGCAAGCCGCACAGGCTCGGGGTCAGGCTTCGGATGCTTTACATCATCAAGCGTGACGACAGTATCGAAAAACGCCCCGATGCCTGTCAGCTTCAATCCCATATTGACTGTATCCCTCAGCTTCGTGGTGACAATCCCGAGCTGATAGCCCGCTTTTTTCAATTCATCCAGCGTTTCGTAAACCGTTTCGTACTCCGTGACGAGCTCATCGTGCTTTTCATGGTTGAATGCTCTGTACATGCTGATCATCTCATCGCACTTTTCAGCATTAATGCCTGAAAACGTTTCATACAGAGGCGGGCCGATAAACGGAAGCACATCTTCCCTTTTGAACTGCCCCGGGCAATAATGATCAAGCGTATGAAGGTAAGAAGCGATAATCAGTTCATTCGTGTCAATCAGCGTGCCGTCGAGATCGAATAAAATGGCGGTTACACGTTTATCAGTCATCTTATGTCCTTTCCGATTTCAGGCGTCAGTCCGTATCTCCATACCGCTTATCGGCATACCCTTTAACGCGTCTGAAAACCATTAAAATAATCGCAAGTACAATCAGCACAATGGAAATGACCTGCGCAATCCGAAGCTGGCTCGTAAGCATCAGGCTGTCCGTCCGCATTCCCTCAATAAAGTATCTGCCGATCGAATACCAGATCACATACGTCAAAAACAGATTGCCCCTGCGCAGGTTCACGCGGCGGAGCAGAAGCAGAATCAAGACGCCCGCAAAACTCCACAGCGATTCATACAAAAACGTCGGGTTATAATATTGTCCGTCTATGTACATCTGATTAATGATGAAATCCGGAAGATGCAGACTTTCCAAAAATGACCGGCTGACCGCTTCACCGTGAGCCTCCTGGTTGATAAAGTTCCCCCAGCGCCCGATGGCCTGGCCGAGCAGAATACTCGGCGCGGCAATATCCGCCAGCTTCCAGAATGAGATCCCTCTTACTTTTGAAAAGACGATTCCCGTTGCGATCGCGCCGATCAATCCGCCGTGAATCGCGATGCCGCCTTTCCAGGTTTTAATGATTACCCCGGGGTGTTCCGAGTAATAGCTCCACTCGAAAAGCACATAGTATGCCCGTGCGCAAATGATTGCGATCGGGATGGCGAAAAGAACAAGATCAATAAAAATGTCCTTTTTCAGCCCCCGCTTTTCACTCTCCCTCATGGCCATCCAAAGCCCTAATAACGCGCCCGCGCCGATAATGATTCCGTACCAGTGCACGGATAATGGCCCGAGCTGCAAGGCAATCGGATTGATTGGTGTTCCTGCTTCGTTCATATTATTGCCAACTCCTATTCGTCTTGTTCGCCGTCCTCAATGACATCCGCCAGTTTATTCGTAAATTGCTCGGCAGCATTTAAGCCCATCCGCTTCAATCTGAAGTTCATCGCCGCAACTTCGATAATAACGGCGAGATTTCGCCCAGGGCGGACTGGAATGGTCAGTTTTGTAATTTCCGTATCAATGATTTTCATTTTTTCTTCTTCAAGTCCGAGACGGTCGTATTGCTTCCCTTGCTCCCAAAGCTCAAGGTCCATGACGATTGTAATTCTTTTATTGCTTCTGACGGCGCCCGCTCCGAACAGCGTCATGACATTTATAATGCCGAGACCCCTGATTTCAAGCAGATGCTCAATCAGATCAGGCGCATTCCCGACGAGCGTATCCTGATCCTCCTGCCGGATTTCGACGCAGTCATCCGCGACAAGACGATGGCCGCGTTTGACGAGCTCCAGGGCCGTTTCACTTTTACCGACGCCGCTTTTTCCCGTTATGAGCACACCGACGCCGTATATATCCACAAGCACGCCGTGAATGGCGGTTGTCGGCGCGAGACGGCTCTCAAGAAAATTCGTCAGCCGGCTTGACAGTCTGGTTGTTTTCAGAGGGGATCTGAGCACAGGCACGCCGTTTTTCTCGGATGCTTCTACAAGCTCCGGCGGGATCGGCATATCTCTGGAAAGTATGATAGCCGGCGTCACATCGGTGCACAGCGATTCCATCCGCTGTTTTTTATCCTCCTCAGGAAGCTGATCGAAAAATGACAGCTCCGTTTTTCCTAAAAGCTGCACCCGTTCTCTCGGGTAATATGTAAAATAACCGGCGATTTCAATACCGGGCCGTGATAAATCACTCATCGTAATCGGGCGGTTAATCCCTTCTTCTCCGCTGATCAATTCTAAATGGAACTGCTCCATTACGTCTTTGGTCCGAACCTTTGCCAAGATATGTTCCTCCTGTTCTGGGATGTTCCGAGCTTTGAACAGTTATATTTTATCACTTTACCGTCTGAACCAAAACAGATTTATACAATTCCGGCATAACTGGTCTAGATAACTAGTCTGAAAAAGAGTAAAATAAAACTAACAACTAACCAGAAAGGCGTGTTTTAAAGTGGCTGAAAGCTTGTTAATCAGCGGTGCGGACATCGTAACAGAAGAGGAAATCATCCGAAACGGTTTTCTCGGTATAAAGGACGGCATCATTTCTTACGCGGGGAAAACAAGACCGCAAGAAACGTATGAGAAGGAATGGAAGGCGCCCGCGGGCTCGTATGCGCTTCCCGGAATGATTGATATTCATATTCACGGCGGATACGGCGCGGATACGATGGATGCTGATATTGCAGCTCTTGATACAATGTCCGCCCGGCTGCCCGAAGAAGGAACAACCTCTTTTTTAGCGACAACGATCACACAACAGCACGAAAACATTGAAAAAGCGCTCGTCAACGCCAAAAAATGGGCGTCTTCCTCACCGCAGGCCCAAAAAGGCGCTGAGTTGATCGGCATTCATTTAGAAGGACCGTTTGTCTCTCCGAAAAAAGCGGGAGCACAGCCGAAACAATGGATTACGCCGGCCGATGCCGGGCTCTTTCAGAAATGGGAGAGGCTCTCCGGAGGTCTGATTAAAATCGTGACGCTTGCACCGGAAGAAGATCCTGATTTCAGCCTGATCCGTTATTTAAAAGACCGGAACATCATCCCGTCAATGGGACACACAGACGCGGGAGCCGATCTTTTACAAAAAGCGGCGGATGCCGGGGCGGTGCATATGACACACCTCTTCAACGCCATGAGCTCCTTTCATCACCGTGAGCCGGGGGGCATCGGTACGGCTCTCGCCTGCGGCCGCATCACGGCGGAGCTGATCACTGACGGCATTCATTCCCATCCTTTGGCCGTTAAGCTTGCCTATTTGGCGAAAGGAAGCAAAAACCTGATCATGATTACAGACTCCATGCGGGCAAAAGGGCTTAAGGACGGAGAATACGAATTCGGCGGACAAAGAGTCACCGTTTGCGGAGACAAAGCGCTTCTCTCTGACGGGACGCTGGCCGGTTCCATTTTAAAAATGAATGAAGGCGCAGCGCTCATGCGCAGGTTTACAAACTGCTCATGGCTGGATATAGCAAATATGACATCGGCAAATGCGGCCCGCCGCCTCGGCATATTCGACCGTAAAGGAAGCATCGCCGAAGGAAAAGACGCCGACGTTGTTCTGACGGACGGACAGTGCGGCGTGCTGGCCACGATTTGCCGCGGAAACACCGCATATATCTCAAGGGAGGCTGATTGGATATGAACGTTATCACATGCAGACATTATGAAGAATTAAGTGAAAAAGCCGCAGCGATTATCGCTGAAACAGTGAAACAAAAGCCGGATGCCGTTCTCGGCCTTGCGACGGGAGGCACTCCTGAAGGCGTATACAAAGAACTTGTGCGGATGCACCGCTCAGAGGGCTTGTCATTCGGGGATGTCACGACAATCAACCTTGATGAATACGCCGGGCTTTCTCCCGAGGACAAAAACAGCTATCATTATTATATGAATACACATTTTTTTGCACATATCGACAGCCGAAAGGACCGCCACTTTCTCCCTGACGGACGGGCAGACGATCTCGATGCCGAATGCGGACGCTATGACCGATTGATTCAAACACTCGGCGGAGCGGATATACAGCTTTTAGGCATCGGACACAACGGCCATATCGGCTTTAATGAACCCGGGACGCCATTTGAATCCCGAACCCATGTCGTTGAGCTGAATGAAGAGACAAGACAGGCGAATGCGCGGTACTTTCCGTCAATTGATCAAGTCCCTGTAAAAGCCCTGACAATGGGGATCGGGACGATTTTGTCCGGCAAACGGATTTTGATCATGGCATCCGGAAAAAGCAAGGCCCAAGCGGTGAAGCAGCTTCTGGACGGGCGCATCAGCGAAGCATTCCCCGCCTCCGCCCTGCACGCGCATCCGGATGTGACGGTCTTGATTGATGAAAAGGCTGCGGGCGGCGATTGAAAGGATTTGACCTATGCAGATTGATAAACAATCTCCGATTCCGATTTACTTTCAGATTATGGAACAATTAAAAACACAAATCAAAAACGGCGAGCTGAAAGCGGATGCGCTGCTTCCGTCGGAGCGGGAATACGCCGAACAATTCGGCATCAGCCGAATGACGGTGCGCCAGGCGCTTTCCAATCTGGTGAATGAAGGATTTTTATACAGGCAGAAAGGCCGGGGAACGTTCGTCAGCAAACTGAAGATGGAACAGCCGCTTCAAGGGCTGACAAGTTTTACGGAAGATATGAGAAGCCGGGGCATGAAGCCGGGGAGCAGACTTGCCGAATACCAGCTGATTCAGGCGACGGAAGAATTATCTTCTATCCTGGGATGCGGCTATCAGGCAACGCTTCATAAAATCATCCGCGTCCGGCTGGCGAATGATATCCCGATGGCGATTGAAGCCTCGTACATTCCGTTTGACAAAGCGGGAAAACTGGACGCCTCTCATTTTCAATCATCCATGTATGAGCATATTGAAGCGTACAATCAGATGCCGATCTCACGGGCAAAACAAGAGCTTGAACCGGGAGCCGCTTCCGAGGAAGAAGCTGAGCTGCTCGGTATCCAGCCCGGCGCCCCCGTCCTCTATATCAAGCGGACCACTTATCTGCAGGACGGCACTGCCTTTGAGCACGTCAAATCCGCCTACAGAGGCGACCGCTACACATTCGTGCATTATATGGACAGGGTGAAATGAAACATCTCCAACCGTTACGGGTTGGAGATGTTTTTTTGATCTGCCATTTTCAAATCAAGCCGGGGAATGTTCTCTATGACTCTGTCAAAACGGAGAGGCTGGGGTTCTGATATCTATTTTTATAAAGAAAAGAGTAATAAAATGCTACCCTCTGTTTTGGACAATATACGGAACCTGCTTTGAAACCAGCAGCAGCGGTTCTTTGTTTTTATGAGCCAGTGAAAACATGATTGCGCCTTCAATCATCGAGTTGATTGTCACCCCGAGCTTCTCCGCTTCCTCTTGTTCAAACCCATGTTCAAGAAATTTTGCCGCAAACACATCCGTCCACTTCTTGAACACCTCAACACATGTGCATCTTAACGTTTCATTGATCAGAGCGGTCTCACCCGCCAGCAATCCAACCGGCACGCCCTCAATATTCTGCGGATCATTAAACTGTTCAGCCGTTACATGAATAAAGTGCTGAATCGCTTCTATAGGGTCCGCGAATTGAGACATACTATTCTGTATTTGCTTTTCAACGCATCTTCCCGTATATTTGATCGCCGCAATGGCGAGTTCTGCTTTTCCATTTGGAAAGTGATGATACACAGACCCTCTGGGTGCTCCGCTCTCTTTTATAATTTGATTCAAACCAGTCGCATGATATCCCTGAATCTGAAAAAGATATGCAGAGGTTTGAATAATTCTTTCTTTTGTCCCGGTTTTACTGTTCATTATGTTTCCTCCTGCATATTACGAAAACCAATCGATTTTAGTATAGAAAAGGGACATAAAAAAGTCAAAAGCACTTAGTACCGCCATGCATGTTACAGAAAAAAACCTGCTGACCGTCAGATTTTCTTCTGACGATCAGCAGGCTGTATGTTTTCGTTATGGGTTTGAGGCATGCCTGAAATCAAACTGATCCGGAGCCGGGCGATACGGCGTATTTCCCGTTTTGAACATCCACAGCGGTGATATTGTTTTGCCGTTGTACGGGTCCTTCACGACGGTGTACCAGTAATAAACGGAATCAGGCTGCAGGCCGTCCCAGACCCAATTTGCGGTTTTTCCGCTTTTTACGTGTTTTTTATGACCGAGCAGTTCGTTCGTATAGACGTTGCATTCAAAATAATCGGTCGCTACCCTTTTCCTCTTCGGCTGTAAATCCATTTCTGCTGAGAATTCGTCTTTATCAGCGAACAGATCGGTGTCATAGTAATTGATGTCATCCGTGTACGGCGAGTAGGAGAACATGTGAACCTGATTGGCGGCCTGATCGAATTGCATCATGCGCATAAAGCCCTGCCCCCCTTCCGGACCGTCCTGGTAGTCGGTCAGAATTTGGTGGACGAGGCGGTCCGGTTTTCCGTCCCCGTCATCGTCAAGCGCATCGGTTTTTTTCATGGCGTTATGGTAATGGCCGCTTAATACCATCGCCACATTGCGATTCGGCTTGACGACTTTTCGATAGATCGTCTCCCCGATCGGGCTTCGATTTCCGCTCACAAGCAAGTACTCATGAAAGCATAAGATGGCGGTTCGGTCCGGATACCTCTTCAGCACTTGATTGATCCAGTCAATCTCTTGTTCCGCAATGCCCCAGCCCATATAAATCATAATAAAATCGTTCCCGCTTGCCGACAGCAGATCATAATGCCCGCGGTTATTTTTGTATGATCCGCCGTAATGCATGTTCTGTTCAAATCGGCGGCTCCCGAAGAAATCCCCGAATGTTCGGTATGTGCCGTCTTTATGGCCGACGTCGTGATTGCCGGCAAGCACTCCGTACGGAATTCCCGCCTTGTCAAGTGTCCGCATGGAGTGATCGGCGTTTTTCCACTGTTTCATCACCATTGAATCATCGACGATATCACCGGTATGAAAGACATATTTAATATTGTGCTTTTCCTTATTTTCTTTGATCCACTCCGTCATTTTGTCAAAAATGTGCGGGTGCCCTTGTGCGTAATACTGTGTATCCGACATCCAGATAAACGTGTAATTGCCTTTCGCCGGTATTTGATCCTGCACGATGACATTCATTTTTGAGTTCTTCACCACATCCGCTGCGGAAACGGCGGCTTTTAATGTAAACGGCTTTTTATCTTTGGCAAGAACGCTGTCCGCCTCCTGCCAGCGGCTTGTCCGGTAATTCCAAATATACATGGTTACCTTTCGGCCGGGCAGAGAGCTTCCTTTCCAGACCGCCTCAGCCAGATCCGTTTCGTCGATAGACGGGTCAACGGAGACTTCGAACCGGTGATAAGGAAAACGCTCCATACTTTCCGCCGATACGGTTTTTCCGTCATTTGCCGAGATGCGGTTCATTTCCGGCAGGGTAAACGGCATTTCATTTTCTTTTATGCCCCTCGGCGGTTCCGTTAATGAGGCGTGTTTATACACTTTCACGCTGCCCGGATTCCGCGCGGTATAACGGAAGCCGCGATAAAATGATACATTCATGTCATCCTTCGTCGGGTCTTTTACCCGGACGGACAGCTTTGCTTTGTGGGCGCCGATTTTTTGATCGGCAAGCTCCGGCTGGTTCGGCTCCTCCCGTTTGATATGGAAGGTGCGGACGGACGTTGTTTCATTTCCGGCAAGGTCTGCCGCAATGATGGTAAGGGTATGTTTTCCGGGCTTAAGATCGGCTGATGACGTGTGATGCGGGAGCGTAATGCTTTCTCCGTCCAAAAACGCTTTGACCTCTTCCACTTTGCTCCATTTGTCACGAATGTCCGCATTCAGCTCAACATTACCTTTCAGCGCCGCGCCTTCTTTGATACTCGGGACAATCTTCGGCCCTGTATTGTCCACCCGCACAGATTGGCTCAGCTGCTCCTCACCGTCGCTAACAAAAATATGGTGATAGCCTTCAGAAAGCTTCGT
The DNA here is from genome assembly GCF_038606125.1 of Bacillus sp. FSL R5-0447. NCBI lineage: Bacteria > Bacillati > Bacillota > Bacilli > Caryophanales > Bacillaceae > Bacillus > Bacillus sp. FSL R5-0447. The sequence goes on from NZ_CP152012.1 coordinate 3,698,071, forward strand.
CGTGTTCCACGGCAGCAGCCGTGACGTAAACAAATGATCCGGCAGGCTGAATGAGAAGGTCTTCTGCTGATTCGCCCGCCTGCCGTCACCGATAAACAGCTGCTCAGCCGGATCCGTCTTCCCGTCTTTGATCACCGTTCCATCCGAAAGCACCAGACGGGCATGTTTCACGACAAAATCATCCCGATTCTCTCCCGTATCATACGGAGAAACCTTTGAGCCCGAACGGATGGATACTTTCTGTGTTTTGCCCCCTTTTTGCAGCAGACGTTCCGGAAGGAGAACCGAGTGCGTTCTGTAACGGTGAGACGGATCGTCAAAAATGTGCAGCACCTCATTTTCCATTATGACGGTGTTTTGAAAATAAAGATTCGTTTTCCGGGCATCGAAGGCGAAATAGACCTCTTTTTCCAGCGCCGGCCGGGTCTCCTGCCGCTTGCCGTCAATCCACAGCTTGATCTTATCGGCGCTGACGTCGGAAGTCGCTTTGAGCAGATAGGTGCCGGATATCGTATCTTCGGGTTCAACATTCATTCTGAGTCCGTGTGATTTGCTCGTCTGTTCAATGTCAATCATTTTGACGGGCGTTTTTGCTTCATTTTCTCCATCACTGGCTGCGATATAATACTCAAGCTGATCCTGGCCGAGCAGTTCCGGGGAATAAAGAATGTGATGGTATAAGCTGTCGTTGCGGTCTTTTTCGGCCAGAATTCGTTTGAATGGTTTTTTCTCATTGGTCCGGTAATAAAACGCGGCTGTTTTGACAAGGTTTTTGTCTTTTATGTCAGCCTTTAATTCAATGCTTTCAGCGGGCCGGACGGGCTTTCTGTCTGTAAGGTCTTCGATGACCGGTTTTTCCTTGTCAGGTTTGATCACCCTTTTCTGCTGCGGGATCTGCGCCTGAAAAACAGAGCCCGGTGACGGCTTATGCTCGCTCGTGGAGATCCTCAGCAATTCTCCCGTTCCGTTCAGCGGATATTTGTACAGCAAAGAAGTCAGCCGGCGGAAAGCGTGTTTCCGGTAATGCGCTGAGGCGATACCCTTTCCGGTATTTGCCGACAGCACCACCGTACGCGGGCGGCCGTTGGACATTCCGTCCGTCCCTTCGATGACGGCGAGATGTTCTCCCTCCTTCAGGCGTGTCCTGTAATAGCGATTGAAATCATCTATCGTCAGTTCTGATGCGGCGCGTCTCAGCCAAAACACGTAAGTCCCGCCTGACGGAATGACGGTATCTTCTTTCGGCCTCCATATCATATCTGATTCCGGCCCTTCCTTCGGATAGCGGTAGCGGATGTGATAGTCTTTAAAATGAATGGGTCTGTCCGTCGTGTTATACACCTCGATAAATTCATAGGCATCAGCGCCGTCTTCATTTTTCGTATCAACCGCAAGCTCCGTAATCATCAGCTCGGGAATATGATTCAAATCGGCTTGATAGCCGTCCAGCTTCAGCCGCTTTTTCTCCGATTCCGCCCGCTGTCTGCCGTTGGTGAAAACGAGGTAATATTCCAATTCTCCATTCCAGATATCCCGTTTTGAAACCTGGGCCGTAAACAGCCGGATTGCGCCTGGCGCGGGCTCCATCGGCACCATTTTAAACCCCAGCTCATTGCTTTGTTTATAAAAAAGAAACGCCGAAAACGCTTGATAGTCAGCATTCCGTACATGAGCCTGTATGAACAGGTTTCTTTTCATTTCCGCCTTTACTTCGATTTGGGGAGGATTCTCCAGAAGCGGTATGTAATGAGGCGGCTGTCCGAATTCCTGCTGATTCACGGGGATTGCCGATTCTTTGCGCGCCGCATCCGCAGAAGGACTCACACAAAGCAAACCAATCAGAAAAAAGAGCGTCATCACAAGTTTCATCTCATTACCTCCCTATGCATTATGTTGCGTCAGGAGGCTGCCGCTTATGTAAATCACACATAAAAAAGCTGCCCTCTCGGGACAGCTCGTTTTTTACCTTTTTCTAAGCGGCTCCAATATGCCTTTTTGGATCAGCAAGTGGAAAACGGACAGCACGACGGATGCCCAAATGGCGGTGCCGAATCCATCAATCTGAAAGCTGTCTCCCATCAAGGCTGCGGTCATCATTAACGTAATGGCGTTGATGACAAACAGAAAGAGGCCGAGGGTCACAACCGTGACGGGCAATGTCAATATGACGATGATCGGCTTGATCAGCACATTTAACACAGAAAGAATCACACTGGCGATGACAGCCGCTCCGATACTGCTGATATGGACGGAATCAAAATATCCCGCGATAACGATTAATAATAAAGCATTTACTAAAATGCTGACTGCCCATTTGATCATTTATTTCAAATCTCCTTCTAAAGGTACAACAAAACACCAGATAATATATACAATCGGCACGATTCCGCTCGTGACAAGCGCTAATACAACAGTGATAATGCGCAAAAGCGACGCATCCATATTGATGTACTCCGCCAAACCGCCGACGACGCCGGCGATTTTACGGTTTTTTTCTGAACGGTAAAGTCTTTTCATCCAATCACCTCTGAGTATGCTTGAGCTTAATGGCTCCTGTTAACGATTCTGAGAAAATCGAGAGATGCTGATCATGGCCTTGATTTGATGCCAGCATCAGTTCTTTTTGAATGGTATCATTCTTTTCCTTTAAAATTTCCGCATCAATCAGCTCATGGCTGAGAGAGCCGAGATTGCTTTTCAGCTCCGCTTTCACCGCCGAATCATCAGGCAGAGCGATCTCCACGTTTCCGGTCGTCGTTTTCGTGTAGATGGAGCGGCAGTGCGGCGCTGTCACGGTAAGCATGATATTGCCGTTAAAGCTTTGAACGTCAATGGATTCACTCGATCCGCGCAAATCAATCAAGCCGTTGATCGTTTCCGCTTCAATCGCGCCGCATTGATGTCCGGCCAGCTTGATTTGTCCGTTAGCCGTTTCCGCCGACGCTTTATCAGCCGTCAAATGAGAGAATGACAGAACGCCGTTTGTCGTTTTCGCCGAGAATTCTTTTACATGTAAATGTTCCCCTCTGATCGGTCCGTTAAACAGCTTCACTCTTATCTTATCGTACTCTTTCTGGGGAACATAAAGCGTAACATTGGTTTTCATCGTTTTCTTTTCCGTGCGGACAAAAAACTTATTGCCCTTCACTTCACACTCAATGTGCTGAAGAAATGCGGTGCGCGCCGCCTCCTGACTGTCCGCCCGGTACACTTTCGCCTGGCACTCCGCTCTGATATCTTCATCCGCCCACGGCACGATATTGACGCTGCCGTTTGCGATCTGCATATCAATGGCCGAGAATTCACTGTCTTTAAATTGAAAAATATGCTGCACTTCGTGTGCGTGGCCGAAATTCAGATCAAGATCCGCTTCCTTCACTTTTTTGACGGCAGAATCAATCCAGTCGAACAGCTTCGCCCCGAGCGACGGCTTTTGGCTTCCTTTTGCCCCGCTTTCGAAATCTTCCGCAGGTTCCTGGACCTCTGCAGATAATGCGGTGATCTGCTCTTCTTTTTCTTTATATTCATGATCCAGTTTTTCAATGAGCGTCAGTGCTTCCTGCGCCGTCAGCATGCCGTCTTCCACAAGCTTTAAAATCCGTTCTTTCTCCTGTTTCATACAAAACGCCTCCCCCGACTTTTCTTACACCTGGCGTAACACCTTAATTCCCTGCACGATATTCCAAATGACCATTCCGATGAGGATCAGAAAATAAACAGCTGCTCCTGTTATCATAACAAAAACGGGCACCATACTCTCCCCCTGAGCCGTAATCAATCCGCCGACAACACCCGCGGTCACAATCAGCAATCCCGCAAACGGAATGATATGGGAAATCAGAGCGCGCATGGCATGCCGCTTCGTCTCTTTTTCATCGACGACAAAATAAGCCACAATCGGAAGAATGAGCGGCGCGAGAAACACGCTGAAATAACAGATTGATGCGATAATCGCTTGATTTCGGTTCAATAAAAACACTCCCTGTGCCGTGATGTAAAAACCCTTCCTTATACATACGTATGACGAATGGGCGGGTTTCATTTTCATGCTAAGGACATGCTTCGTTATACGTAATTTTTGATTTCAGAGATTTCACTATAGAATCTTTTCCCCGAACCGATTACAATATGTAACAAAGCCTGACCGTATGCAAGGAGGACATACAAATGGAGAAAGATCCCGAAAACGCCCAAGTAACGGAAGAGAGTCTGCGAAATTTAATTCGCGAACAGAAAAGAATGAACAGCGAAATGCTGGCTGAATTGGAACAGATCAAAGCAGCCCCTCTTCCCATTTCCCATGATATCCAATATATAAAAGTGCTGCTGGACAGCAGCAGCACCCATATTCTGCAGGACTTAATGCATTTAAGCAAACAGCTTCCCCAACAGAAAAAAGCCTGTAACACAACAGCCCAAAACCGGTGAGTTTTGGGCTGTTTTTATTGATCTATTATGTGGCTGCCGTTTCTTTTTCAGCCAGCAATGTTTTCATCCGTTTTTTATCACGTTCCATTACCGGTTTCAGATAGCGGCCCGTATATGATTCTTTCACTTCGACAACTTCTTCAGGCGTCCCGGAGGCTACGATCGTGCCGCCGCCCGCTCCGCCTTCAGGTCCCAGGTCTACGATGTAGTCCGCCGTTTTAATGATGTCGAGATTGTGTTCAATGACCAAAACGGTATCACCGTTATCGACGAGTCTTTGAAGCACAACCAAGAGCCTTGCGATATCATCAACGTGGAGGCCTGTCGTCGGTTCGTCCAAAATATACAGCGTCCGGCCGGTGGAACGCTTATGCAGTTCGGAAGCGAGCTTGACGCGCTGCGCTTCTCCGCCTGACAGCGTCGTCGCCGGCTGGCCGAGCGTCACATACCCGAGTCCGACATCGGCAAGCGTTTGAAGCTTGCGTTTGATTTTTGGGATATTTTCAAAGAAAGACAGAGCATCTTCCACCGTCATATCCAAAACGTCAGAAATGCTTTTTCCTTTGTATGTGACCTCCAGCGTCTCCCGGTTGTAACGTTTGCCGTGGCACACTTCACACGGGACGTACACGTCAGGAAGGAAATGCATCTCAATTTTGATGATGCCGTCGCCGCGGCAGGCCTCACAGCGCCCGCCTTTTACATTAAAACTGAACCGGCCTTTTTTATAGCCGCGCACCTTTGCTTCATTTGTCTGCGCGAATACATCGCGGATATCATCAAACACACCCGTGTAAGTTGCCGGATTTGATCTCGGTGTCCGGCCGATCGGCGCCTGGTCGATGTCGATCACCTTATCAAGGTGGTCGAGGCCTTTGATTTCTTTATGGCTTCCCGGTTTCGCTTTGGCTTTATGAAGCTTTTGCGCAAGCGCCTTATGCAGAATTTCATTCACAAGCGTGCTTTTTCCGGAACCGGACACACCTGTCACCGCCGTAAAAGTGCCGAGCGGGAATTTGGCGTTCGCTTTTTTCAGGTTGTTTTCTGAAGCGCCTTTGATTTCAATGAACCGGCCGTCAGGCTTTCTTCTCTCCGGAGGCATCGGGATGAATTGAGCCCCTGACAAATAGCGTCCGGTCAGAGAGTCCGCATCATTCATCACTTCTTCAGGCGTCCCCGCCGATATGACGCGGCCGCCGTGAATGCCGGCGCCCGGACCGATATCTATCAAATAATCGGCAGCCATCATCGTATCCTCATCATGCTCAACGACAATCAGTGTGTTGCCGAGATCCCTCATGTTTTTCAGCGCGCTGATCAGACGGTCATTGTCACGCTGGTGAAGGCCGATGGACGGCTCATCAAGAATGTACAGGACGCCTGACAAACGGGAGCCGATCTGCGTCGCAAGCCTGATGCGCTGCGCTTCTCCGCCTGACAGCGTGCCCGCCGCCCGGCTCAGCGTCAGATAATCAAGACCGACTTTATCTAAGAAGCTGAGCCGCTCCACAATCTCTCTTAAAATTAAATCGGCAATCTGCATATCTTTCTTAGACAGCGTCAGGTTTTTGAAAAATTCAAGCGCGTCGCCGACGGAAAGCTCCGTAATGGTTCCGATATGACGCCCGTTGACCAAAACGGCAAGCGCTTCTTTCTTCAGCCGGTAGCCTTTGCACGTCGGGCACGATTTCTGTGACATGTACTGCTCCATCTGTTCACGGATATAATCGGAGCTTGTCTCTTTATACCGTCTCTCAATATTGCGCAGCACACCTTCAAATTCAATTTCATTTTCGCGCACTTGTCCGAAATCATTCTCGTATTTAAAGTAAATCCGTTCATTGCCGCTGCCGTACAGCACTTTATCAAGCTGATGCTTCGGCAGGTCTTTGACCGGAGTCTCCATATCAATGCCGTAATGGCGGCAGACCGCCTGAAGCAGCTGCGGATAATATTGTGAACTGATCGGCGTCCACGGCGCGATGGCGTGTTCCTTTAATGACAGCTCGGGATTGGGGATGACGAGCTCAGGATCCACTTCCAGCTTCAAGCCGAGACCGTCGCAAGTCGGACAGGCGCCGAACGGGCTGTTAAACGAAAACAGCCGGGGTTCAAGCTCCCCGATAGAAAAACCGCACAGCGGACAAGCGTGATGCTCGCTGAACATCAGCTCCTCCTGACCGATGACATCTATCATGACACGGCCTTCCCCTAAACGGAGCGCGGTTTCCAGCGAGTCGGAAAGCCGGGCGGCAACGCCTTCCTTGACAACGATCCGGTCAATGACTACTTCAATGGAATGCTTTTTGTTTTTTTCAAGTTCAATATCGTCAGAAAGCTCGGCCATTTCTCCGTCAATCCGCACCCTTACGTAACCTTGCTTTCTGATTTGGTCAAGCACTTTGACATGGGCGCCTTTTCTGCCTGAAATGATCGGCGCAAGCACTTGAAGCTTCGTCCGCTCCGGATATTCAAGAATCCGGTCAACCATCTGTTCAATCGTTTGCGACGTAATTTCAATGCCGTGCTCCGGGCAGTGAGGCTTCCCGACTCTCGCGTACAGCAGCCGGAGATAATCATAAATCTCCGTTACCGTTCCGACGGTTGACCGCGGATTGCGGCTCGTCGTTTTCTGATCAATGCTGATCGCCGGAGAAAGCCCTTCGATCGCATCAACGTCCGGCTTATCCATCTGCCCTAAAAATTGGCGCGCATAGGCAGAAAGCGATTCAACATACCGCCTCTGTCCTTCCGCGTAAATGGTGTCAAAGGCAAGGGATGATTTTCCCGATCCGGACAGCCCCGTCACGACGACGAGCTGATCCCGCGGAATCGTTACATCAATGTTTTTTAAATTGTGCGCCCTTGCGCCTTTCACCTCGATCCGGTCAATTGCCATGTGTTCATCATCCTTCCGCTTTAAGCTCTAACAGTAAATCACGAAGCTCTGCCGCCCGCTCGAAATCAAGCGCTCTGGCCGCTTCTTTCATTTCGTGCTCCATTTGCTCAACGACTTTCTGGCGTTCTTTCTTCGTCATCTTCGCCAGTTTAGGCGCGGCTTTTGTTTTATATTCTTCTTTATCCTCAGCGGCCTGCGTCGCGCGGATCACATCGCGGATTTCCTTATTGATCGTTTGCGGCGTAATGCCGTGAATTTCGTTAAAGCGCTCCTGCTGTTCCCGGCGGCGCTTCGTTTCATTAATCGCGATTTCCATCGAATTTGTGATTTTATCGGCATACATGATGACGCGGCCTTCCGCGTTTCGTGCCGCCCGTCCGATCGTCTGAATTAGCGAACGTTCAGAACGGAGGAAGCCTTCTTTATCCGCATCGAGAATGGCGACAAGTGACACTTCCGGAATATCAAGCCCTTCCCTCAGCAGGTTGATGCCGATTAACACATCATGTTTTCCGAGGCGGAGGTCACGGATGATTTCAATCCGTTCAAGCGTCTTAATCTCGGAATGCAGATAATTGACCTTGATGCCGATTTCCTTGAGATAATCGGTCAGATCCTCTGACATTTTTTTCGTTAAAGTCGTCACGAGAACGCGTTCATTCCGTTCTATCCTCGCCTGAATCTCGCCGATCAGATCATCAATCTGTCCTTCGATCGGACGGACGTCAATGAGGGGATCGAGGAGTCCCGTCGGTCTGATGATCTGCTCGATCATTTCCGGCGTATGCTCAATTTCATACGGTCCCGGAGTCGCCGACACGTACACGATATTGTGCATGTGTTTCTCAAATTCCTCGAATCGGAGCGGACGGTTGTCAAGCGCTGACGGCAGGCGGAACCCGTGATCGACAAGCACCTGTTTTCTCGCCTGGTCACCGTTGAACATGCCGCGCACCTGCGGAATCGTCACATGTGATTCATCAACGACAATCATAAAATCGTCCGGAAAATAATCAAGCAGCGTATACGGCGTAGAGCCCGGCGGACGGAGTGTCAAATGTCTTGAATAGTTCTCGATCCCTGAGCAAAAACCCATTTCCCGCATCATTTCAAGATCATATCTCGTCCGCTGCTCAAGCCGCTGCGCTTCAAGGAGCTTGCCGTTTTCGTGCATGACTTTCAAGCGCTCCTCAAGCTCCTGTTCAATATTCAGAATCGCTTTTTCCATCTTTTCCGCCCGGGTGACGAAGTGGGAAGCCGGGAAAATCGCCACATGGTCACGGTCGCCGAGAATTTCTCCGGTCAAAGCGTCGACCTCTCTGATCCGCTCAATTTCATCTCCGAAAAATTCCACTCTGATACAATGTTCGTCACGGGAAGCCGGGAAGATTTCCACAACGTCTCCGCGCACGCGGAACGTCCCGCGCTGAAAGTCGATATCATTGCGGGCATACTGGATATCTACAAGCTTTCTCAGCAGCTCGTTCCGCTCAATCTCCATTTCCGGTCTGAGCGACACGACCATCTCCCGGTATTCTTCAGGTGAACCGAGACCGTATATGCATGACACACTCGCGATAATAATGACATCTCTCCGTTCAAACAGAGAGGATGTCGCGGAGTGTCTCAGTTTATCAATTTCATCATTAATGCTTGCGTCTTTCTCTATAAAAGTATCCGTTTGAGGCACGTACGCCTCCGGCTGATAGTAATCGTAATAGCTGACAAAATATTCGACAGCATTGTTCGGGAAAAACTCCTTAAACTCGCTGTACAGCTGTCCGGCAAGGGTTTTGTTATGGGCAATGACCAGTGTCGGTTTATTCACTTCTTTAATCAGATTGGACACGGTAAAGGTTTTGCCCGTCCCTGTCGCACCCAGGAGAGTCTGGTGTTTTCTGCCTTCCTGTATGCCTTTGACAAGCTTCTCAATCGCTTGCGGCTGATCTCCCTGGGGCTGATATTTCGAGACTAACTCAAAACGATCTTTCACAAAAAAGCCTCCGTTTCTTTACGAAATCTTCCTATTGATATAGTAACACAATGACGGGCAAAATCACTAAAAATACGAACTAAAGTTCGATGGTTTATTTTTACCAAGTCAATTTTTGTATAAAAAACCTGCTTTTATGGCGTAAAAGCAGGCATTCTATTTCATATTCACCATGTCAGGCATTGTCTTTCTTTTTGTCTGCTTCTTTTTTGGCCATGTACAGCCCTCCGGCCACCAGCGATACGACATCCAATCCAACGATAAAATACGTTTCGGTGTAACCCTTTAAATAGGATGCGAAAAGCAGTGCGGCTGTGAGAGCGATCGCCACATAGTGGTTAAACGTGACGCGCGTAAAAAGGACGACCAGCATAAAAGGGAAACATAATGCAAAAACGGCTTTTGTAATCACAAAAACCCTCCTCGGGAATTCTTCATCTCATCTGATTATAGTAAAAAATGAAGAATCGGACAATCGTTCCCCTGCTATCACAATACCCTTTTTCAGCAGTCTTCAATCATCTGTCAAAAAAAATGTGAATATAAATCCATTGAACCATTAACCAGATGAACCGAATTACCTTTCTTCAGCCGAAAGGATGAGAAGGTTTAGGTCTTTGTATCTTTGACAGTTTCTTCCTCCCTCTTTACAATGTAATGATAGTGTTTACTATCATTTTTCTTGGATGAAGAAAAAAAGGGGGTCATACCGCATGTATTCAGTGCGATTTCAAAAAGCGGAAGAATCGAGCCGCTCTGCAGGAGCAAAAGGAATGAACCTGATTAAACTGACGAAAAACGGGCTGCCCGTTCCCGGCGGTTTCATCATTCAGACGAATGCCCTGACACGTTTTATGGAAGACAACGGGCTTCAAGCAGATCAGGAACAGATGGAGCGCGCCATTATGAACGGCACGTTTTCAAAAGAGCTTCGGGAGGAACTGACCGCGTCGTTTTATGAATTGAGAGAATCATACGCCTCTGTCGCCGTACGTTCCTCCTCCGCGTCCGAAGATCTTGAAGGGGCTTCTTTCGCGGGCCAGTACGAAACCTATTTAAATATCAAAACAGAAGAAGAGTTTCTCGGAAAAGTGAAAGAATGCTGGGCTTCCTTCTTCTCGGCGCGGGTCAGCGGTTATAAAGAGAAAATGAACAATGACACCGCAGAACCGTTAATGGGCGTTGTCGTGCAAGGGCTTATCAATTCCGAGGTTTCAGGAGTCATTTTCAGCCGCAACCCCGTCACACATGATGACGGAGAGCTGATGATCAGCGCGAGCTACGGTCTCGGAGAAGCAATCGTCTCCGGCAGCGTGACGCCCGACACATTTATCGTCAATAAAGACACACTTCAGATTGAAAAAGAAATCGGCTTAAAAGAAATGTATATCGTTTCTAAAGACGAAGGCGTGACGGAAAAAGAGACGACCGCTGACATGAGAAACCGCTTCTGCCTTGATGACGAGAGCATCAAAGAGCTTGCCATGCTGACGATAAAGACGGAAGAACTGTACGGTTATCCCGTGGATCTCGAATTCGGATTTGCCGAAAATAAGCTGTATCTGCTTCAGGCCAGGCCGATTACAACGATCGCGCAGGATCAGAAAGCGGCAGACGAAGAACGGGAATTTATCATGACGCCCCGGGATCAGAAAGAGTTTTGGCTCAATATGGAGGCCAATATAGAAGGCCCTGTCAGCCCGTTATTCGCCTCACTCATTGTGCCGGCTTTGGAATACGGCCTCAAAGAGAGCACGAAGGCATTCCCTGTAATGGGCATCGAAATCGAGCGTGTCAAACTTCATCAGGGCCGTGTTTTTTCCAGACAGCATAAGACGGATGACAAGCTGCCCGCAGAACAGTTAGAAGCGCTTTTCCCCGTCTTGGCTGACCGCATGTACGATATTATTCAGGAAACCTTTCTGCCTTTTTATCAAAAGCTGGACGAACTGGCGCATACAGACCATACGCCGGAGACTGCCCTTAATGCGTTCCGAAACCTGCAAGACTTCTATTTAAAAGGATACGCAGAACATTTCAATATTGTCTTTCCGCAGGTTGCGTTAAACATGATACTGGAATCCATGTACGGACAGGTTGAGAAAGAAAACACATCCCTTCTGTACGAAATGCTGGCTGGCGTCATGAATAAGTCATTGGAGACCGACAGACAGCTCTGGCTGCTTTCCGGACAAGTAAAAGACAGCCCTGAGCTGCGGCGCGTCTTTACGGTTTCTCATGCCGATGAACTGCATCAGACGCTTCTGCAATCAAATGAGGGTAAACGCTTTCTCGAACAAGTCGGTGAATTTTTACAGGAATACGGCTGGAGATCCGTGAAAAGTCATGATCTGATTGAAGAAACTTGGGCGGAAAACCCTTATTTCGCTTTGGCCAACATTCAGAACTATGTCCGGAACGGATACGATTTTGACAGTGAGTTTCATAAAACGATAGAAAAACGAAAACAGCTCTACGCCGACTTTATGGATAGAATTGAAGATGACGGCTTCCGGGAGACGTTTGACCGCTATTATCAGTGGACATTGTCTTCATCCGTCATCAAAGATGATCACCATTTTTATATTGATGCGATGCTGGACGCCAAAGCGCGCCTTTGCCTTCTGAAAATCGGCGAGCTGCTTCAAAAACAAGGCGTAGTCGATGATCGGGAGGATATGTGGTACTTATACAGCGATGAAGTCGAGAAAGCGCTCGTGTCGCCGGTTCCGATGCAGGAAAAAGCCGCTGAACGAAAACAGCTCTTCCAGCAATATCAATTGCTTGAAGCCCCCGCTTATCTCGGGACTCCGACTTCGGAACAGCTGAAAATAGCTGAACAGATTACCGGCTCCATCACAGAAGATGAAAAAAACACTGAACATCAAATTTACGGACTTGCGGCGTCAAGCGGAATCGCAAGCGGCCCTGTGAAAGTCATTCGTGACGCAAGTGAATTTTCCCGTTTTTCAACAGGAGACGTGCTTGTCTGCAAAATGACGACACCGCTGTGGACCAGTCTGTTCCAGGATGCAAAGGCCGTCATTACGGACACGGGCGGCATCCTGTCACATGCGGCGATCATCGCGAGGGAATACGGGCTCCCGGCCGTTCTCGGCACACGTGCCGCGACTGACAGGCTCAACGACGGAGATATCGTCACGGTGGACGGGACAAACGGCAAGATTACGATTGTCAAACGCGCTTCATGCTAGGTTTCCCTCTTTATTGACGGGCAGGGCGGGTGTATACTTGTCCTGCCAGTATTTACGCGAGGTGAAACACGTTGAGAACGACGAACAAGAGAATTATTGACGCCGCGATGAATCTGATCATCCAAAAAGGATACCGCGCAGCGACAACAAAAGAAATCGCAGAAAAAGCAAAAGTAAGCGAAGCAACGATTTTCCGTAATTTTAAAAACAAACAAGGATTAATGAAAGCCATGATTGAACAGCAGACGCCGGTTCCGGAAAGCATGATCACCAAGGCGGAAGGCGATTTGTATGAGGATCTTCTTCATTTCGCCGCGACCCTTCTTCAGCAATTGGAACAAAAAAAAGAAGTATTCCGCATCTGCCTGCGCGAACCGGAACTATTCGAAGACGTCCTGCAGGATATTGTCGTATATCCGCAATCCGTGAAAAAGCATTTAATCGTTTACTTTAAGGAGCTGACAAAGAAAAATATGATAAGCCCCGGCAGCGAAGAAGCTAATGCAGACGTCTTTATGACGATGATTTTCGGTTATTTTATACACCGGCTGCAGCTGGGGAAAAGAGTCATCACTCTCTCTGAGGAAACGATGCTGAAACACAGCACTGAGATTTTCATGAAAGGCATTACCGGCCGGTCATTTTCCGGCTCCAAGGAGGATGAAGGATGGGTTCAAAGAAAGAATGGGCGCTGATCGTTTCGCTTTTGCTGGGAGCCATACTCGTTCCCATCAATTCTACGATGATCGCAGTCGCCCTTTCATCCATTTCCCGCTCATTCAGCGAATCAATTGCCAGCATCACATGGGTAGTGACCGTGTATTTAATCGTGATGGCCGTGACACAGCCCATTGCCGGCAAACTCGGTGATATGTACGGAAACAAAAAAATGTATTTATGGGGCGTCGGCCTTTTTCTCATCGCATCATTGGGGTGCGCCCTCTCGCCAAGTCTTTTCTTATTGATTTTCTTCCGGGCGCTTCAGGCTGCCGGCGGCGCTTTGCTTACGCCAAACAGCATCGCCATCATCCGCCATGTCGTGTCTGAAAAACGGCTTCCGAAAGTATTCGGCTTTTTCGGCCTCGGTGCCGGGCTGGGCGCGGCTCTCGGTCCGTTTATCGGCTCTCTTTTAATTGAGAGCTTCAGCTGGCATTCGATCTTTTGGGTCAACATTCCGTTTCTTGCAATCGCACTCGTGACGGCATTAGTGATGTTTCCTAAATATAAAGAAGAAACGTCTGACGCTCCGCTTGATATCATCGGTTCCGTTTTGCTTGCCGGAAGCATTGTATCTATTATTCTTCTGACGAAAAATGAAAGCTCTTTGGGCTATTGGGTGTACGCACTGCTCATTCTCGTATTTGTTCCGCTATTTTTCAGGCGGGAGCTGCGCACGAAACATCCGATTATTGATTTTGATCTGTTTAAAAACACGACCTTTACGAGCGCCAATCTGTCGGTTCTGTTAAGCAATTTAATGATGTACGCCGTGTTATTGATTATGCCGCTCTTTATGACCGGCCACTTCAGCATGAACACGTCGCACAGCGGCATGGCGCTGTCAGTCTTTTCTGTTTTCATGTCCGCCAGCAACTGGGGCGGAGCTCAGCTGCATCAGAAATGGGGCGCGCGAAGAATGATTTTTCTGTCCTTCGGGCTGATGGCCGTAGCCAATCTCTTATTTTTTCTTTTGGTTTATTCCCATTCCGTTCCGTTTCTTATGGCATCGCTTATTGTCGGAGGCATCGCGTCAGGTGCGGGGCTGACGAGCATGCAGGTATCTTCTCTTGCGACGGTAGAACCGGGCATGTCCGGCATCGCATCCGGGATTTTCTCCACCTTCCGTTATTTCGGAAGCATTATTTCTTCAGCGCTGATCGGTTTAATCTCCGGGTTTCATATTCTGTTTATCATATTGATCGGAGTTTCTGTGATCGGCTTGTTCGTATCGCTTGGTATCAAGTCCGGGGAAACCGTTCAGACGAAAAAAAGCCATTCGGCATAACGAAAAAGGTTCCGTAAGCATCTGCTTTCCGGAACCTTTTCTAGTTTTCCTTCTTCATTTTCTCTCTCAAAGTGTCACCGCAATGCCGTTTGCTCTATGAGAATCTTTTGATTTACAAGAGAAAAGGGGAATGTAAATGGCTGAGAGTTCCGATCAAGTTCGGCGCTGACATCGTAATCCGGCCGTAAAAAAAAGCCCGGCCGCCGTGTTGTTAGCGGCACCAGGCTTTTTATATGTGATTTTTCATAATTAATAAAACTGAAAGCTTATTATTTCCAATGTTTTTTCTTAATTTTTTTCATAATTCTCCTTACTAAAACCTACCTAAAACAATTATTGAATATTACTTTTATAATTAAGCAAATTAAGTAACAATCATTGAAGGATTCTCAGACTGATAAAATTTATTTTAAATATAATATTTCAAAACACATTCAAACTGTACAAAGAAAAGAAAGTCTAAATTTTTATTTTTGTGAGATTCATCTATAGAAGCCACTGTTTTGATCCTCCTTCTAAAGTTGAGTCGCGTCACTTTAGTAGAATCATACCGTGGCTTCCCTTGTCAAAAGGCACAGTTCTTTTTTACACCAACTACTTGAGACTTTAACGTTTCTCTCATTTGAATTAATTCAAAATAGAATTAATGGGGGAGATTACCCCCGTATTTCCAGGCGATCCAGGTGGGTGGCCTGGTAAATATTTTAAGTCTCTGTATCTTTAACAATAGTATTTACAATATCATTAGGATACCGATTCAAAAAAAAATGTTCTCCTTTAAACTTATGAAATTTCACGTTTCCTTCAACAACTTCACTCCATTTATGCATTTCATTGATATGAGTCGAAAAATCGCTATCCGCATAAAAAACGCTTACTCCACAACTTATTTTTTCTGCTTTGGGCTGAAACTTATAATTGTCCAAAATTATAAAATCTGCTCGCAAAATCGGAAGAAACATATCCATAATCTCTTTTGTATAAAACTCCTCTGGTATTCCCCCATATTGTTCCACCTTTGTCAAGAAAGTTTCATTAGTCATATTTTCAATGTCTTCTCTCTTTTCAAAAATATGTGGAGCATCTCGCCCAGAAAAAAACAGATGCCTTGGTTCCTTAGTTCCCATTTGCTTAAGTTTATAATATATCTCATAAGTCAATAAGGCTCCCATGCTGTGTCCAAATATAACATATTCATCGTCATATTCTAATTGTTCACTTATTCTTTTGGCGATATCTTCACTTGCTTCACCAACAGACTGGTAACAAGGCTCTGTGAATCGAGTTCCTCTTCCAGCCAATTCACATATACACAATTCATATCTATCCGGCAGTAGTTTTTTCCATTCATAATATGCATTTACCGACGCTCCAGCATATGGAATAGGAAATACTTTTATTTTATTTATTTCACTCACTCCTATGTTCAACTTGAGCCCACTATCATTACTATATAAACCTATAAGTATTCAAGATACATTTAATTGTACTTCTCTATCTCTCGCTGCTCTGCCAGCAACAAATTCACCATATCACTATAGCTATTCATACCGTCTGTCTGATTATTTGCCTTCAGATATACATCATTTACATTTCTTGAAATACTTGAAATAACACCCTCATACTTATCCCGGTACTGCTCATTTTGTTCTATATCATGCTGCACCGCCTTGGACAGACTGGACATTATATCAGACGCCTGATCTGGATCCACTTTCTTTAGCTCAGATATAGAATAATCAAATGCTAGAAAAAAACCACTGTAAAGTATCATTGGATCATCCTGCTGCTTACATGCCAGATATGCTATAAAATTTGCCTCATCCTCATGCATGAAACCACTCTGATGTGCCAATTCATGTGCCATAGTAGCAGGCACCAAGAAAACGGGCACATTAACATTGATATTGGATTCATAAGTAAAAGGGACAAAGATACCATTTATCCCTGCATGCGACATTAGCTTTGACATCACAACTGGTTTTGGTGTTGAGTATAAAGAATGCTCCAAAATAGGATATTCCTTTGATAACATTTGCATCGAGAACACTGCGTGTTGTGCATAATAATCAAAAACCTCCGGTACTTGAGCCAAAAGATCAGTGTCCGCTAACTTTTCCCTTGCCAATCCCATTTCAACGGCAAGCGACTTACTCAATTTGACCAGTTCCTCCTTGCTGTAGTTCTCTTCTTTATATTCGGTATAAGACAAAAAAGAATATCTGTAATAGTTTATTCCACCCAAAATAGTATAACAAAAATATATCACGCTACAGATCGTAACTATTCCTAGAGCACCACGATAAACTACCATCCTACGTACATCTTTACTCATGATAACCTTGCGCACATAATAAACGATATAAAATAGAAAAAGTAACACAACCAACACGACGAGCCATTCACTAACAGAAAACTTGACCCAAGAAGGTACAAATCCTACTATTTTTGACAATAACGGATATACAGACCTACTGTATTTTTCCGCCCAATCCTGTTGGTTCTGCGCGTATATTGTCAGTATGTAAGCTATAACTCCAAGTGAAATCAACGGTAATCTCTTAAGTAAAAGCTTTTTTATAATGTACTCCCCCTATCCAATAAATATCAGATGTACGCCATGTAACCTAGTCATATCATTTCTTTATTTCAACATACTTTTCCTCATAAAAATCATGCTTATTAGAAAAAACATATTGATTCATAAAATCTATAGGAAGTACTTCATAAGCCCAGTAGGTACCATTAGGTCTATTACTTGAAATAACTTGTCGGGCGATTTCAGCAGCCACTGTACCCGTTAACTCTGAACTCGTTTCCATTTGTAAATTCAATCTGCACCTAACATCCTTTCCATTTTTCACTCCTGTAGCATCAATGACTAAAGCTATCCATTCCTCTTTAGGTTGCTCCTCTAAACGAATATCTAGTTTTTTCAGGGCTTCTTCAACCGAAGACTCAAGTTGCATTTGATAAAATTGCATTGCTAAACGAAAAATATTATCATTTGCTGCTATATTGTACCAGTGGAGTTCTTGTACCGAACTAACTTCCAGAATATCAATGATCTCTTGACTTAAATACGGTTTCTTATAGACAGGGACATCCACTTCAGGTACAAATTCTTTCTTCATCATATTTATATTTTCCGTTTTTACACAATGATCACTCCAATAAGAATCTGTTTTTCCAATTACACTATGGCCACTCATTAATATATCTGAGATAGAAGTTTTCGTATAATGTTCCGCACCACCAATATAACAATTCACATACTTCGTTTCGTCTAATAAATGATTTATTACTCGTTTTAATAGCAGACCTGTAATTCCAGGACAAAAACCAGCTCCTATGTAATTTACACCGTTAGCTTTAAGCTCTATTTGCTCCTGACTCAATAATAAAGCATTGGAAGCATCGACATATTTTGCTCCTACTTCCATAGCTGCCTGAGCAACTCTATCTTTAATTATAAATTCAGGCCCTGCACAATTAATGACAACCGTACAATCAGTACAGAACGCAATCAAGTTCTCCCAGTCAGAAACATCCAGTAATTGGTAGTTAAAATTATTAAGGTTCATTAATGCTGTAGGTTCACGCCGCTGTCCGCCCTTAACAATAAAGTCTTTACATAAGTTCTTACAGATGACTTCACCGATCATTCCGCCACACCCAACAACTGCGATTTGCTCCATCCGTACGACACCCCTTTCATCTTATACAAGATTTAAAATACAAGACTAGTTATACCTTTCTCTATTAAAAGATCATTATTATGTCTACTCAACATACTCAATGCATAAAATCTTTGTTTGGCTTCCATTAATTTATGATACGTGCCATGTTCTTCAATTTTCCCATTATTCAATAAGACAATTTCATCATATCCACTAAGAATTGATTCATCTAGCCTATGAGTAATGGAAATTCTCGTAATGCCCTGCATTTCACTTAACATACACTCAAGGTCACTAGCTGTTTGATTGTCCAACGCTGAAGTCGCCTCGTCCATAAGTAATATAGGTGATTTTCTCAGGAGTGCTCTTGCTATAGAAATTCTCTGTTTTTCCCCACCTGAAAAATGGATTCCATTTTCTCCACATAATACATCAAAGCCGCCTCTGTCATGAATCAATTTCTGTAACATACTCTTCTTTATTACTTGCTCAAACTCATCTGTGTTACATTCACGAAACAATTTAATATTTTGTTCAATCGTATCATCAAAGATAAAACAGTCCTGATGAATAAAACTAACGTTTTGGAAAATGGACTGATCACTTATTTTCTCAAGATCTACCCCGTCATACCTGATATTTCCTTCATACCCATCATAAAACCCAGTCAACATCTTTAATAAGGTTGTCTTTCCACTCCCACTTGTTCCTACAATGGCATAAGACTTTCCATATTCAAATTCAAAATTAATATCATCTAAAATTTTTTTCCCATCTACGCTTAACGAAAGCCCATTTAGAGAAATTTTATTACTGAATTTAGGGATATCAATTCTTTGAGTTTGATCCGTTTTTGCCTCTCCAATTTTATTGAAATTCATTAATAAAGCCCGACTGGCCTTCCTTTTGGTAAAACCGGTTATGAGTCTATTAATGGGAACTGTTACACAATTTAACAATTGAATAAAAGCCATAATCTCTCCTACTGTAATTTCTCCTTTCATTAGCTGCTGAGTACCCACAATAAATATGACTACAGCAACAAGAAAAGTTGAAATATCAGTAAGTGACATAATGAGTGACAACAGATTTTCGTATACCATTTTTGCTTTTTCCTGCTTGTTCGCCTTTGCCTTTGCCCTTTCAAAAATCTCCTTTTCGATGTTAAAGCTCTTAACAACCTGATTTCCAGACAATATATCTTTAATGAAAGATACATAATTTTTATTTTGCTCAGCCACTTCACCTTGTGCTTTTTGCATACGATTATTAAATATACTCGAAACTGCAAGTGGAATGATACAAGTGAGTAATATACTCAATGCAAGGAATGAATTAATGATAAACATCGCAAGCACTCCACCTACAAGCATAGCTAGCTGAACAAATATTTCCACGGTCCCTTTTATATAATCGTTTTGAATTATCGTTATATCATTTGACAATCGTGATATGTAGGTTCCATTACTCTCCTTGTTGAAACTTCTCATATCTAACCGCAAAATATTTTCAACAAGGGTATTTTTCAGGTTTAACGTTGCCCTTTTTGTATATAAATTTTTAACAGCATACCCCACATACATTCCCACTGCACCTAAAGGCAATAAAATAACGGAAACAGTAGTCACCTTAATGATATTGTCAATATCTTTATTAATAGAATAATCAATAAACTTTTGTAGTATAATTGCCAATGCAATAAACAGAATAGATGTCATGATACCAAGTAAGCAGGACAAAATAAATAAGCCTATATTCTTTTTGTATATGCTTTTTGAAATTTTTTCATTCATACTCTAAGCCCCCTTCTTGTTTCTAATTTCATTTAGAGCATGTCTAATTTACACTCCAATTGTTTATTGCTAGATCATGTGCATATTTCAGATATGTTGGGTGGGACCGCGAGCATATGCACATGATCTGGCATCATATGTCTTTTTATGACCCCTCCACCCGCATAGCGGGTGGTTTTACGGGTAAGATACAACATTAAATATTCTTCATGACATCATTAAGGAGCTCTTCTTCAATTGTAATGCCTGTAATGCGAGCAATTAGAGTACTATTTTGAATGTAAAAGTGCATGCTAACTCCAAAATCTTCAGACTCTATAATCTGTGTTTGTAAAAACATCTTCTCAAGTGATATGTCATCTCTACTTGCAAACTTATCAAGGACTCCCTGATAATTAATGATTGGAATGCGGTGGGACATTTCATTAAAATCGTACTTTTGTGCTATAAGAAACAACTTTTCTGTAATTGCAGATTGATTAATACTCGATTTTTCTGATGTTGATAAAAGCTGTTTTTGCGTTTTACTTTTCCTATCATAAATTGAATAATCTAAATTTAAAGTTAGCCCCAACATTTCCTTATTGAATTCATCTCTGTTATGTGTCAAAACAGAAACAGGGATGTTATTTAATTCTTCAGGTAAGTCACTATACATAAGCCTTGATATAAATTCTACTGCTGTATTAATGGGTTGTTCGCTAAATTTCTGATATTGTAACTCATTTAGTTTTACATGAATTTCTGTAGACCTCTTAGTGTCTCGTCGAGAGACCAAATCAGCTGATTGTTTAGCAGCTTCAATATACTCTTCCATGTTAGACTCTTGAGCATCTGGAATTTCCAGTTCGTCAACTTTCTTTTTAATCATTTTGCAATATTCTATGAAAGAATAGTTATAGGGAGTGGTAAGTCTGTTGTTCAAAGTTTCATGAAGCATAACCTTAAACAAATCTTGTGAGACTCCATCCCATATTAAATGATGAATTGCACTAAGTACTAAGCAATGATCTGCATCTATTTCTACGATTAAAAATCTAGATAACAGCTTATCATCAGTTAGAAAACTCATTTCATTCACAATTTCTTTAAATTGTTCTGCAGATAATTCTAAGGTTCCTTTCACTACTGGAATTTCCCACTCATCTGAATAATCGTATTCTTCTAAATAGGTCATTTTTTGATTTAATTTCGTTCTTAATGCCCCCTGCCTGGAAATTATTCCTCTGAGTGATAAAGAAGCGTTCTCTGCCGTTCCTTCTATTGTTATGATTTCAGTAATAATTTCTGTATCCGGTCGCAAGAAGTCCTCCTGTCCTGTCAATACAGGACATTCTAAAGTAGAACGTGTTTTAATATAGTTATCTCCATAATAATTCAACTGTTTTTGTATCATGCACTTTAGATCGCCATCACGGTTATCACCAATTAATGTTTCATCTAATGGCATTTTTACTGTTCCTTTTCTGGTTAAACACGTTTCGACAACATCCTTAATTGCTCTTTCATATGCCAATACCAATGTTTGAGCATCCTCGTCAGTATACAATCCAGTATCATATATGATGTCAAATTCAAGTTGCCCATTTAAAACAGCCCCATTTAGAGACAATCCCATTCCTGATGAATTTTTTTCTGACATACTTCTTCCTAATGGCATTCCCGACATGGATATTCCTTCAATTCTGTCTATCTCGTTATCCAATTCTCCAAGATAATTGAATGTTATTGCTGCGCTCATCTCAAGTCCGCTATGCTCACCAAGATATCTCAAAATTCCATATCCAATTCCATGATTAGGGACCTGTTTCAATGTTTGTTTTGCCTCCAAAATGCTTTCTTCAACAGTATCTTTTGTCTCCAAAATAATAGGATATACACTTGTAAACCAACCAACTGTACGATCGATGGCGATCTCTCTATCTATTGTCTCTCTCCCGTGACCCTCCATTTCTATGGTTAGGTACTTAGAGTTTCTCCATTCTTTTACTGCAATGGTCAGCGATGCCAGTAACAAGTCGTTTATTTCTGTTTTATATGTCTTTCCAGCTTCGAGCAACAGCTTTTTCGTCGTTTCAGAGTCCACTTTCACTACTTTATTTTTATATTGACCACTTGCTGTTTGTGTACTCTTGAATGTCTCAGTACTATTTGATTTATCCGATATATTTTTCCAGTATGCTATTTCATCTGAAAGCACTTCACTCTTAGCATATTGTGTTAAAGCATTCGCCCATTCCTTGTACGAAGCCGTTTTCATTGGCAGCGTGATTTTACCTGTCTCTTGTATTTGTCGATATCCACTAAATAAATCCTCCAGCAGAATTCTCCATGATACACCGTCTATGACCAGATGATGTACACAAATTAGTAAATGATCTCCACTGTCTGAATGGAACAGCCCTACTTTTACTAAAGGCCCGGTGGCTAGGTCTATGCTTGCCTGTAATTTATCGCTGGCATACTCTATCTCTTTCGATACATCTTGCACTTTTGTATAATCTTTTTCATACCAATCATATAGCTTGCTTTCCTCTGTAGACAGCGTGATTTGACGTTGTCCGTCATATACATTTCTTAAAGCGTCATGATGTTTAATGATTTCAGTAATTGCTGTCTTTAAACTAGGTATGTCAAATGGCTCATCACTTCTTAACATTAAGGCCTGATTATAATGATTAGGTACGACGTGATTCTTATTGAAAAATTCTAGTTGTATAGGGGTTAATGGACTTGCCCCATTGATTTCTCCCTGTTCGTATACTTGATTTACTTCTCCCATTTGAATATTTTCCCCAATCTTTCTTGGGGTCTGCTGATACATTAATGCGGCGAAAGAAAGCTTATAACCTTTTTCCCGTAACTTCGAAACGGCCTTAATCGCTTTAATAGAATCTCCGCCAAGTTCAAAGAAACTGTCTTCTATTCCGACTGGAGATATTCCTAAGATTTCTTCAAATATGTCCGTAATGACTTTCTCTGTTTTAGTTCTTGGTGGCATATATTCCTGTCCTGCTAATGCATTTAGTTCTGGCAGTGCTTTTGCATCCAGCTTCCCATTTGGAGTCAGTGGCAAGGCATCAATCTGCATCATAAAGCCAGGTAACATATACTCAGGCAGTTTGTCTCTCAAATCATTTTTGATTTCAGACATATCCAGTTGCTGCTCTTGATTTGTCGGGATTAGGTAGGCACATATACTCTTGTCACCGCCTACTTCCAATGCAACAACGGCTACATCAGATATACCCGGCTGATTCCTTAGAACGCTCTCGATCTCGTACAACTCGATCCGATATCCTCGGATTTTAACCTGTTCATCTATTCTTCCCAGGTATTCCATCTCTCCGTTAGGCAGCCATCTCGCCAAATCTCCAGAGCGGTATAACTTCCCTTCGCCATATGGATTGTCGATAAACTTCTCCGCTGTTAATTCAGGCTGGTTTAGATAGCCTTTGGCTACTCCGTCTCCTGCGATGCATAGCTCACCAGGAACGCCTACACCACATAACTCCATCTCATTCAGTATATAGAGCTGCATATTGGCAATGGGATGTCCGATTCCTACACTTAAACCCTTATCTTTTTCGCTGGAATAGACATAGTCACAGCATCCTACGGTAGTCTCTGTAGGGCCATATTCGTTATGGATCTTGACGCTTTCACCCAATAGCTTCTGCGTTTTCCACGCCGTATCTGTGGTGAACTCCTCTCCACCGACAATCAGCGTTTCTAAATTCGCCACATCTACGCCGTCTGCATAGGTTTCCAGCATTTTTAAATGTGACGGGGTAAGCTTCAGGAAGGTTACCCTGTTATCTTTGAATGCTGCACGCAGCCTTTCCTCCGCGTCTCCTCCCTTTAATAGAAAAGATCCACCACTAATCAGCGGTAAGAACAAGGACGTTACGGAAAGGTCGAAACTTAAGCTTGTCATTAATACCGTCGTACAAGCTTCCTTCTGGTATTCTTGATCTGCATACGACAAGTAATGATCCAGATTGCCTCGTGTCACCGCCACACCTTTGGGCTTTCCTGTCGTTCCTGATGTGTAAATCACATAGGCTATGTCACTTTTTTCAACAGCACACGCTGGATTTGTCTCCTTCTCACCCAGATCTTCAAGATTCATCGAGATGAATGGGACTTCCGTTTCCATAGTCTTCTCTCTTGTTAAAATGACCTTGGGTGCTGCATCGTTTAAGATATGCTCTATTCGTTCCTTCGGAGTCGCTGGATCAATCGGGACATAGGAAGCTCCACTCTTTAGCACGCCTAAAATGCCAATGATCGTTTCCGCTCCCAGTGAAGCCATGATGGCCACTCGATCATTGGGCTGGACACCTAACGAAATCAGTTCCCATGCCAATGCATTGGCCTTGCGGTTGACTTCTCCATAACGAAGTACTCCCGTTTCGTATTCGATTACCGTCTTCTCGGGTGTCTGTTCCGCATGTTTCTCGAATCGTTCCACTGCCGTATGATGCTGTGCATACTCCGTATGCTCCGTATGGGTATTATTGAAAACCGTTAGTATTCTTTGTTGTTCTACCTCACTGACCATGTGTAGTTCAGACAATTTCATATCAGGGTTAGCAATCACTCTATCCAGCAATACCTTAAAATGCTCCAGTATGACCTGTGCTGAAGTCTCGGTAAATAAATCACTGCAATATACCAGATCTAAAGCGTACCCCTCTTCATACGCTGTAGCTTGTAAATCCAAATCAAATTTGGCATCAATGAAAGGAATGCCCAGCATCTCTACCTGTGCTTCGCCCATTGCAAGATGGATTTCCTCGTTATTCTGCATGGTAAACATCACGTCAAACAGCGGATTGCGTGACAGATCACGGCGTACTTCTACTTCCTCTACCAATTCTTCAAACGGGTATTCTTGATTCTCATACGCGTTTAAGGCCAGCTCTTTTATCTCGCTTAAAAATTCTAAGAACGTTTTTTCAGCCCTTGGATACCCTCTCATTGCCAGCGTATTGACAAACATGCCGGCTATTGTCTCGGTGTCCTGATGCACTCGGCCTGAGATGGGTGTTCCTACCACGATATCTTGTTGCCTGCTGTATTTATGCAGTTCTATCATAAATACAGCCAGTAAGGTCATGTAATCTGTCGTTCCCTGTTGTTTATTTATATTTTGAATGCCAGCTTTCTGCTCTCGGCTAAGCTGAACAGACACTTGGGCTCCTTTGTAGCTTTGGATTTTGGGACGTGGATAGTCCGTCACCAAATCCAAAACCGGTGCCTCTTCTTTGAATACTTCTTTCCAATAGTTTCTCTGACTCTCCAGGTTTCTGCCACGCATCCATTCACTATAATCCTTGTATTGGATTTCAAGTGGTTGTAATTCTTCACCGTTATACAATCGTGAGAAATCTTCGATTAATAGATTTAGCGTCTGATGATCGGAAATAATATGGTGCATATCAAATAGTAAAATATAGTTGTTCTGATTTCTTTCTTTGACTACTTTAAAACGCATGAGCGGTGCTGTTCCGATGTCAAACGGGCGTACAAATTGTTCCATGTCAGCGTCACTGTAGCTGTCGGTCTCTTCATATTCCACTTGGTAGAATACCTCGTCTGCAATGACTTGATATGCTCCTTCTTCGGTCATTACAAAACTTGTTCGCAGCGACTCATGACGCTTAATCAGACGATCTATGGCTTGTTGTATTTTTTCTACATCAAGGTTACCCGTTACTTCTAGCGCTGACGCCATGTTATATGCAGTACTGTTGCCTTCCATCTGATCCAGAATAAACAATCGTTTCTGTGTAGAGGATGCTGGATAAGCTTCTCTCTGTTCTGCTTGTGGTATTGGACTATATTCGCCTTCTCCCGCGGCCTCAATCTTTCTCGACAACATGACAGGAGTTGGTGAACTAAATATCTCTTTTACTGGCAAACGAATCCCTGTCTTCTTCTCGATGGCATTAATGGCTGCCGTCGCTTTTAACGAATGTCCTCCCAGTTCAAAGAAACTATCCTCTATGCCGACTGGAGATATTCCTAAGATTTCTTCAAATATGTCCGTAATGACTTTCTCTGTTTTAGTTCTTGGTGGCATATATTCCTGTCCTGCTAATGCATTTGGTTCTGGCAGTGCTTTTGCATCCAGCTTCCCATTTGGAGTCAGTGGCAAGGCATCAATCTGCATCATAAAGCCAGGTAACATATACTCAGGCAGTTTGTCTCTCAAATCATTTTTGATTTCAGACATATCCAGTTGCTGCTCTTGATTTGTCGGGATCAGGTAGGCACATATACTCTTGTCACCGCCTACTTCCAATGCAACAACGGCTACATCAGATATACCCGGCTGATTCCTTAGAACGCTCTCGATCTCGTACAACTCGATCCGATATCCTCGGATTTTAACCTGTTCATCTATTCTTCCCAGGTATTCCATCTCTCCGTTAGGCAGCCATCTCGCCAAATCTCCAGAGCGGTATAACTTCCCTTCGCCATATGGATTGTCGATAAACTTCTCCGCTGTTAATTCAGGCTGGTTTAGATAGCCTTTGGCTACTCCGTCTCCTGCGATGCATAGCTCACCAGGAACGCCTACACCACATAACTCCATCTCATTCAGTATATAGAGCTGCATATTGGCAATGGGATGTCCGATTCCTACACTTAAACCCTTATCTTTTTCGCTGGAATAGACATAGTCACAGCATCCTACAGTAGTCTCTGTAGGGCCATATTCGTTATGGATCTTGACGCTTTCACCCAATAGCTTCTGCGTTTTCCACGCCGTATCTGTGGTGAACTCCTCTCCACCGACAATCAGCGTTTCTAAATTCGGCACAGCTACGCCGTCTGCATAGGTTTCCAGCATTTTTAAATGTGACGGGGTAAGCTTCAGGAAGGTTACCCTGTTATCTTTGAATGCTGCACGTAACCTTTCCTCCGTATCTCCTCCCTTTAATAGAAGAGATCCACCACTAATCAGCGGTAAGAACAAGGACGTTACGGAGAGGTCGAAACTTAAGCTTGTCATTAATACCGTCGTACAAGCTTCCTTCTGGTATTCTTGATCTGCATACGACAAGTAATGATCCAAGTTACCTCGTGTAACCGCCACGCCTTTGGGCTTTCCTGTCGTTCCTGATGTGTAAATCAAATAGGCTATGTCACTTTTTTCAACAGCACACGCTGGATTTGTCTCCTTCTCACCCAGATCTTCAAGATTCATCGAGATGAATGGGACTTCCGTTTCCATAGTCTTCTCTCTTGTTAAAATGACCTTGGGTGCTGCATCGTTTAAGATATGCTCTATTCGTTCCTTCGGAGTCGCTGGATCAATCGGGACATAGGAAGCTCCACTCTTTAGCACGCCTAAAATGCCAATGATCGTTTCCGCTCCCAGTGAAGCCATGATGGCCACTCGATCATTGGGCTGGACACCTAACGAAATCAGTTCCCATGCCAATGCATTGGCCTTGCGGTTGACTTCTCCATAACGAAGTACTCCCGTTTCGTATTCGATTACCGTCTTCTCGGGTGTCTGTTCCGCATGTTTCTCGAATCGTTCCACTGCCGTATGATGCTGTGCATACTCCGTATGCTCCGTATGGGTATTATTGAAAACCGTTAGTATTCTTTGTTGTTCTACCTCACTGACCATGTGTAGTTCAGACAATTTCATATCAGGGTTAGCAATCACTCTATCCAGCAATACCTTAAAATGCTCCAGTATGACCTGTGCTGAAGTCTCGGTAAATAAATCACTGCAATATACCAGATCTAAAGCGTACCCCTCTTCATACGCTGTAGCTTGTAAATCCAAATCGAATTTGGCATCAATAAAATGAATGCCCAACTTGTCTACTTGGGCTTCGCCCATCGCAAGATGGATATCTTCGTCATTCTGCATGGTAAACATCACGTCAAACAGCGGATTGCGTGACAGATCACGGCGTACTTCTACTTCCTCTACCAATTCTTCAAATGGGTATTCCTGATTCTCATACGCGTTTAAGGCCAGCTCTTTTATCTCGCTTAAAAACTCCAGGAACGTTTTCTCGCCCCTTGGATATCCTCTCATTGCCAGCGTATTGACAAACATGCCTGCGATCGTCTCGGTGTCCTGATGCACCCTGCCGGAGATGGGTGTTCCTACCACTATATCTTGTTGCCTGCTGTATTTATGCAGTTCTATCATAAATACAGCCAGTAAGGTCATGTAATCTGTCGTTCCATTTTGTTTATTTATATTTTCAATTCCAACTTTTTGTTCTTTACTAAGTTGAACAGACACTTGTGCTCCTTTGTAACTTTGGGTTTTCGGACGTGGATAGTCCGTCACCAAATCCAAAACCGGTGCCTCTTCTTTAAATACTTCTTTCCAATAATCCCTCTGACTCTCCAGATTTCTAGCACGCATCCATTCACTATAATCTTTGTATTGGAGTTCAAGTGGTTGTAACTCTTCACCGTTATACAATCGTGAGAAATCTTCGATTAATAGATTGAGCGTCTGATGATCGGAAATAATATGGTGCATATCAAATAGTAAAATATATTTGTTCCGATTTCTTTCTTTCACTACTTTAAAACGCATGAGCGGTGCTGTTCCGATGTCAAACGGGCGTACGAATTGTTCCATGTCAGCGTCACTGTAGCTGTCGGTCTCTTCATATTCCACTTGGTAGAATACCTCGTCTGCAATGACTTGAAGGGTTTCTCCTTCTGTCATGACAAAACTTGTTCGCAGCGACTCATGACGCTGGATCAGGCGATCTATGGCTTGTTGTATTTTTTCTACATCAAGGTTACCCGTTACTTCTAGCGCTGACGCCATGTTATATGCTGTACTGTTACCTTCCATCTGATCCAGAATAAACAATCGTTTCTGTGTAGAGGATGCTGGATAAGCTTCTCTCTGTTCTGCTTGTGGTATTGGACTATATTCACCTTCTCCCGCGGCCTCAATCTTTCTCGCCAACATGGAAGGAGTTGGTGAACTAAATATCTCTTTTACTGGCAAACGAATTCCCGTCTTCTTCTCGATGGCATTAATGGCTGCCGTCGCTTTTAACGAATGTCCACCCAGTTCAAAGAAACTATCCTCTATGCCGACTGGAGATATTCCTAAGATTTCTTCAAATACATCTACGATTGCCTGCTCCGTCTTATTACTTGGTGGTACGTAGTTCAAACTTTCTAACATATCTGGCTCTGGCAGCCTAGTTTTATCCAGCTTCCCATTTATGGTTAGTGGAAATTCATCGATCTGGATCATAAAGGCAGGAATCATATACTCTGTTACTTCTTCTCTTACCGCTTCTTTAATTTGGGGTATACTTAGTTCCTGCCCCTTTTCTGCAATGAGATATGCACAGAGAATATCATCATTTCCAACTTCTTTTACAATAACGACAGCATCTGCAATATTACTCTGCTTTCTTAATACACTTTCAATTTCACCTAACTCTATCCTGTAACCACGGACTTTCACTTGTTCATCATCTATTCGACCTAAATACTCTATATTTCCATCTGGCTGCCAACGTGCTAAATCTCCTGTACGGTACAGTTTTCCTTCACCGAAGGGATTCTTAATAAACTTCTTATCTGTCAATTCTGGCTGATTTAAATAACCTCTTGCTAAACCATCTCCTGCAATACACAACTCACCAGGTATTCCAATCCCGCATAGCTCCATTTCATTTAGAAGATATACCTTTGTATTTGCAATCGGACGTCCAATGGAAATTGAAGTAGAGTCTGTATTCACTCTAAAACTAGTTGCATTTACAGTAGACTCCGTAGGCCCATATGTGTTAAGCACTTCTACTCTTTCCGCCCATTTTTTTAAGCTTTCTAGACTACCTGCCTCTCCACCTGACTCCAGCAAACGAAGCGTCGGTAATGCGTCAACACACAACCCGTCTATTAACTTAGGTGTCAATGAAGCTGTTGTAACATTATTTCGATCGATATATTTTTGTAGTTGCTCCATATCATAGGTTAAATGTTTTGGTACAATGCATAATGCCGCACCATTGCATAGTGCAGGGAAGATATCTCCCACCGCTTGGTCAAAAGATATATTTGCAAATTGCAGCACCGTATCCTTGTCGCTTAGTGCAAATGTCTCCTGATATGTGACCCACATATTGACCACATTTCGATGTTCAATTAAAACTCCTTTAGGATTTCCAGTTGTACCCGAGGTGTAGATACAATACACTAAATCATTAGACCTGTTAACGTGCAAAAGATTGTCCGTTTCATTAGCATAATTATTCTCATCTTCTAAATCTAATACTGGTATCTCTACCTTCCCTGGCAGCTTATTCTTATACGTCAATACAATCTTTGGACTACTGTCCTCCAGCATATAGTGAATTCTATTATCTGGATATTCAGGATTGATGGGTACATAAGCTCCCCCTGCCTTGATGATGGCTAATATCCCTACAATCATTTCCATGCTGCGTTCTGTCACTAGAGCCACTAGATCGTTTGGAGCCACTCCTAAATCCCGAAGAGTTCGCGCCAACTGATTTGCTCTTTCATTCAGCTCGGCATATGTCATCTTATTATCATCAAATTTAAGTGCAATATTTCCTGCTGTTTTCTCTACCTGATTCTCAAATAAGCTGACAGCTGTTTGTTCTCGAGAGTATTCTACATTCGTTGCATTGAAATCAACCAAGATCTTCTCTTGTTCTCTGAGATCAAGCATATGCAGATCTTTAAGCTTTTTGCCTGGATGTGTTATGGCTTCCTCAAGCAGCGTTACATAATGCCTTGCCATATATTCAATCGTTTCTTGTTTGAATAAATCTGTGCAATACTCAAAATCTATCTCATACCCTTCTGGCATACATTCAACCAGAACGGATAAGTCAAACTTTGAGACATTTCTTTTAATGAATGCACTTTTTCCGCCCAATAGGCCTTGCATTTCCGTCGGTTTTTTCTTTTCTTTTAATCCGAACATAAAATCAAAAATTGGATTTCTTGAGAGATCTCTTTTCTCCTCTACGGCTTCAACTAAATCTTCAAATTGGTATTCTTGGTTATCATAAGCCTGCAGACACTTCTCCTTCACAGCTAATATCAAATGCTCAAAGGTCTCATCCGGACTAACTTCTCCCTTGATCACCAGAGTATTGACAAACATCCCCAACATACCCTTAGTATCTGCATGAACTCGGCCTGACACGGTAGTTCCTACAATAATATCCTTTTGGCGACTATATTTGGCTAATAATAAAATGAACACAGATAGGGTAACCATAAATTCAGTAGCACCATGCTTTAGAGCTAGATTTTTAACCCCTGAGCTTAATGGCTCCTTTACCTTTGCTACAACATTGTCTCCCCTGAAAGACTGGATTTGAGGACGGAGGAAATCCGTCTTCAAATCCACCCTAGCAATTTCACCAGCGAATTCCCTCTTCCAATACTCTTCCTGTTTTGAGATGTCATAAAAATTCTGCCATACACTGAAATCTTTATACTGAACACGGTTAGAATTTTTATTCATAAGTTCTCCTCTTATTCATAATCAGTTCCATCATTTTCATAAAATTCGTTCACTTGTTGCAGTATAACTGGCAGGCTTTCTCCATCACATATAATGTGATGAATATCAACAAATAGATAGGAGGCCGTTGTTGTCTTCATTAATTTCACACGCATCAACGGTGCTTCGGATAAAACAAACGGTTGTATAAATTTATCGTATTCTGTTTGTATATCTATTTCGTCCACTTCGCTGTAGTCTATTAAAACCCTTGCGTCTGGAGAAATCGTTTGAATAGGCTCACCGTCCACAACATGGAAACTAGTTCGCAAGATTTCTTCTTGCTTTAACAGCTTATCCAAAGCCTTCTGTAATCTTTCTTTATCTAGCGGTTCTTCATAAGCATAAACGTCCGATACGTTGTAGTTAATATTAGGTCCGGTCATCTCGTCCAGAAGATAGAGTCGTTTCTGAGCTGAACTTGTAGGGTAGTATTCAGCTGCTGAAGCTTGTTCTATTGCCACAAACATCTCGCTCTCAATCGACTCGATATTTCCCGCTATCTGCTCGGGCGTACCAAAAGTAAAAACATCTCTAATTGACAATCTTACTCCTATGGCCTTCTCCAATTCATTGCACAAGAGCACTGCTTTCAGTGAAGATCCCCCTAGATCAAAGAAGCTATCAGTTACACTGACTTGTTCAATATCTAGAATGTTCTCAAATGCCTGCACGATCAGAGTTTCATATTCATTTCGTGGTGCAATATATTCCTGTGACTTGTACTGCGGCTGTGGTAATGAGGATTTGTCAAGTTTCCCATTACTTGTAAGTGGAATCGCATCAACCGAAATAATATGTGCAGGCACCATGTAATCTGGTAATACTTTACTTAACTTGATCTTAACGTCCTTTTCTTCTATTTCTGTCTCAGTTATTACATAGGCACACAGGAATTTCTCATTCCTTTTGTCTTCTCGCACTATGACTACAGCTTCATTTATGCTTTCAAGCTCCAATAAACGGCTTTCTACTTCTCGTGGTTCAATACGATATCCTCTGATTTTTGCTTGGTCATCCATCCGTCCAATATATTCAATGTTTCCGTTAGGTAACCAACGTGCCAAATCACCTGTCCGATACATCTTTCCGGATCCAAATGGGTTGTGTACAAACTTCTCGTCTGTCAGGTCTTGTCGATTTAAATAGCCTTGAGATACACCCTCACCTGTTATACATACCTCACCCGGAACTCCAATTCCACAAAGTTCATTTCCATTTAATATATAAATCTTTAATGTTGGAAGTGGCATTCCTATATCGCTAATTCCTCTCTCGATGGCTTCAGCATCAATATCGCGATAAGTAGCGTATACCGTGGTTTCTGTTGGCCCGTACATATTAACCAGACGACAATGTCTATTGTTCTCATGCCATTTCTTCAAATGTGCTGGATAAAGTGCCTCCCCTGCAAAAATAACATATCGTAAACTATTTATGGTTTGTCCTGTCGTTGCATCGATCAACGCATAGAATGGTGAAGGTACCTGGCATAAGATGGTTACCGCTTCTTTTTGGAGCAGCTCTCCGAAGGCATATCCATCTTTTACTGTATCCTCAGAAGGTATTACAAGCTTTGCTCCATTCAATAGACTTCCGAATATTTCCCAAACCGAAACATCAAAACAATAAGAATGGAATTGAACCCAAATATCATTTTCATATAAATCAAGCTTAAACTTGTCATTCTTGAGTAATCGCACTACATTTACATGCTGAACCATAACACCTTTTGGCCGGCCCGTCGTACCTGAGGTATAAATAACATACATCAAATCACTTGAGTGATTTACATGAACAAGGTTACTGCATTCCATTTGATAATTTGCCTCATCATGAAGATGCATGACAGGAATGTCAACTTCAGGTTCTTTTGTACTGCATAATACGACCTTTGGTTTACAGTCATTAATGATATAATTAATTCTTTCCTCTGGATAAGATGGATCAACCGGTACGTAAGCTGCTCCAGCCTTTAAAATAGCGTATATACCCACCACCATCTCCAAACACTTCTCTGTTGAGATCACCACAAAGTCATTGGGTTGAATGTTATAGTCCTCACGAAGCTTTCTTGCCAGAGCATTCGCCCGTTCATTTAATTGTGCATAGGTCATCTGTTGTCCATTAAATGTGATGGCTATACTATTAGGTATTCTGGCGGCCTGCTCTTCAAGTAACTGCACAATCGTCATATTTTGAGGGAATTCTGCATCCGTCATATTGAACTCACCCAATATTTTTGCTTCTTCGTACAGATCTACCATGGCAATCTCCTGCAGCTTCTTTTCCGGAGACATTAAAACTCCTTCAATTAATGTTAAGAAGTGTTTTGCCATGTACTCGATCGTTTCTGGTTTGAATAAGTCTGTAGAATATTCAAAATCAATCTTATAGCCTTCTGAATCACTTATCATGGTTAAGGTAAGATCAAATTTAGAAATACTACCTTCAACGGATTCCCTTGTTCCAATATGAATACGATCCGAATAACTCTCTCTCTCATCGTCCTGCAATACAAACATCACATCAAATACTGGGTTTCTTGAGAAATCTCTCTTTACTCCCACTGCTTCAACTAAATCCTCGAACTGATAATCCTTGTTATCGTATGCCTGTAAACATTTCTCTTTTGTACGTAATAATACATCCTCAAATGTATCATCAGCGCACACATTCCCTTTGATTGCCAGAGTGTTTACAAACATGCCCAACATATTTTGGGTATCCGTATGGTTTCGGCCCGATATTGGCGTTCCTACTATAATTTCTTCCTGTCGACTGTATTTTCCTAACATAGAGAAAAAGGTGGATAACAACACCATAAACTCCGTTGCACCATACTTCTTCGCTAACTCTTTTACTTTAATACTCGTTTTTTCTTCTACCTGTGTTCGGAAATTAGCACCTCTAAAGCTTTGTTTATGAGGGCGTGGATAATCCATGATTAAATCCAGGACTGGTATATCACCGGAGAATTCTTTCTTCCAGTACGCTGCCTGTTCTGTGATATCTCTAGCATTTTGCCAAGCAGAAAAGTCTTTATACTGTACTCGTGGTGTTAACAATTCTCTTCCTTCATATAACTCTTGTATTTTGTAAAGCATAACTGGCATGCTTCCTGCATCACATAAAATATGGTGAATATCCAGGAATAAATATGAATTACTTGGAGTATTCAGTATTTTTGCACGCATTAGTGGTGATTTTGACAGGTCAAATGGTTGGACGAAAGTATTATATTCATCTTGGATATACTGTGAATCTGCTGTCTTTACTTCACTGTGCTCCAGCGCAATTCTTGCATCTGAAGAAATTTTTTGAATTGGTTCACCATTCACGATATGGAAACTTGTCCTTAAAATTTCCTCATGCTCTACTAATTGATCCAATGCCCTCTGAAGTCGCTCATTGTCTGGTTTAACTTTAAGCTTGATTACTAAAGGAATATTATAAGTTATACCAGGGCCTGTTAGTTGGTCCAAAAGATAAAGTCTCTTTTGAGCTGAACTTATAGAATAGCTTTCTGCTTCTGCTATTTCTGGTATTTCTTCAAACGTATTCTCCTTTGAGTTTTTTATTTGTTCTGCAATATTTTTTGGTGTAACTAAATCAAAAATTTCTCTAAGTGGTAACCTTACCCCTGTGCTCTTCTCTAATTCATTACACAGCCGGATTACATTAAGCGAGTATCCACCCAAACCAAAGAAATTGTCATTTACACTTACTCTTTCCATACCAAGTACATGTTCAAATGTCTCTACTACCAATTTTTCCGTCTGGGTCTTTGGTGCCTCATAACCCCTTATCATCTTAGTTTCTTCAATAAACTGTTCCGGGTTCGGCAATAATTTACGATCTACTTTACCATTTGCAGATAGTGGAATCTCATCTACCTGTATGAATTGTGCCGGGATCATATAATCAGGCAGATGTTTGGCTAACTCTCTTTTTATTTCTGCCAATTCTACGGTCTCATCTGCAACAATATACCCACACAATTGCTTCTCTCCATGTGAATCACTGTAATCAGCGACGACGGACTGGTGAATATGTGGCAAATGATTGATACAGTGTTCTATTTCTCCTAGTTCGACACGATGTCCACGTATCTTAACTTGACTATCTTTTCTTCCCAGGAAGTCTACATATCCTTCCGGACGCATGACACCATAATCACCTGTTTTGTACAGATAACCTAATCTATGGTTGATAAAGGCGGCCTTCGTCTTCTCTTCTTCATTGAGATAACCTGCGGCGACTCCTTTTCCACCAATATGCAGTTCTCCTGGTACGCCTACTGGGCATTCTTCCCCACATTCATCCAGTACGTAAATTTGTTGATTTTTCAGCGGATAGCCGTAAGGGATACTTTTCCACTCTGGCTTCACTTCTGTGATTGGGAAATATATGGACCATATAGAGCCTTCCGTTGCTCCACCTAACCCGATGACTTGTGCTTTTGGCATTCTTGTTTTGATTTTCGCTGGCAAACCAAGAGAAATCCAGTCTCCACTTAGCATCACCATACGTAAGCGCTCTGCTGAAGTGCTATGCACCGTGTCTTGCTTTGTGCTTTCTAGATACATATCCATAATTGCCGGAACCGAATTCCATATCGTGATTTCTTCTTCGATCATGATCTGATGAATACTGGCCATATCTAAAAGATCTGGAATTAATACTAACTGAGCTCCGCTAATGAGTGCTCCAAAAATATCATAGACGGATAAATCAAAGCTCATCGATGATAGGGCAATGATTTTATCTTCGCTATTTACTTGGAATTTCTCATTAATATCTAATAATGTATTCACTACTGCTTCATGGGTGATCACAACACCCTTAGGATGTCCAGTGCTTCCTGACGTATAGATAGCATAGGCTCTATCCTGCTGGCAGCCTTCTAACAGTTCTAAGGCGCCATCGTTATAGGTGGAAAGGTTCTCTGTTTCATATAAATCTGGATGAATCATGAGCTTGATATCACTATGTTCCACGATATATTTTATTCTTTCCTCAGGATGTTCCGGATTAACAGGAATATAAGCATGGCCGGATTTTAAAATAGCTACCATATTTACAATGGTCTCAATTCGTCTCTCTGCCCAAACTCCAATATAAGAATTGAGTGCATAGTTTTGTTCTGCTAAATAACGAGCGACCTGATTGGATTTTCTCGCCAACTCGCCATAGGTCAATGTATCCTGTCCTAATTTGACTGCAATAGCATCGGGAGTCTTCTGGCATTGCTGGTCTATTAATCTTTGCAGTAAATCCCCTTCATAATCTCCTTGTGTACGATTGTAATCAAGCAGTAGTTGATACTGTGTTACAGGCAGCGGCATAGATGAAAGTTTATTGTCTATAACTTGCTGTAATCGAAGTTGATACGTTTCAAACATGGCACTGATCATGTCTTCATCAAACAAATCTTTTGCATAATCCCAAGTCATAATTAATTGTCCGTCTCTTTCCGCAACTTGGAAGTCCAAAAACACTTCAGGGGTCTGATTTATTCCGTATTTCAATTCTCCCCTACTACCTATATTGGCATTGAAAAAATCTACTTCGTCACGAAGCATACTCGTAAATACAAATGGCATTATAGCTTGACCTTCTTGACCACGGTGTTCAGCCAGATCACGCAGGAAATCAACCCCACTGTAAAATCTGTGGTCTAACGCTTCAAATAACCGATTCTGAATCTCAGTAGTTCTTTCCCAAAATGGTCTATGAGATGATAAATCGATATCTAACAACAATTTCGATACGAAATCCCCCATCAGAGACATTCCATCTTGATGAAAAGGCTGATTACTAAACAGATTTAAGCTAAGTGCCATATTGGATTGATTGCTCCATTTAAATAGAACTTCCGCATATATTGTGCACAATAACGCAGATGGTGCAATTTTGTTATCCAAAGCCTTGTTTCTCACAATCGCCCAGTCTGTCGCAGCAATTCTCGTTTCTAAACGTTTTACTGTTGCGTTGGTTACAGCATTCCCATTTGGAAGAAGTGGTAACTGAGGTGCATGCGGGAAATTGTCTACTTTTGCCTTCCAATAAGCTTGGTCTCTTTGCTGCAATACCCGCATCAAATCTGAAACTTGCTGTGCCAGATGATTGGCACGATGATCAAGCTCTGCTTGGGTCGAATCTTTCTCCTCTTTCTTAACATCCTCTTTCTTAAG
Organism: Bacillus sp. FSL R5-0447; assembly: GCF_038606125.1. Lineage (NCBI taxonomy): Bacteria > Bacillati > Bacillota > Bacilli > Caryophanales > Bacillaceae > Bacillus > Bacillus sp. FSL R5-0447. The sequence goes on from NZ_CP152012.1 coordinate 3,735,844, forward strand.
TAGCTCTTGCAAACGGTCTTCTGGATGTTTTATAACTTCTGATAGTAATAAAACATAATCATCCAGCATTTGCTTTATCGTTTCCTGTTTAAATAAATCTGTAGAATACTCTAAGTTGACCACATAACCCTCTGATGTGTGTATTACCATTAAATTCAGATCAAACTTAGCTACTTTTCCTTCCATTGGTACCCATGTTCCACTCACAATGCTCTTTGAACCAGACATAATTTCACTCTCTGGCATCATGAACATTACATCAAATAATGGATTTCTTGATAAATCTCTCTTTACATCTACTGCCTCAACCAAGTCTTCATATTGAAAGTCCTGATTATCGTACGCACGAAGACATTTTTCTTTTACTCCAAGCAATACTTGTTCAAAACTCTCCTCTTGTTTCACTTTTCCTTTGATAGCCAAAGAGTTTACAAACATCCCCAGCATTTCTTGTGTATCAACGTGGGTTCTACCTGATACAGGAGTTCCGACTACAATTTCTTCCTGTTGACTGTATTTGCTCAATAGAATCATAAAGGTTGATAACATAGTCATGAATTCCGTAGCACCATGCTTCTTCGCTAATTCTTTTATTTCCATAAAAACTGGTTCTTCAATCTTAGTTTTTACGTTGGCACCATTGAAGCTCTTTTTCTTAGGACGTTGGAAATCTGTATTCAAATTAAGTATTGGAATTTCACCTAAGAACTCGTTTTTCCAATATGCCGCCTGCTTCGTAATATCCTGAGTCATTTGCCAAGCAGAGAAATCTTTATAATGAAGCCTTGGGATTGGTAAAGTATTTCCTTCATATAACTCGCTTATCCAGTTCATCATAATAGGCAGACTTTCTCCATCAGAAACAATATGATGAATATCCAGCATCAAGTATGAAGCTTGTGGTGTCTGTAATAACTTAACCCGCATCAAAGGTGCTTTGAATAAATCAAATGGGCAAACAAAACGATCATATTCATCTTGAATATCTAGTGTATCTGCTTCTTTGTATTCCAATACTACTCTCGCATCTGGTTGAATCACTTGAACTGGCTCTCCATTAATAAGATGGAAGCTGGTTCTTAATACTTCTTCTCTCTCTAAGAGCTTATCTAATGCTCCCTGTAACTGCTCTTTATCCAGAGTGTTTTCGTATTTTATGACATTCGAAATGTTATAGGAAATACTAGGACCTACTATCTCATTGAGAAGATAAAGTCGCTTTTGAACAGAACTCATAGGATAGAACTCTGCTTCAGCTATTTTCGGTATTTCCGAAAAACGATCCTGTTGTAAGCTTCCAATTCTTTCTGCAATACGTTTTGGTGTAGATAAAGCAAATATTTCACTAAGCTGCAGTCTTATACCGATTGTCTTTTCTAATTCATTACACAATAATGTAACTTTCAGTGAATGACCACCCAAGTCAAAAAAGCTGTCATTGACACTAATTCCTGTTATTCCAAGGACTTTCTCAAATGCTTCAACTATTAACTTCTCTTCTCTATTTATTGGTGCTACATATTCCTTAGGCTTGTATTCTGGTTCTGGTAGTGCCGCTTTGTCCAGCTTTCCATTATGACTTAATGGAATTTGGTCAATTCGAATAATATACACAGGAACCATATAGTCTGGTAACTTCTTGCGTAATTCACTCTTGATTGTATCTTCGTCTAATTCTTCTATTTCTGTATGAACGACTACATAAGCACACAGATATTTTTCTCCTTGCTTGTCTTGTCGTACTACAACGGCTGCTCTACTAACTCCTTCGAGCTCCATCAAAGTACTTTCAATTTCTCCTGGTTCGATTCTGAAACCTCTTATCTTAACTTGATCATCTATACGGCCAAGGTACTCGATATTTCCATCCGGTATCCACCGTGCCAGATCACCTGTTTTATACATCATTCCTGAACCAAAAGGATTTTTAATAAATTTCTGAGCTGTTAATTCTTCACGATTTAAGTATCCACGCGACACACTTTCTCCTGCAATACATAATTCCCCTGGTACACCTATTCCGGCTATTTTTTCATTTGATAATATATAAATTTGTGTATTACTAATAGGCTTACCAATTAATATTTTATCTACATCTAAGCCTGTTGGACAATGATATCCACTGGAATTAACTGTAGTTTCTGCTGGACCATAGAGATTCAGTAGTTCTGCTCTTACTTGTCCTTTTTCCCTTAATTGATTATAATGTCTCACACTTTCCGCATTCAGTTTCTCACCAATATTAATGATATAACGCAGAGTATTTATTTTTTCTTTGCTCATATCTAATTCTTTTAGAAACATATTGAACATGGAAGGAACGAACTGGATTGCATTGACTTTATATTCCTGAATTACCTTGATGATCTTATCACTTTGACTTTCTTCTCCTTGTTGCAAAATAACAAGTTTACCACCCGCTAACATCCACCAAAATACTTCCCAGGCAAAAACATCAAATGCACAAGTGGTCTTCATTAAAAGAGATTCTCCCTCGTGTAATGGGTATTCTCTTTGTGTCCACATCTGCTGATTGACTATATTCTGATGCTCTACCATAACCCCTTTTGGTTTTCCTGTTGTACCCGATGTATAAACCAGATAAATAAGATCACGAGGAGTATTTACATGTTCTAGATTCCCTGCACCTTCTCCATAATTGCTTTCACTATATAAGTTAACAACCTTTTCAGGAGAAATATTATACTTTCCATGACCAATTAAAACCGCTTTAGGCTGGCTATCTTCCAATATATACTCGATACGTTCTTCTGGATACAATGGGTCAATGGGTACATATGCTGCACCCGACTTTATGATGGCATATAACCCGATCACCATCTCCAAACTTCTTTCTGCTATAATCGCAACAAAATCATCAGGCTGGACATGGTATTCCCGTCGTAACTTTAATGAAAGCTGATTGGCACGAGCATTTAATTCAGCGTAACTCAATTGCTCATTCCCGCATACAACTGCTGTATTATGGGGGGTTCTTGCTACTTGTTCTTCAAATAATTGTACAATTGTCTTGTCTCTTGGATAGTCGCTGTCCGTTGCGTTAAACTGTACTAATTCTTTCATTTCTTCTGCTTCACTGGTCATGCCTAATTCGATTAATTTCGTCTGTGGTGCTGCAATTGCTTGTTCCATAAGCCTTTGCAGATGGGAACCAATAATGTTTATTTGTTCCTTGTTATATAGCTTTGTATTGAAAAGAATTCTAAAATGGATACGATCACTCTTAAATGCTGTCATTCCCAAGTCATACCCAATTTGTTCGCGGTAATATTCGGATTCCACATTTAATTTGCCATCAATATTTATACTTGTTCCTTGATAGCCTTCAAAGAAGAATAATGTTCCAATTAGATCTCTTCCTAATAAAGTATGATTCTGTATTTCTGCTAAGGGAAGAAAATCGTGTTCATTTGCAATAATTGCCTGGCTCTGTAATGATTTCAACAAATCGGCAAAGGTGTCTTCGTTTGTTGTCGATATACGTACGGGTATTGTATTGATAAATAAACCAACGATTTCTTCAATACCTTCAATCTCTGCATTTCTACCAGATACAACTTTTCCAAATACAACATCATTTGTTGAGTTGTATTTTTCCAATAAAACGCCCCAACAAGCTTCTACTAGCGTGTTCAATGTTACATCATATTGGGCACATATCGCTTCTGCTTGTTCAGTTACCTCTATGCTTAACTTAAACTCTTGGCTCTGACTCTCTTCTTCTGTTTCATCTGGACGACCTAAAGGTAGAATATCAGCCCTTGTCTCATATCCTTGAAGAAGGTCTTCCCAATATTTAAGGCTCGTCTCTTTATCTTTTTCATTTATATAATGGACAAACTTTTCATAGCTACCCATTTTATTAGAAGCAGCCTGATTAGGTGTTTTTAATTGTTCTTCATCTGTTGCCATATACGCACTAAATAATTCTTTACGCAAAATTGGCAAACACCAACCATCTAAAATAATATGATGGTTTGTCATGATCAACCGATAACCACTGTTGTTTATTTTTATCAGATTCATACGAAGTAGTGTATCTTCTTCTAAATCAAATCCTCGTTTTACATCTTGTTCCTTTAAATCAAGATAATCCGATTCATTATCTACTTCCATATAATTAAATTCCGGCATTCTTTCTTTCAACACAACTTGTCTTGGTACACTTACTCCCCGATAACAGATTTTTGTACGTAAAATATCATGCTGTGTTGCTAAATACTTAAAAGCTTTGTGCATCTTCTCTACATCTACATCTGCCAATCGCAACGTCTGCTGAACAACATATTTTGTAGATGATTCATCCATAAGCTTCTCATAGAGCATTCCCTCTTGCACAGGAGCCAATGGATAGATACGTTGAATTTCCTGGCCGCGGATTTCGACAGCTTCCTGTACATAACAAAATTCGCTATCTTTCCATACGCTCTCACCAAAATCACTTGCCGTTGACTCACTCTTCTGTGCGTGGGAGCAATGTTCTGCGACTGCTATCAGTTCTTCTTCATATGCTTTTCCTATTTGCTCAATTCTCTCAGCCAAATAACGACTGCTGTTGCAGGTTACTGTCATAGATAAACTACCTTTTTGCACATGACCTATGACGTTAATGGATGGTCCAAATTGATTACGAGGATTCGTATCCTGTCCATAACCTAATTGTGAAAACTCGAAATATAGATCGCCAGATTCAGTCTTTGTTCCTAGTTCTCCAAGATAATTAAATGATATATCTGGTGCCACTTCTACATCCATTTCTTCTGGATTACCCATGGCTGCATTCTTTATGATGCCATAATCAATTCCATGTCCTGGTACGCGTCGTAGTGTCTCTTTCGTATTTCGAATATCCTGTGCAATATTAGTGCCTAACTCATCTAAAACTACGGGATATATACTAGTGAACCATCCTATTGTCCTACCTAAATCAAAAGAGCCTACTGTTTCTTCACGACCATGTCCTTCCATCTGTATAGCAAGCGTTCTCTGACCTGTTACTTTGTTTACCGCACGTCCTAGTGCTGCTACAAGCAAGTCATTAATCTCTGTATTATAAGCATGTGCACTTTCTTTTAATAACTTTTCTGTGATAGCGGCATTAAGACATGCCACGGCTGTCTTTGGTTCGAATTTATCATCAATTCCATCTTCTTTTAACTTACCATCAACCAATTTATTTTCTATTTCTGACCAGTAAGCTAACCTTCTCTTTAACTTTTCACTCTGGCTGTAATAAGCTAATCCTTCGCTCCATACTTTAAAGGAAACGGTTTTAGCTGGTAATGTTATCTCTTTTTGATTCAAAGCTTGAGAGTAGCCCTTCTCCAAATCCTCAGTTAAAATCCGCCAGGAAATCACATCCATTATCATATGATGAGCTAGCAACATCATATAATCTTGCTCCGGCGTACTAAATAAAACAGCCTGCAATAATGGTCCTTCCGCCAAATCCATCTTTACTTTCGTTGTCTTAATTTTTTCCTGAATCTCTTCAGATTCACATGCTATTTTTGTAAAGCCGTACCATTTCTTATCTTCTACTTTCCCTATAACCTGTTTCTTATCTTTGTACGTAGCTCTCAACATATCATGATGCTGCACTAACGCAGATAAAGCTTTTTGTAGTGCCAGATCATTTAGTTTTTCACGAACCTTAAACACTTGGCATACATTAAAATGTTCAGGATCTATCATATTTTGTGCGAAGAAGTAGTTTTGAATTGGTGTCAGTGAAATTTCACCAGTTATTTCTCCTTGCTCCGCAGGCATAATTTCTTTTTTTGTGGATAAATTCATGGCTATTAGCTTTGGTGTTCTCTCCATCAAAAGATTTCGCATGGAGCTATCGTATCCAGCTTCTCTTATCTTGTTTAGAATATGGATAGCCTTAATCGAATCTCCACCCAAATCAAAGAAATTGTCATTTACACTTACTCTTTCCATACCAAGTACATGTTCAAATGCCTCTACTACCAATTTTTCCGTCTGGGTCTTTGGTGCCTCATAACCCCTTATCATCTTAGTTTCTTCAATAAACTGTTCCGGGTTCGGCAATAATTTACGATCTACTTTACCATTTGCAGATAGTGGAATCTCATCTACCTGTATGAATTGTGCCGGGATCATATAATCAGGCAGATGTTTGGCTAACTCTCTTTTTATTTCTGCCAATTCTACGGTCTCATCTGCAACAATATACCCACACAATTGCTTCTCTCCATGTGAATCACTGTAATCAGCGACGACGGACTGGTGAATATGTGGCAAATGATTGATACAGTGTTCTATTTCTCCTAGTTCGACACGATGTCCACGTATCTTAACTTGACTATCTTTTCTTCCCAGGAAGTCTACATATCCTTCCGGACGCATGACACCATAATCACCTGTTTTGTACAGATAACCTAATCTATGGTTGATAAAGGCGGCCTTCGTCTTCTCTTCTTCATTGAGATAACCTGCGGCGACTCCTTTTCCACCAATATGCAGTTCTCCTGGTACGCCTACTGGGCATTCTTCCCCACATTCATCCAGTACGTAAATTTGTTGATTTTTCAGCGGATAGCCGTAAGGGATACTTTTCCACTCTGGCTTCACTTCTGTGATTGGGAAATATATGGACCATATAGAGCCTTCCGTTGCTCCACCTAACCCGATGACTTGTGCTTTTGGCATTCTTGTTTTGATTTTCGCTGGCAAACCAAGAGAAATCCAGTCTCCACTTAGCATCACCATACGTAAGCGCTCTGCTGAAGTGCTATGCACCGTGTCTTGCTTTGTGCTTTCTAGATACATATCCATAATTGCCGGAACCGAATTCCATATCGTGATTTCTTCTTCGATCATGATCTGATGAATACTGGCCATATCTAAAAGATCTGGAATTAATACTAACTGAGCTCCGCTAATGAGTGCTCCAAAAATATCATAGACGGATAAATCAAAGCTCATCGATGATAGGGCAATGATTTTATCTTCGCTATTTACTTGGAATTTCTCATTAATATCTAATAATGTATTCACTACTGCTTCATGGGTGATCACAACACCCTTAGGATGTCCAGTGCTTCCTGACGTATAGATAGCATAGGCTCTATCCTGCTGGCAGCCTTCTAACAGTTCTAAGGCGCCATCGTTATAGGTGGAAAGGTTCTCTGTTTCATATAAATCTGGATGAATCATGAGCTTGATATCACTATGTTCCACGATATATTTTATTCTTTCCTCAGGATGTTCCGGATTAACAGGAATATAAGCATGGCCGGATTTTAAAATAGCTACCATATTTACAATGGTCTCAATTCGTCTCTCTGCCCAAACTCCAATATAAGAATTGAGTGCATAGTTTTGTTCTGCTAAATAACGAGCGACCTGATTGGATTTTCTCGCCAACTCGCCATAGGTCAATGTATCCTGTCCTAATTTGACTGCAATAGCATCGGGAGTCTTCTGGCATTGCTGGTCTATTAATCTTTGCAGTAAATCCCCTTCATAATCTCCTTGTGTACGATTGTAATCAAGCAGTAGTTGATACTGTGTTACAGGCAGCGGCATAGATGAAAGTTTATTGTCTATAACTTGCTGTAATCGAAGTTGATACGTTTCAAACATGGCACTGATCATGTCTTCATCAAACAAATCTTTTGCATAATCCCAAGTCATAATTAATTGTCCGTCTCTTTCCGTGACTTGGAAATCTAAAAATACTTGAGGGGTCTGGCTTATTCCGTATTTAATTTTCCCTAATTTCGTCAACGTATCTGCAAATTCCGATTTATCGAATAACATACTAGTAAATACAATTGGCATAATCGCTTTACTAGTCATTTCTCTCTTACTTGCAATATTTCGTATAACATCAACACCACTATAAAAACGATGGTCTACTGCTTCAAATAATATATCTTGAACCATAGATGCTTTCTCCCAAAAAGCACGATGAACAGATAAATCAATATCTAACAATAAAACTGATGTAAAATCTCCAATCAACTTCATTACGTCTGGATGAAAGGACTGTCGATTAAATAATGTTAAATTAAGTGCCATTCTGGATTGATTGCTCCATTTGCACAAAACTTCCGCATAAATTGTACATAAGAATACAGATGGTGTTACACCGTACTGAGTTGCCAGGCCCTTCACAATATTCCATTGATCAGTTGTCAGACTTTTCTCAATTCGCTGAAATATTGGTTTCTCTATGAATTCTGGCTCACAAACTAATGGTAGCTGAGGTGCATAGGGAAAATCCTCTATTTTGGCTTGCCAATAGTCTTGAGCTTTTTGATAGGCGGAAGATTCACGAAAGCTCTCCAATGCCCTTACATAATCTGAGAATTGGAATGTTAAAGGTTTAATCTCCATATTCGGTTTCTCATAATAATCCATTATCTCTTGTATTAAAATTAATAAACTGCCTCCATCAGCAATTAATAAGTCAATATCCAGGAAGAGATAATTTTTCTTCTCACCAAGAATAAATGCAGTCAACTCAAATAATGGCCAATGATCTTGTTGGAAAACAAAATGTGACCTGCTATTTCTTTTTTCCAATATACGTTTTTGTTGATCCTCTAAAGACAAGTCTTGTAAATCTTCAATACAAATCTCATAAGAAGAATTAGAACGCCGAACTTTTTGCATTCCTGTATCATCAAAAATAGTACGCAGCATAAGCTGACGCTCTAAAACATGATTCAATGCATCGTTTAAGCGTTTAATATCTAATTCTGTTTCAAACTCATAATAGGCATGGGTGGAGACATTACCCATTTCCATAATATTTTGTCTTCCAACTAAATAGGCTCCTTGTATTTCTGTTACCTGGAACGGCTCATACCACATGTCTTTATTCCCTGTTAATTCGGATGCATTGACATCCTCTGCCTTTAGTTGTTCCTCAACCATCTTAATTATTTGTTCCAGGGTGGACATTTTGAAAAGGCTTACAATAGGGATTTCGACTTGAAATCGTTGATTTATTTCATCCTGGAAACGAATCAACGTTAACGAACTAACTCCCATCCGAGAAATCGTATCGTCTACTTTCAAAGAAGGGATAGAGAATACTTCTTTTGCAATTTCAACGATTTGATTTTCAATCTCCGTTTTGTTCCATGCTGACTTCTTTGCAGATTCCTTGATACTCTGATAAGAATATGGAGCTATTGCGATAACTTCATCAAACTCATGATTCTCAAATCGCTCTATTAAAAGAAAACGTTGCACCTTTCCACTTGTTGTTTTCGGTACCGTTTTTATTGGAATTACATAATCTGCAGCTATTCCAACCCGTTCTAATACCATATCCTGCACTTGATGGGCAAGTGGCAAAAATGCCTTGGCATCTTTTCGATTATGTACAAATACTATAATTTCATCCCTGATCGATGACGGATTGCGAACACCACACACAACGACTTGAGACAACTCTGGGATCGCCAATGTTAACATATTTTCTATATCGCTAGCATAATAATTCTGACCATTTACAAACAGAATATCCTTCTTTCTGCCCATTACAATGAGTTCTCCATTGCGTAAAAGTCCTAAATCTCCTGTACAGAAGAAGCCCTGTTCATTAAAAGGGGAACTATCATGATTCATATATCCCTCAAATACATTTTTCCCCTTGATCACTATATTGCCTATGTAATTTTCCCCTAAGATGTGGTCTTCATCATCTACAATCAATATTTCTAATTCATATAATGGTTCTCCTACTATGGCAAACTCTGCTGCATTTGGCTCCTTCGTTTCTATATACTCCACTTCTTGACCAATACGAGCTTTATGACGGTTAATACATACACTTCTATTATGGCCTTCTTCAGGAATAGTAACAGCCAGACTAGCTTCTGCCATACCATAGACTTGATGGATCGTATTTTCACGCAAGCCAGAAGACGAGAATTTTTCATAAAATCGTCTAATGGTATCCATTGATATTGGTTCTGCACCACACATTATGTTTCGCACACTAGATAAATCAATATTTTCTAAATGTGAATCCTTTACAGTCTTTATCATCCAGTCTAATCCAAAATTCGGACTTACAAGCACCGTTGCTTTTAATTGCGCACATTTTTGAAGATATAGCCAAGATTTCTTTAAAAATGTACCCGAATTTAGAAGGGAATGAGATATACCCGCAAATATCGGAGTTAAATGATAACCGATCAAGCCCATATCATGTGTCAATGGTAACCAACTAGCCATGACATCATTTGTGTCTAGTTTCAAACGATCTACTATCTGTGCCAAATTATAAACTAGATTTTCATGTGTTAATTTTACTCCTTTAGGGTTACCTGTGCTGCCAGACGAATATTGTATATACGCTAAGTCCTGACAATCTACTGTAACGCATTGCCCCTCTTCCATATTACATGCTAAGGTTTCATACTTTAAGTATTTCAAATTATTGGCTTCATAACTTTCTCTAAACGTATTTAAATTTCTTTCATCAGTAATTATCCACGCATTCGGCAACTGCTCACTTACTTTCACTAACTTCTTGAAAGCTTCAGTGTCAGGCGATGCAATTAGCGGTACAGACAGAGGAACGGGGATCATGCCTCCTAAAATACAACCCCAAAACAACCTTATAAAGGATAAATTATTGTTTGTCTGAAAGATAATATAAGAGCCCTTCTGAAATCCCTGCTTTTGTAGTGCCCCTAAGATGGATTTGGCATTAAAATAAAGACTTTCATAAGACTCAAACAATTCAGAGCCATCGGATTGAGTAAAGTAAACTCCCCTTGATTTCTCGTTAGCATAAATTCCAAGTAATTGATCTAGTGTTATATTAACTCCATCCTCTAATACTGATTTTGTATAGGGTTTCATATTGCACCTCTTAAAAAGTTATTGTTTTTATGCTGCGATATTATCTTTGTTACAATTGATGCAACGTCTTGATCTTGCCTCTTTAATATTAAAATTTATGTTGAGAATTATTTATGTATATTGGCTTCTATAATTCTATTATATTATATTTAAGGATTATATCAACAAAATTCTTAAAATTTTTCCAGTTCAAAGGGCGTGGTTTAAACCCACCGCCCTTAGCCTTCGGGTTGGATAGTAATAATCAGAATCACTTAAAAAAACACTCAATAATGCCCCCGTTGTCAAGACACGATTTTTTGAGGAAAAAGTTATGTCCTTCTTATCATGTCATGTAGCATTTCAGGATGCGATCTGTTCTCAATATATCATTTTTTTACATTTTCCAATTTAATAGCGTGCAGAAAGGCAAACAGCCTCTGCACGCTTGTGTATAAATCTTAAATTTCAACTTATATCTTATATCATACAGCAGTCATTTTCTTGATCATCCAGACGGTGCCACATCAAATGCTCATCGGTTTCCCTTGATAGTCAACGAAAACAAATTCACTATCGATACGAACTTGTCGATTAATGAGATTATAAATATCTTCTGCTGTTTCTTTTGGATGTGTCGGGGCTATCATTCCTCCTATATCCGTCCTTACCCACCCTGGTGGACGGAAAGGACTTGAATGCCTTCATTCTTTGCTACATGGAGCTTCTCGGACAACATATTTAAGGCAGCTTTCGACAATCCATAAGGATAATCACCACTATATGCATTTGTTAGACTACCACCTTCTGACGAGATGTTGATAATGGATTGATTCTCACCCTTTTTCAGCAAAGGTAGAAAATGTTTAATCACACGGGCTGGTCCTAACGTGTTGACATCAAATGCTAGTTTGATAGCCTCTATATCAAGATCCTCAATAGACGTACCTCTTCCATTAAGAATGGCAGCATTATTGATAATCACATCAAGACTTTCACCTACATTACGAGCTGCTTCACGAACAGATTCCTCGTCTGTGACATCTAAATGAAGAATTTATAACTGGTTGCTATTTTTCTCTTTTAATTTGGTTAATTGAGTCCTTTTTTGTTCATTCGCATCTCTGACTCCAGCAAAAACTCGGTACCCATTTTCTAATCCAACTTCGACAAATCCAAGCCCTAAGCCCCTATTTGCCCCAGTAATTAATATATCCACCATAATCCTCCCAGATTTTTTTAATAGTTATTTTACGGATGCATGTGATAGCAATAGGTAGGACTTTGATGTAATCGCCATCTTTTCCCCTGCTCCGCACCCAACGTGCGATTTTCACCGCATTGGACGTTCCATCTTATTCTTTTATGCTAAAGTAATTCTACAAATTTAAGGTTCCATATCGCATCTATTTGAGTATCAAAGGTTTTAATTTCATAATATAAATTATAAAAAAAATGAACAAAACTAATACAATCCTATTCTACCTTTACATAATCTAACAATTTCAGTTCAAATCCACAGTTACATTTTTTTAATGTTTTTCTTATCGGAGATATCTTACTGTTACATCTTGGGCATTCATTAACCAAATACAAATTATGTATGGGACAAATAACATTAACTGTATAGTTCCAAATTTTCTTCTGATAAAAATTCCCATTAAAACAAGCTGGGCAAATTTTATCAGCATATGAATTAATACCTAACTTAAAGCCCGTCCTTATAAATCCAAGATTAGTGGTATCCATAATTTTATCATTAAAAGTCATACTCCATAATTCTCTTTCAGTAATACCAGTAATGTTGCTCAGTAACTCTAAACTTATCTTACCCGCATCACCTCTAACAATTTTCTTTTTTTATCTGAGCCATAGTATATATCCAACTCGAATTTTCATAACCATTATAATCAGTTATTCTTAATATATATTCTGCTAAAGATTCATCTTCTAAAGGTTTTGGAGTTAGCAATAACCTTTCCAATAAGCCATACCTCTCCTTCATTTATTTTTTTATTATTTCAAAATAAAACAGCTAAGAAAATATAATTTTCTTAGCTGTTTTACTTTCTAACTGATTTTGAAATCTAGTTTAGGAGTTCTTGAAACTATTCCGAATAATTATGAAAAATCACATTATAATGCTGTCATTTCTTCGTGCTCGTGTTCATCCTGCACGAATAAAATACCTAATTCATGATGTTCGCCTTCATAGGACGCGCGCTGATCAAACCGGATCTCACCGTTCAGGCCGATGATCTCCATTTTTACAAATGCGCGGTTTTTTTGAAGTGCTTCATAAAAATCCGACACATGCTTCACGGGGATGCCGTTTACTTTCGTAATAACCTCACCGATCTTCAGCTCAAGATCGTCCGCGGGTGTATTCGGAATGATGCCGAGCACCATTAAACCCTGATCCCGCTTAGAGAAATAAAACGGAGCCGCGTTATCGTTCAGCCGCTGTCTCAATGATAAAAACAGGCGTCCGAGCACCGCAATACAAGCGGCAGCTCCGGCAAGCGGAGTCCACCAAAGGGCAGCTGCCCCGAATGCGGTCACGATAACCCCGAGAATCATGACACGTTTCGCCGTTATCCTTATGCTGACTTCCGGAAGTGACCCCTGCACACGCTGTCCGAAGCCGGCGATATAAGGAATCCAGATCAAATGGAAAGAGCCGCCCGGCACGGTAAAGACAGGCCACCAAGAAAGGTGTGACTCAAGCCCGCTGCCCGGCACCAATAAGAAAAGCGGAAGCAGCCATGCGCGATTCGCCAATTGTCGGCCGATGGGCAGGCCTCTGCTGCTGACGACAAGCGCCGGAGATGTTTTCAGATGCGCTGAACGGCAGGCAGCCGCTCCCTCCGTGATAATCAAAAGGCCCATAAACACGGCCGCCGATGCCCAATTCACGCCGAATGCCTGCGGAAACCGATCCGCAAACGGCACTGTGTGGGTATACTGAAGGATAAACGCAATGAACATGCCGGCGCTGACAATATAAGCTGAGGACAGCCAATTCATACGGAACGTCAGCGAAGCCAAAGCCGTCACAGCCGCGATTATGCCGAGAAGACCGAATGGAATCGAAATTCCCAGTCCAAAAAATAATATGGAGAGAAGAATACCCGGTATAAGTCCTTTTATGTATGTAAAGATAAGCTCGTCATACATATCCGCGATTTTTGTATGAAACGTATGGCGTTCACGTTTGATCCGCAAATATCCGCATGCGAGACTTATGATGATAAAAAACCAGAACATCGGGTGCAAAAAAAACAGACCGATACTTTTCAGAAGTTCAATTCCCCATTGAACAGACACTGCTTTCACCGCCTCAAGCCAAACATTTTAATTCTATTCTACCAAATAATCATTGGCTTGAATATCTCAAACGTTTATCTCTCTTCCGTCATCCACAGCGTTACATTTGAGAGAGAGAAATCTTTCAGATAGTGGTCAACCTCTACCTCGATCACGCCGCTGATCAGAAGCATGGACCGCTTAATATCCGTCAGATTGATTCCTAAACGTTTATGGTTTTTCATTAAGTAAGTGAAATAATGCTTCGCACACTCTTCATTGATTTCGTGAACGCATTCAACATTTGTGTAATTGACCAGGTATCTGCTGAACAGCATAAGAAGACTTAGTGCTTTGGTTGATGAAAATGTGACGTCTTTTGTTCTGTCTTTTAGTTGTTCCACTAATTCATAATATTTTTTTTCACGCACAATACTTGCCCTCTTCAATTGTGAACCCCCATTTTTTTATCCAGATAAGCACGGGTGATTACAGCTGCCGTGCTGAAGCGCCGCAAACACTTCTGCTTTCGATACTGAAATGCAGCTGCCAAACTAAAACTGTTCTCTATTAGAACCTTCTTTTATTGTAAGAACTAAAACTGACTGAGGCAACTTTCAAAAGTTTCATTTTGAATACATATTAACTCGGCATAAAGTCTCTCTTCTCTATAAATATCGGGTAATGTTTGTCCTTTATAAATGTTTAAATGTGAAAATTTTTTTAATATCTTGTCAAAACCGACATAATTATATGTCTTTCAGTTCATTTTTAGAGTGTGACAAAAGAAACAGGAGACGTAAAAAACGCCTCCTCTTCATTTATTTTACAAATAATGATTTTAACGCCATTTGCAGCTGTAAATCATTTTTTTCGTCAGATTTCTTTTCATTCATCAGCTGATTCATTTTTTCCGCTGTCTTTTTATCAATGACCGCTGTTTTATCAAGCTTGTACCGGTCTTGAAACGCCAGAACGGCTTTTTTCATTGTTTTGCTGAAATAGCCGTCCGCTCTGCCCGGGTCGAAGCCTAGGCCTTTCAGCAGGATTTGGGCGTGTTTGACATCCGCGCTGTTCATATCAGGCTGAAGCGGCTGTTTCAGCTGAAGCGGTCCCGCCGCAAAATAATCCGGCTGGCTCACGGCGATTGTCGGAGCAATGCCTTTTCTGTGAATCCAATTGCCTTTCGGTGTCAGCCATTTGTAAAGCGTCAATTTAATGTTGCTCCCGTCTCCCATAGGCACGGCCTGCTGAACCGTTCCTTTACCGAAAGAAGTGTCACCGACAACGTCATAATGTCCCGCTTCTTTTAACGCGCCCGCAAGAATTTCTGAAGCGGAGGCGCTTCCTTTATCCGTAATGACATTGACGGGATACGGCTTCTTATGTTTTAAGGTTGAGAAATATTGTTTTTTATCGCCGTTACGCTCCGCAATTTGGATATACGGCATGTCTTTTGTGATGAAATGCTTTAAAATTTGTTCGACGCTTTGAAGGTAGCCGCCGGGATTCCCTCTTACATCAAGGACGAGACCGTCAATCCCTTGTTTTTCAAGCTTTTTCAGCGCCGCGGCGAAGTCCTGGGCGGTATGCTCGGAAAATGTCGATATTCCGATGTAGCCGACATGATGACCGCCTGATTCTTTGCGGGAAGCAAATACGGTTTCAAGCGGGATTTCCGCTCTCTTAATCCGGAATGACAGCTGTTTATCAGTACCCGGACGCTGTATTTTAATAGAAACCTTCGATCCTTTTTTTCCTCTGATTTTCAGCACGGCTTCGTTTAAACCTTTCCCGTTCATTGACTCGCCGTTTATGCTGATGATTTCATCATTCGGCTTGAGTCCCGCTTTTTCCGCCGGAGATTGCTTAAACGGTGATACGATAATGATTTTATTGTCTTTCATACCGACTTCAGCGCCGATCCCTTCGAAAGAAGAATCAAGAGAATCGGAAAACTGCTTAGCTGTCTGCTTGTCCATATAAACGGAATAAGGGTCGTTTAATGTAGACAGCATCCCCTGAATCGCTCCTTCAAGAAGCTTTTCGTTATCTACATTTTCCACGTATTCGTTCGAGATCAGCTCATATGCTTTTTCGATTTTTTCCATTGCCCGGCTTCTTTCTGCGTCTGATGAATTCGGCTGTGCCGCCCCGGCAGTATGGGCTCCGCCGCACATGATGCTGACGGCCGCTATCACTGCGATCATTTTCTGCTTCATCGTTTACCTCCTCTTAGTCCTTTTACGAAAACCTGGAGATAGTATGTGTAAATTGCAAAGAATTCATGTAACGGCAACAAAAAAATGAAAACGCGAGATTGTTTCATATATATGGGTAACGTATAATATTTTGTATGCAATTCATTAAATATACAGGAGAATGCGATATGAAAATAAAATTATCTATTTTATCCGCGGCGGTTCTGGCCGCAGGCATTACCGCCTTTGCCTGGCCAAAAACAGAGGCCAATGAAAAAACGCAGACGGACGCCTTGTATGTTTCTCCCGCAGGCAGCGACCAAAATGAAGGAACGTTAGAAAAGCCGTTCCGCACATTAAAACATGCGGCTGAAAAGGCAGAGGCCGGAACAACCGTATTGATTCGGGAAGGGACGTACGATGAAACGTTTGAAGTAAAGCACAGCGGCACGGCCGAAAAGCCGATTACATTTCGGAACTATCAGAATGAGCATGTCTCAATCAGCGGCAAATCTGCGCCAAAAAGCGATTCTGAAACTCCGTTAATTCAAATCCGCAATAAACAGTACATTACCATTCACGGCGTTACGCTTGAGAACCTCTCCGTATCATCAGAAGATGCGACGGCCATGGGGATCTGCGTCACCGGATCAAGCAGTCATATCAACATTGACGGCAACCATATCCGAAACATTAAAACCACGGCTGATGAGGGAAATGCACACGGCATCGCGTTTTACGGCACAGGCGCCATGAAGGATGTCAGCATCACAAATAATACTGTTGAAAAACTGACGCTCGGCGCAAGCGAAGCGGTCGTGCTGAACGGGAATGTTGACGGATTTAAGATTGCCGGCAATACCATTCGGGACAATAACAATATCGGGATTGACGTGATCGGATACGAAGGAACGTCCAAGCAAAACGACTATGCGCGAAACGGCGTCATTGAAAACAATACGGTGAGCCATAACTCTTCTTACGGAAATCCCGCTTACGGAGATGAATATTCAGCGGGAGGTATTTACGTTGACGGCGCAGAACATGTGGACATTAAGAATAACACCGTTTACAACAATGACCTCGGCATTGAAGCCACTTCCGAACATAGAGGGAAATACGCACGAGATATCCGGATTACGGATAACAAGGTGTACGGCAATGCTTACACCGGTATTTCAATCGGAGGCTATGACACGAAACGCGGCGGCACCATCAATTCGGTGATCGCTCATAACATTATGTATCGAAATGACACGAAGGACCTTGACGGCGGCCAGCTGCTGCTGCAGTACGGCACAAAAGGGAACACGATCGAAAAAAACATCATGACGGCAAGCGGTTCACGGATTTTTATCGCAAATGATTATACGAAAAACGAAGGCAATACCGTTAATCATAACGTCTATCACAAAGAAGCGGGAAAAGACGGCATTTGGAATTGGAAGAACAGAGAATATGATTCATTCACAGCGTACAAAAAAGGAACGGCAAACGATTCGGATTCCATTTATGCGGACCCGATGTACCGTGACGAATCATCTTATGACTTTACATTAAAGCCCGGATCACCGGCCCTGCCCGTCATTCAGTAACGAAACCATTAAAAAAAGCCAGTCTATATCAGACTGGCTTTTGTATTTATACACGAAGGAATTTCCGGATGGAAGTCAGACTTCCCCATACTCCGATAACCGCGCCGATCAGAATGAGCACAAGTGATACTTGGAACACAAACGGACTGTACGGCAGAAGTGAAACAAATGAGCCCTGAACTTTCGGGGCCACCCAAGCGACCATCGACTGGTACGTACTCAGCACGAGAGCGATCGGTATGATAGAACCGAATACCCCCAGCAGCAGCCCTTCCAGGAAGAACGGCCAGCGGATAAACCAGTTTGTCGCGCCGACAAGCTTCATGATTTCAATCTCTTTTCTTCTGGCGAAAATCGTGATTTTAATCGTATTTGAGATTAAGAACATCGCCGTGAACAGAAGGCCGATGATTAACGCAATCCCGATGTTGCGTGACACCCCGACGATCTTAAACAGACGGCTGACTTCTTCTTTCCCGTATGTCACTTTATACACATGATCCAGCTTCTCAATTTTTTTCGCGACTTTCGGCGTATCATGCGGATCTGTCGTTTTGACGATAAACGCGTTGTTCAGCGGGTTTTCCTGATCTTGCATTTTCATGGCCTTTCCGCTGTCGCCGAAGCTTTTGACCAATTGATCAAGCTCTTTATCTTTAGATGAAAACTCTACGCTTTGGATTCCCGAGATGTCTTTAATCTCATTCTGCAGCGTATCCTGCGTTTTCTTATTAGAAGTCAGATCGATTAATACTTTAATTTCCACTTCTTTTTCAGCATTTTTAGCCATGTTGTTTAAATTCAGCATAATGACTAAAAACACGCCGACCAAAATCAATGTAACGGTAACGGCACTGATGGATGCAAATGTCATCCATGTGTTTCTTCCGAGAGATTTAAAACTCTCACGCAAATGGCGCCCGAGAATTTTAATCATAAGAACCATACTCCCCTCTTGACTCATCACGCACAATAATTCCGTCTTCGATCGCGATGACCCGTTTCTTCATGGTGTTTACTATTTCTTTATTGTGTGTCGCCATCACAACGGTCGTTCCGCGGTTATTAATCTCTTCCAGCGTCTTCATGACTTCCCATGATGTTACCGGATCAAGGTTGCCCGTCGGTTCGTCAGCTATCACGACGTCAGGATTGTTGACGATGGATCTTGCGATGGAAACACGCTGCTGTTCTCCTCCGGAAAGCTGGTCGGGAAACTGCCGCGCTTTATGCTTCAGCTGCACAAGATCGAGCACTTCGAGCACGCGTTTTTTAATGACTGACTGCTGCTCTCCGATAACCTCAAGTGCAAACGCGACGTTTTCAAACACCGTCAATTTCGGAAGAAGTTTGAAGTCTTGGAAAACAACACCTATTTTACGCCGCACGAAAGGAAT
This sequence comes from Bacillus sp. FSL R5-0447, assembly GCF_038606125.1. NCBI lineage: Bacteria > Bacillati > Bacillota > Bacilli > Caryophanales > Bacillaceae > Bacillus > Bacillus sp. FSL R5-0447. Next base: position 3,755,197 of record NZ_CP152012.1, read on the forward strand.
CTCTTTTTCTTTCACAGACGCGAGATCTTTACGATTAATCAATATTTGCCCTTTTGTCGGCTTTTCTTCTCTGTAAATCATTTTAATAAAAGTAGATTTACCGGCTCCGCTCGGTCCCACGACATATACAAATTCTCCGGGATGAATCATGACTGACAGCCCGTTAATCGCTTTTACACCGTTCGGATAGGATTTATATACTTCTTTCATCTCTATCATGAAATCACCTAATCTTTTAATTATGTCTTGCAGCCATAGAGTTCGCAAACGTACAGCGGTTTATGGCCGATTTACCAGGAAACAGATGAAAAATCTGAAAGTTCCTTTTCCTCAGTACACTTCATTATACGTCAAATTTAGACATATTACTATTACAGTTTCTTTTCATTCCCAGACCGTGAAAAAACCTTGCCCCTATAACAGGCAAGGTTTTTCTGTTATTTTTTCTGTGACAGCCATTTTGCGATCTCAGCGGCTTCCTTATCATTTACAAGATGGCTCGGCATATTGCCGCGTCCGTTTTTAATGATGCTTTCAATTTTAGCTTCATCATACTTCCCGCCGACTTCCTGTAAATTCGGGCCTCCGCCGCCTTCTAAGTCTTTTCCGTGACAGCCGATACAGCTTTGCTGATAAAGCTCTTCTCCTGCTGACGCAGAAGCTTTTGATCCGCCTGAGCTGTCAGAGCTTTCTTTTTTCGATTCATTGGATCCGCCGCATGCCGCCAGCAGGACGGACATGGTCAGAACCAGCGCCAGCAGCGCCCATTTTGATTTCATATGTAAGATGCACCCCTTCGCTATTATAACCCCGTTTACGCGCGTTTGAAACCCTCGCCGAGCACCTCGCTTGCGTCTGCGACAATAACAAAGGCTGACTCATCAATTTGTTTGACGATTTGTTTCAGTTTTGTGAATTCGGTCTGGCCGACGACACACATTAAGATAGGCCGGTCATGTTCCGTATACCCGCCGACTGCGGAAATCTTCGTCACACCCCTGTCGATTTCTTTAAACACAGCCGATCTGACGGCTTCTTCATGTTGCGTAATGATTAAAGCCATTTTGGAACGGTTGAACCCGACCTGCACGACATCAATCGTTTTGCTTGAAATAAATACTCCGAGCATCGCATACAGTCCCTGCTCCACTCCGAAAACGAGCATCGCGCTCAGCACAATTAATCCGTCCATGATGGCGAGGCACGTTCCCAGCGAAAGCCCCGTGTATTTGTGAATGATCTGGCCCGCCAGAGCCGTTCCCCCCGTGGAGCCTTTGCCGAGATACACGATGCCGATTCCCGTTCCGATCCCGACGCCTCCGAAAATCGCCGCCAGCAGTTCATGGGTCGTCGCGGCAGGCAGATCTCTTGTCAAATAGACGGCGAGCGGCAGAACGATGGAACCGACCAGTGTCTTCATTCCGAACTTCCCGCCGAGAATAATCACTCCGGCGATAAACAAAGGGATGTTAATAATCCACTGCACGTAAGCCGGTTCAAAACCAAACGTTTCTAAAATGGTGCTGATCCCGCTTACTCCCCCCGCTGCTATACGGTTCGGCAGCAAAAATACGTTAAACACGATCCCCGTAATCGCCGCGCCGATCATGATGTATATATAATCTTTGATCAGACGGAGCGGCTTATTGTGATTCACATCCATGCAAAATCCTCCGTTCTCCGATTTTCTCTCGATAGCATTTTAAGTCTTCCCGGCTTAGAAGTAAATAACAGCCAAATACCGTATTAATTTGCTAAAGCGCTGTTGTGAAAAATGGAAAAGAGAACGGATAAAAAAACACACCTTGCCAAAGGCAGGTGTGTTCCCGGATTATGACAGTTTAGAACGTAAATAGGCGTCAATGAAGATATCGATATCTCCGTCCATAACCGCCTGCACGTTCCCCATTTCCGTATTGGTGCGGTGATCTTTCACCATGGAGTACGGATGGAAGACGTACGAGCGGATTTGGCTGCCCCAGCCGATTTCTTTCTGTTCGCCGCGGATTTCGTCAAGCTCCGCCTGCTGTTCTTCAATTCTGCGCTGATACAGCTTCGCTTTGAGCATTTTCATCGCCCGGTCGCGGTTTTTGATTTGTGAACGTTCCGTCTGGCACGTGACGACTACATTTGTCGGGAGGTGGGTGATCCGAACGGCTGAATCAGTCGTATTGACGTGCTGTCCGCCGGCACCGCTCGCCCGGTACGTATCAACTTTAATATCTTCGGTACGAATATCAATGTCGATTTCTTCATTGAATTCAGGCATGATTTCACATGACACGAATGACGTGTGACGGCGGCCTGATGAATCAAATGGAGAAATCCGCACGAGGCGGTGTACGCCTTTTTCCGCTTTTAAATAGCCGTATGCATTGTGGCCTTTAATAAGCAGTGTGACTGACTTAATTCCTGCTTCATCTCCCGGGAGATAATCAAGCGTTTCAACTTTGAAACCGCGTCTTTCCGCCCAGCGGGTATACATTCTGAGCAGCATGGAACCCCAGTCCTGGGATTCCGTACCGCCGGCCCCCGGATGAAGTTCTAAAATCGCGTTATTTTTGTCATATGGTTCACTGAGCAGCAGCTGAAGCTCAAATTCATTCAATTCCTTCGTTAATGACTTCAGCTCTTTTTCAAGCTCTTGCTGAAGGTCCTGGTCAGGTTCTTCTTTTAAAAGATCATGTGTCATTTGCAGCTCTTCGTGAGACTCGCTCAGCTGATGATAGGAGTTCACGTATTCTTTCAGACCGTTCGCTTCATTGATGACGGTTTGGGCCTTCTGCTGGTCATTCCAGAATTCCGGTTCCGCCATCTTTTCATCTAATTCTGCAATGCGGGCTTCCTTTGATTCGAGGTCAAAGAGACCCCCTGAAGTCCGCTAAACGAGAAGCCATATTTTCGAGCTCTGCCCTGATTTCTGATAATTCCATTCCATTCACCTCATTAAAAGATCCGGGGCGCCATAAGACGCAGACCCGGTCATGTTCGCTTCATACAGTCGAGACTATTCTGTCCGGCCGCAGCAATTTTTATATTTTTTTCCGCTTCCGCAATGGCAAGGCGCGTTACGTCCGATATCCACAACTTTGCGGACCGGCGCTTTTTTCGCTTGTTTGGCCTCATCGCCGTCCTGCGGCTGATGAGCCGTCGTTTGACCCTGAACAACTTCTTCGCGTTCCAGATTGCTTTCAATCTCGGCCTTCATGACGAATTTCGCAACCTCGTCCTCAATGGACTCAATCATGTGCTCAAACATAGCGAAACCTTCCATTTGGTATTCACGCAGCGGATTTGTCTGCGCATAGGCGCGAAGGTGAATCCCTTGACGCAGCTGATCCATCGCATCAATATGATCCATCCATTTTGAATCGACGGCACGCAATACGATGACTTTTTCGAATTCACGCATCTGCTCTGTGCCGAAATTCTCTTCTTTTTCATTATATTTTGTCATGATGCGGTCCATGATCATCTCATGCATTTCATCCGGTTCTTTTCCGAAGATATCGCTCTTTTCAAGCGCGCCTTCATCAAGATACGTTGTATTCACCAGCTCCACGAGGCCGTCAAGATCCCATTCTTCCGGAAGCTCCTCTTTCGGCGTATAAGCGGCAATCGCACGCTCCAGAGAAGACTTGATCATGCCTTCCACAATGTCACGCAGGTTTTCAGAGTCAATGACTTCAAAACGCTGCTTGTAAATGACTTCGCGCTGCTGACGGAGCACGTCGTCATATTGAAGAAGCTGTTTACGTGAATCGAAGTTGTTTCCTTCGACACGTTTTTGAGATGATTCCACGGCGCGTGACACCATTTTGCTCTGAATCGGCGTGGAGTCATCCATACCGAACCGGTCAAGCATCGCCATCGTCCGTTCAGCTCCGAAACGGCGCATCAATTCATCTTCCATTGAAAGATAAAATTGTGTGATACCCGGGTCCCCCTGACGCCCTGAACGTCCGCGGAGCTGGTTGTCAATCCGGCGGGATTCATGGCGTTCCGTACCGACGACTGCAAGGCCGCCAAGCTCTTTTACGCCTTCACCGAGTTTAATGTCGGTTCCGCGTCCCGCCATGTTGGTCGCAATTGTGACAGCGCCTTTTTGTCCCGCTTCTTCAATGATCTGAGCTTCACGCTCATGGTTTTTCGCGTTCAGTACCTGATGCGGAATTCCTTTGTTTTTCAGAAGTTTAGAAATCAATTCAGACGTTTCAACGGCAACCGTACCGACAAGAACCGGCTGTCCGGTCATGTAGCGCTGGGCGACATCCTCCGCCACCGCCTTGAATTTCCCTTCCATTGAGCGGTAGATCAAGTCTGGACGGTCGTCACGGATGACCGGCTGGTTGGTCGGGATGGATACAACCTGCATGTTATAAATATTGCGGAATTCTTCCTCTTCCGTTTTTGCGGTACCGGTCATACCGGCAAGCTTTTCGTACATACGGAAATAGTTTTGGAACGTAATCGTCGCCAATGTCATGCTTTCATTTTGAATCTCCAGGCCTTCTTTCGCCTCAATCGCCTGGTGAAGACCTTCGCTGTAGCGGCGTCCTTTCATCAGACGGCCGGTGAAGGAATCAACGATGACGACCTGGCCGTCCTCAACAACATAATCCACGTCTTTCTGCATCGCCGCATGGGCTTTTAAAGCCTGGTTGATATGGTGGTTCAAGGCCACGTTTTTGACATCAAACAGGTTGTCGATGCCGAACGTTTTTTCAGCCTTCGTCATTCCTTCTTCCGTCAGCTGAACGCCCTTCGTTTTGACGTCATACGTATAATCCTGATCTTTCTTGAGCGTGCGGACAAACGCATTTGCCTGCACGTACAGTTTTGTGGACTTCTGAGCTTGTCCGGAAATAATCAATGGCGTTCTCGCTTCATCGACTAAAATTGAATCGACTTCATCAATAACGGCAAAATGAAGCGGGCGCTGCACCATTTGTTCTTTATAGAGCACCATGTTGTCACGCAAATAATCAAAGCCGAGTTCATTGTTCGTTGAATACGTGATATCGGCTGCGTAAGCTTCGCGCTTTTCGTCTTTTGACATCGAATTCAGGTTCAGGCCGACTGTAAGCCCGAGAAACGCAAAAATCTCTCCCATTTGCTGGGCATCACGGCTCGCCAGATATTCGTTGACCGTTACGACGTGAACTCCTTTTCCCGTCAACGCATTTAAATACACGGGAAGCGTGGACGTCAGCGTTTTCCCTTCCCCTGTTTTCATTTCGGAAATGTTCCCCTCATGAAGGGCGATGCCCCCCATCAGCTGCACTTTAAACGGGAACATGCCGGTTACGCGGCGGGAAGCTTCACGAACGACGGCAAACGCTTCGACAAGAAGGTCATCCGTCGTTTCTCCTTTTTCAAGCCGCTCTTTAAATTCTGCCGTTTTATGTTTAAGCGCCTCGTCAGAGAGATTTTCATAATCTCCTCTTAAGGCATCAATGTCATTTGCTATTTTTTCGTATTTGTTCAGCGCACGTTTGGTCGGATCAAACATTTTATTTAAAATCCCAAGCATCTATAACGCTCCTCTATGTTCACATGCAGATTTTGCATGGAATAAATGATAATTTTCTGTCCATGTATACCTCTCATTATCATAACATACCTTTTGCTATTTCCAAAGAATTTGCAGATAAAGATAGAGAAAAACCTTCCGCGCGTTCACGGAAGGCTGGATGGTTTATTCAGTCGGTTCAATTAATCCGTATTTGCCGTCATTTCTGCGGTAAACGACGTTTGTGAGATTCGTCTCCGCGTTGGTGAATACGAAGAAATTATGTCCGAGCATATTCATTTGGAGAATCGCTTCTTCATTATCCATCGGTTTTAAATTAAAACGCTTTTGACGGACAATTTCCGGGCTGTCATCTTCAATTTCGTCCTGAACCGCTACGCCCGTATCAGCAGCGCTGCCGTTCTCGAAATAATGTTTCGGAAGACCCTGCTCGCGGAATTTTCGGTTGACTTTTGTTTTGTGCTTTCGGATTTGACGTTCCAGCTTGTTTGTTGCGAGATCAATTGCATTGTACATATCCTCGTTATGCACTTCAGAACGAAGCGCCAGATCAGTCATCGGAATGGTGACTTCAACTTTGGATTCCTTATCATTATAGAATTTTAAGTTGACGTTCACATCGGCATTGACGCTCTGCTCGAAATATCGCTCCAGCTTGCCGATTTTTCTCTCCACATGATCCTTTAACGCAGGTGTAACCTCAATGTTTTCTCCTCTGATATTGTAGTTCATCAAAGAACGCCTCCCTTTATCTAAGGATATGTAACTATTTCTCTTTTACCCCTTCTGATCCCTGCTGAAACGTTAAAATAATGTGTAAATTCGGTGAACGATGACGAATGGTGTCGGTTTTATCCGGCAGCTTCCGCCAGGATTATAAGTATATGCGGAGGACGCAGGCAAAAGACCTGCCGCTTGCAGCAGGTCTAGTGAAGAACATACGGTTTGATGCAGTCGTGCGTCTGCTCCATCCACAGCTTATAATGCGGCAGAAAGATGGTTTTTAAAAACTCCTGAAAAGGGGCGGACGGGAAATCATAATCATTTAACATGCTGAAATCCTGAAAGATCTCGTCAAATGAGCGGATCGCCGTCTCCACGCATCGGCACTCAATGATAGACAGCAGAAGCGCATGAGAGGAATCGAGATGAAAAAAAGCCTGAATCAAATCGTTGTAAATCCGCTCGCCCTCCGTCTTAAAAAAATCATCCTGCGTGTCCAACAGGTAGCAAAGCCCCTCATCAATCGTAAAAAGAAGCTGGTAATAGGCTGACACCAAATGGTAATCGTTCAAACTTCTCAAAACACTCACCTATTTGCGTTTATCGTAATAACGGCCGTCACTTGTCGTTTGATGATACGGATTGAAATACGTATTATGGTATTTTCGTTTTTTCTTAAGCGTTTTTATCTCATTTCGGATACCATCCTGAATCCGTTTCACTTCGCCGGTAATCAGGCGGTCCATCGCGGCCACCTGCTGAAGCAGCGTTTTTTCTTCTTCGGAAAAAGGCGGCTGTATGCCCGCAAGCATCTCCTCCCTTTTCTCCGTAAATGCCGTAACGCTGCTGATGAGACCGTCGCTTTCCGAGGCGTCCTTCAGTGCGGCGTACATGTTCTTCGTTTCGTTATACAAAGAAAAGACATTGCTGTTCATCAGGCAAGGCCGCCCGCGCCATGGCTGTTTTTCCGTTCACTCTGCATGGCCTGCTTCCACGTGTCGCGAAATTCAGTAACGAGCTTTTCCGCTTCATCTAAAAACTCTCCGTTATTCTGCACGTTCGCATCGATCAGCCGGCGGCGGATGTAATCATAAATGGATGACATCTGTTCAGAAATCTCAATCTCCCGGTTTAACGTGATGCTGAGCTCTTGAATGATGTTTTGCGCCTTTACGATATTTTCATTTTTGGCTTCAAGGTTGTTTTGCTTCATCGCCTGCCTTGCCAGCTTAATGAATCGCAGGCACCCGTTATAAAGCATAAGGGTCAGCTCTTCCGGAGCGGCTGTAAAGACGGATGTCTGCTGATAAGCAGCAAAAGGATTATTTATTGCCATTTTTATAAAACCTCCAAGGTTATGATGTTGAAGATCCTAACATTGACGTGAGATATGAAGATTGGCTGTTCAATTTCTCCAATGCCGTATCCAGTGCGCTGAACTTTTTATAATATCTCGTTTCGATGTCATCCAGCTTCGTTTTTATATTGGAAATATTTGTTTCTATTTCATTCAGGCTTTTCCCGATGGCAAAGCTGGTTGATACCGAGCTTTCCGTACCCGCCTGTTTTGAAATTTGGGTCTGCATTTTGTTTAATGTGTCTTTTAATCTCCGGGCAATCCCCTGTTCCTCCGGGTTTTTGGTTTTCGCTGTATCAGGGCTGTCTGCATTAAACAGTTTAGCCACGAGAGCAGGATTCTCGGTAATTTTCTGTTTCAGTTTCGCTTCGTCTTTAATGACAAGCTTTCCTTGATCCGTATAACTATCAGACGTCTCAATTCCGAAATCTGCAAGCTGATATTTTTTCCCGTCAATCGTAACCGTTGAGTACAGATCAAGCCGCATCTCCGCCAAACCGTTCTGCAGCGTGCTGTCGCTCCGTAATAAACCGCTTTTAGCCTTTGCTTCCCACTGCTCAATCTGCTTATCGGTCATCGCTTCTCTTTGTTCATCGGTTAGCGGCTTATAATCACGGTATTTTGATTCCGACGCCTTCTCGTTTACACTTTTAATTAACGTATTGTATTTATCAACGAAATCTTTAATGTTGTCAAAAATGCCGTCCGTATCAGTCGTGCTGTTAATCGTAACCGTTTTATTGCTGTCCGTCACGCTGTTCAGCGTGTATTTGATGCCGTTGATCGTAAAGTTATTTGACGTTTTTGTCATTTCAAGCCCGTTGAACGTAAACTTCGCGTTTTTCCCTTCGGCATTGGCCGTCAGTTCATTTGTTGCATCATCAACGTCAAAACCGAGCTGATCTTTCAGAAAGCTTTTGGTTGCGTCATCACCTGCGGCAAGGGTAAATCCTTCCCCCGTTTTATTGGAAGTGAACGCAATCGTATCCACATAATCCGTGCCGTTGGAAATTTTCTCTTTTAAAGCCGTCACTCCGAGACCCGAGCTGTTCAGTTTGGAAATGACATCGTCAATCGTATCGGTTGCGGCGATCGTGACGTTTACCTCAGTCGGCTTCGTTTCACCCGGATTTGTGACATTGAATTTCAATGTTTGGCTCTGACCCGAAGTGAAATTGATGGCGCCTGATGATTTATAAGTCGTCGGCGTAGCCAGCTGCTGTACAGACATGCTCGTTGAAATATTCTGTTCAGCACTAATGGCCACCGCGCTGACACTGGAATCCGAACTTGTTACTGTTTTTTTATTCCAGTTTGTGGACATCAGCATATTATTAAATGTCGTAGAATACATGTCGGCAATCTGGGTATTCACTTCCCGATAAGCATCGCGCTTCCATTCAAGCGTCTGCTTTTGCTGGTTTAATTTATTAAGCGGCTGCTTTTCGGCATCCATCATTTTTTTCACCAGAGAATCTACATCAAGACCGGAATTAAGGCCTGTGATTCTTGTGACCATATGTACCCTCTCCTTTTCGGCGTTTAGTCGTAGACGGCTCTATGACAACAGTGAGTTTCCGACTGTTTATCATATCACAGCTCCATAAATGTATGATCTTATTCTTATATCGGTCATGTTAAAAGGTTTTCAATAATTTAACTGCAAAATATAATGTTTCATTTTGTCAATAGGGTTCTTTGGCATGATGAAGGGGGAAATAGCTGAAGAAATAAAAAAAGACCCTGGAGAACCAGGATCTTTCCGTCATTAACCTTTAAGCAATTGAAGAACTTGCTGAGGCTGTTGGTTAGCTTGCGCAAGCATAGCTTGAGAAGCCTGAGTAAGGATGTTGTTTTTCGTGTACTCCATCATCTCAGAAGCCATGTCTACGTCACGGATACGTGATTCAGCAGAAGTCAGGTTCTCAGAAGAAGTACCAAGGTTGTTGATTGTGTGCTCTAAACGGTTTTGAACCGCACCAAGTTTCGCACGCTCGCTTGATACTGTGTCGATAGCTGTTTTGATTGTTGTAAGAGCTGAAGACGCAGCTTTAGCTGAAGATGAGATGTCGATACCTTTAGATAACTTTTCGCCTTCTTCTAGTTTTTCACTTCCTACTAGAGCACCTTTATCATCGTAGTATCCAGCAGCTTTTGTGACTTCACCAGAATCCGGATCTGTTGTTTCATCTACCCAAGTAGCAGTGCTCTTTCCATCAGCTGATTTAAGTGTTCCATCAGCTTGAGCTGTATAAGTCGTACCAACTTTCAGGCTTTCAGAGTCCATTTTATTGATAGACAAAGTCATGGTTTGACCTTCGTTAGCTCCGATTTGGAACGTAAGGTCTTTTGCAGTTCCGTCAAGAAGTTTCTTCGTGTTGAACTCAGTGTCAGTAGAGATTCTTGTTACTTCAGACGCTAATTGGTCCATCTCTTTTTGAAGCTCAGAACGGTCAGAATCTGTGTTTGTATCGTTTGCCGCCTGTGTAGCAAGCTCGCTCATACGCTGAAGAATGCTGTGAGTTTCGTTCAATGCACCCTCAGATGTTTGGATAAGAGAGATTCCGTCTTGAGCGTTTTTAGACGCCATGTCTAAACCGCGGATTTGAGAACGCATTTTTTCAGAGATCGCAAGACCCGCAGCGTCATCACCAGCGCGGTTGATGCGAAGACCTGAAGATAATTTTTCCATGTTTTTTGCAGCAGAGTTTGAACCTGCATTCAGCTGACGGCTAGTGTTAAGAGCCGCGATATTGTGGTTGATTCTCATTTTGTATTTCCTCCCTGAATTGTTTTTCGCACGTCCTTGTGCATTTGCGCAGCGTCATTCTGAAGAAAATTTTTCCTCTCATTGGCTACAATATATATATCGGACAGCCGCTTCTATTGTTTATATTGAAAATAAAAAAATCCTCACTTTTTTTGTGAGGATAAGTTAAGTAATAAATCAGTATTAAAAGATACGGCTCTGTTGTTCTCTTCCAGGATCGACAAGTAGATTTCTTTCCTGTGAATATCTACGTGCTGAGGCGCTTCAATTCCCAGCTTCACTTGTTCTCCTTCGATGGCGATCACCTTTATTTCAATATCCGGTCCGATCTGAATGGACTCATTCACTTTTCTTGAGAGAACTAGCATGATCCTCCTCCTATCAGATGTTTTGTTTCATAGGAAGCATCATGTAAAATGATTTGTTTCGCCTTCATTTCCTTTTTATTGACGATAATCGGCGCTTTTAAATTGGCGGTCGTGTTTTCAAAAGGCTCTTCCAGCGTTAAAATCGCCATCACTTCGACGTCCTCTATATCTTCAATGTGCAAAAGCTCAAGCGTCGCATGGTCAATGTCAAATTCGTACCCTTTAAAGAAAATAAACGGACTGGCGACAATAAAGGCGATGTGCTCCTGTTTCACAGACTGCAGCGCCAAAAACGGTGAATCTTCCGACAAAGGAAGAACAACAAATTGAGTCTCGTCATTAAATCCCGGCAGGCCGTTTTCAAATGAGATAATCTGCCCTTCGTCTATTCTGATTTCTCCGTGATATTTTGTTTTAATTATCATACTTCACAATCCTTTACCACTTTCATCTTTTATTCTGCGTTGCCATCATCAACCGAAATCGTTACCTTAGGGTCTTGCATCATATCAATCTGAACTTTCCCCGGCGTATAATTCCATACAGGTTTATTGACGGCTGCTTCAATTGAAGGTTTGCGGGCTTCAATATCAATCGTAAGCTTTGAAGGAATGCAGTCAATGTCGACGAGAAACTGCGCAGGCAGAAAGTCGCTGAATTCGCCGAATGGATCGGGCGGTCTGACATCTGCTGCCTGCCGGGCCATCACATTGCCCGTTTTCTTTTCGATAGCCGCCATTTCCTTCCCTTCCCTGACTGTTTTTGCTATAAACTCGCTGCAGGCTTCCGCACCTTTCTGGGCGGCTTCAGCATTCAGCTTTTCAAATGATTTGAGATTCAAGTTCTCCCACGCCCTCGTCTGGTCAATCGTCAGTTTGGCCGGCGTGCTTTCAATGTTCAGCTCTGCCGGCGGCTGCTCGATTTCCAAGTCAGCTGGCGGCTGTTCCATCTCGATTTCTTCCTTTTGAAAGGTTATACCGATTTTAGCAGGCACACTGTCAATAATCAATCTCGGCATCTGCACAGAGACCCCTCCTGTTTATAGTATTTTAGTAAAAAAAGCGATCTCCCTGGTGTGAGTCGCTTTTTTATATATTGAAGACGGTCAGTTAAATTATTTCAGAAAGTCAATCAGTGACGGCTGAATGATATTCGCATTCACTGACAGCGCTGCTCTATGAACCGTCTGTTGAGATAAATAATCAACAATTACATCTTCCATTTCTACATCTTCATTATCGGACAATACTTTTTCAGCGGTTGCCGCTTGTGATTCCAATCTTGTCTGAATGAGTTCCAACCGGTTTGTGCGTGCGCCGATATTGGATTTTTCAGCATTCATTTTATCAGTAAAACCGTCAATATCTGACAGAATTTGATCTGAATCTGCTTCGGACAGCGTGCCTTTGCTTAAAGAAGCTTCTAAGGAGTTAAGAAATTCAAAAACATTATCTCCATTTTGTGCGACGCCTCCGAAAGCTGAGTTTGGATCAGAATTCACTTTCAACACTGCTCCGTTCGAGATGTTGATGTTAACATCCGAAGCACCTGTATAATTCTCATAGTTGTACGTATATGTGCCGTCGGCATTTTCAGTGATCGGCGGGACGTCTGAATTTGTTCCGTTAAACAGATAACGTCCGTTTACCTGAGTATTCGCGACAGAAACGAGCTGCTTTTTCAGCTGGCCGATTTCTGTACCGATTGCTTTCAATTCTGTTTCACCGTTCGAATCACTTTTCGCCTGAACCATCAAGTCCCGGATTTTCCCCATAATATCCGTTTCCGAGTTTACGCTTGATTCCGAGTTTTCTAGCCATGTAAAGCCTTGCGAAACATTCCGCTGATACTGGTTTACCTGCGCAAGCTGAGTACGGTACTGCATTCCCTTCATTGCAACGACCGGATCATCAGAAGCTTTCGTGATTTTTTTCCCCGTAGACACTTGCTGCTGAAGCCGATCGAGCTTGTCATAACTTGAGCCGATAAATCGAAGAGAATTTTTTGCGATCATCCCTTGAGTTACTCTCATTTACTTATCTCCTATCTTCCTCCGGTGCCCATACCGTTAATAATTTTATCGAATATTTCATCCTGCATCGTTATAATCCGCGCAGCCGCATTATAAGCGTGCTGAAACTGAATCATATTTGTCATTTCTTCATCTAAAGACACTGCACTGACTGATTGTCTCCGTTCATCGGCTGAAAGAGTGTTGCTTTCAGAGTTGTTCATAAGATTGGCCGCTTTTTGTGAATTAACGCCCAGCTTTCCGATAAGGGATTCATAAAAGTCATTAATTGTAGTGGTTTCACCGTTAATAGTCAGCTTGCTGTTCTGTACGGCTGCAAGATTTGTCGCGTTTGTGCCGTCACTTTTTTCTCCGTTTAACGACGCTGCGATATTATCAGTAGACGCAAGGATTTTGTCACTGACTTTTATTTTCGCTGCCGCACCTTTTGCCGGCACCGCTTCACCACCGCTGAAATCAAAAAATGCTGCACCCTGTTCGCCTGTATAGGTCTTCCCTTTTTCATGAACTGCATTAAACGCGTCAGCAAAGGACAGCGCCATATTGTCAAGAGCCGTCAGCATTTCAGGATAAAGACCTTTTTCTTCTCCGTTTGACATATAGCCGTATGATTCAATAAGACCTAAAAGTGAGCCTTTTCCGGTAAATGCATCCGCATTGACCGTACTGCTGCCGACTGACACACTCGACACGAGGCCGCTGTCCTTGTCGTAGTTGATTTTCATTTCTGAAACTGTTTTTGTTTTACCGTCGAGCAGCGTACCGAGAGAATTGTTGTTCCCGTTCAGCAATTCGACGTTAACCGTGCCCTCAGCAGTCGCCAAGGCATGTCCGCCCGACTTATTATATGAAACTTTTATATTTGCCATAGAAGATAATTGATCAATCAATCTGTCTCTTTGGTCATACAAATCATTAGGGAGCATACCGCTCGGCTCAACTGCCGCTATTTGATTGTTAAGGTCATTCAGCTGATTGAGAATGGAATTGACCTGATCCGCTGTGTTATCCAGGTTCTTTTTAATATCACCCTGAATGTTAGTCAAAGAGGTAGATATATAGTTAAAACTTTCGGCAAGAGATTTCCCCTGCTCCTGCAAAACTGAGCGCGCTCCCGTATTTTCCGGATTCGTCGCCAGATCCTGAAGGGCATTCCAAAACGAACTGAGCGATCCGTTTAATCCGTTATCGTCAAGCTCTTTCATGACACCTTCCATTTGTGACAATGAATTGGAACGGGCTGTATAGTACCCTAATTTTGTATTTTCAGTTCTGTACTGATAGTCTAAAAAACTGTCTCTGACGCGCTCAACTGAACCGGCTTTTACTCCTGTTCCGATTTGGCCGGCCGTCAGATCACTGTTTTTTGATACTGCGGGATAAGGGCTCGTCGATTGTAATGTGACGCGCTGCCTCGTATATCCTTCTGTATTTGCATTTGCAACGTTATTTGAAACTGTGCTCAATGCAGTCTGCTGCGCACTCAATGCACGCCTTGCTGTTTCCAGCCCCATAAAAGTCGATGGCATTGAAAATCCTCCGTTCTAAGCTTTTGAATCGAATAATGTCAAACGGCTGACAGGCTTGCGCGCCGCTTGCGGCTCTTTATAATTCATATTCTCTTTTTCACCCGGCATGATCATATCGAATGCCCCGGAGATGAATTGTAAAGCCTGAATCGTGAGCTGTTTGTTCATCTCATTCACTTCTTTCAGACGGTCAAGAAGCGCAGACAAAGAGTGAAATAACCCTTCAAGCTCCTGTTTTTCACTGCCTGAAGTTCTGGAGATGCATGCAGCAATTGTATTGTCCTCACCGCGGCTCAGAAACTGAGAAGTTAACCTGATTCGTTCTTCCTCAGTCTGCCCGATTGCCTGAATATACTTTTGCTCTTTGGTCAATATGTTGGAGAGCTCTTTTGTTTTACCTGCTTTCAGCGCTTCCGTTTTCTCCTCAGACAGCGTGAGCAGATGTTCATGCAGTGCGCAAAGTCGCTTCAGTTGATCAATAATTGGCTTTGCTGACATTGGCTTTCTCCTTTTTATTGCTTTTTATAGAAATTTACTATGTTTTCAGCGATGCTGTTTGAATCTATTTTATATGTTCCGCTCTCTATATCCGCTTTAAGCTGAGCGATTTTTTCCTGACGTGTTTTAGTGACCGCATCTGACGCATTTTGAAGCTCTTTTGCATGAGAAGAAATTTCCACTTTGTCCTTCGGCTTTGCAGCCTCTTTTTGTACGGCTTGCTTTTCGTAATTTTTTTGGTATGGATTAACGGATTGTGTTCCGTACTGATTGATTTTCATAGGATTCCTCTCGCTTTCTGTTCGCAGTCTAATTCTTTTATCGACTGCGTTATCAGTTAGTTTAGGGAATCAGGTGTTTTTGGTATTATAGGCATAGTATGTGTCTTTTGTACTGTTTTTATCTTCGAATTCAGCGGCTGTTTTTTGGTTCATATGGTCTAATTGCGACTCAATATCTGTCTGACAGGACTTGCAAAATTTCCCTGTCCTGATTGAATTTCCGCACCTTTCGCAAGGATATGCCAAATTCGGAAGCTGGCTGATCTGAATTCTTTTTTGTTTGATAAACTTGAGGATCAGCTCTTCATCCACACCTGTTTCCTCAGTGATCTGCTGCATCGTCGACTGTCTGTTGATCTGCTTTCTCAAAAATTTATAGACGGTTTCAAATGCTTTTTCTTCTTCTTTAATACATGCCTGGCACACGGTCTGCAGGTTCGTTTTAAAAAATAAAGCATTGCATTTTGGACAATTCGCCAATTCACCCATCGTATTAACTCCTATTCCTTCTTTAATCTGCCTTATATTTCTATCAATTATATCGGCAGAAAAAAAGAATGATTTAGCTCCTGATTAAAGTAAAAGAGGAGACCGATGACGCTTTGCCCGCTGTCAGCAGGACTTCGGCGGCTTGGTGAAGTGTGGCGCCCGTCGTATAAATATCATCTATTAAAATGACGTTCATACCTTCGGCGGAGTTTTCGGCTGCTGAAAACTTTTTTTCTGCAGACAGCCTGTCTGTTTTGCTCTTTTTGGATTGTTTTTCGTTGTTCAGTCGGATGAGGGGGGAAATGACGGGCATTCCGAGCAGAGAGGCCAGCAGCTCGGATTGATTGAATCCGCGTTCCGCCAGCCGTTCGCCGCTCAGCGGAATAGGGATGAGAGTATGTGTATTTGATGGATATGCCGCTTTAAAGCCGGCAGAAAAGTCACGTTCAAATGCTTGAATGATTTTCGTATCACCCCTGAATTTAAAACGGGCCAATGAGTCCTTCATCGCATCATTATACAAATATACCGAACGGTTTTGCCGCAGCAAAAAGTGCTTTTCCGTTTTGGATTCCCGGGCCGCACAATCAGCGCATTTTTCATTTGACTCCTGAGGCCTCCCGCATATACTGCATACGGGGCCTTCAATTTTTTCAAATCGGCTGCTGCATATGCTGCATACCTCTTGCTCGGGCGCCAGAGAAAACAGAGATCTCCAAGTCAATGAACTTGAAATTGGTGAGTCACACAATAAACAATTCAGAGATATTACGCTCCTTCCCGAGTTTCACAGAACTCGCTTGGATTAACCGAAACAATCGCCGCTGATTCAGCCAGAATGACAAGCAGCGCCGTATTTTTCTGTTTATCAACTATCTCTGCTTTTGCATAAGCAACTTTCTTTTTATCTGTAACATATGCCGGTTCAGCCCGGTTTAGTGAAAGTGCCAGTACATCATTTTTGCATACCCGGCATGTGCATTTCATATGAAGCTTAGGCATATGGCGGTCGAGAAGTTCCTTTAATATGATTTCTTTAGAATTGACAAGCATGCTGACAGCTCCTCATAGGAAAGTATGAGTATACTGTATCACGTTTTCTGAAATTAACTAGTCCAACAATTTACTTTTTTGTGCCAATTTGTTCATATGTTCTATATGTTTTTTTGCTTTTTTCATTCCGTTTGTCATTCCGAAATGAAACATGACGACATCACCGCTGAAATGTTTATAATGCCTTCCCGTTCTGCCCGCGATCTGTACGAGCGCGCTCTCGGTAAAGATAGGTGCTTCTGCGCCGAGGACACATGTCTGAACTTTGGGCACGGTAACCCCTCTTTCTAAAATCGTAGTCGTTACCAGCAGGTCAAGCCGGCCGTCTCTGAACCGTTTCACTTTATCCTTTCTGAATGTGTCTTCCGCATGTACGCCTTCTGCCCGTATGTTTAATTTCTGAAAATAATCCGTTGTCTTTTTCAATACGTCTACAGACGGAACGAATAAGAAAACAGGCAGCTGTGATTGAAGTTTTTGGCAAACCCAATCCGTTACAGAGCGCGGCAGTTTTCCTTTCTGAAGCTTCTTCTTCCAATTGCCGCACCACAAAAAACGCGGCTCCGGGAGGGGTTTCCGATGATATCTGGCCGGTATGCGGACGCTTTTCAGCAAACCGGCTTCAGCCTTCTTTTTTAATGTGTCTGAAGGAGTTGCCGTTACATAAACAAGGGCGCTGTTTTTCTTCCTCGCTTTATCAACAGCGAATCTTAATGTCTCATCGGCTGAAAAAGGAAACGCATCTACTTCATCTATTATCATGACATCAAAAATGTCTCGGTAGCGCATCAGCTGGTGAGCGGTTGAAATCATTAACGGAGTCAGACGGCCTTTGTCCTCGCTGCCGCCGTACAAAGCAGAAACTTCGACTTTCTCAAATGCTTTTTTCAGTCTCGGCAGCAGTTCAAGTACGACATCTGTACGCGGAGTCGCGACACAGACGCGCAAACCGTGATTCAGCGCAAACTCGATACCCGGAAACAGCATCTCTGTTTTCCCCGATCCGCATACCGCCCATACTAACAGCTCTTGTCTCTCTTTTATCGCATCTGTAAGCGCGGCGGCCGCCTTCTTCTGTCCGTCTGTCAGTGTTCCTTCCCAAGAAAGCTTTACAGGCTCCCAGCTGTTTTCAGAGGCTTGATTCCAAGAATATAATGATGTCAGTTCATCAGCCCTTCCCATCATGACACAGGCACGGCAATAGGTAATCTGCCTTTTGGCAGAGGACGCCCAAAATGCCGCAAAGCAGGCTTGATCAGACTGACCGCATCGTTGGCAGACGTAACGGTTTTTCCGGCGGATGATTGACGGCTCGGCCGTTATATACTCTTTTTCTATAAAACGCTTGATGCGCTGATCTGAAAACGGTATCTCAGATCTCAATAAATGCCGGCCGTAAAAGAAATCCCGCACCTCTGAAAATTCTGAAGCACCCTCGGACATCTCCCTGCCTCCTTTCTGCTCAAAGTATGCCTGCCGGGAATTTTTTTGTCGAATCACGAAAACTTAATAATAAAAAAATCTCCGCCCTTGAAAACGGAGATTTTCACTTAGTTTTTAAAGCACCAGCCGATTCCGATGGCGCCTTCGCCCAAATGGGTTCCGATCACGGCACCGAAATAGCTGTTATAGAATTCGACATGAGGATATTTACCGCTTAACTCCTGTATAATAGCCGCCGCTTCTTCTTCCCTGTTTGCATGGATGACAGCGGCCCGCATGGGGATTCCTTTACTTGCATCCTCCCCAAACAGCTCAAAAATTCTCGAAATCGCCTTTTTGCGTGTCCGAATCTTCTCAAAAGGAACAATTACCTTATTGTCAAAATGAAGAATAGGCTTTACCTTTAACAGACCGCCGATAAAAGCCTGAGCACTGCTTAGACGCCCGCCCCGCTGGAGGTGTGATAAATCGTCCACCATAAAATACGCACGGACTGTTTTTTTCATATCATCCAGCTCTTTTATAATCTCTTCCGGTGAGTCAACACCGTCTTTAATGAGCTGTGCTGCCTTTAATGCATAAAAACCTTGTGCCAAACAGCTGATCTCTGAATCAAAGGGATAAACTTTAATATGATCAACCATAGTGTTTGCCGAGGCGGCGCTGTTATATGTTCCGCTGATTCCGCTGGACAAATGTATGCTTATGACTGCGTCATATGTTTTGCCCAGTTCTTCGTACAATGCGATTAATTCACCGAAAGAAGGCTGAGACGTAGTCGGCAGCTCATCATGATTTTTTACTTCTTTATAAAAACTTCTCCAGTCGAGTTCTGTTTCTTCGCGGAATGTTTTTTCACCGAAAACCACTTGGAGAGGGATCATATGAATATGATGTTCTTCTCTCATCTCTTTCGGAATATATGCTGTACTGTCTGTTACAACTGCAATCTTCATCACTTTACCTGCCTTATTAAGTACTTAATAAGTATTTTAATAGATATGCAGCTGTAAAAAAAGACTTGCCATAACAGGCAAGTCTTCTCACACATGACTAACGCATCTCTACCCAGCCGTTTTTAATGGCCACGACAACGGCTTGTGTCCGGTCATTAACGTTCATTTTCTGCAAAATATTACTCACGTGGTTTTTCACTGTTTTCTCACTGATAAACAATGATTCACCGATTCCGCGGTTGCTTTTTCCGTCTGCAAGCATTTGCAGCACTTCACATTCCCGTCTCGTTAATATATGTAATGGTCTCCGGATTTCCGGGTAAACCTCATGCTGAGGATGAGCAGAAACTCCGCTTGTCGCAAGACGGCGGAATTCGTTGACAAGATTGTGGGTTACTTTCGGGTGAAGGTAAGAACCGCCCTCGGCTACCACTTTCACTGCTTCGATTAAAGTATCTGCGTCCATCTCTTTCAGGAGATAGCCTCTTGCACCTGTTTTTAAAGCATGAGTCACATAGTTTTCATCATCATGGATGGAGAGGATAATCACCTTAGATTCAGGGTACAGCTCAACAAGCTGTTTAGTAGCCTCTACTCCATTTACATTCGGCATATTGATGTCCATTATGACAACATCGGGATGGTAATGCTCGACGATTCGAGCCGCCTCATCTCCATCGTCACCTTCTGCTACCACTTCAAAGGTAGGTTCAAAATCCAATATTCTTTTTACACCCTCACGGAATAGTTGATGGTCGTCGATAATAACAATATTTACTTTAGTCACACGCTACGCCTCCTTATCCTATTGTTCTATATACGCCGCTGTTCGGTCAATATGTCTTTTGGCTCTATTTAACAAATTATAGGCCGAGAGATAACGGAACCTTAATCATGATAAATGTCCCAAGACCTATTTTAGAGTCTATCGTTATCGTTCCTTCAAGCAGATCTACTCTTTCTTTCATTCCCAGCAAGCCGAATGACTTGTTTTTCTTTTGTTTAGCATCCTTAATATCAAAGCCTTTTCCGTTGTCCTTAATGATGAGAACGACAAAATCAGCGGTTACTTCCACTTTTACTGTAATTTCCTCTGATTCTGAATGCTTGAGTGCATTTGTGACGGCTTCCTGAGCGAGACGGAAAAGCGCCACTTCAAATTGCGGGGCAAGCCTTTGGTTCTCCGTGTCTCCGATACACTGAAAATGTATTTTCACCTTTCCGTTGTATTCTTCAGTTGTATAAAGATATTTTCTCAGTGTCGGAATCAGCCCGAGATCGTCCAATGCCATCGGTCTTAAATCATATATAATCCTTCTGACTTCGTAAAGGGCATTCCGCACATTCTGCCGCAGATTTCTGATTTCCTGAAATCCGTCCTCCGTGCCGCGGTCGCGGAAGATCCGTTCAATTAATTCCGATCTCATCATGACATTTGCCAGCATTTGCGCGGGACCGTCATGAATTTCTCTGGAAACTCTTTTTCTTTCTTCCTCTTGGGCTTCAATGATTCTTAAACCGAAATCTTGTTTAGCCTGCGCATCGGCAAGAAGAAGCCCTACTTGGCGAAGGTCTTGATTCAGGTAATTCAGAACGACGGTTATTTGGCTGACCAATGATTCTGACCGTTCAATGATTTCCTGAAGCCCCAAAAGCCGGCGTTCTAAATCATCTCTGCGCTCCCGCAGCTGCTTTTCACGCTGCTGGATCATCGTCAGTTCCACTTGAAGTTTGTGCGCCTTTTCATAGGCGTTGCGAATTTCTTCTTCGCTGAACTTATGGAAATTTCTGCTTACTTCAGACAAGCGGTTTCGTGCGTGCCGCGTATGAACTTCAAGTTTGTCGCCCAGCTCAATGACTTCGTAGACCTGCTGTTTGATCTGTTTGAGTTCTTCAACCAGCTGCTCATATTGCTGGCGCGACTGCTCTCCGATTTGAAAAACCTCGTCCTTACTCCCGTCCACGGTTTTCAGCATTTTCATAAGTATAGAATCCAAAACTTTGGAGTCCATCTTCGATTTATTCATCTGTCTCCCTCCGTAACGGTGTTGTTATGTATTTTTATTATAAATGTAATTGAACTGCAATTTATGTCGAATTATAATGAAAGAATGCGTATATTCTAGAAAAAAACATTTTTATATAGTATCTTACTCTTTCATGATACCAAAATATGCGCAAAAATTCTAAAGTCTGTTCGAATTTGTAGAAACAAGTCTTTTAATGCTTGTCAGGAGGGTCCAGCAATCATGCTGCACAGCTATTTAACAGTTAAAGAAACGGGTGAACATGAGATTGTGATTGAAAAATCGCGTTTTATCTGTCACCTGAGCCGTGCTGCTTCTGAAGAGGAAGCGCAGGAATTTATACAAAAGATAAAAAAACAGCACTGGAATGCGACTCATAACTGCTCAGCTTATCTGATCGGCGAAACCGACCATATACAAAAGGCGAATGATGACGGAGAACCAAGCGGCACAGCCGGAGTCCCCATGCTGGAAGTGCTGAAAAAACGCGGTCTGAAAGATACCTGCGCGGTGGTTACCCGGTATTTCGGCGGAATAAAGCTCGGTGCAGGCGGATTGATTCGTGCATATGGGAAGTCAGTGTCTGAAGGCTTAAATCATATAGGAGTTACGGAGCGGAAGCTGATGCGGATTATGCATACATCAGCGGATTATACGTGGCTCGGCAAGATAGAGAACGAACTGAGAGAATCAGTTTTTTTACTGAAAGATATTCATTATGCGGATCATGTCGAATTTGAAACGTACGTTGAAGAAAAAGACAAAGAAGCGTTTCTAAAATGGATGACAGAACTGACGAACGGCAAGAGTAAGAATACAGAGGGAGAACTGACGTATTTAGAAACAGACGTCAGCCCTAAAGGAGACTAATGTAATGGCTGAACGTGTAAGAGTGCGTGTTCGAAAGAAAAAGAAAAGCAAACGAAAGATCATATTCAAACGGATTTTGCTGCTGCTTACCCTCGTTTTGTTAGTCGCTGCCGGGTTTGGCGGATACAAAGTATACAAAACGATTAATGCGGCAGATAATGCATATGATGCCCTTTCCCGCGGAGACAAATCAAAATTACGGGATAAAGTCATCAATATGAAGAAAAAACCGTTCTCCATTTTGTTTATGGGGATCGAAAATTATGCCACAAGCGGAAAAGGCGGACGATCAGATTCTCTTATTGTCGTTACCCTTGATCCGAGAAATAAAACAATGAAAATGCTGAGTATTCCGCGTGATACGCGGGTGACGCTTGCCGGCGACACAACCGGTAAAAAATCAAAAATCAATGCGGCTTTTGCTAAGGGCGGAGCGGATGAAACCGTCTCAACCGTCGAAGACTTATTAGGCATACCGATTGATAAGTATGTCACTGTCGACTTCAATGGCTTTAAGGATGTTATTGATGAAGTAGGCGGGGTCGATGTAAAAGTGCCGTTTGACTTCGACGAGATGAGTGACGTCAGTAAAAAGAAACGGATCTATTTCAAGAAAGGAAACATGCATTTGAACGGTGAGCAGGCTTTGGCTTACGCGCGGATGAGAAAACAGGATAAGCGCGGAGACTTCGGCCGGAATGACCGCCAAAAGCAAATCTTAAACGCACTGATCGACCAAATGTCCAGAGCTGGAAATATTGCTAAAATTGATAAAATCGCTGAAACAGCGAGCAATAACGTCCAAACGAATATCCGAATCACTGAAGGACTCGCTCTTCAGCAGATTTACAGCGGCTTTACAAGCAAAAAGGTTGATACACTGACCATAACAGGATCAGATTTATATTTAGGCGGAACCGCAACTACGCGCGGAACATATTATTTCCAGCCGGATCCAACCAATCTCGAAAAAATACGGCAGGAATTGCAGAAACATCTGGATTACCCGTCCGGAAACAGCACGGCATCCGATCCTGCTTCTGACAGCACCGGAACGGACAGTACGACTGATTCGACTTCTGACAGCACAGGAACAGGCGGTACGGCTGATTCGACTTCTGACAGCACAGGAACAGGCGGTACGGCTGATTCGACTTCCGGCAGCACAGGAACAAGCGGCACAACCGATTCAACCAGCGGTACTGCTGGTGCAAATGGTACGGGCAGCACACAGTCCGGCGGCACAACAGGCTATTAAGAGTAAACCCGATCCTTTGAGCAGGATCGGGTTTTTTTATATAATAAGAGAATAGCAGAATCCACAAAAAAGCAGACCATTCGCATGATCTGCTCTTTTTAGTTTTTCTTCACCAATCTCTTGTAAAACTTGGTAAATGGTTTAAATTGTTCATTTACTAACCCTGTGACCTCTGCTATGATTTGCATAAATACAATCAATACAAAAATAATAAACAGCGAAAGCCATATTGTCGCGCTTTTCAGCAGGATGGCACTGACGCTGAAAATAAAGCCGATTAAATAAATGATAATGACAGCCGTGCGGTGTGACAGCCCGAAGGCCATCAGCCGGTGGTGTATATGTGACTTATCAGGCGCTGAGATCGGCTGTTTGTTTAAAATCCGCCTGATGACGGCGAATGTCGTATCAAAAATCGGCACGCCCAAAATGATGATCGGAATGATGATACTGAATAAAGTAACACTTTTATAAAGACCTAATAATGAGAGTACTGAGATGACGTATCCGAGAAAGAGCGATCCGGTATCTCCCATAAATATCTTTGCCGGATGAAAATTATAAAATAAAAATCCGAGTGTGCTTCCTATCACGACAAGTGAAAGTGACAGAATAAGGATTTTCCCTCCGGATAACGCCATAACGGCGATAGTGGAGAGTCCGATGACCGACAGGCCGGCAGCGAGTCCGTCCAAACCGTCAATCAGGTTCATCGCGTTCGTAATACCGACGATCCATAACACAGTCAGCGGGTAAGCGACCCATCCCAATTCTAAACGTTCCGTTAAAAACGGTACGGAGAAAAAGTCCATTTTCAGTCCCGTGCTCACAATCATAATGGCCACGGCCAGCTGGACGAAAAACTTTACCTTTGCGCTTAATTGGTATTTATCATCAAGGATTCCTAAAATAACAATAATAAACGCACCCACTGTAATGGCGGTCATTTTCGTTTCATTATATATGCCGGCCGCGAGCACACCCGCCGCTACGCCGATAAAGATGGCCAGGCCGCCCATACGGGGCATTATTTTATCATGTACTTTTCGGTTGCTGGGCTGGTCAACTGCACCTATTTTGATCGCAATTTTTTTTACGATAGGAGTTAGGATTAAAACCGTTAGCAGAGAGACAAAAAACGCAACAACTATGCGAAACATGCGTTCGTCAAGCATAAAGAAGTCTCCTTTGGAATTATATGAAGTCTTTTCTGATATTGAACCGTTCCTTCCATTATAATTCTTACTAGTTATTATAACAAGCATCATCAAAAAGAAACACGCAAATCAAAAAATGCGCTTTCCCTTTTAATGGGATTGCGCATTTTTCAATATACCCGTGCATTCGAGCATTCGGCCGAATAAAACATTCCAATCCCGTCTCCGGGCCAATTCACGGCGCAAAGCCTCATATGATCCGCTGCGGTCCGCTGCCAGAAGCGCGTCGCAGGCCGCGATGAAATCTGCGGGGTCACTGCCTTCAACGTATTCATAGACGAAAGGCCTTTTGATTTTTGACGTAGAAGAAAGGTTGCAGCCGACAACCGGTTTCCCGGCGGCTAAAAATTCAAAAAGCTTAAGCGGAAATACCGCGTCATTATAAGGTGAATTTTTATACGGCATGATGCCGATGTCGACAAGCTGCATATAGGACGGCACTTCATTCGGCGCGGCAGGTCCCGTCCAGATGACATTCGGACGCTCCAGAAGCGACTTGAAATCCGGATCGTCCTGAGCCGTGTTCGGGCCTACCAATAAAATCGTCCAGTCAGGCCTCACATCTGCCGTTTCCGCCATAAGCGCAAAATCGAGCTTCGGTTTGATTCCGCCGATAAAACCGAGAACCGTTCCGTTCCGTCCCCGTAAAATGTCTTCATCCGGCTGTTTATTTTCCCGTGAAAACAGGTCATATTCCACTCCGTTTTCAATGGTGAACACTTTCTGGTGCGGATTCTCCAGCTTTTTTCCGACCTCGTGGTGCAGACAGTCAGATGTACACGTAATGGAATCGGCACGCTGAATGATTCTCATTTCCGCCTGTTTAATGATGTTTCTTCTTACATTTGACAGCACACCGGCACGGCCGCTGATCGGAGCGGCCCACAGATCACTGCAATCATAAATCACTTCATCCCAAGGAAACAGATCTGCCAGCAGCGGAAAACCGGGGAAGGTGTACCATAAGCAGCAGCGGGCCCCTTCTCCTTCTTCCTTCAGCACGTTCACCAATGGTGAAAGCTTATGCCTGTAGCACATGTCAGTATACCTGCCGAAGCGAAAAGCTTTTTGCTTCATGAGATCCTTTACAGTGAACTGCCGGATTCCCTCGGAATTTCCGGTCATCTGTCCGTCATTTGCGCGCGGAGACGGACATACCCAAATGACGCTTTTCGTTTCTTTTTGCCGGGCGAGAAATTCAGCCAGCCGGTGCCGTCTGTATCTCAGCCGGTCATGACCCCATTCCGCCGCTCCGACGATTACGTGAATAATCGGTTCCACCTTCATCACCCAGCTCCTCTGACGCCTACAGTCTTTTCAAGACCGCGTTTTTCGCATATTGCATAAAACACCACGAAGCCTTGATAAAATGCAGGCGCTCAATTTCTCTATAGACAAACCATGTTTTTTTGGCGGCTTTCCACTTGTTGCTTGAAATCGAATTCTGCACAAGCCTGTATTCTGAAAGGCACTCATTCAGGCCGTAAGCCGTAAATCCCCTTTTCAGCAGGGAAAGCCATGTCGCTAAATCCTGCCGCGTTCTGATATCAGGCATTTGAATCTGTCCCGTCTGCTCTCTGTCAATCATGACCGTTAAACATCCGATAATCGTGTTTTTTAAAGCTTCATCATATGACAGGCTTTCAGGGGCTTGAATCGTTTTGTCCGTCGGCGTTCCGTCCTGCTCCATGACGCTGTAGCCCGTAAATGAAAAAGCGCAGGACCGCTCTGCCATAAACGCAAGCTGTTTTTGAAGCTTTTCCTTTTTCCATCTGTCATCGCTGTCCAGAAATGCGACATAACGGCCCTTGGCATGTTTAAGGGCTGTATTTCTGGCAGCCGCGGCTCCCCCGTTTTTCTCTAAATAAACGACGCGGATCCGCTCATCCTTTTGTTCATATTGCCGTAAAATATCTCTCGTTCCGTCCGTTGAACAATCATCCGCGATAATCATTTCCCAATGCGGGTGGCTTTGATGTAAAACGGACTGAATCGTGTCTTCGATATATTCACTTGCATTATAAGACGGTGTAATGACAGATACGAAAGGTTTCCAGTTTGTCATGGTCACATCTCCATCGCAGATTTTTACAAGGACTCTCTAAAAAACTCAGGAATGACAATGAACATAAATGCAACTGCAATGCCGATTAAAACGCCCAGAACCGCTTTCTTTTTCGGCGGCATGCCTTGTCCCGCCGTTTCATTCATCGGCTCTGAATTGATGATGCCGGCCGCTTTCAGGTTCAGCTGCGTATTTTTCAATTCGTATAAAAATCGTTCCTTATCCACTTTGGCGTCCGCGCTGACGGTTTCTCCTTCAAGCGCAGCAATACTCTGCCGCACTACTTTTGCCCGTTTTTCAAACAGGTCCTGATCATTCTTCAGAAAAGTTTTTATGACGGCTTGAAACACCGATTCGGTCTCCTGTTTGTTTTGGCCGCTGTAGCTGACCGTGATCAATGAATCTGATTGTGTTTCGACAGTCAGTTTACTTTTCACGGCCGCTCTTTCTTCGTCTGTTTTATCAGGCAAAGCCTGCTTTAAAAAGGCATCGCTCGTCAAAAGGAGCGGGATTTCTTTTGTATTGTTATAAAGCGGATGATCATAATTTCCCGCGGCGATCGCGGCTTCTGATGTAAAACTGCTGCTCCCGCTGATTTTTGACGGCAATACATATCCCGCCGCCCCTAACACAACGGGCAGCGCAATGATCCAAATAATATTCTTTTTGATACGCCGGGTTATTCTTGTCAACATATCCTTCATCTCGCATCTCCCTGTTTTTCATAGTACGCCGTGACGGCAGGCTCCTTTTGTAAACGCCTCAATATATTGACCGCCGCGATCACGAGCGAGAGAAATACCCAGTGGAAAAATAAATTTGATACGGAGCTTGGGCTGATGCTGCTTACCAAAAAACCGGCCATCGCCGTGATAAGTCCTTCTGTGATCAGTCTTGACTGATTTTCCGATTTTCTTTCATGACATTTATAAAGTGTCCAAAAAAGGAACAAATAGACTGTCAGGTAACCGAGCATCGTAAACACGCCGAAGTTCGCCATAATCTCGACGAGCCAGTTGTGCACCTCAACTACGCCGCCCGTATCATAAACGGGCTCCGCTTTTAAATAGTAAGAGACGTTTCCGGCACCCACTCCAAACCCCCAGGAATCAATCACATAGTGAAAGGCGTTTTTTAAAAGATTCGCCCTCGCGAGGTTGGAAGGAAGCGGTTGCTGTCCCGGCATCGCCTGCGGAGCTGAAAACAGATTCAAGACGGCGTTGGTGATACGGCCCGCAAATAAAACCGCAAACAGCGCCGCACCCGCTCCCGCTGCGTACAGCGCGAGCTTTTTCAACAGGGAAGGCAGCAGAATGAAGACGTATACAGCCGCCCCCGCGCATATGCCCAGCAGACTCGCGCGCGAACCGGTCAAAATGATTAAATACAAAGCGCTGATCGCAAAGAGCAGGCTGACGGCCTTCACATAGCCGTTTTTCATATTTTTCACCGCCGCCGCATACAGAAAGAAACTGATGCACAAAAACGTCGCGAAATCATTTTGATTAAAGAAAACGGACGTCGGATAATGCTGTTTGTACTGCGGGCCGTTATAAAGCGTGGAGCTCGGCAGATGGTGGTGTGTAAAATGGTTGTAAAAGCCGATCGCCATCACAAAAATGGTCATCACAAGCCATATGCCGTAAAAAACCATCAGCTGATCAAAGCGCTGAATGAACATGACAATAAGATAAATCAGAAACATGCCCATTCCCATTAAAGCTAAATATTTAATCCCGTACGTCACGGATTTTGCCCACAATAACGATAGGAGACCGTATGTAAACCATAAGGCGAAAAACATCAGAACCCCTTTTACATTCACCCGATTCCATCTGTCAATATGATGACGGTTTGTTAGGATGCCGGCGACGTGAAGGGCGCCTGCTCCGATTAATAACAGCCGGTATATAAATAAGCTGAAAAAACCGAGATGGACCGCAAAGAAGGCCTGGTTTAAAAATGTACACGCGATCAGTATGTAAATGAGCCCCATAAACATCTGACCGTTTGTTGTAAAGGCGGATAGCAAAGCAAGTCCGGCAATGCCGATCATGGTGGCAAGCAGCAGCACGGTGATTTTTCCGAATCCGGCATCCGTCCTGACCGCCTCCAGCATGATGAATCCTCCTGTAATGAGAGCGGCAAGCAGCACAAGAACATGAGCCGCTGAACGTTTGATACTCACATGGCAAACCCCTTTCCAAAACCGGCAGCCGAGCCGGACTGCCGAGAGCCTGAAGACAAATCTTTTTCTATCTTGCCAGTTCTTTTATTTGCCGATCGGCATGAACCGCCGGACGTCCGACGGAATGATAAGTGAATCCTGAAACCCGCATATATTCCAGCGGGAACATATTTCTGCCGTCAATGATGACCGGCTGTTTGAGCAGCTGCT
Organism: Bacillus sp. FSL R5-0447; assembly: GCF_038606125.1. Lineage (NCBI taxonomy): Bacteria > Bacillati > Bacillota > Bacilli > Caryophanales > Bacillaceae > Bacillus > Bacillus sp. FSL R5-0447. The sequence goes on from NZ_CP152012.1 coordinate 3,784,064, forward strand.
TCGCCCTCTGAAGATCCATCTCCTTGACTTCCGGCCAATCGGTTGTAATCAGGCATGCGTCCGCGTTTTTGATGGCACTGTACAGCTCTGTGTGATATTCAATGCCGCCGTCTCCTAATATCGCTGACGCTTCGGGAATCGCGATCGGATCATACGCTTTCACGTGAGCGCCCTGCTCTTTAAGACTTGTGATGATATCAAGAGCGGGGGCGGAGCGGACGTCATTTGTGTGCGGTTTAAAGGCCAGCCCCAGTACGGCCGCGGTTTTCCCTTTTAAGGGACCGATGGCGCGGTTCAATTTTTCCGTAATACGGACCCGCTGCTTCTCATTGGTTTCAATGACGGCTTCCATCATTTGAAACGGATAGCCGGCGGCGTTTGCGATATGCAATAAAGCCGTTGTATCCTTCGGAAAGCAGGATCCGCCGAATCCGATGCCCGCCTGGAGAAATTTATTCCCGATCCGGCTGTCAAGACCGACGCCTTCTGACACGTGGGAAATGTCCGCCCCGACACGTTCGCAAATATTGGCGATATCGTTAATAAAAGATATTTTGGCGGCTAAAAAAGCATTTGCGGCATACTTAATCATTTCCGCGCTTTCAAGATTGGTCTTTACGATCTTCGTACGGAACGGCTTATGAAGCTCTTCAATGACCGAAGCGGCATGTTCGCTTGTGGCGCCGATGACCGCCCGCTCCATCTGCATCGTATCCCGCACCGCCGAACCTTCGCGGAGGAATTCAGGATTTGACGCGACATCAAACGGATATTTTCCCTTTGACGCTTCGCTGACGATTTGGTAAACAAGCTTTCCTGTCCCGACCGGAACAGTGCTTTTGGTGACAATGATTTTGTATCCGTTCAGCTGTTCTCCGATTGTTTGCGCCGCTGCCTTAATGTAGGTCAGATCGGCTTCACCCGTCTTTGACATCGGCGTACCGACGGCGATATAGATGATATCAGCGGCTTTCACAGCCGGCTCGATTTCGGCTGTAAAGGATAACCGTCCGGTACTGACATTTTTTTCGGCTAATTCCTCAAGCCCCGGTTCATATATCGGGATGACTCCGTTTTGCAAGCTTCTGATTTTCGCTTCATTGATGTCACAGCAAGTCACATGATGGCCGATTTCCGCAAAACAAGTTCCAGATACAAGACCTACATACCCTGTTCCTAATACAGCGATTTTTTTCACAGCTTCATCCCTCTTTCGAAAGGTTCTCCTCTTGCCCGGCCCGGTTCATTACGGATCGGTATTTCTCTTTCAGCGCTTTCGCGTTTTGGCTTGCGTCAAAATACGTGCGGACGGTTTGATAAAGTTCCTCGGCTGTTTGCGGCGTCCAAGCCTCTCCTTCGTCATATTGCAGAATCGATTCTGCCAGCGTCTCAGGTGAACCCGGCTTGATCAGCAACCCCCGGTGTTTCCCGAATAAAGAAGCCAATCCTCCGACATCGGTGCAGATCACCGGCACCTTCAGAGCGAGCGCCTCAATGACCACAGTCGGCATGCCTTCGCTGTAGGACGGCAGCGCCATTACATCCGAAGCCAGCAGATAGTCCTGTACCTTGTCGTTCGGCACTTGCCCCGTGACGATATGAGCGGCTTCACGCAATGAAGATGCGGCGGGACCGTCACCGACAAAGACGGCTTCATATCTTTCATCCAATGATTGAACGGCTTTTGATAAGTCGAAAACACCTTTCTCTTTGACAAGCCTGCCGATGAACACGATCAGTTTTTTATCCGGAGGAAGGCCGAGCCGTTTTCTAACGGCTTCTTTCGTCTCGTTCCTTTTTCGGAAGGCGTCAAGCGTGATGCCGATCGGAAGCACGGTGCACTCCGCTTCGATGAGCTTTTTCATTTGTTCCCGCAGACTGCCGCTCACAGCGTAAATATCGGCTGCTTCCCGCACCGCAAATGTAAATGCGCGATGAGCGCTTTTGCTGTAATGCGGATAGACATTGACATCACTGCCATGCAAGGTCAGCACATATGGAATGCCTAAAGCCTTTGACACAATGGCGGCCGCTCCGCCTGACGGCATGGCGAAATGCGCGTGAATCAGATCGGGCTTCAGGCCATGATTTTTGATTTCGGAAAGAATGGATTCCGCCATTCTTTTATGCGGCTGCGCCCATTTCAGCTGCCCGGGAACCGCCTGATAAAACGGCCGGTGGACGGACACGCCTTTCCGCCATTCATACGCCGGCCTGATATCCTTTTGCCGATACGTCTTTTTCAGCACCCGGAATGGCGCGGCGAGTTTCGGCCGCGGACAAATGACGGTCATCTCCGCGCCAAGCTTTCTCAGTTCTTGGGCCTGCGTCTCATGAAAAACGCCTTCCCCCGGCTTCTCACTGCTCGGATAGACACTTGTCATCCACAATACCTTCATAGCAAACGTCCTTTTCTTAATTTACTTTTCATATGCGGATAAGCTTTTCCCAACAGGAATAAATAACACAACGCGCCGCAGGCTACGGAGATCGCCAGCCGCAGCTTGACATCAAGGCTGATCCGCTCCGTGCCGAAGCTGGCTGTAAAGGCGATGACACCCATTGCCGCCGTAAGCAGAAACGGTTTGGCCACGGCTTTGAAGTAAGCCGACAGCCGCAGCTTAATGACATATGCCAACAGCCAGCGCCCGATCAGGAAATTCAGGATGCTGATGAAAGCGTACGTCCAGGCTACCGTCAAGAGATTTCCGGACAGCACGGCGGCGTACAAAGATGCACCATACAGCAGCATCACCCCGGCGTCCCAATAAAACGCCAGATCGGCCCGCCCTTTTGCGAGCAGCACAGATCCGTTCGGATTCATCAGAACCCTTAATATCCCGACGATGGCGAGAACGTTTAAAACCGGGACAGCCGCCAGCCATTTTTCTCCGAATACCGAAGCCACGAATGCATCCGACACTGAAACCAAACCGAGCAAAAGCGGAAAGGATATCAGCGCGAGTATTTTGGTCATATTGAGAAATCCTTCTCTGATAACGCTGTTTTCATGCTTGTTTTTCGCAAAGACGGGAAACGCGACTCTCGTAATGATCGGATTAATTTTTAATACCGGAAGCGTGACAATCTGGTAGGCCAGATTGTAAATGCCGAGCGCCTCAGCGCCGATAAAACTGCCGATCAGAATCATATCAATATTCGCTCCGAGCCGGTTCACAAGCCGGGAAGACAGCTGAAAGGCCCCGAAAGAAAAGAAGCCTTTCATTCCTTTCAGATCAAAAACCAACGCCGGTCTCCATGTTTTTCTGCAGGCCATCCAGTACAGAATCCCTTTCGACGATTGCAGCAGCACCTGGGAAATCACATAGGCGAGAATCGGGTCCGTATAAAAAACCGCGGCCGCCAAATACACGAAGGACAGCACATTTGAAAAGATTTCAATCTTGCTTAACGTGTTAAATGCCAGCGCTTTTTGCAGCATATACTGGTATTGCTGACCGATGGGCGCGATTAAAAACATGACGGCCAGCACGCGGATTAAATAGACAAGCTCCTCCCGCCGATAAAAATCGGCGATGAGCGGACTGCTGAAAAACAGCAGCGCAAACAGCGCAAGCCCCGTTATGATATTCAGCCAGTACAAGGAAGACATCTGTTTATCAGTCACATGATCTTTTTGAATGAGAGCGGCGCCAAAACCCATATCAAGCGCAATTTGGGCAAACACCACTACCGTTGTGATCATGCCGACAAGGCCGAATTCAGCCAGTGACATGACCCGCCCGAGCAGGGCGAATTGGATGATTTGAATGACCGTAATACACGCTGTCGAAATACTTGTCCATTTGGCGCCGCTCAAGATTTGATTTGTAATACTAGGCATCGTTTTCCCTACTTTTTTGTCTGCTGACCAGAATTTTTATCGCGCCCCGTCACCGGTCCAGATCACTTTGCACGTTTTGAGCATAATCTTCAGTTCCAATGAAAAGGTCAGGTTGCGGATATAATATAAGTCAAACATTAGTTTTTCCCTCGGTGTCATGTCATATCCCCCGTTGACCTGCGCCCAGCCGCTTAATCCCGGCTTAACGGCCAGCCGCTCCGTAAACCCCGGAATCTCAGCCTGAAACTGTTCCGTAAACACGGGCCGCTCGGGACGCGGGCCGATCAGGCTCATTTCTCCCCGAAGCACATTTACCAGCTGCGGCAGCTCATCAATACGGGTCCTTCTGATAAAAGCGCCGACCTTTGTCACGCGGGGATCCTTTTTCAGCGCCCAGACCGCCCCCGATTTTTCAGCATCTATTTTCATAGAGCGGAGCTTATACAAATAAAACGGCTTCCCGTCTTTGCCTACCCGCTCCTGCTTATAAAAAGCCGGGCCGGGCGACTCCAAACGAATCAGGATGGAGAACAGGCCCATCACCGGGAGCGCCGCCAAGAGCCCCGCAAGCGCAAACACAATGTCCATGAATCGCTTAAAAGCCAAATAACGGGCCGTTCTTTCCGTAACGGCAGCGGAAGTCCCCTGCCGCACTGCATAGTTATTATTTACATTCATGCTTTTCTCTGCTCCCACTGACACACACCTCACGATTTGTTGGGATGTTTGATGACCTATGCCGTGAGTTTAGCAGATGGATGTTAATTGGAAGTAAAGGAAGCGTTAATGTTTATTAGAATGTTTCGATTATTGTTTTTTTATTGTAAATCTATTCATATCCATAAACAGCGGTTACTATAATTGAAAAGGATCACAACGAAAAAGCCTGCCGATCAATTTTGACCAGCAGGCTCGTACACAAATATATAAAAGTTTTACTTATAATAAGACACGATTCCATCATTGATGGCTGCAGCTGCCTTTTCCTTATAGGATGCTTGCTTTAATTTACTTGCATCAGACGGATTCGTAATAAAAGCCGTCTCTACTAATACACTAGGCATTTTGGAATACTTAATGACATAGAACGGAGCTGTTTTAACCTCTCTGTCTCTTGTTTTTAATGCATTAACAACCCTAGGCTGAATTTGTCCTGCCAGGCGTTTGCTTGCAGCGGCTTGATATGTCTCATCATAGTAGGTCTCAGTTCCGTTTGCAGAAGTTGCATCATTTGCATTGCCGTGAACGCTGATAAATAAATCCGCTCCTGCGGTTGCACCTTTATTTACCCTTTCCTGCAAGGAATAAAATGTATCATTAGACCTCGTCATGACCGGCAGAGCACCTGAAGCATTTAATTTTGTATTCAGCCTTTTAGCGATATCAAGATTGACGTCTTTTTCTAAAATGCCGTTACCTATAGAACCGGAATCTTTTCCCCCATGACCCGGATCAATTAAAATTGTTTTTCCTGCTGCCGGATTTTTCAGCTGGTTTGCAACATTTGAGCTGACAGCCGGGGTATTCCCGATAATGGTAAAGCTGCTTAATTTTTTTCTCCCGATAAAGACTCTTGTTTCTTTTGAAAGATTGCTGCCGTTTGTCAGAATGATAGATTGTTTTTTCTTTGCAGCAAGAGCAGCACCCGCTATGGAGTCTGCATACCCGAAACCATTGCTGACGAATACATTGCCTGTCGGAAGATTTAATTGCTGAACTAGATTGGCCGCAAGTTCGTATCGATTGCTTCCGCTGATTCTTTTTGGAGAAGGGAGTTTTTTAAAGACAGAGGCATTTATGCTCCCGGTTCCCCCTGCTACAATAGAGCTTTTGATCCCCTTGCTTTTTATAGCTCCTGCTGTGGCACTGTTGATAGCTGTTTTATTCGTAAACAAAATTGGATATCCGTTCTTTGCGGCATATGGAATTGCAGCTATTGCGTCAGCATATAAAAATCCGTTTGCAATAACGGCTTTTGAGGCGGCAGGCATTTCCTTTGCTACTTTAGCTGCCGTATCATATCGGTTGCTTCCTGAAATTCTCTTAACACTGATGCCGAGCGCTTTGATTTGATTTGCTGTATTTGCTGACACAGCAGGCGTTCCGCCGACAATAATGACCGTTTTTGTTTTTAATTCTTTCAGACGGGTTTTCGTCTCTGATGACAAATTATCTTTGTTTGTGTAAAGCAGCGGCGCATTTTTCTGATATGCCATCGGGGCAGCAGATATAGCATCTGCATACGAACCTCCTCCGACGACAACAGCTGTACTCGCTGTTGAATACACCTGCTTGGAAAGCGCAGCAGCCGTACCGTACCTGTTGCTTCCCCCTACTCTTTTAACCGCGTTGTCAGCTAAGGCTGACGGGATAAATAAGATGAGTCCCAGCATAGAAATGATCAGGACTTTAAGATAAGAACGCAATTGCCTTCCTCCTGCTCTCGTTTATTTAATAGTCAGTCAATGTGGTGCCCGGATAATAAAATTTTAAAATTGAACTATATGAATCTCCCGAATCCGCTCTTGCCTTAGCGCCGTATTGGCTCATACCGATGCCGTGTCCATATCCCTTTCCGCTGATTGTAAAAGCAGAACTGTTTTGACTGACGGTCACATAAGTGCTTTTAAACACGGAGGCTCCGATCATCGTTCTCAGTTCAGTCACCGGCACAGTCATTGCAGATGTTTTATTTGCCTCGTAATTTCCATTGTTTTGTTTGACAGCGTAATTCACTTTCAAAGTTGCTGTTTTAGCCCGCTGTCCTTTAGTTGTTCCGCTGAATGTAAGATCTTCTATTTTTAAAATTTTAATGGCGGAAGCGCCCGTTTCCTTATTTTTCAGAATCCAATTTTTAATACCGCTCAGTTGAGCTGCATTTGTCTCATTCTTTGAAGCAAACCAAGAGGCCGGCTTATTTACATCAATTGAATCCGGATTGATTTGCTGCTTAGAAAGCGTCAGACTCCAGGCAGTTTGAGGATCTTTTGTGTCTTTTTTCGCAGTTAAATAAGGAACGCTTGAACCCCATACTTCGCCGCTTGATTCTGTATAACCGCCATTACTCGATGAATAAGCCGCCGTAATTAAATTCCCTTTGTAAGTCAGCACCTTATTTTTTGTCTGCTGCACCGCTTTCGTTGTATTGGCATTCCAGCTGTACCCGCCATATACTTGAAAAGCAGTAGTATCAGCAACAGTGCTCCCGGTCTTCGTAATTGAGTATGTTCTTGCCGCAACCGTTTGCGCCTTCAGCGCTTCAAGAGACCAGCTTGCAGGCATTTCATTCGGTACGACACCTTTTAAATAATCTTCAAAAGGAATGTTTTCATTTACAGGTCTGATATATTTGCCTGACTCTATTGAAAAATTAACCGTCCCCAAGTATTCTTTTCCATTCAAACTGATCCGGTTGGATTCATTGTACGTTTCCGGTTTTATTCTCAATGAATTCCCATATGTTTTAATATGATTAAGATTTAACTTTCCATTATTGATTTGTAAGTTGTATGTGCTTCCGCCGGCTAAGTAAAAATGGTTTGAAAGCTCATTTTCAACCCCGGCGGAAATGGAGCTTGTACTTCCGATAAAGTCGTATGCATACGACGCCTTCTCTTTTGTCACTGATTTAGCTGCTGAAGGAACATCATCTTGTTTGATATATAATATTTGGCTGTTTTTTTTGGCGGCTAAAGAAGCGCCAACCAGGACATCAGCATATTTCGTTCCATTAGTCATGACGACTTTATCAGCCTTCAACTTTAGCTGATTAATGATATTAGCAGTCAATTCATACCGTGTTGATCCGGGTATTCGCTGCACATTTGAAGTTTTTTTAATTTGATTTTCTACAGCATCACTCACGCTGAACGAACTCCCGATAATTATGACTTGCTTCGGAAGATCATAATCCGGCAATTTATCCTTTTCAGTCAGTAAAATGGGATAGCCGTTTGCAGCGGCATACGGAGCAATGGCTAAAGCGTCTTGAAAAACATTACCTGTTACAACAATTGCTTTATCGTAATTTCCCATTTGTTTTGCAATGTTTTCAGACAGAACATAACGGTTTTTCCCGCTGATTCTTTTCACAGCTCCATAAGACTTAAGCTTATTTTCAACGTCCTTTGAAATACTTTTAGCCCCGCCGATGACCAGAATATTATCGGGATTGAACTTAGCAATCTGTTTTTCTGTTGTTTTTGTCAAAGCGTCCGGCTGTGTAAATAACACCGGCGCATCCAATTTTTTTGCCAGAGGAATTACTGGTAATGCATCGATAAAAACATCACGATTGACGAGAATAACGGTTTTAGGATTCGTCCATTGGGAGTCAGATGCAAGAGCCGCCGTCTCATATCGGGATGCCCCCGAAAAGCGGTTGGTTACAGACACATGATCACCGGTAACCTGATAAAAACCGGTTGGAGATAAAGAAATGCTTGATTGATTTCCTATGTAATTTGTCAGCTTAACAGATATATTTGAATCTGCCGCAAAGGAAACCGCCGGTATAAGCAATATAACAACAGCTAGAGTCAGTCCTATTAAATGTTTGCAAGTTTTCAAGATTACAGCATCCCCCTGTTCATTAATTTGCCGGTTCGATATCCTTCAGCATAAGCTGTCCCTTGCTATTTTTTTGATATTTTACTGTCACTTTGTCGCCATTATCCAAATTCTTAACATCGTCGGCTGATTCTTCAGTGATATCAAAACTTACCGGTTCATGATCCACAGTGACTTCTATTGTATGAGTATCCGCCAGTCCTACATAAGTGCCCTCTTTCGTTACCAGCTTTTCACCCGCATCCTCACCCTGAGATTTTTCATTATTAACTCCGCACCCGGCGAGAAGCAGTATAAAGAACAAACATCCAAAAATTTTTTTCATTTTTTTCACCTCATTATGGATTATCGACAATATATTATCTATTTTAAAGAAAAATTAAGAAACATTGAAACTTTTTTCGATAACATTCGACTATATTAGGATTTATTGTATTCTATTATAAAATATTGCATTTACTGGGAGTTCGATTTCCAATTTAAAACAGATGGGGTGTATTGAGATGAGAAGTAAACGAAGAAAAAAGACTTTGTTACTGGTCTTTCTGACAATCATCGGCATTTTTATTTTAGTTTCCGGCGGCTTTACATACTATCTATGGCATAAAGCGGCATCAACCGTCGCCAGTATTCACGAAGACATTAACAAATCGAATAAACGCAGAACTGAGGTGAAAATAAATAAACACGAACCGTTCTCTGTCTTGATCATGGGAGTGGACGAACGTAAAAATGATAAAGGAAGAGCCGACTCGCTCATTTACCTTACAGTCAATCCAAAGACAAAAACAACGGAAATGGTCAGTATTCCGCGTGACACTTATACAAAAATTATAGGCAAGGGCACGATGGATAAAATCAATCATTCATATGCATTTGGCGGTACGCAAATGGCAGTAGATACTGTGGAGAATTTCTTGAACCTGCCTGTAGATTATTTCATTAAAGTAAACATGGAAAGCTTTAAAGATGTCGTTGACACTTTAGGAGGCATCACTGTCAACAGTACATTCGCTTTCAACTATGACGGTTATTCCTTCAGCAAAGGCAATATTTCATTAAACGGTGATGAAGCCCTCGCTTACTCACGAATGAGAAAAGAAGATCCTAAAGGGGATTTCGGGCGCCAAGACAGACAGCGGCAGATTATAGAGGGTATTATCAATAAAGGGGCAAGTATCTCTTCTGTCACGAAATTCGGAGATATGTTTAAAGTAGTAGAGAACAATGTAAAAACGAATTTAACCTTTGATGATATGTGGGATATTCAATCCGGCTATAAAGATGCCCGCAAGAAAGTGATTCAGCATGAGCTGAAGGGTGACGGCACCAAAATCAACGGAATTTACTATTATAAAGCAGATGAAAACGGTCTTGCTTCCATTACTAAAGAATTGAGAAGCAGCCTCAACCTTTAAACTAATGCAGAAAAAGCAGCTTCGCATACTTTATGCGGAGCTGCTTTTTTGTTACACTTCAAAAGAATCAGGATGCTCTGAACGCAGTCCGAATTGATAGAGCAGTCCCTCAGCAATCCTTCTTGACGCCATGCCATCTCCATAGGGATTAGATGCCCGCGACATTTTTTCATATTCCTGCTTGTCTGTCAGCAGCTGTTTTGCCATCTGATAAATCGTTTCTTCATCAGTACCGGCTAATTTCAGAGTGCCCGCCTCCATTCCTTCGGGCCGTTCAGTCGTATCGCGCAATACGAGAACCGGCTTTCCTAAGGAAGGAGCTTCCTCCTGAACGCCTCCTGAATCAGTTAAAATAAAATACGACCTTGACGCAAAATTGTGGAAATCAATCACTTCAAGAGGTTCAATTAAATGGACGCGCTCCGAATCACCAAAGTGCTTATCAGCAGCTTCACGTACAGCAGGATTCAGGTGTACCGGATAAACGACTTGCACATCACTGAATTCATCTGCGATCCGGCGGATGGCTTTAAACATATGTTCCATCGGCTGACCTAAATTTTCCCGGCGATGCGCCGTCAGTAAAATCATTCTGTCATTGCCGATTTTCTCAATAATGTTATGGGAATATTCAGAGTGAACCGTTGTATGCAAAGCATCAATCGCTGTATTTCCGGTAACAAAAATGGAGCTTTCTTTTTTATTCTCATTCAATAAATTTTGCTTCGCTCGCTGAGTCGGAGCAAAGTGGATATCAGCAATCGCTCCGGTCATTTGGCGGTTCAATTCTTCCGGAAAAGGTGAATATTTGTTGCCCGTCCGCAATCCGGCCTCCACGTGTCCGACTGCAATCTGGTGATAGAAAGCTGCAAGGCTTCCGGCAAAGGTTGTTGTCGTGTCACCATGAACAAGAACAATATCAGGTTTGATTTCCTTAAACAGGCCGTCCAGTTTTACCAGGGCGTTTGAAGTAATTTCAGCCAGCGTCTGCCGTTCTTTCATAATATTCAAATCAAAGTCAGGCTTAATTTGAAATGCGTGAAGAACTTGATCCAGCATTTGTCTATGCTGGGCAGTCACAGTGACATATGATTCTATTTCAGGGCGTTTTTTTAATTCGAGCACAAGGGGCGCCATTTTTATCGCTTCAGGCCTTGTACCGAATACCGTCATGACTTTAAGTTTTTTCATATCTCTTTCTCCTGTATCAAGTTTGTGATCATTTTTCATTATCAACCCATTTTACACGATATGATCCGCCGGTTAAATATCTTGTATTATTTTTCCCCTAAATGAAAAAGGATATATCATTAAGGCTTTACGGATAAAACTTGTTTAATAATGGTTTATCTTATATCATTAAAAGTGTTAAAAATGAAATATCGGGTATACAGAAAATATCAGCAAGCCTGAGTCTGTATAGATATCATAACTTATATTTAAGTGATGCTAAGGAAGGTGCTTTAAAGTGAAAAAAGTACGCAAAGCCATAATTCCCGCTGCAGGTTTAGGGACACGCTTTCTGCCGGCAACAAAAGCCATGCCGAAAGAGATGCTTCCGATTGTAGACAAACCAACGATTCAATACATAATTGAAGAAGCGGTTGAAGCGGGTATTGAAGACATTATTATTGTTACGGGAAAAAGCAAGAGAGCCATTGAAGACCATTTTGATTACTCACCAGAGCTGGAAAGAAACCTAGAAGAAAAAGGGAAAGTCGAACTCTTAGAAAAAGTCCGAAAAGCCTCTAATCTTGCTGACATTCATTATATCCGGCAAAAGGAGCCAAAAGGTCTTGGACATGCCGTTTGGTGCGCACGTAATTTTATCGGTGACGAGCCATTCGCCGTCCTTCTCGGAGATGATATCGTTCAAGCTGAAAAACCAGGGCTTCGCCAGCTGATGGATGAATATGAAAAAACACTTTCTTCTATTATAGGGGTTCAGCAAGTGCCTGAAGAAGAAACCCATCGTTACGGAATTATTGATCCGCTGACAAGTGAAGGCCGCAGATATCAGGTGAAGAACTTTGTTGAGAAGCCGGCTCAAGGGACTGCTCCGTCCAATCTGGCAATACTGGGACGTTATGTCTTCACTCCTGAAATCTTCATGTACCTTGAAGAACAGCAAATTGGTGCCGGAGGAGAAATTCAGCTTACAGACGCTATTCAAAAGCTGAATGAAATCCAGCGGGTTTTTGCTTACGATTTTGAGGGCAAAAGATATGATGTTGGTGAAAAACTGGGTTTTATTACCACTACATTAGAATTTGCGATGCAGGATCGTGAACTGCGTGATCACCTTATCCCTTTCATGGAAGACCTGTTAAGAAAAGATGAATTATAAGAAAAAAAGCTGTTGGATTTATTCCAACAGCTTTTTATTTTATAATGCAGGTTAAAGTTTGATTATCGTTATTGATAATAAAAGCGTATTTATCATTTGCCGCAATATATTGCCGATTACTGCTGCCCTTTATAACATCTTTATTATTCAGGGATAGATCTGCCGGAGTAATAGCTGATATTCCTCTGAAAACAAGCTGCTCGGCCTTGCCATTATTCACTGCATAACTGACCTCGCCATTTTTAAGATATAGCGTCTCCCGGCCGTTCACTACTTCTTTCTGCAGCTCTTTCATTTCTTGCTGAATATCATTAACGCGCTCACCGAGATGTGACACAAGTTGATCAGTATCACCCTGCTTTACATACGGAGAAAAAGCGGATGCTTTCACATTTGAACTTTTTTCGTTATAGACCGCTGCATTTTCCGGGATATAGTACGTTTTATTATTGACCTCAATCTTTGCTGATTGCCTGTCTTCAGATACCACTTTCACCTGAGCACCGAACGGAATAAGGAAGTCCGCCTTTTTTTTCAGCTCTGTATCTTTATAGGCCTGCGTCTGGTCTTTTAATACGAAACCTTTTTTGTTCACCAATATCTGGTCTTTCCCCTTGTTAACATCATCTTGATATCCGATCTTACCGAAGGAAGCGATCGTACGAAGCGGGGCGCTGAAAAACATGGTTCCTGCCATAAACACAAGCAGTATTGATAAAATAGCAATTTGAATAGCATTGACTGCTGATCCGGATTTACTATTTTTCTTTTGTTCCTTCACAATTGCCTGCTGCTCAGGCGATTCTTTTTTACGTTCAGCAACCTGATCTTTCTTATATTTCTCTTTGTCTTTTTTGGAGAGTTTATTAAACCAATCGATAAATGCTTTGTACTCTTTGACGACGGTTTCAGTGTCGTCGAACATTCTTAATTCACCATAGTGCATCCAAGCCACACGGTCACACATTTTTTCAATCTGACCGATGGAATGACTCACAAAGAAAATGGTTTTTCCTCGTTCTTTAAATTCCTGGATCCGGTCAACACACTTCTGATAAAATGTCTGGTCTCCTACGGAGAGGGCTTCATCAATGATTAAAATATCCGGATCTATATGCACGGAAATAGCAAAACCAAGGCGGGACTTCATACCGCTTGAATAGTTTTTCACCGGCTGATTAATAAAATCACCGATCTCAGCAAACTCAACTATGCTTTCATACATCTCATCGATTTCTTTATTTGTCAGCCCCATCATTAAACATTTGAGTCTTATGTTATCCCGGCCCGTCAAAGCATTATTTAAACCGGCTGCAATCGCAATCAGCGACGGCTGGCCGTTCATTTCAATTTCACCGCTTGTCGGCGGTATCACTTTTGCAAGCAGATTGGACATCGTCGATTTACCCGATCCGTTAATTCCCACAAAGCCGATTGTCTCCCCTTCATATACATCAAAGGAGACATTTCGCACAGCGAAAAAACCGTTATCTTTAGCAGGGAAAAACAAACCTTTTATTTTGTCCGACTGTTTTTCATAAAGATGATACTGCTTTGAAACATTTCGAAACGAAACCTTTAGTTTCATCGTACAATCTCCTTACGTATTAAAGAAAGTCAATAAACTTATCTCTGAATTTCATGTGTAAAACAGAACCGACTGTTAACAAAAATAAGGTGAACAGCCAGAAATACATTGTATATTTCACATCTTGAAAGAACCACTGACCATCTAATAAGCTGTTCCTGAAACCGTCAATTATATAAAAAAGCGGATTCAGCTTCAAGACAGGAACCAATTCCGGGTGAGCTGCCCCCAGCTTTGAGTTAATATCCCAAAAAACCGGCAGGAGGAAAAACAAAAGTCTTGTCACTGCCTGCAGAAGAAACTGATAGTCTCGGATCAGCACGCTGATTGTCGAATTAAACAAGCTGAACGAAAATAAGAAAGCCATCAGACAAACAAAATAATAAATATATTGAAGCCAATGAAGGCTCGGATAGATTCCGCTGGCGAGCAATGCAATGATATAGATCACCATCATAATTGCATAACTGAACAAATTAGAAGCGATGGCGACAGACGGCAAAGAACTGATTGGGAAATTCATTTTAGCAACCATTTTAATTCTTTTAAATACACTATTTGATCCGTCCAGTATTGTCGGGCTTATAAAAAACCACGGTATCAGACCTGCAAGCATCCACAGAATAAAAGGCACTTCTCCGGCACCTGTAGCCATCGGCCCCCCTTTTCTGATCCCCAATCCAAAAACAAACCAATAGGCGAGCATTTGAATAAGAGGATTTAAAAACTGCCATAAAACGCCTAAATAATTCATTTGATATTTAGACTTTGTTTCATAGGCCGCTAATCGCATGATTAAAGGAAATGATGTTACTTGCTCTTTTAGTATTTTCACTACAGCATTCATTTTAATCTTCCTTAGGTTGATTTGATTTTATAAAGCATCGCTGATAATTGTACCAGAAATCAAATTTTTTTTCACTTTCAAGCCGCATGCAAATGCTGCTAAAAGGTTTGTAAATCATAATAGAAAAACCCCTTGATACAAAGGGGTTTTTCTATTATTCAGATTCAAACACAATTTTCACGACTTTCTCAGAAGAATGTCCTGACTCAAGATAACAGAATTTGTCATAAAAAGGTTTGAATGAAACCGGGTGCTGATAATCCGGTGATGAAATATGTTTGATTGCCTCGATCGTTTCCTCTGTCGTTTTCACTAACGGACCAGGAGCATCTTTCTCAAAATCGAAATAAAACCCTCTGAGTTTATCCCGGTATGTTTCAATATCGGGAACAAAAAACAGCATCGGGCGTTTTAGATTTGCAAAATCGAAAAATACAGAAGAGTAATCGGTAATTAACAGATCTGAAATCATATACAATTCCCGAATATCTTCGTGTGCAGAAAAGTCGTAAGCAAACCCTTCAAACGGACCGAGGTCAAAATTTTCGGCCACAAGATAATGCATTCTCAGAATAACGAGATATTCATCCCCGAGCTCTTCCCTTAATTTATGCAGGTCTAAATCAAGGTCAAATTTATAACGCCCTTTAGCATAAAACTGGTCATCTCTCCATGTCGGCGCATAAAGAATAATTTTCTTATCCTCAGGCAGGTTTAACCTTCTTTTTATCGCTGTGATTGTCTCATTATTATTGTCATTATGAAGAAAATCATTTCTCGGATAGCCTGATTCAATCATAGTTTTATCGAATTGGAAGGCGCGCGCAAATATCTCAGACGAGTAGGCATTAGGGGAAATTAAATAATCCCAATTGGATGCCTCTTTAATAAAATTCCTTTTATATTTTTTCGTATTAGTACCCGGCATATGAACTTCTTCCATATCCATTGCAAGTCTTTTTAAAGGCGTGCCGTGCCATGTTTGAAGATAGGTTGTATGTTCCGGCTTTGGAATCCATAAAGGCAGACGGCTGTTGACGACCCAATATTCTGCCCGCGCCATAGCAAACAGCCACTTGATAGAAAGCCTGTTAATGTATTGAATGCCCTTCTCTTTAAAAGGCGCTGCATACTGTTTATTTACGCTCCAATACATTTTATATTCCGGATGATTGATTTGCATGTATTCATAAATGGCTCTCGGATTACAGCTGTATTGTTTGCCGTTAAAGCTTTCAAAAATAATGGTCTTGCTTTTAACAGGCATTTTGCTCGCCATTCTGAAAACAACTTTATAACCTTTCGTAATGAGGGAATTTCTGCGTTTTTTCAGTTTTTTCATTTTGGAAATGAAACGTTTTTTCTTCCCTTTTATGAAGTATCTCATCCTTGTTTTCAGGCTGTAGTCGTTCACACGGATACAAACAGTCTGCTTTTTCTTCTTTTTATATACCTCATACCTGACCGGTCCGCTGTCTTTATTCACAACGCTTATGAGGCCTTTCAGTTTATTTTTTCTGTCTCCGAGCACAAGCGGAGTGCTGCTGAGAACAATAGGTTCAGCTTCGTCGTTTTCACAATGAAACTCCATAAACATACGGTAGACAAATCGTTTTTCCAGAGAATAAGGAATATCTTTTAATGGAATTTTTATTTGGAAATCAAAAATTTCAGGGGTGAATGCATCTTCCCGAAGCTGTTCAATATTCTCCGTTTTTTTCGTCATTTTAATAGGGAAATGTTTCTCTACGGGATCTTCTCCCCCTTTTTTAATGACAAATTGCAGGTTTTTAACTGAAAGCTGATTCTCCGAACTTAGATATCCTGCATACCCTGAAATTATAATCTCTTCTGCCTTCAGCTGAATCTCATCAAACTTCACAATTTTTGCTTCTCTTTTTACCTTTAAAGAGAAATTGCCCTTATCAGTTGTATAAGGTAAAATTAACAGCTCAGTCGTATGATCAAGGTGGTAGGCACGCTCAATCGCTTCAGCTTCCACGGTTAAACGCACCTGCTTCGGCTGTTCTTCTTCCGCTGCCGGTTCCCCCAGTACCACATAAAAATCATAAGTCTGTCCCATTTCTAAAGGTTCAGGAAACGAGTGAATATTAATTGATGCACTGTATTGAGCCGGGCTCTCTTTCTCTAAAATAACAACATCCTCGGCTCCGGAACGCCGTTCTTTTAATTTTAAATAACATTTCACTTCCTCAGCTAACGGTTCTTCGCTTTCAAGTGAAATAGAGAGTGCCAGGTCTCCCACATTATTTTTTAAGCTTTTCAAAATACATTTGCTCACGGTATTTTCATCCATACTTATTTTCTGCTCCTCTGAATTAAAGCTCTTCACTTAACCGATTTCACTTAATCGATGTGATCCTTTTTGTTTAATTTAATAGAGAAATTCCCTTTCACAGTCGTATAAGGTTCGAAAGTATATCCGTTATTCATAAACCGATCTTTTTCGCCGAAATTGACTTCACGGCTGGATACCCTTCTTAGAATACGGATATGGTCAGCTGTTATATATTGAATGTAAAAGTCAAGAACCGAAGTATGATTTGCGTCAATTTTTTCTTTTTGGATGTCCTTTTCAAAATCTATATAAAATGGCTGAGCCGGTTGATCAGCGGATACGGATATGATTTCAGATTTGTTTTTCCGATCAATCCCAACCATTCGGACTTTTTCAAATGCATCATTCTGGTCAGACACTGAAACGCTGATCGCTAATCCGTTGGCATTTTTTTCAAAAGATGTGATCGGGTGTTCTTTAGAACCGACTTTTTCAGCAAGCCGTTCCTTTTCTTTTCTCACTTCAACCATTTTGAAAAGAGCATATGACCAATTTTTAATATAGTTTGGTTTAGAGTATTTCTCCGCCATTTTAAAGGCTAGACGTGAAAATTGTTTGTGAGTGCTGTCATCTCTCATTAAAGAGATAATGGCCTCAGCCAGCTTTTCTATATTATATTGTTCAATTACATAGCCGTTTACTCCATCTTCTACCAAGCTTCTGGCACCGTAATCGTAATCGTAAGTTACGACCGGGCATCCATTGCTCAATGCTTCCATATTGGACAGACCGAAACCTTCAAAGTGAGAAGTTGAAATTGTCAGCCACGCTTTTTGAAACTCGTAATCAGGGTTGTTCGTGTAGCCTTTCAGCAATACATTATTCTTGAGGTTTTGAGCTTTTATTTCCTTTTTGATTTTCTCTGTTTCTCCTCCAGAACCGAATATTTCCAGTTTCGCATCCGGGATTTCATTTACAACAAGTTTGAACGCTTTAACGGCATGCGTCAGGTTTTTCATTGGTACAATCCGAGAGATAATAACCGCTTTATTTCGTTCGCTCGGAACTTTCAAAACCTCTTCATCAAGCGGTTTATTAATCGTATGCGGCGTAAAAAAGAATGTCTCTTTTTCCCCTGAAATCAAACTGAAATCTGCAATCTGCTCCTCAGTGATAAAAAATACGGCATCAAGGTTATTTATTTGACCGAAAAGTTCTTTATAGCGTCCTTTGATCTGGAACTTATTATCACCATAATGTTTATTGTGAATAATCGCGGCATAATAAGATGACGGCGCTTTTTTCACTCTGAAGACATGTTTATCCTGTAGTCTGCTGTCGACCAGAAATAGTTTAGGCCGATCGTTTTCTTTTTGGAGAATATCAATCCAATGCCTGCGCAACTCAAATTCATCCTTAAATGTTAAAGGGTCTTCTTCTGAGTACCAAGTAAAATGTGTGAATTTGACTGCTTCACTTTGGTCATCCCACATGAAGTGCTTTTCCAGATAAACGACATTTTCGTTGTTGATAAACTCCTGAAGGAAGATTTGATTCGTCTTTGTATCAAAATGAGAGACAATGACGGGTTTTCCTTCTTTATTGTATTCTTCCCTTTTGATTACTTGTTTTTCATCATTCAGGTAATCTACGTAACGCACGTCATCACTGCCTGAATAATAGGAAAGATTATAATCGTTTGATGATTTTCCGAACATTTTTGAGATAGTTTTGCTTACTTTCCCCTTACTGACATGTTTTTTTATTTGATTCAGCTCAATTTTCTCCGAATAAATCCGCTTGCCTTTTGTTCTTTTACTTAAAAAGTCATCGTACATGTTGATAACTTGTGTATATTGAGGGTCCGTTTTCTTTCTTTCAAAGAGTTCGTTTTTTTTTCTCCGAAATTCCAAATCAAATTTAAAAGTAAGAAAGGCGGTATTCTTTTGACTCTCTTCTCCGAATAGTTTAGAACGCAATAATAGTGATTTGGTCAGACCTCCGTAATCATCCGGGAGGCCTCCTGAGATAAAATAATACATCATATCGGGAAGCTCATTATTATCGTTAATAGGCTGATTGGACAAATTTTTTCTCCCTTTCACCATATGGAATTTAGTAAAACACTGCAAAATAATACTATTCCCTCAGATTATTATAACAAACCTATTTAAGCATCAAAAAGTACTCCTTATCAGCAAATAAGAAGTACTTTGAACAGTTCATACATTCAATAATTCCGTATTACACCCCGGCAATTTCTTTTTTAATCTGTGTGGTGGAAATGCCTTCGGTTCTAGGGAGGTAGATGACTTCGCATTGATCTTTAAGGAAATCGAATTTGCCTTCCCAATCGTCTCCCATTACGAACACGTCGATGTTGTGATCCGCTACGTCACGTACTTTTTGATCCCAGCTGTTTTCCGGAATGACTTCGTCGACATAACGGATCGTTTCCAGAATCAGCTTTCTGTGTTCATAGCTGTGGTAGGCCTTTTTTTGTTTTTGCAGGTTAAACTCGTCTGTTGAGATGGCAACAACAAGGTAATCTCCAAGCTGCTTTGCGCGCTCAAGCAGTTTAATATGACCCCAATGCAGTAAATCAAACGTTCCGTAAGTAATGACCTTCTTCATGAAACAAAAGCTCCTTTCTATCATCATACGTATAACAAGCAACTGCTCTGAAATGCTGCGCAGCTGTATCCTTAATCACTAAAGTGCCAATTTCGTACTCATGGAACCTCATTATATCACATAGCCCTGAAAAGGTTAAGCCAATGTAAAACGAAGTTACATTCCACTTATTAACAAATGTTATTACAATAGGAGTTTAGCAGGGTTTTTGCGCGTATGATTAAAGAAATTGTTATCTTATTTATATTTTTGTAAAACTATTGTTAAGTTTATCTGAAGGTATTATGTTAAAATAAAGCTTAGCCTAATTCACGAAAAAGTGAAAGAAAATCCCGTACAAAAAGGAGGACGGCAGATGCAGACTGAAATGGTGCACAACCTTTCTTATGTTAATGGAAATTTACAGGAGTTTATTTCATATTTAGACACTTATTATATCGCACAGAAGCAAGGAGCCGTCATTGCGACGGTCAATCCTGAGATCGGATACGCTGCGGCGAAAGACAAAGGTTATCATCAAGTCATTTCTTCCGCGGATTTCGTCCTGCCGGATGGTATCGGCGTCGTGTTAATGTCACGTTTGACGCAGCACCCGCTGAAATCAAGAATTGCGGGATTCGATGTGTTTCTTGCGCTGCTCGGCCTCGCAAACCGGCAGTCTAAAAAAATATTTTTATACGGAGCTAAGCAAGACGTGCTTGACGCCGTTTTGAACCGGATCAGCAAAGAGTATCCGAATATTGAGGTTGTCGGAGCCAGCAACGGTTATGAAGCGGATAAACGCTTCGTCGCCAAACAGATTTCCCGGGCGAAACCCGATCTCGTGTTTGTCGCCTTAGGATATCCCCATCAGGAACAATTTATTTATGAATACAAACATCTTTTCCCTCAGGCTGTATCGATCGGTTTGGGCGGAAGCTTTGATGTGTTCAGCGGAACGGTGAAACGCGCCCCTGAATGGATGATCAAAACGAATCTGGAATGGCTGTACAGACTGGTGACGAATCCGTGGAGATGGAAAAGGATGCTGAACATTCCGAAGTATGCTTTTACCGTTTTGAGAAATAATAAATCAAATAAAAGCCTGTATTCCAAGCAGGCAGAAGATCAAACGAAACAGCTTTAAACAAATAAAACAGCAAAAGAGATTGGTAATCTATGAACTTGCGATCTTTATTCGCCGCTTTTTATTCTATATATCTGTCTGTTCTCGGCGTTTTGTTCAAGCCTGTAAAGCCCAAGAACCACCTGACCCTGCTGGTATCTTTTGAAGAGAATGCGCAGGCTCTCATCCGTTCTTACAAAGCGCACGCTGAATCGCTTTCTTATGAAATGACGGTTTTGTATACGAGACATGCCGTCAGTCTGAAAAAAGAGCTGGAAGGTATCGGCTCTTTTTATCTGAACGAAAAACATCCGCTGCATCTTTTGAAGGCGGTTTTGATCCTTTTTAAGAGCAAAGCGGTGATAACGGATAACTATTTCCTCATGACAAGCGTCTTAAACCGCCGGCCGCAAACGACATGCATTCAGGTGTGGCATGCGAACGGCTCTTTGAAAAAGTTCGGCC
The DNA here is from genome assembly GCF_038606125.1 of Bacillus sp. FSL R5-0447. Lineage (NCBI taxonomy): Bacteria > Bacillati > Bacillota > Bacilli > Caryophanales > Bacillaceae > Bacillus > Bacillus sp. FSL R5-0447. The sequence continues at coordinate 3,805,180 of NZ_CP152012.1, forward strand.
TTGAGGATGTGACGAATCAAAACCGTCCGGCATCAGATATCAGCCGGTTTAAAAAAGTGTACCGCTCGTTTGACTTTGTCACCGTCGGTTCAGACGCGATGGCTGACGTTTTTAAAAAGTCGTTCGGCATACGGGACGGCCAGCTGTTAAAAACGGGTGTCCCCCTGACTGACGTCTATTATGAAGAACACAAGCCCGAACTGAAGCACAAATGGCCGAAAAAAATCATCCTGTACGCACCGACATTCAGGGATTATGATATGCAATCCTTTCGGCTGCCATTCACCGGAGAACAGCTCACAAACGCGTTAAACGGAGAGTATATGCTGCTTGTAAAGCTTCATCCTGCCGTTTTGCATCAGATTTCGGCTTCGTTTGAAAGCGAATTGATCAAGAACGTGTCTGACATGCGTCTTCATGATCTCTTGAAAGCCGCTGATATTTTAATTACGGATTACTCTTCCGTGCCTTTTGAATTCGCGCTCTTAAATAAACCGATTTTCTTTTTCACGTATGATCTGGAAGAATATGATCAAAAGCGCGGTTTAATCGACAATTATACTTCCGTCATCCCCGGAAAGGCTTGTCATGACAGCGAAGCCCTTCTGGAGGAAATGACGAAAAAGCCATTTCATGCAGAAGAAATGAAGCGGTTCGCGGACAAATGGAATATGTATTCAGATGGGAATTCGAGCAGCAAACTGCTCCAATTTGCAGAAGAACAAATAACATACAAAAACACCTGTTCACACAATTGAACGGGTGTTTTATATATTTATATTGCCTCCATAGTGCTTAAAAATAATCGTACAAACAAAAAGACATCTGTCCAATTTAATATTGAAAAAAGCTCGGAAGTATGACTCCGAGCTCTTTAACACGTTTATTTATAGACAGGAATATCATAGTAAAGCTGATAGTTATCTAACAGACTATAGAGACTGTACATTCTGTTTACCTGCTTATACGCCCAACCAATATCAGATGCATATTGGTGGCTTACAGAAGGCTCCCATCTCATTTTATACAAGGTATCTTGGTTGTATACGGCATTGTGTATATAACTCTGTCCGATAAATTTGGCCCCTCCAGTAATCGCTGCTTCAGGACTGAACCATCCTTGGTTATATGCATATTGGGCACCCTTGTTCACAGCGTCTCCGTCATATGCACCTATGCCATACATGTTATATACCTTTTTCCCATTATAGGTCACACCGTTTGCCAGCTCTGAGGTACCGTTTCCGGTCTCTAATAAAGCGTGAGAAATCAGGTAGAGCTCATTAATACTGTTAGATTCAGCTGCCTTAATAAAAGCTTCACCTTTTCCTTCAAGAATTCCTTTCCCTTTTAAAATCTTCGTATTGACTTCTGATGCTGTCAGTCCTGCATATTTCGATAACTTCAAAAACTGAAAATAACTTTTATCTGACACAGAAAAGTTTGCGGGGTTTACATAGTAGGAAACTTCTTCCTCGCTTGCTTTCCGCCAACCCATTTTAATTTTGGCCCAGTTATTCTCTACACTAATGATATTAACCTTATAACCTTTTGTCACTGTTCCTATAATATTATTGCTCTTTACCTCTGGAGTGGACCTGACATTAAGAAAATCTGCGGTTACGGTAGAATTTGCACTATTAATATAAGATAGAGATACGTAGGCACTTGAATCCGTCTGCGGGTTCGCTTTTAACTGCTTCGCGACCATTTCACTCATCGTAATATTATAATTTGTTTCCATTATTTGAGAACCGCTTTTCACCTCAACACTTGAAACTGCCCACCCATAAAGCTGCTTCACTTTGCTTGCAGCCTTATCAGCATTGCTTTTTCCTGTAAATTGTTCAGTAATCACTATACTGTATATTGGATTGTTTTTAGTAGTGTAGCTTGCTGATAAGTTCTTTGCCTTAAAGAAACTCAGTCCTTTGTTTAAAGCCGACGATGTGCTGATTTGATCTGTAACTAATTTATATTGCGTGTATGTGCTTTTGCCATTTTGTTTGGCGTTGCCTTTCGCATTATTTGTTTTAAAAAAAGTTAACACACGATCTATATCTTTTTGATTTAATAAGTCACTAACAGTGACTTGATATTGCGTATAAGCGGATTTACCGGTTTTTTCACTTACTGCCGTTAATTTTTTTGTCTTGAAGAAAGATTTGACTTGATTAATCTTAGCTGTGTCCAGCAAGGCTTCTGTCTTAATTTTATAAGTTATTCCTTTTGGTTGTTTTATAGATTTGGCAGTTGCATTAATACCGATTTTCTTTAAAGAGTTTAAACCTTTTGTTACTTTTGTTTTGTCAGCAGTCTGTTGTGATAACAGCTGATATTGATTAGCAGCTGTTTTTCCTGAATTTGATTTTGATGATTTTAATTTTTTTCTGCTAAGAAAATTTACTGCTTTATCTGCCTGTGCGTTTGTTACAGCATTTGTTATCACTTGATAAGTTGTTTGTGTTGACGTTTTTTTTACAGCTGTATAAGTCATATGCCATCTTTTCTTCTTAAAAAAGGCTTGAAGACTTTTTAGTTTTTCCGGGCTGACATCTTTCATTTTCACAAAATAATTATTTGTAGCCCCAACCTTTTGGTAGGTCCCTTTAATTCCAGTGTTATTTTTTATTTGGCTGATGGCATTCTTAACCATACTCAGTCCATTAAAATAACCCGTTTCTATATTATACGATGTGATAGTTTTTTTATTATTGATGGTTTTGTAACTGCTTTTGACGCCTGTGCTTTGTTCAAGCTGTTTGATAAGACTTTTCGCCTCATCTGCTTTATTAATCAAAGAATTCGTTGTAACAATGTAGTAAGACTGGCCTTTATCAGTCATGTTTAACGTGGCATTCAGCCCAGAATCTTTTTGAAAACTGCTTTTCACTTGGGATGCTGTTTTCTCTCCTTGAATTTTTCCGGATTGAATTTGAATGATCTCCGGTTCCTGTTCAAGTTTTTGATAATTAGCATTGACTCCAGTCTGCTTCTTTAACTCTTGAATAGCTGCCTTTACACTGGCCTCACTTGTCAGCTCAGATGTAACAATGCTTATATAAGGCTGCTTCACACCATTCGGTTTAACAGTACCGGTTAATCCTGTTTCCTTTTTCATTTTATCAAGCAAGTTATTAGCCTGCTGTTCACCTGAAATAGTGCCGGAAACTGCAGTATAATAGGGCTGCTTACTGCCCGTCGGACTTGATGTTCCTTTAATGCCTGTCTGCTTCGTAAAATCGCTTAGTACGCTTTTAGCATTCGTTTCGCTTGTCAGACCTGAAGCAGATATTTGATAGTTCTTAGACGTTCCGCTCTTTTGATAGTCTGCTTTCCATCCGGTATCTTTTTTCAATTTTGCAACTGCCTGAGAAGCCTCACTTTCAGAAGCAAACTTTTGTGTTGTTTCTAACTGATAAATGGAATTGTCAATATAAGCTGCCTTTACTGAGTCTGTTATCGTGAAAAATTCAAGAGTAACCGCTGACAATAACATTGCGGCAGCCAAACTTTTTTTCATTACCTCTCCTCCTTCTCTATATTTATCTATCACACTACTACTTTTATCGGAAAGTGCTTCAATTTTTAAAGTGAAATATATATAAAAAAACTTAATCCCAGAGCTGGGATTAAGTTTGGTTTTATATATGAGAAACGATGATCGTGCAATCTCCGTTTATCGTAAAGTCAGGCATCTGATCCGGCAGTATGAAATGCGCGCCTTTTTCAAGCTTGGCGGACTTGCCTTCACAGAGGATGGAGCCGCTTCCTTCTGTGACGCTGCACAGCATAAACGGAGCGTCCTGGGTCATTTCCGCCGTCCCGCTGATATCCCATTTGTATACAGAAAAATATTCTCCCTGCACAAAGGTTTTGATGGTGACGCCTTTTCTCGTTTCAGTTGATTCATCTAAAAATCCGTCCACATGAGGAACGGTGGCGGCGTTGACGGCATCGCGGATATGCAGCTCACGCGCCTGGCCGTTTTGATCTGTACGCCCGTAATCATATATCCGGTAGGCGGCCTCTGAATTCTGCTGTGTTTCAAGCACGAGCGCCCCCGCACAAATGGCATGGATGGTACCGCTCGGCACATAATAAAAATCGCCGGGTTTGATTTTCACACGGCGCAGCAGGCCTTCCCAGTCACCGCTGTTAATCATGGTGACAAGTTCCGCTTTCGAACGGGCCGTGTGACCGTATATGATTTCCGCATTTTCTTTACAGTCGATAATGTACCAGCACTCAGACTTCCCCGTTTCGCCCAGTCCATGCTCCTCGGCGTCATAATCGTCAGGATGGACTTTAACGGACAGATGTTGTTTGACGTCCAGTATTTTCGTCAGCAGCGGAAACCGGTCCCCTTCCGTTCCGCCGAATAATTCTCTATGCTGATCCCACAGTTCCACCAAGGTTTTCCCTTGATACGGACCGCTTTTGACCGTGCTCATTCCGTGCGGATGGGCTGATATCGCCCAGCATTCGCCGGTTGTTTCTGAAGGTATGTCATATCCGAATCGTTCGCGTAATAACGTGCCGCCCCATAATTTTTCTTTACATACAGGCTGTAAAAAAATCGGCTCTTGCGTCATGTTCGTTCCCCTCCCCTTAAAAAGCGGCTCATATCCCATTCCCCCTGTGTCTTTTTTTAAACACGGAGGGAGCCGCGGTTAAAAACAATATGTATAAAATGGCTGACCTGCTCATTATACCATTCGGATGGGGCGGAATGCTCAGTCATTTCCTATTCCAGAATAAAATGCCTTGTTTGTCGCAAATTAAAATAACTGATGGAAAGGGGGGAACATTGTGACGATACATGCGGAGCTCGGCAAAAACCTTGAAGTGCTGAAAAAACGGTTCGGCCAAAGCGATGACATGATGTTTTATTCGTTTACGTACGGAAACGGCAAATGTGACGCCTGTCTTATCTATATAGACGGACTGACCGACAATCAATTGCTTGCAGAATATATTATTTCGCCCGTTCAGGCGGCCGCCCGGCATCAAGAGGAACCGGCTGAAACACCGCCGTCATCCATCTCATTCGGCTATCGTCATACCCGGCTTTCTTCACTTAAGGACGCGGAGGCAGACATTTTCTCCGGCAAATCGGTTTTGCTGGCGGAGGGATGGGAGGAAGCTCTTTCGTTTGAGACGGAAACATTTAAAATGCGTGATATTGAAGAACCGGCTTCAGAAGTGCTTGAACGGGGGCCGAGGATAGGTTTTGTCGAAAAGCTTCGGACGAACACGGCGCTTTTGCGCGAGCAGTCCGGTGATCCCAACCTCCAGATCAAAGAGATCACACTCGGCGAACGGACAAAAAAGCGGATCGCCGTTGCCTACATTCGGGATATTGCCCCTGATGATGTTGTAAAAGAAGTGATGAAAAGACTGGAGTCCATCACCATTGACGACATTCCGGAATCAGGAGCGATCGAGCAGCTTATTGAAGATAACACGTATTCCATTTTCCCGACCGTCTTGACGACCGAACGGCCCGACCGGGTTATGGGCGCTCTTTTGGAAGGAAGGGTTTCCATTCTTGTAGACGGAACGCCTTTTACCCTTTTGGTGCCGGCTACCGTTGATGAATTTATCCACTCCCCTGACGATTATAATCAGCGGTGGGTTCCGGTTACCTTTCTCAGGCTGCTTCGGTATACATGCATTTTAATCACGATTTATTTACCCGGCCTTTACATATCGCTCGTTACGTTTCACACGGGGCTCTTGCCGACGAGAATGGCGGTTACGATTGCCGGAAGCAGATTGAATGTCCCGTTCCCGCCTTTTGTTGAAGCGTTCATAATGATTTTTACGATCGAGATGATCAGAGAAGCCGGACTCAGGCTGCCGAAGCCGATCGGACAGACGATCGGCCTGATCGGGGGCGTGGTGATCGGACAGGCCGCCGTTCAGGCGAATATTGTCAGCGCGATGATGGTCATTGTCGTATCCGTTACGGCGTTGGCTTCTTTTACGGCGCCCTCCTATGCGTTCAATTTTCCGCTGAGGCTCATCCGTATTTTTTCGATGATTTTGTCGGCGATATTAGGTTTATACGGACTGATCATGTGCTATCTGCTTGTCGTCGGCCATCTGATGCGTCTGAAAAGCTTCGGTCAGGACTATCTTATTCCGATCATGGCGCAGCCTGGCCAAGACTTAAAAGATACGATCGTCAGACTGCCGACGCCTCTTTTGAAAAAACGGCCGACCAGAAAAGAGACGAAAGATAAAATCAAGCAAAGGTGATCCCCATGAAAAAACCGGAAGACAAGCTGTCGTTTATGCAGACACTTCTCATGGTAAGCGGAACAATGATCGGAGCGGGCGTGTTAACACTGCCGCGCTCCGCCGCAACAGCGGACAGTCCGAGCGGATGGATCATTATTCTTGTGCAGAGTGTCGTGTTTATCGGCATCGTCCTGCTCTTTATGCCGTTTTTGCAGAAAAACAGCGGGGAAACCATTTATGAGCTGAATCAAAGCATCATGGGCCGCGCCATCGGTTCTCTTCTGAATTTATTCATCAGCTGTTATTTTGTCGTCACTGTCTGTTTTCAAGCCCGTTTTCTCGGTGAAGTCATCAATTACTTTTTACTGAAAAATACGCCGATGGGTGTCGTCATATTCATCTTTCTGGCGGTCGGCATTTACCATGTGACCGGCGGGGTCTATCCCATTTCAAAGCTTTATGCCTATCTGTTTCCGATTGCGATCGTCATCCTGATTACGCTGCTCATATTCAGTTTGAGACTTTTTAAGCTGGATTTCGTCCGCCCGGTCATGGAAGGAGGCTACAAAAGCTTTTTTGAGCTGTTTCCGCAAACCCTTCTGTATTTTTCGGGACTTGAGGTGATTCTTTATCTGGTGCCGTTTATGAAAAACCCGAAGCAGGCGAAAAAGGCGGCTGTCTTCGGCATCGCTGGCGCGAGCATTTTTTACAGCTTTACGCTGCTTGTCGTCATCGGCTGTATGTCGGTCGCTGAAGCCAAAACGGTGACGTATCCGACCATATCCCTGATTCATGCCTTGGAAATCCGGGGCATTTTCATAGAGCGGTTTGATATCTTTCTTTTAATTACGTGGACATGCCAGCAGTTCACCTGTATGCTCGGTTCTTTTAAAGGAGCGCATCTCGGATTAAACACCATTTTCAAACTGAAAAATAAAAACAATGCCTGGCTGCTGGGAGGCTTATTGGCAATGACATTCGGCCTTTCAATGTACCCCGATGATATCAACAGTGTGTTTGCATTCGCGAATATTCTCGGATATGCGTTTTTTGCCGTCATTATGATTCCTTTTCTCATCTGGTTTGTCAGCTGGATGAAAAAAATAGCTGGGAGGAAACAGACGTCATGACACTTTTCATCAAATGGGCGGCGGCGCTTTTCATACTGATGACGCTTTCAGGATGCTGGGACGCGAAGGAAGTCGAAAAGCTGTCTTTCGCCCGGGGGCTGGCGATAGACGAGACGAGTGACCGCCGATATAAATTAACCTATCAAAACCTGCTGCCCCAAAGCGAAAACAGCCAGGCTTCCGGCCGGCCCGTGTTTGTCAATGTGACGACGCGGGGGGATACCATTCTTGAAGCCGTCAGTGAAGTCGCTTTAAAAGATCCGCCTGTTTACAGCGATCACTTAAAAGTGCTGATATTCAGCGACAAATTGCTGGCCGACCAAAATATCCTGCAGATGATGAATCATTTTATCCGCGATGATGAATTAAGGCGGAGCAGCTATCTCTTCGCGGCAAGAGGAAAAGCGTCCGATATTCTGACGGAGCCGACGCCGAATCAGCAGCAGCCCATGGCCGCGGAAAAGCTGATCGACCTTACGAACAACGGCGGCTACAACGGGAAGATTTTACAACCGCTCCGAATCGGGAGAGCTTCGATTTACTGCCATAATAAACTCAGTTTTCTCATTCAGGCCGTCAGCAATCAAAAAGGAAAAACGGTGTATGACGGAGCGGCCATTATCAAAAACGCAAAACAAAACAGATTGGCGGGCTTTCTGTCATCATACGAAATACAGAGCCTGAATTGGCTGATGGGGACGATACGGGGCGGCGTGCTGCCCGCTTTGGATAAAGGGGGGCACCCGATTACCTTCGAGATCAAAAAATCAACATCCGTCATCACTCCCAGGCTGAAAAACGGGAAGCTGTCATTTCATGTAGCGGTAAAAACAAAAGGACTTTTGTCAGAGGATCAATATGCCGGAGAAGATTCATTCGATCAGCACTATTTAAACGGGCTGGAAAAGATTTTCGAAAAAAAACTGAAAAGCGATGTGAAAGAAGTCATCGATAAGCTGCAGAATCAATATGAAACGGACCCTGTATTCTTTTCTGACAGAGTCCGCATTCAATATCCCGACTATTGGAAGAAAGTAAAGCATCACTGGGATGAGACCTTCTCCGAAGCGGCCTTTGACTATGATGTTTCCATTCAGATTACCAACTTCGGAACGATGGGACGGTAGCCTTCAGCCTGTTTTTTCGACACGGAGGAGAATCTGATAAATCCGGCTTTGTTCGGGCAGCTGTGTCACCGGAAATTGCATCGATTGCGCCATTCGTGTGATTTCCTGTAAAAACAGCTGCACCCGCTCATCCACGTGAACATACGTATAGGACTGCTTTTTCACAGTAAATGTCTCTTCCGGAAAGAGCGTGCGCACCGTCTGCGGCGTAAAAAACCGCAAGTGGGTGCGGTCGAGAATGCCGGCGTCTCTGTATGTCCAGTCACCGAGCAGAAGCGGAAACAGCGCTTCGGCGTGGGAAATATTCGGAATGCTGCAAACGATTGATCCGGCAGGCGACAAATAGGATGAGTACGTTTCAATGACGCGCCACGGGTCTTTTAAGTGCTCAAGGATGTCCGCGAAAATGATGCAATCAAAAAAGCCTTCCGGATAAGGCAGCTTCACTTCTTCGACATCTTCCTGCAGAACCGCTTTATAATGCCCTTTTGCCGCTTGCGCCGCCAGCGGGTGCAGCTCTATTCCGTACAGTTCGCAAGGCTGTCTGTTTTGAAGTTCCAGCCCCGTAGCTCCCGCGCCGCAGCCGACATCAAGTATCCGTTTCGCCTCCCGGGGAACGAGCTCCGCAATTTCCGGTCTCGGATGAGTAAAATACGTAAAATCAGTGCCCCATTTTTCCGTAAAACGCTGGCGGTTCTCCGAATATAACTGATTGATATTGATATCCTGATTAGCCGTAAACGTCGCGTGACCGTGGTGATGCACAAAGGCATCGAGGGCGATGTGCAGGCTGTAGCCTTTTTGCAGGGCGCGCAGACATAGGTCATCATCTTCAAAAGAACCGTATCCGAATTGTTCATCGAACGGGCCGATGTCTTCAATGACGCTTCTTTTCACCAGAAGACAGAAACCGACAAGGCGCAGCACCCGCTTTGTATGATGCTTTTCCCGTTCGCAATACGCCTCCGCGAATGACTCCAGCTCATCAAGCGATTGATACGCGTCATGGATCATTTGCGCGCCGCTGACATAGTTGCTGACGGGCCCGACCATACCGGTTTTTTCAGATTGATACAGCACCCTCAGCATGGAGGTGAGCCAATTTTTCGTGACCATCGTATCGTTGTTCAGAAACAGCAGATTTTCTCCCCCTGCCGCTTCGATTCCCTGGTTGCACCCCTTGGCGAACCCGAGGTTTTTTTCATTTAGGATGACTTTGACGTCAGGCAGATTTGATATGTATTCTCTCGTTCCGTCTGAGGAACCGTTGTCAACTATAATCAGTTCAATCTTATCTTTGTCGGTGTATCGTTCAATGCTGGCCAGACATTTTTTCGTCAGCTCAAGTTCATTATATGTAAGGATAATAATACTCGTTTTCACCGGCATCCCCGCCTTTATCGTGACTTTATACAACGTATGACATATCCCCGTCATTTATGTGACCGGGCGCCCGCTCGGCATCCGTTTTGAGGGGGCCGGTGAATAACCGCCCCCCTAAAACTGAATATTACGGATGAACTGTCCGCCGATTTGATTCTGATCCCGAGCCTCCGTTACGGCTTTTCAGATCCTGCTCAATTTCTTCAAGGCTTTTCCCCTTCGTCTCGGTCACTTTAAACCGGACGAACAGGAATGCCAGTATCCCGATCGCGGCATAAATGAGAAATAAATAGCTGATGCCGACTGCTTCCATTAACATCGGATAGGTTAATGAGACAATCAATGTTCCGGCATGCAGCATCAAAGTGGAGACACCCGTCCCGATACCCCGGACATGCAGCGGGAATAATTCAGGAAGCATGACCCATACGGCAGGCCCCCAGCTGACCGCAAACACAATGATAAACAGGCCTAAACAAATCACCGTTGTCCATGATGCGGCTGCTGAATGTTCAAAGAAAAGATTGACCGCGGCCAATACGAGCAGACTGATGACCATGCCCGCATTTCCGGCCAGCAGCAGCGGCTTCCGGCCAATTTTATCAATGACTTTAATAGCCGCAAGCGTCATGATGACATTGACGGCGCCGATTCCGACCGTTCCCAATATAGACGCGGAATTGCCGAACCCGACACTGGTAAATGTTTTCGGGGCGTAATAAATAATTGTATTTGTCCCGATGAATTGCTGCAAAAAGGCAAGTCCGAGGCCGGCAATCAGCGCGGGTCTCACCCACGGCTCAAACAATTCTTTCAAGCCGCCTTCGTTTTCCTTTTCCGCTTCTTTCATCTGCTCAATCTCATCATCAATATTCTTCGTTCCCCGCAATGATGAAAGGATTTCTCTTGCTTTCTCTTCTTTGCCGATCGTAAACAGCCAGCGCGGGCTTTCCGGCATAAATAGGATTCCGATCAGCAGAATGACTGACGGCACAACCGCAAGTCCAAGCATCCAGCGCCAAGCGCCTGCATCGGCAAATATATAGTTCACGATATAAGAAACGAGGATTCCGACCGTAATCATCAGCTGATTCAGCGAAGAAAGCGCCCCCCGTTTATGCTTCGGAGCCAGCTCCGATAAATAGAGCGGAACGATCGTTGTAGATGTTCCGACAGCCAGTCCGAGAATGATCCGGAAAAGAACCATCACCTCTGTATTCGGGGCAAAAGCGACTCCTAAACCGCCTATACAAAACAGCAGCGCCGCTCCCATGATGGCCTTCCGCCTGCCGAACCGGTCGGTCAGTTTGCCGGCGAATCCCGATCCGAGAATCGCCCCCGCCAATAACGAACTGACGACGAGGCCTTCTGTAAAGGCGTTCAGTCCCAGTTCTTTTTTCATAAATAAAATAGCTCCGGAAATGACTCCGGTATCATATCCGTATAACGCGCCGCCGAGTGCGCCGAAAAAATAGAGCCATTTATTCGAGTGTATGCTTTTCATGTTATGTAGACTCCCTTCATCCAACGCTGTATCCGCGCGGAATTGTTCTACTGCTTCTTTTACCTGTTTTCGTCCGTTTCAAACCTTCCGCACCGTTAATATCCATTATTTTACTAATTATTTTTTGCAAAGCGACGAAACATTTCCCGCTTCCTGCCGTCCAATATAATGTGAACCTGATGCAAAAATAACAGTAGATGTTGTCGAAATAGAGAGAAAGATTTGGAATTTTCTCATTTGCAGAGTTGCTCCAAGTCAACAATTATGGTACGCTTCACAAAGAATAGAAACGAGAGGTAATGATATGGAAGAACGATCTCAACGCAGAAAAAAGAAAAGACGCCTCAGAAAATGGGTGAAATTTGTACTGGTATTCGCCGCTTTCTTATTGGTGATCGCCGGTTCCGTCGGCACCTACGCATTTGTGAAATTGAATAATGCGACCAAAGAAGCGCACGTCAGCCTTGACCGCGGCGACCAGTCCGTAAAACGGATCAAAGAATTTGACCCGAAGAAGGATTCTTTCACCGTATTGCTTTTAGGAATAGACGCCCGTGACAATAAGGGCGAATCAGTAGATGACGCAAGAAGTGACGCCAACGTGCTCGTCACCTTCAACCGGAAAAAGAAAACAGCGACGATGCTCAGCATTCCGCGGGATTCCTATGTCAACATCCCGGGACACGGCTATGACAAATTCGCGCACGCACATGCTTACGGCGGTTATAATTTAACTTATAAAACAGTAGAAAACATGCTTGATATTCCGGTAGATTATGTGGTTGAGAGCAACTTCGACGCGTTCCGCGATGTCGTCAATGAGTTGAACGGCGTTACGGTAAATGTGAAAAGCCAGAAAGTTGCCGATCGTATTAAAGTCGATACAAAAGGAAAAGTCGTGCTGAAGCCGGGCGTCCAGACGCTTGACGGTGAGCAGGCACTGGCTTATGTAAGAACACGCAAAGCGGACACCGATCTGATGCGCGGACAAAGACAGATGGAAGTGCTGAGCGCCATTATTAAAAAATCTAAATCGTTAAGCTCGATCCCATCTTATGACGATATCGTCGACAGCTTAGGGAAAAACTTAAAAATGAACTTATCTCTTAATGACGCCATCGGTCTGTTCCCGTTTATCACATCGCTGAAATCGGTGGATTCTTTGCAGCTGACAGGTTCAGACAGCTATATTTACACTCCTCAGTACGGCAAAAATATTTATTACTTCAAGCTGAATGAGGAAAACCTTCAAGAAGTGAAAACGAAATTAAAAAATGATTTAAACGCGTAAGACGTCACGGCGGGATTAGCAAATCCCGCCGTTTTTCTGTTGAAAAAAAGGACATGAAGGTATAGCCTTTTAACTGAAGGCTTTCTGCTGATTTCGCACAAAGCTGAACATACTACATGAAGCAGCTTTATTTTTAAGGAGGGCATCCATACATATGAAATTGATAGCCATTGACTTAGACGGCACATTACTGAACTCGGACAGTGTGATTTCTCCGGAAAACAGAGCGGCTTTACAAAGAGCGGATGAAGCGGGCATTCTCGTGGCCATCTGCACGGGCAGAGCCACGTTTGATGTAAAAGCGCTCTTGAAGGATTTGGATATTCCGATCATTGCGGCAAACGGCGGGACAGTCCATGACAAAGGATACCGCCTCGTCAGCCGGCTCTTAATGGATCAGCAGGCCGGGAAGGATATCGCCGCTTATTTAACGGACAAAGACATTTACTTTGAGGTCTATACAGATGATCATCTGCTGTCCCCATTTGACGGCGAGTCCAAACTGCAGGCAGAACTGGATATTCTGAAAAGCGCCAATCCCAAGGAAGATATTCAGACATTATGGGAGGGCGCAAAGACGCAGTTCAAACAATTCGGCATTAAACCCGTACAGGATATACAGGCGATTTTTAACGGAGACGAACATGTTTACAAGCTTCTTTGTTTCTCTTTTGATATGGAAAAACTGAGAAACGCCAAAGAAGAAATTACACATCATCCGAAATTATCCCAGACATCTTCCGGAAAACACATTATCGAAATCCTCCCTACCGGTTCCGGAAAGGGACGTGCTCTGACGGAGCTTGCCTCACTGTACGGAATTGAAAAACAGGATATTTACGCCATCGGCGACAGCCCGAATGATTTCTCCATGTTTGAAGCGGCGGGAAACCGCATCGCCATGGGCAATGCGATTGATGAACTGAAGGAAAAAAGCACGTATATTACAAAAAGCAACGATGAAAACGGCGTCGCGTATTTCATCAACCGGCTTCTCGACAACGATCAATAAAAGGAAAAAGCCAGGTCTTTCACGGCCTGGCTTTTCACGTTTCCCAAAAAAGAAATTCCTAAAAATGAAAATAAATTGTAAGATAAAGAAAAAAGGAGTTTCATGATGTCGAATGCAATCGCTATTATAGGATGTTTAGCTTTTCTCTGCGCAGTCGGATACGGAATATTCCACCTCAAATGCAAAGCTGCCAAAAAAGAAAAACGTTTTTCAAAAAAGCTGTTTTGGCGCCTTCTCATCGGCGGATTTATCCTGCTTCTGACCGGCGCCTCCCTCGCAGAGCCGGACGCCTCGGCCGTGAAGGCAGAGGAGAAATACAGCACCCTTGATACCGCTTATCAAAAATTGACGAAGGAACACCAGGCGCTTGAGAAAAAATATGAAAGCATCAGTGCCGCGGCCGAAAAGGAGAAATCCGAAGCCGAAGCCGGCAATGAAGAAAAACTCAGCAAACTCAGCCAAGAGATAAGCGAGCTGAAAAAAACAAACAAATCACTCAAACAAGACAATGAGACATTAAAAAATTCACAAAAGAAGCTCGAAAAGACCGCTGAAACGCTTCAGTCAGAAAATAAAACTTTAAAGCGGCAGAAAGCAGAAACAAAAACATCCGAAAACACGGAAACGGCGCAAAACAACGCCCCTTCCTCCGGCGGACATGCCGAAACGAAAGCAGCCGGCACCTCAAAGGGATGCGACATTAAAGGCAGCCGGAACGGCATTTATCACACGCCGGGAAGTACATACTACGACCGGACGACAGATCCCGCGGAAATGTTCTGTTCCGTAGAGGATGCGGTAGCGGCCGGATACAGAGCGCCGAAACGGTAAAAGAAAAAGACGTCAGAGACACTCTCTGACGTCTTTTTTTACGGAAGCCGGATGCCGCCCGCATATTTGTCCTTCCAATAAGCGCTTGTGTTCATATTTGTTATGGTAACGCCTGCGGACACGGTGACATGAATCACTTGTCCGTTCCCGATATAAATGGCCGGATTCAGGCTTTCCGCTTTAAAGAAGACCAGATCGCCGGGCTTCAGATCTTGTTTATCGACCGGAACGCCCGCCTGCATCTGCTTGTCCGCATAACGCGGCAGGCTGATTCCTTTCGCTTTTTGATAGATGTATTGAACAAATCCCGCCGTATCAAAGCCGGTTTCCGGTGAAACGCCGCCTTTCAGATAAGAAATTCCGATATGATCGGCCGCTGTGGACACAACGGGATTTTCTTTAGAAATGGCTAAATTGCTGAATCGGCGCACCCCTGTAAAATGTTTTTTCCAGTAATCTTCCGACAAATAAGAAATGGTGACTTTTGCGGAGCGGCTTGCTTGGATGAACCTTCCCTCTCCCGCATAAATGCCCGCATGGGAAATTCCTTTTTTATACGTGTCGCTGAAATAAATCACGTCCCCGGGCTTTATGCCGCTCAGTTTGATTTTCTCACCGACCAGCCACTGCTGTTCCGCTGATCTCGGCAGGTAAATGTGAAGCTTGTTTTCAAAAACATATTGGACCAGCCCCGAACAGTCGAATCCCTCCTCGGGCGTGCTTCCGCCGAATACATACGGAATGTCGAGGTAACGGGCTGCCTCCTGAACGATCGGGTCATCAGCCAGTTCCGGATCTTTTGTAATCCGCTTTGCGCCAAGATATAAATTCATCCAATAACTGCTTTTTTGAAAGCGTGTGACGGTTACGCCTTCTGACGGAGAACTGTGTATCATCTCTCCGTTTCCGATATAAAGACCGTCATGGACGGGCGCGTTTTGTGTTGAATCCGACTTTTTGAAAAACACAAGATCTCCCGGTAAAAGGTCATTTTCTTTGACGGCGGCTCCGACTTTCCATTGATCACTGACCGTTCTCGGCAGATGGATGTTCTGCCTGCTGAAAAGATAATGCATCAATCCGGACGGATCAAAACCGTCCTCAGGCTCTTCGCCTCCGTAAACATATTTATTTCCGACAAGTTTTTGCGCGTCTGAAACCATCAGGACAGAAACTTGAGAATCCGCTTCAGCAATTTCCGTTCTCGTTACTGCGGGTGCCACAAGACAAATCATAAGGCCGGCAAGGATGTACTTCCTCCAGCTTGTGAGCATGTTTTCTATTCACTCTCCTCATTTTTTGTAGTTTTTACATCGGTAACTTTTAACAAATGTTTAGGAGAGCACACAAAAAAAGAATGCCCGTTATGGGCATTCTTTACTGGATTCGGAACAAACAATATGCCGGCAAGCGGAATCATGCGCTTATTTTGCGCCCGCTGTGTCCTCTTGCTGAATTTTTTGCATTTCCGTGTCAATTTTTTGTTTTTCCTGATCTGTGAGCTGATCATTGTATTTAAACGCAGACATAAACATAAATACCATAATGATCGCGGCAAACGGCCATCCCGCTTTAATGATTTTCATTTGTTTTTCACTCCGCTTTCTTTTTTAAGATATCGCTGTGATCCACATCAAACGTTAATTTTCCATCCTTGACGCTCCAATCGAAATTCGATTCTTTCGTCAGTTCACGTACGATCGTTTTATGATTGATGCTGCCTTTTTTAACCGGCGCAGGCGTCGCTTCATGAATATTCATCGGCGTGACTTCAAAGCGTCCTGTGCCGTTTTTCTGCAGATGATATTGAACAAGCGCCGTGTCTCTCGTTCTTGTCCACCCCTGGTCGAATACGAAGTTGCCCAGGCTGTAGAAAATAACGGTGCCGTGGTACATTTCGATCGGTTCCAGCACGTGCGGATGGTGTCCGACGATAATATCCGCTCCGGCATCTGACATTGCTCTTGCCAATTGGCGCTGTCTGTCATTCGGATCATTATCGTATTCCTGTCCCCAGTGTGTTTGAACAATGACAAGATCGGCTTTCTTTTTGGCTTTAGAAATCATCGGAATAAACAGCTCTGGATCGGCCGGAAGCACACCCGGCGCATTTCGTTTAGCTGCAAAGCCTTTTCCGGAAACATCAGTGAAACCCAGTGTTGCGATTTTGATTCCGTTTACATCTTGATAAGAAATGTTCTGCTCGGCTTCCTTCAGCGTGAGGCCCGCGCCGACAAGTTCAAGATTTTGCTTTGAAAACTCTTCAACCGTATCCCGCATTCCTTGAGGGCCGTAATCCATCGCATGGTTGTTGGCTGCCGTGAGAACGGTGAAATTCATGTCTTTCAATACTTTTACGGCATCTTTGTTTGATTGAAGGTGGATATTTTTTTCTGCTTCTTTGTAGTTCTTTTTATATGTAACCGGGTTTTCAAAGTTCCCCGACACATAGTCGGATGCTTCGAAGAATGGCTTTGCGTAACGGAAGACACTCTCCGTGCCTTTATGCTTTGTCACTTTCTCGACATTCCGGCCCATCATAATATCTCCGACGAATGAGGCTGATACAAGGTCATCGGCATTTCTTTTCACACTCGGCGTTTCCGCCTTCCCTGTCAGGATGCAGACGAACATCAGGCAAAAGACGATCGGCAGCGCGATAAAAACGTGAAGATTGGTCTTCTTTTTCTGCTGTTTGGTCAGCTTCAGCAGTTTTTCTTGAAAGCTTAATTGTTTTTTCATCGTTTGACACACCTTACATTAGATTAAGTAGTAAGCAAACATAATGGCAAAAGTTGCGCCGCTTAAGAACAGCGTGCTGGCAAATGTAATCGTTAATCCCTGTTTCTGAATGGTATTGGCGATCAGACCCGGTACGATGATACCGATTCCTCGGAATTCTGATATCTCAAACGGTACGATCGGGTAAAGGAAATCAAGGGCGATTTTTAAGCAGATTCCCGTTATCAGCATAGCTGCGAATTTTCTGCGTCCGTACAAAATCATAAATCTGGATAAACCGTATTTGACGATCACGTATGTAAGAAGACTCACTAACAATACGAGTAAAATAAAGACCGGCTGGTTAAAAACGAGCCCTAAATAACCCGGCACGACTAAACCGGCAGGTACGATACCTGTTTTTTCCGCGAAAATTAAACTGATTAACACGCCTAAAATAAGTGAGATGTATAAATCTGATCCGAACATTTATCCTTTTCCTCCTAGCTAACGAGCTGTTTCACCTTATACTCTTGAATTTTTTCAATTAATGGTTCCGCTGAACCGTGGATATTGCCCACGCCATATATGACACGGTTTTGCATTCTTGTTTTCAGCACGTCCATGATTTCGTCTGTTGATTTATATTCCAGATCGTGCAATGTATCGGCAGGAATCTTGCCTTCTTCATAAGCTCTGACGATCGGTTCTGTCGTCTCGCCGATGAGTATGAGTTCCTTCGTTTTAATGTACGGAAGCACGTCGTTTGCGAACTGAATCGTTCTGTCCACACGGTCGGCGCGGCAGTTCATGATAACGATCGGTTCATCTGTCGGGTAGCCGATTTCCTTTACACGTTTCCATATATTTAAAGTAGAAGATGCATCATTTGCGGCAAAGCCGTTTACGAAATGACCGGGCTCCTTCGTGCTGAGCAGCGGCAGGATTCTCATGGCGCCAGGATCAGGCGGCGCATTCAGCATTCCTTTAAACGCCGTTTCTTCATCTATCCCAAGAGCCTGGGCAACGCCGAGCGCAAGGGAAGCGTTATCAGGAAAGACCATATATTCAAATTTTCGAAGGTATTCATCTGTAATTTTAGAGTTATCCGCAATAATGACCTCGGTATTCCGCTCTGCGGCTTTTTCTTTAAAGAAGTCTGTGTATTCACTGTCTGTAATGACAAGGTGACCGTTGTACGGTATCGTCGCGGTAAATGCTTCAGCGATTTCATCAAGCGTCGGCCCCATGACGTCCATATGGTCTTCAAGCACATTCACGATGACGCCGATGTTGGCTTGAAGGAGTTCTTCCTGAAAGATAATCTGATAATCCGGGTTTACCGCCATACATTCACTGACAATGGCATTGGCGCCCCGTTCTACGGTTTCCTTCATTACTTCTTTTTGCTCGCCGATATTCGGACCCTGCGGTTTCCGTTTGATCGGTTTCTCCTCAGGTGTATCCCAATAGATCATCCTTGCATCTGTTCCCGTCGTTTTTCCGACTGTTTTGTAGCCCGCCTCCATCAGTATTCCGGTCGTCAGCCTCGTTACGGTTGACTTTCCGCGGATACCATTAATATTGACGCGTACTGGCAGGGCATCGATATTCTTCTGATGCCGCCTTTTTTCAATGATTCCGATGATTAGTACGGCAGCACAGGCTATAATGAGTAACCACATTGATTTTTGACATCTCCTTCTGTATTGATAAATTCATTCATCAGTATATAGCTTCACTATGAATTCTCAATCGGCATTATGTAACATAATCTTCCCGCTTTCACTGAGCCAAACTTCTCTATTAGTGACGCTATTCTTCCTATTATCGAATTGCTTTTTTTGGGAATAGGCAGGACTTCAACCTTACTTCAATTTTTCAAAAGAAAAATGAATGCGTTTACATTTTCACACAGAAATTCATTTGGACCAATGGAACTATTCGCGTTCCGGAAGAAAAAGATGTAATGATAATCCATCTTTTCCAGCCCGTTTGTATCAGCGTTTTTCGCACTGCGCATACGTTTCGGGACTCTCTGTCCGCTGTGTGCAGACTACCTGTTTTGTTAAGGATAAGGTCTTAAAGTCATTCATTTTTCCCCCGTATCCTGCTTTCAGTCCCATTCCAAAATAACTAGCGGAATGACTGGTACATGACAGAAAAAGACGGGTCCGGAGTGTTTACAAGAAATACACATTTTATATGCGGAAAGCCTTTCTCCTTTTAAACCATTTACAGGACGTTTATCACTCTTTTGAAATAATTTTAATAAATCTTTATATTCGTTCAAGAAATATTCATCCATAATTGTGAAGTTCTTGGTAAAACATCGAGGAACTCCTCTATTTTATAAAATGCATAAAAAAGGAATACCCGCTGAAAACTACAGATAACCAGGAAAGGAGGCGGTCTGATGTCTGCGGATAAACAAAACAAACGGATTCCCGGCGATTTTGAATCGGCTGTACGGGAAATGCAGGAGCTGATGTGTGTTTGCGGTGATTTTAAAATACGAAGGATCAAACTGCAGGACCGTCATACCGCTTTCTTTTATATTGAACAAATGATAGAAGAACAGAAGCTGAATGAGTTTCTGTTAAGCGACACCCTGCAGAACGGCCCGCTTGAGGAAACGATGAATGCCGTCAGCAGTGCGGAAACGGATGAAACCAGAAAACTCATTGACGGGATTTTGGCCGGCCAGGTTGTTTTTCTCAGCGATGCATCGAGGAAAGCGAAGCTGTTTTCCGTCGGGCAGAATCCGCTGCGTTCCATTATGGAACCCGAATCTGAAAGTATCGTCCGCGGCGCCCATGACGGGTTTGTGGAAAGTTTGGAAACGAACATTCATCAGCTGCGGTTTCACATACAGGACCGCCATCTCTCCGTTCATTATATGGATATCGGGGAAAGAGCCAAATCAAAGGTTGCGGTTATCTTTGTTGAGAATATCGCCAATCCGGAGATTGTCGAGGAAGTGAAGCGGCGCCTGTCATACTTGCGTATAGACAGCGTGCTTGCGCCCGGGATTATCGAGGAATCAATAGAAGATAATTCGTTTTCCATTTTTCCGCAGATCATTCATACGGAACGGCCGGATAAAGCAAAAGCATGCGTGATGGAAGGCTGTGTACTGATCATGATGGACGGGAGTCCGTCGGCTTTGATTGCGCCGATCACATTCTTTTCCTTTTTTCAATCTCCGGATGACTACAGCACGAGGTGGATTTCTGCCAGTTTTTTAAGAGTGCTGAGATTTTTCGCCTTTATGATCGCGATTACGCTGCCCGCTTTTTATATCGCGCTGATTGCGTTTCATTTTGAAGTCATTCCCAACGATCTGATTATCACCATGAAAAATTCGATTGTTGATATTCCCTTTCCCCCGCTGATAGAAGCCATGATTATGGAAATTACGATTGAACTGATCCGCGAAGCCGGTATCAGGCTGCCGAGACCGATCAGTCAGACGATCGGCATTGTCGGCGGTCTCGTGATCGGTGACGCAGTCGTTCAGGCGGGACTCATTTCTAATATGATGATTATCGTCGTAGCCGTTACGGCTGTTTCTTCTTTTGTGCTTCCTTCATATGAAATGAGCACGTCCATCCGAACGCTCAGATTTCCGCTTATGTTTCTGGCATCCTCGTTCGGTTTTATCGGCATCGCACTCGGCTTCGGGCTTATTCTGATGAACCTGTGCAAGCTTGAATCACTCGGCGTTCCTTATTTATCATCTCTGACGCCGTTTCATTTCAGTGACTTGAAGGATGCATTTATCCGGCTGCCGGCTTGGTTTATTAAAAGAAGGCCTTTTTATTTGAGACCGCAAGACTCAAAGCAGATGAAACATGTTCGGGGGTGGAGAAAAGATGAAGCCTAAAAAAATCAGCCGGCTTCAAGGCGTGTTTTTCATTAATCAGACGCAGATCAGCATCGGCATTTTGGCGCTGCCCCATTTACTGATGATGAAATCGGGAAGCAGCGGATGGATTTCCATTCTGCTTACCGGATTGCTCGTCCAGCTTACATTCAGCCTGTATATGATATTATTTCACCGGTTTCCGAAGCTGAACCTGTACGAAATGCTGGAGGAGGTGTTCGGAACACTTGCCGGCAAAGGAGTGCAGGTGCTGTATATTTTATATTTCGCGTTTCTCTGCACGCTCATTCTTTCTGTATTTACACGGATATTGGATATCTGGGTGCTCCCTCAGACTCCGAATTGGGTGATCAGCTTAATGCTGATCCTCGGTTCTGTCTATATCGCCCAGGCTCCGCTGAATGCGATCGCCAGGTTCAGCTTTATTTTAACGCCGTTTTTGCTGCTGATCTCTCTGCCGCTTTTATACACGCTGGGAAAAGCCGATATCACATACATTATGCCGATTTTTCACGGAACCGCAAAAGACATGCTTACCGGGGTGCAGCAAACACTTGTCAGCATTACCGGCTTTCAGGCGGCGCTCGTGATCGGGCCCCTAATCAACTGCACCGTCAGCCAGCGCTACAAAATACTGACGATTTCAAACATCTTGATTATCCTTTATTACCTGTATATCACCCTTACTTGCTTTGTCACAATCAGCCCCGAAGAAATAAAAATGATCCCGGAGCCTGTGCTGTACCTGTTAAAAACCGTTTCATTCAGAATTATCGAACGGACGGATCTGCTCTTTTTGACGTTTTGGTTCGTGACCGTCTTTTCAACGCTGGCCAACGTGTTTTACTTGGCAAGCACCGGCATTGCCAAGCTGTTCAATCAAAAAGATCACAGCCGGTTTGTTTATCCGCTGGCCCTGCTCGTCTTCCTTCTGTCTATTTGGGCCACAAGCACAGATAAAACGATACAGCAGCTGGATCAGTTTTTCCGCATTTCCGATATTGTGTTTGTGTATTTGTTTCCGTTGTTTATGGTATTGATTGTCCTTGTACGCAAAAAGGGTGTCCGCCATGCGCATTAAAAAAGCGGTTCTTATCAGTCTCATGTGCGCAAGCCTGACACTTGCGGGCTGCTGGGATCAAAATTTGCTGAAAGATATTTCTCTCGTGCTGACCGCAAGCCTTGATGTTGATCATGACGGTAAAAATAAAATCGGCATCACCTATCGGAAGGTTCAGTCCTCCCAGGCGGAACAGGAAACGGGCGGCTCATTCATTACGACGGTGCTCAGCGCTTCCGGGCACACCATCCGTGAAGCGCGGTTTCAATTGGATAAGCTTGTCGATCAGCGCATTGACACGTCCAAGCAAAGAGTCTTATTAATCGGTGAGAAAATGGCGGAAAAACCGCTTTTTCCTTATCTCGATGTCTTTTACAGAGATCCGAAAAGCCCGCTTCTCGCTCATCCGGCGGTTGTAAAAGACGGCGAGGCAATTGAAGTGCTGAAGCTGATCGTCCGGCAGAAATTGATCGTCAGCAAGTATTTAACGAATTTATTAACAAGCGCTAATGCGGAATCAAATATCAGCATGGAAAATTTGCAATCCATCCGTTCAAGCATGCTGACGGCTGATAAGGATTTCGCCCTTCCTTATTTATCGATTAACGGACAGACGATAAAGGTAGAGGGTTCTGCCCTGTTCAGCGGCCAGCGAAAAGTGACTGAGGTGCTCGGTCAGGATTCGACCCTCCTGACCCTTTTAAGCGGGCAATTTAATAAATCGGCTAATATTAATCTGAAGCTGTGGGACAAATACAAAATGGATATTGAAAATTATCTTTCTCTCGGCATCACGGATGCCACGCGAAAGATTGTATTTATAGATACAGATCCGCAGCATATAAAAGTGAAAATCCGTTTAAAACTGAATGCACGCGTCTTGGAATATCCAAAGGACAAGCTGAATTCTTATACGGCAATCGACCAAATAAACAAACAAGCCTCAGCAAATTTGAACAGCCAGGCCAGATCGGTGATCAGCCATATTCAGGAGCACAATTCGGATATCCTCGGCATCGGCCGGAAATATCAAACCCATTATTATGAGCGGGGCAAGCGGCTCAATTGGCGTGGGGTCTATCCTTCCATCGAGATAATCCCTGATATTAAAGTGAATATCTCACAAATCGGCATCGTGAACTAAAAGAGACCCCGGTCTCTTTTTTTGTTGCCAACCGAAATGATTCGTGTTACTCTTTTTATGTAAACGGTTACATAGCTGAAGGAGGAGTGTTTGTTGGCAACGATTAAAGATGTGGCAGGCGCTGCCGGCGTCTCTGTTGCCACGGTTTCACGTGTCCTCAATGACAACGGCTACGTGCATGAAGATACACGAACGAAGGTCATGCTTGCCATGGAGAAGCTGAATTATTATCCGAATGAAGTTGCCCGCTCTCTTTATAAAAGAGAATCCAGACTGGTCGGGCTTTTGCTTCCGGATATTACGAATCCCTTTTTCCCTCAGCTTGCCCGCGGCGCTGAAGACGAGTTGCAGCGGGAAGGATACCGGCTGATCATCGGCAACAGCGATGAAGAATTGGAAAAAGAACTCGACTACCTGCAAACATTTAAACAAAATCAAGTTGCCGGTATTTTGGCGGCCACCCATTACCCCGACCTTCCCGAATACAGCGGCAGCCTTTACCCGGTCGTATTTCTGGACCGGACAAAAGAAGGCGCCCCATCCGTATTCAGTGACGGGCGGGCAGGCGGAAAACGGGCGGCTGAGGAAATGCTTCGCGGCAAAAGCACAAGCATCACGCTTGTCAAAGGCCCAGCCCACCTTCCGACCGCTCAGGAACGTTTTAACGGCGCACTTAACGTGCTGCAAAAAGCGAACGCGCAGTTCAATGTCATCTCCGCCGCTTCATTTTCCATCAAGGATGCCGCCATTTTAGCAGAAGAATTGTTTGCAGCATACCCTGAAACCGACGGAGTCATTGCCAGCAACGACATTGCGGCGGCTGCCGTCCTCCATGAGGCGCTGCGGCTCGGCAAAAAAGTTCCGGAGGAGATTCAGATCATCGGATACGACGATATTCCGCAGAGCAGGCTTTTGTTTCCGCCGCTTTCAACCATCCGCCAGCCTGCATATGAGATGGGAAAACAAGCGGCAAACCTGCTGCTGCAATTGATAAAGAAAGAGCCGCCGAAAGAGACGGCCATTCAAATGCCCGTGACTTACATAAGAAGACAAACGACAAGAAAGGATGATCACCATGAGTGAAATTTGTGTTATCGGAAGCTGTTCGATGGATCTGGTCGTCACATCTGAACGGCGTCCGAAAGCCGGAGAAACCGTACTGGGCACAGACTTTCAAACCGTGCCCGGAGGAAAAGGCGCAAATCAGGCCGTAGCCGCTTCCCGCCTGGGCGCAAACGTATATATGGTAGGAAAAGCAGGCAATGACAGCTACGGAAAAGCGATTATTGAAAACCTGAAGGCAAACGGTGTCAATACGGACTATATGGAAACGGTTACACATAAAAAAAGCGGAACGGCTCATATTGTGCTCGCTGAAGGAGACAACAGCATCGTCGTCGTAAAAGGCGCAAACGATGACATCTCCCCCGATTATGCCAAAAGTGCGCTGGCAAAACTTCCCGGCATTGATATCGTGCTGATCCAGCAGGAGATTCCTGAAGAAACCGTTGAAGAAGTGTGCAGCTACTGCCGCGCGCAGCAAATTCCGGTTATCCTGAATCCCGCGCCGGCCCGGCCGCTGAAACAATCGACGATTGAGGATGCCGCATATCTTACGCCGAACGAACATGAAGCATCCATTTTATTTCCTGACCGGACGAAAGAAGAAGCGCTCGCCGGCTATCCCGGCAAACTGTTCATTACCGAAGGAAAACAAGGCGTGCGCTACTCAGACGGCACCGCGGAACGGCTTGTTCCCGCCTTCCCTGCAGAAGCGGTCGACACGACGGGAGCCGGCGATACCTTTAATGCGGCACTTGCCGTCGCACTCGCGGAAGGACGGGACATTGAGCAAGCGCTCCTGTTTGCCAACCGCGCCGCCTCCCTGTCCGTGCAGCACTTCGGCGCCCAAGGCGGCATGCCGGCCAGAAAAGAAGTTGAGGAGCTGCTGTCATGAAAAAACACGGAATGTTAAACAGCCACATTGCCAAAGTATTGGCCGATCTGGGGCATACAGACCTCATCGCAATCGCAGATGCGGGTCTCCCCGTCCCTGACGGCGTCCCTAAAATTGATTTGTCCTTAATGGCGGGCGTTCCCGCCTTTCGGGACGTGACCAGCCTGGTAGCCGGGGAGATGGCAGTCGAAAAGGTGATCGCCGCTTCCGAGATCAAAGACGCAAATCCTGAGAATGCAAGTTTCATAGAAAGCCATTTCTCAGCGCAGACGATCGAGTACATGTCCCACGAGGAATTCAAACGGCTCACACAGAAAGCAAAAGCCGTCATCCGAACGGGTGAAATGACACCATACGCCAACTGCATCCTGCAGGCGGGTGTGATTTTCTAGAAAGAAGGGATCCAGCATGCACATCGGCATGACAGACATTCATAAAGCATTCGGCAAAAACCAAGTGCTCTCCGGCGTCTCATTTGAGCTTCTGCCGGGAGAAATCCACGCTTTAATGGGAGAAAACGGAGCGGGCAAATCGACGTTAATGAATCTGCTCACCGGGCTCTACCGGCTCGACAAGGGAAACATTACGATAAACGGAACAAACATGAACTTCTCCAATCCAAAGGAAGCCGAAAAGCACGGAATCGCCTTTATCCATCAGGAACTGAATATATGGCCGGACATGACGGTGCTTGAAAACCTTTTTATCGGCAAAGAGCTGACGACGGCATTCGGCGTTTTGGAAACGAAGAAAATGAAAGCGCTAGCAAAATCACAGCTTGAAAAACTGGGAGTCTCTCTTCCTCTTGACCGGGAAGCCGGACAATGTTCCGTCGGACAGCAGCAGATGATTGAGATTGCCAAAGCGCTGATGACAAACGCCGAAGTCATTATTATGGACGAACCGACCGCGGCGCTGACCGAACGGGAAATCAGCAAACTGTTTGACGTGATGACGGCGTTAAAGCGGGACGGCGTATCCATCGTCTATATTTCGCACCGAATGGAAGAGATATTTTCGATTTGCGACCGGATCACCATTATGCGGGACGGCCTCACTGTCGATACGGCGCATATGAAAGAAACTAATTTTGATGAAGTGGTCAAAAAAATGGTCGGGCGGGAGCTGACCGATCGGTATCCGACTCGCACGCCGTCACTCGGCGATAAGGTGCTCGAAGTGAAAAACGCCTCAAAAAAAGGAAGCTTTTCACAGATCAGTTTCCATGTGAGCGCCGGAGAAATCCTCGGCGTTTCCGGCTTAATGGGTGCCGGACGGACAGAAATCATGAGGGCGCTGTTCGGAATTGACAGGCTCGATTCCGGAGAGATCTGGATTTCCGGCCGAAAAACCGGCATTCGGGGTCCGTACGATGCCATCCGCAAGGGACTCGGCCTGATTACGGAG
The DNA here is from genome assembly GCF_038606125.1 of Bacillus sp. FSL R5-0447. NCBI lineage: Bacteria > Bacillati > Bacillota > Bacilli > Caryophanales > Bacillaceae > Bacillus > Bacillus sp. FSL R5-0447. The sequence continues at coordinate 3,831,879 of NZ_CP152012.1, forward strand.
AACCGCAAAGATGAAGGGCTGCTGCTGGATACGTCCATTCGTGAAAATATCTCATTGCCGAACCTGCCCAGCTTCTCTCCGAAAGGCATCATTGACCGAAAACGCGAGGCGGAGTTCGTTGAGCTGCTCATCAAGCGTCTGACCATTAAGACCGCATCTCCGGAAACCGCCGCCCGGCATTTATCAGGAGGAAATCAACAAAAAGTCGTCATCGCCAAATGGATTGGAATCGGCCCGAAAGTTCTCATCCTTGATGAACCGACAAGAGGCGTCGACGTAGGCGCGAAAAGGGAAATCTATTCATTAATGAATGAACTGACCGATCGCGGAGTCGCCATCATCATGGTGTCTTCCGAGCTGCCGGAAATTCTCGGCATGAGTGACAGAATCATCGTCGTCCACGAAGGGCGCATCAGCGGAGAAATCAATGCGGCCGGCGCAACACAAGAACACATCATGACACTTGCCACGGGAGGGCAGCAGTATGAAAACTGAACCAATAACATCAACTGAACAAAAGCGATTTTCCATTCACACCTTCACGCAAAAACTCGGTCCGTTTCTCGGCTTACTGATTCTTGTGCTGATCGTTTCCGTTTTAAACCCGAGTTTTCTTGAACCCCTCAATATTCTCAACCTTCTTCGGCAGGTTGCGATTAACGCTCTGATTGCATTCGGAATGACGTTTGTCATTTTAACGGGAGGCATTGATCTCTCTGTCGGAGCCATCCTCGCCTTATCGAGCGCATTAGTCGCAGGTATGATGGTCTCAGGCATCGACCCGATCTTAGCCGTCATCATCGGCTGCGTAATCGGCGCCGTACTCGGCATGATAAACGGATTATTAATCACAAAAGGAAAAATGGCGCCGTTCATCGCCACTTTGGCGACAATGACCGTCTTTCGCGGACTGACCCTCGTCTATACGGACGGAAATCCGATTACGGGGCTCGGTTCAAATTACGCATTTCAATTATTCGGACGCGGTTATTTTCTCGGCATTCCCGTACCTGCCATTACGATGCTGATTGCATTTGCAACCCTGTGGGTTCTTCTGCACAAAACACCGTTCGGCCGCCGGACATACGCCATCGGCGGCAATGAGAAAGCGGCGCTGATATCGGGAATCAAAGTGCCCCGCATCAAGATCATGATCTATTCTCTGACAGGTTTATTATCGGCGCTGGCGGGAGCGATTCTGACATCACGCTTAAATTCCGCACAGCCGACGGCCGGGGAATCATACGAGCTGGACGCCATCGCAGCGGTCGTTCTCGGCGGAACGAGCCTGTCCGGCGGTCGAGGGCGCATCATCGGTACGCTGATCGGGGTTTTGATTATCGGTACGCTGAACAACGGCTTGAACCTTCTCGGCGTATCATCTTTTTATCAGCTCGTCGTCAAAGGAATCGTCATTTTAATCGCGGTGCTGCTGGACCGCAAAAAATCGGCATAGTAGGAGGACCATTATGAAGAAAGCCATCATCACGATCGCGGCATTATCACTGTTTTTGCTGTCCGCCTGTTCACTTGAACCGCCACAATGGGCAAAACCGTCAAACACAAAACATAAAAAAGAATTCACTATCGGGCTCTCCGTCTCCACATTGAACAATCCGTTCTTCGTTTCATTAAAAGAAGGCGTTGTAAAGGAAGCCAAAAAACGGGGCATGAAGGTCATTATTGTCGATGCCCAAAATGATTCATCTAAACAGTCAAATGACGTAGAAGATTTGATCCAGCAGGGAGTCGATGCGCTGCTGATCAACCCGACCGATTCCTCAGCGATTTCAACAGCCGTCGAATCGGCAAATTCCCTCGGCATTCCCGTCATTGCGCTTGATCGTTCAGCCGAACACGGCAAAGTCGAAACGCTTGTCGCCTCTGACAATGTCAAAGGAGGAGAAATGGCGGCTGACTACCTCGCCGACCAGCTCGGAAAAGGCGCCAAAGTGGCGGAATTGCAAGGGGTGCCGGGCGCATCCGCGACACGGGAACGCGGAACGGGCTTTCATCATATTGCCGACAAAAAGCTGGATGTCGTAACAAAGCAAGCGGCGGATTTTGACCGTACAAAAGGATTGACCGTCATGGAAAACCTGCTGCAGGGACATCCGGATATTAAAGCCGTGTTCGCCCATAATGATGAAATGGCACTCGGCGCGCTCGAAGCGATTAACAGCTCGGGCAAACACATTTTGGTCGTCGGTTTCGACGGAAATAAAGATGCGATTTCTTCCATTAAAAACGGAAAGCTGACAGCCACGGTCGCCCAGCAGCCGGAGCTGATCGGAAAACTGGCGGCCGAAGCGGCGGAGCAGGTGCTCAAAGGAGAAAAAGTCAAAAAAACCATTTCCGCTCCATTGAAACTTCAAACACAAAAATAACCGGCCGATGTTTAGACTTCCGATAAAACGTGAAAGGATGAAGTAAAAGGAGAGATACAGATGAAGAAAACAGCCAAAGCGGCATCCATTCTGACCCTTGCAGCGGGAATAACAGCGGCTTCAGCTGCCGGAATAACGCCTCTTCCGGAGACACACGCGCAAGAAGCGGTCAAAATTGACGATCTGTACAGCTACCCGCTTGACTCTTATCTCGTTTCCGCGGAAGCATTGAACGTCAGAACAAAAGCATCAGCAGCCAGTCCGAGAGCTGATACCCTTCATTTAGGCGACAGCTTAAAGATCGTTTCATTCCAGAACGCTGACTGGGCAAAAGTACATTATAAAAACGGAAAAACAGGATTTGTATCTACTCATTATATTGTTAAAGAAGCAACAACCGTAAAAACGACGGCAAAAACAAAAGTATATACAGACAAACAAGCGGTCAAAGCTTCCCTTGCTAACAACACGAGCGTTTCTTTCCTCGGATGGAAAAAGACAGCCGGCGGCGGCATTGACTTCGGCTGGGCGCTTGTCGATTACGGGGGCGCAACGGGATATATCAGCACAAAAGATCTGCAAAAACTGACATAATATCAAAACGGATTTCGCAAATTCAGCGCGAAATCCGTTTTTTCTTTCTTGGGCAGTCAGAAACGTCTAAGGTTCGAAATATTTCTCAGGAAATATTGTCGGATGAAGATGAATGCATACGACTCTAAAATGGCTTCTTTATGTAATCCGCCAGGCGTTTTGCATTGTCATGAATAGCCGCAGCATCGGCGCTGCTTACCCCGTACATCGCGAAAGCCGGCAAATAGGTCATACCCGTAAAATTAGCCATTGCCTGAAACGGCCTTAAGAGCTCGCTCAGTGAAAAATGGTTGGACCCGCCTGCCTGATATGCATCCTCTCCGGCACCTACAGAAACAGCCAGCAGCAATTCTTTGCCGTGCAGCGCCTTTCCTTTGGAACCGTAAGCCCAGCCATACGCCAGCACATGATCCATCCATGTTTTTAAAAGCGGAGGCGCACTGTACCAGTACAGCGGGAATTGAAATACGATCCGGTCATACTGTTCACACAGCTGCCGTTCCTTTTCCCCATCTATTTTCCCGTCCGGATATTCTTTATAAAGCTCACGGACCGTGATGTCATCATGATTTTTTAATTCTTCTGTCCACGCCTTATTGACCGCTGAGTTATCCATGTCAGGATGAACCGCTAATACCAATACTTTCACACCTACCACACCTTTCCCTTTTGACTGTATTTTACCTAATCTTTGCCAGTTCAGCCAAATAAAAAGAAAGCCCCCGAGAAAAATGGGGCTTTCTTTTTTAATTTATTCCGGGCTTCCTTCGGTTGTTTCGATATCCTTCGCAAAATTCGGATTATCTAAATTTGCGTTGAAAAAGTCCGCCGTATTCGGAAGCTTGAGGTTCATATTCATTTTTTGAGAAATGGTCACTTTACAATCTTTAATGACATAGTCAAACACGTGTCCCCCGGAATTGCGTCCTTCATCAATGAAGTGCAGGTGGTATCCGGAAACAGCGATGCCGTTTGCGTAACCCGGCGTCCAGAAGCCGGCGATTGTACCCTGAATGTCGTCAAAGTTGAACACAGGCTGTGTTTTCACCGCTTCGATCATCGGAACGTACGGTTTCTCCTGGCGTTCTACCGTTCTTGTCTGCACCTTTTTAAATACGCCGTCTAAACGGATCGCATAAAATAAGTTTTTACTAGGCAGAAGGCTGGCGATTTCCTGCTCGAATTCTTCACGGGTCATTTCGCCCTCGATCGTATGCGTCATATCAGGCGTGAAAAATGTGAATGAGCAGAATGGTGACAGGTCTCCGCCTTTAACAGGCGTAGCCGTTCCGTCGCCGCGCAGACGGTAAAATTCTCCGTCAAATCCGATTAATTCGCCGTCCAGTTTGTTGAACGTGCCGATTCCGAAATCACCGAACTTCGGAATGTCAGCCATATCAAAATCTCCGTCATATACTCCGTCCAGCAGAGATGTCATTGTTGAGACTTGATAGATCTGATCCTCAGGTGAGCCTTTTTCTCCGCGGCTCATCATATGGATGTCGCTTGCGTTTTTCATATTCCCTTCACTCCTTTTAAATTGGGCTGTTTTAGAAAACAGGTCATGGTGCGCAGAGTGCTAGAGAGCTTTTGCTTTCATTTTTTCTTTGAATTGCTTCGGAAGCATGTCGCTTGATAAATGGACATTGTCACTGTAATCGACAGGAATGTCAATGATGACAGGGCCTTCTGTGTTCAAGCCTTTTTGCAGCACGTCTGCCAGCTGTTCCGGTGACTCAACGCGCAAGCCGGTGGCGCCGAAGCTTTCTGCATATTTTACGATGTCAATGTTTCCGAAATCTACGCATGATGTACGGTTATATTTTTTCATTTGCTGGAATGCGACCATATCATATGTGCTGTCATTCCATACAAGGTGAACGATCGGCGCTTTTAAGCGGACTGCCGTTTCCAATTCCATTGCAGAGAACAGGAATCCTCCGTCTCCTGAAACGGATACGACTTTTTCACCCGGATTCACCAATGTGGCGGCAATCGCCCAAGGAAGCGCTACGCCTAATGTCTGCATGCCGTTGCTGATCAACAGTTTCAGCGGCTCATAAGCGCGGAAGTAGCGGGACATCCAGATCGCGTGAGAACCGATATCGCAAGTGACGGTTACGTCGTCATCAATTGCATTGCGCAGTTCTTGGACGATTTGCAGAGGATGCACTCTGTCGGATTTATGGTCGCTTGGCGCCTTCTCGCTGTCTGTGAGCATCTGTTTTAATTCGCTCAGCACTTCTTGTTCACGGCTGCCCATATCAAATGTCACAGCGTCGTGTTCAATTTGTTTAACCGTAGCGGCGATATCGCCTAATAATTCTAATTCCGGCTGATAGGCATGATCAATATCGGCCTGAATTTCGTCAAGATGGATAATAGCACGGTCACCGTTTACGTTCCAGAACTTCGGATCGTATTCAATCGGATCATAACCGATCGTTAATACGACATCCGCCTGTTCAAGCAGAAGATCGCCCGGCTGGTTGCGGAACAGTCCGATCCGGCCGAAATATTGGTCTTCCAGCTCTCTGGACAATGTGCCGGCCCCTTGGTACGTTTCTACGAAAGGCAGTTTTGTTTTGGCAAGCAGTTTGCGGATTTGTTTTACCGCCTCCGGTCTTCCGCCTTTCATGCCGACTAACAGAACGGGAAGTTTCGCCGTCTGGATTTTCGCGATAGCCGCGCTGACCGCTTCTTCCGGTGCAGGGCCTTGTTTCGGCGCCGGCACGCTGCGTACGTTTTTCACATTTGTGATTTCATTCACAACATCCTGCGGAAAGCTCACGAAAGCCGCGCCTGCCTGACCTGCTGACGCTGCCCTGAAGGCGTTTGTTACCGCTTCTGGTATATTCCCTGTTTCCTGTACTTCTACACTGTATTTTGTAATCGGCTGAAATAGCGCCGCATTGTCCAATGATTGGTGTGTCCGTTTTAACCGGTCTGCGCGAATTACGTTACCCGCCAGCGCCACTACCGGATCACCTTCTGTATTAGCCGTTAACAAGCCGGTCGCCAAGTTGGATGCCCCCGGGCCTGAAGTAACGAGACAAACGCCTGGTTTTCCAGTCAGTCTTCCGACAGCCGCAGCCATAAATGCAGCGTTCTGTTCGTGACGGCATAAAACCAGTTCAGGTCCTTTATCTTTTAACGCATCAAATACTGCATCAATTTTTGCACCCGGAATGCCAAAAACATGTGTGACACCTTGCTCCACTAAGCAATCAACAACAAGCTCCGCCCCCCGATTTTTTTCAGAGGTTTTTAGTTCATTTGTTGCTTTTGCCAACACCCTCACTCCTTATTATGCATATTAAATATAAAATTTTAAGTAATTTGTGATATTATTCACTATACACTCTTTGGAAATTGACCTCCAATATCAATTCGCCGTATGATTAATATGTTTCACGAATAATTAACAAAGAGAAAGGAATGGATAAGGATGGAGCTTCGCCATCTTCAATACTTTATTGCCGTTGCCGAAGAACTTCATTTCGGCAAAGCTGCGCTTCGGTTAAATATGACACAGCCGCCTCTCAGCCAGCAGATCAAACAGCTTGAGAAGGAAGTCGGCGTGACCTTATTAAAGCGCACGAAACGGGTTGTAGAGCTTTCAGCTGCCGGAGAAAGTTTTTTAAAACACAGCAGAAACGCGATCGAAGAAATAGACAAAGCGATTGAAATGGCGCAGAGAACGGCGCGGGGAGAGCTCGGCCGCCTTGTCGTCGGTTTTGTCGGCTCGGCCACATATGAATTTCTGCCGCCGATCATTCGGGAATTCCGCGAAAAATTCCCCTCCGTCAAGCTTGATCTGCGTGAAATTTCTTCTTTCAGACAGCAGGAAGAACTTCTGAAGGGGAACATTGATATCGGCATCCTTCATCCGCCTTTACAGCATTCCGCGTTACATATGGAAAAGGTGCAGAGCAGCCCGTGCATTCTGGCTTTGCCAAAGCAGCACCCGCTTACCGCTAAACAGACAATCGACATTCAGGATTTAAAAAATGAACCGATTATCACACTGTCGAAAGAAACATGGCCGACTTTATATCTAGAGTTTGTAAACTACTGCGAGCAGGCGGGCTTCAAACCGAAAATCGTTCAGGAAGCGACGGAGTATCAAATGGTGATCGGATTGGTTAGTGCCGGTATCGGTGTAACCTTCGTGCCTTCTTCTGCTAAAAAGCTGTTTAATCTCGAAGTCGCCTACCGCGGCATTAATCAGGTGCAGCTCACTGCCGAATGGGTCATTGCCTACCGCAAGGATAATCAAAATCCGATTCTGAAACATTTTCTGGATATTATGAATAAACGCCAGGCTTTATTGCAGGCGGATAAGGAAAATGCATAAAAAAGAGGGCCGCCGAAAGCAGCCTCTTTTTTTGTGCTTTTATGGAATTTTACTAAATTGGTAGAAACGCTCAGTACACCTTACGACCTGTACCCGTATACATACAGTACAACTGATCAGGAGGGATAAAAATAACGGGGCGGCAATGACCCATCTAAAAGGAGGCAGAACACATTACACATATTACCGTCATTTTGACCCTGATTTCTTTCTTTGTGACCATTATTTTTATCTTTTGGAGACCCGGGGGATTAAATGAAGCCGTTCCGGCGTCGCTGGGCGCCATTCTCGTTTTGTTATGCGGAACCGTTTCCTTTCATGATTTGGGGGATATAGGGTCAAAAGTCACCGGAGCATCAATCACCATTATCTCCACAATGATTATGGCGATCGCGCTGGAAAGCTTCGGTTTTTTTAACTGGGCGGCGGCCAAACTGCTTCACCGCGCCAAGGGATCGGGCATCCGGCTTTTTTGGCTGACCAACCTGCTCTGTTTTTCAATGACGCTCTTTCTGAATAATGACGGCAGCGTCTTAATCACCACTCCTATTTTACTATTGGTCTTACAATATCTCGGACTTAAAAGACATCAAAAAACACCGTATTTAATAAGCGGCGTATTAATTGCGACGGCGGCAAGCACCCCGATCGGCGTCAGTAATATCGTCAATTTAATTTCTCTCAAAATGATAGGCATGGACCTTTATTTGTACACCAATATGATGTTTATCCCCGGCACGCTGGGACTGGTGTTTATGGCCTTTCTGCTGTTTGCCGTTTTTTACCGCCGTTTGCCGAAACAGCTCCCCGATATTCCGGTTCATTTTGACTCGCTGGAACACAAACGATATCACCCGCTTCAGCCTCCGCCGGACCCGACCCAAAACAGCCGTACGAACATCATGTTTTGTGTTTTGGCATTTGTATTGTTCGTCCGGATCAGTCTGTTTGCAGCTTCTTACAACGGCATATCCGTTTCGCTCGTGGCTGTCATCAGTTCAGTCATCCTGCTTGGCTGGAGATGGATTTATTTAAAAATCGGACCGGCAGACTTATTAAGGAAAGCGCCTTGGCATATCTTTATTTTTGCCTTCACGATGTACATTATCATCTACGGACTGCATAATATCGGACTGACGGCGCTGCTTGTTCAGTCTATTGAGCCTTATGTCTCACAAAGCATTGCCCACGCCGCATCTATTATGGGCATCGCTACATCCGTCCTCTCTAATTTGTTCAATAACCATCCCGCCTTAATGATCAGCACTTTGACCTTAACTGAAATGTCCATCGACCCATTAACCGTAAAAATCATTTATTTGGCTAATATTATCGGCAGTGATATCGGATCATTGCTTCTGCCGATCGGGACATTAGCCACGCTGATCTGGATGCATATCATCAGACAGCACGGCGAAAAAGTTTCTTGGTCAGAATATATCAAAACGACCATTATCGTTGTCCCTCTCACCGTCGTGTTTACCATTACCGTTTTATATGTTTGGATCAGTTGGATTTACCTTTAGCCCTGATGAAAAAAACTGCCTGCTGTATAAGAGAGGCAGTTTTATCATTTATGGCAGGTGCATGGTTTTTAAATGATTCAATTTCCAAAAAACAGTATCTCCGTCTGCATTGGTCAATTCAAGAATATTATCTGAGACATCCTGTAACAGCCCGACTTTATTCGGTATATCTCCTAAATCCAGAATAATCAGCTTCCCGATATATCTTTTTAATTGCTCCTCAAAATTCCGGACGAGGGGCACATTAGCGGGAACAACCGGCAGCTCTGAACTGTTTAATGTATACGGCGTCTGCTCATCGGAATAGGGTGTCAGCCATTTCAAATGATGCATCGAGATGAAAAGAGTCTTATAAACCGGAGAGAAGAAAACAAAATAATCATTTAAAACACTTGTCACATACCCATGAATGGAACGGTCTCCCGTAACAAATATTTCTGTGAATCTGCCTTTTATATGCTGGAGGGTATTCCGGTAAGAAAAGGAATGTTCCTGTTTTTCGGGATGCGGACTTTTTTTTCTTGCGTACGGTTCTTTATTCTCTTCGTCCGGGAGCGTCAATGTCATCCTCTGAAGGTGCAGCAGCGGAATATAAAGAAACGTCCGGCCGTCATGAATCACAATGATATCCTGACCGATATCCAAAAGAGTTCCTGAAAATGTCGTATTCCCCGATATCTCAATATCGACTTGTTTATCCAGAAATCTGCTTAATCCAGCCATTTCATTCCCCCCTCTCCCGCGTTTACGGACCAATCATTTACGGCCGTGTTTCCACCGATAATCTATTGTCCTTAATACAGTGGCATAGCTATAAGAGTTCTCTTCCTCCCTTTTTGAAGATCGAACGGATCTTGACGATCTTTTCGACTTTTTAGAGGAAGTACGCTGCTCTTCGCGTGATTCTTCCTCATGCGGCTTTTCTTCTTCGGCGCTCTCTTTCTCACCTTTATTCTCGTCGTCTTTATTCTCCTCTTTTTTAGCTGCTCCTTTTGCCCCTTCGCTGATGCTCTTGATATGAAAAGGATAGATCCGCAGCACTTCTTTATCTTTCACAAGAGTGTAGTGGCCGTCGGAATTATCCACAAGTATACCTTCAACGGCTTCAGGACCTCCGCGGTTGATGGATACCCATTTGTGGATCAGGCGTTTAAATATGCCGTGAAAATCATCAGCCATTTCAAATTCCGGGCGCTCCTCCTCTTGGCCGTCCTCTTCTTGTTCCGCGCTGATGCTTTTGACATGATCGGCGTTAAAATATACGATTCCGTCATCTTCCGTTTCCAGCACGAGAAAATCATCCCCTGTTTCGTGAAGCTTTCCTCTTTTCGATTCCGGACCTCCCTGATTCAATTGCACCGTGCGATTGGTCATCCGGCTGATCAGATCTTGAAAATCATCAGCTTTTTCACATTCTGCCGCTTCGGCCGGCGATACGGTTTCACTCGTATTTTCCGTCACACTTTTCACGTGTTTCCATTGATAATAAACGATTTTATTATCAACCTGAAGAGCGATATAATCCGATTGAATGTCTGCTAATCTCCCTGTCTTGGACTCCGGGCCTCCCCGGTAGACAGTAATTACTTTTCCTTCCATCGCATGCAAAAAGTTGTCATCAGACCGCTGCCGCTTCGTATTGCGTTTCATCTATTGTCCTCCTAGTCATTTTTCTCATAATGTAAAAAGCATAATGCATATATACGTATCACGATTATTTTCGGGAACTGATTCACCAGCCTATTTGTAAAAAATCTTTCTTCATTTCCAAATCAGATATTCCACCGCTCTAACTCACTGCTGATGAAGGCTGACCGCTCCTTAATGTATTCGCAAATCACTTCAGGCTCCCGGTCAAAGCAATCAATCTCTTCTTTCTTATATGGATCCTTCGCGACATGCGGCCTGATCTGCTCATACAGTGACATGACCTTCGGCTTCATATGTTCAATGGTAAACCGCGTCTGAAGCGTCTCTTCCAAAAGCCGTTTGTACGCTTTGCGGAAATACGGTTCATCCAGAAGCCTTGCAGTCAAGGTATTAAACCCTTGTATTCTGACATAATCGGCCTCCATCCGATCACCATGAATGTCTCTTCCCCACGTCGCATCGTAATCCCACGGAATGACTTCAAAAAGTCCCGTTTCATGATTCCGGTATAAAGCGTAATTATGAACAAATCCATCGTAGTTTGAGGTAAACACGATGCCCGCAAGCCACCTCAAATACTTATCGGCGTCCAAGTGTTTGACGATCTCCCCCTTGAACTCTGACTTCGGAACGGTATTAATTTTATAGATCATATCCTGCAAGTATAAATCGTCTTCTTTCGTTCCCGTTTTCTTTTCATAACCAAGTTCGAGCGATGTTTTCGTATCCCGCTCCAGATCACTGACGAGGGAGAAATTGGCGTCGTCATCAACCGCGTAAAAAACAGCGCCGTCCGCCAAATTCCGTTTCGCCAGAAAATATTCATCCACTGACTCCAGCTCAAGATACACCCCCTCATGTCTGCCATTGATTTGCAGGGTTACGAAATTCGCCTTTGGTGACAGCGTCCCAAGCTCCGCGAAGAAATCGAGAGACAGCTTATTCCGCATCATCGACGGATCTTTGTATTCAGCGTTTAAATGTATCTCTTTCGCCCTGCGAAATGTTTTCGGCGAATAAAAAGCGATGTGATACGATTTTTTCTTGAAATCTCTTATATGCGAGCCGCGGTACGCCAGATCAATGTCAAGCCTTTTTTGTTTCACTCTCAGCACCGCGGGCACCGGATCATCATCCCAAATGTCTTTTTTCAGCTCCATTAAGTCTTTCGGGTGAATAAACAGCTGGTATAGAGGCAATGTTGATTGGTCTTTCATCAGTAAACCTCCCTGTATTAATTTAGGCTGTGCTTTTTATATAAAACTCAGCGAATCACACATACACTTTTTTCATTCATGCGTACTATGTGGTAGTAAGGATCGCATCCTTAAAACATATATCATGAGGAGGTTTCAAAATGGGCCACTATTCCCATTCTGATATCGAAGAAGCAGTAAAATCCGCAAGCACCGAGGGATTGGAAGATTATTTGTACCAAGAACCAAAAAGCAGTAAGAAGAGAAAATCTCGCAGCCGTAAAAAATCATGCCGCTCTCACAAAAAATCTCGCAGTCATAAAAAATCGTGCCGCTCTCACAAAAAATCTCGCAGTCATAAAAAATCGTGCCGCTCTCACAAAAGATCTCGCAGCCATAAAAAATCCCGTTCTCACAAAAAATCTCGCAGCCATAAAAAGTCCCGTTCTCACAAAAAATCTCGCAGCCATAAAAAATCCCGCTCTCACAAAAAATCTCGCAGCCGTAAAAAATCATGCCGGTCTCACAAAAAATCTCGCAGCCACAAAAAATCATGCCGCCGCAAGAAAAAACGCACGCAGAAAAAACCTTATCGTCCTCATAAAAAAGACCCTTGCAAAAAAGACGATTACTGCAGCAAAACAGAGTACTGGAAAGACGGGAACATCTGGGTTGTAAAGAAAAACTACAAGTAACACCATTCGTAAATAGGCTGCCGGCTAAACGGAAGCCTTTTTCCTCAATCAGATATATGCCACGTGATAAGATATGCAGCCGGTTTTCTTTTGTTGTGTTTCCGAATTTTCTTTCTGTATAATCAGGTCATACGATAAAGAAAGGCGGCCGAAATCATGCATATCTTACGAGCAGACGAACTGAACGCAAAAGACACTTACAAATTGCTTTCGGGCACAGTCGTTCCCCGGCCGATCGCATTTGTCACGACGCGGTCATCCATCAACGGCGCCGTAAACGCGGCGCCCTTCAGTTTCTATAACGTTGTCTCCGCAGAACCGCCGCTTCTGGCCATCTCAGTCAGCCGCGCGGACGGTCGGCAGAAAGACACCGCGAGAAACGCACTCGCTCATCGGGAATTCGTGGTGCACGTCAGTGATGAGTCCATTATTGAAGACATTAACAAAACGGCGGCAAGGCTTGATCCTGATGTCAGTGAGCTTGGCATGACAGACCTTTCTGTGACAGACAGCGCTTGCATCAGCGTTCCCGGTATAAAAGAAGCAAAAGTCAGGTTTGAATGTATACTCGAACGCCATCTTCCGTTCCAAAATGACAGCGGAGAAACGACGACAGACCTCATCATCGGCAGAGTCGTTTGTTTTCATTTGAATGACCAAGTATATGACGCCGATAAAGGCTACATACGGACAGATGAGCTGAAGCCTGCGGCAAGGCTCGCGGGGAATGAATACGCCAGACTCGGGAAGACATATACACTTGTCCGCCCGACCTGAAGCAGGAACCATTATAATAGAAGAAACTAGTCAAAAAGACCCCGTTCAAAAGGGGTCTTTTTGAGTTTTTTACCATGTAACTCAGCCTAATGTCTTATAGAATGCCGAAACTTACAAGGCCCTCACTCGTATGAAACGAGTGACACATTTTTAGGAGGCAGACGATGGATTTCATTCAGTTACTGATTTTTTCAGCCGTATTTATTTTGCTCAGCCTTATGTTTCAAGTATTTGCCGCCAAAGTTCTCAATATCGATTAATCGAAATCACACTGCTTATTACGGGCATCGCAGCGGTGACTTTTTTCAATGAAATGTACGGATTTGCAGGAGTTGTTTTCATGCTATTTTTCTGCAGCGGCTTAATGGAATGGCGGCACCGGCGGGAGGAAAAGCAATATGTGTACGATTCGTTTTACGCGGGTCTTTCTGCCGCGCTTGGCGTGCTTATTTTTTTCATCAGTCAGCGTAGCTCTATACTCCTGCGGCCGCTCCGTCGCCGCGCGGGTCGGCCCCGCCTTGGAGAAAGCCTTCTTCATCAATGACGATCGCTGCCGCATGGCCCATAAGCCCGTCAAAATCACCAACGGTCTCGACGCGGTGGCCGCTCTGCCTTAGGGCTTCTCTCGTTTCAGGGCTGATTCTGCTTTCAACCCTCAGCCCTTCATACTCCTCTCCCCATGTCCGTCCCCAGACCCAGCGCGGCTCATTGATCGCCTGCTGGGGGTCCATTTTGTAATCAATGATGCGCGTAATCATCGCTGTCTGAGTTTGCGGCTGGCCTTCTCCTCCCTGGGTTCCGTACAGGATGTGCGGCTTTCCTTCTTTACAGGTCATCGCCGGCATGAGGGTGTGGAACGTCCGCTTGCAGGGTTCAAGTGTATTGACATGGGATCCGTCCAGCGAAAAAAATGACCCGCGGTTTTGCAGCAAAATGCCCGTCTCCCCCGCTGTAACGGCAGATCCGAACTCGAAATAGAGGCTCTGAATAAAGGAAACGGCATTTCCTTCTGCATCGGCGACGGCGGCATAAGCTGTGTCGCTTCCGACCGGCCGGCTTACCGCCGGCGCAGCCACGTTACCGATTTCTTCCGCAAGCTGCTTTGCATACCGTTTATCAAGCAGCCGATCCAGCGGAATATGAGAAAATGCCGGATCAGTCAGCACTTCATTCCGGTGCTGAAAACTCTTCTTCAGCGCCTCGATCAGCAGATGATAATAGTCAAAGGAACCGTGTTCGATCTGAGAAAAATCATAGTTTTCCAATATATTGAGCGTCATTAAGCCTGTAAAGCCCTGTGAATTCGGCGGAGCCTGATAGATTTTGCACCCGCGGTAATCGGAGGATACCGGGTTCGTCCACTCGCCGCGGTGGGCTTTAAAGTCATCAAGTGTCAGACAGCTGCCGTTGTTTTGCAGAAAGGATGTGATGCGTTGAGCGAGGTCTCCTTCATAAAAAGCGCTTCTGCCTTTCTGGGCAAGCTGCTCCAAGCTGGCCGCCAGATCCTTTTGGACAAACCGTTCACCGGGCATGGGCGCTTTTTTGTTTCTCGTAAAAATGGCCGAGGTGTAAGGCGTCGAGGCTAAAAGAGCGAGATTGCGTTCTGTGTGGGCGCATTGGTCGGCGGACACCGGAAATCCGTTTGCCGCATAATCAAGAGCTGGCTTCAGCACCTCAGCGAGCGAAAGACGCCCGTACGCCGAAAGCACGGCATCCCAGCTGTCCGCCATTCCCGGAACGGTAATGGCGCTTTCTGTCCCGCGCAGAGGGATCGCTTCTCTGCCCCGATACAAGTCTCTCGTCACATGCTTCCCTGAACGGCCGCTCCCGTTATAAGCTTTGATTCGTCCCGTTTCTTTATGGTAAGTGAGCCAAAATGAATCCCCGCCAAGACCCGTCATATGCGGATACACGACTGCCAGACAGGCGCTGACCGCCACTGCCGCGTCAAATGCGTTTCCGCCCTTTTCCAGAATGCCGGCCCCCGCCTGAGAAGCGAGATAATGCGGACTGACGACCATTTGTTTCGTTCCGATGGTTGAAGTATTCATGGCAAGCCCCTTTACAAATTTTCTCAAGTATAAAAAGCGGCTTCGCGGCCATCCACATTCCTGAAAGAAAATCTCACACACTATTTACTTTTCGATAAGAAATAATTCTAAGTCATTACGTATCGAAAACAATAAAAAATTTCTCCCTTCATACCGTAACGTTTCATGATACAATAATGTCTACCAAATGAAGGAAGGTGAAGCGGATTGGAACATGAATACAGCATTCCGAATCTTGTCCTTGATGAAACGGATAAACAGATTCTTTCGATTTTGCACGAGGAAGGGAGGATTTCCTATACAGACGTAGGAAAGCGGGTTAACCTGTCGCGAGTGGCGGTTCAGCACCGCATTCAGCATTTACTGGATGCCGGTGTGATTGAAAAATTCACCGCTGTCATCAACCCGGCGAAAATCGGCCGCCATGTGTCCGTGTTTTTTAATGTGGAGGTGGAGCCGCAGTATTTGGAGGAAACCGCATTAAAGCTTGAAAAGGAGCCGGCCGTGACAAGCCTTTATCATATGACCGGACCGAGCAAGCTCCATATGCACGGCATTTTCGCAAATGATCAGGAGATGGAAGAGTTTTTGACAAAACGGCTCTATACGCAAAAAGGCGTCGTCAGCGTCGACTGCCAAATGCTGATTAAACGGTATAAAAGCAGAACGGGCATGAAGCTGTAAGGAGGACATAGCCATGAAACATCCCTATTGGGACATTACGGCGGCGATGGTCCGAACGGGCATTTTCGGATTCGGGGGCGGCCCGTCGGTGATCCCGCTCATCCGCCATGAAGCCGTCAATAAATACAAATGGATAGATGATGATGAATTCGGAGAAATATTAGCAATCGCTAATGCGCTTCCCGGACCGATTGCCACAAAAATGGCTGCGTATCTGGGCTTTAAGCTGAAAGGCACGTTAGGCGCAATCGTGGCAACCCTTGCCCATATTCTGCCTACATGTCTTGCTATGGTAGGCTTGTTTGCGGCTGTCAATGTCTTAAGCCACTCAGCAATTGTTGCCGGCATGATTGGCGCCGTCACGCCGGTAATCGCCGTCATGCTCGGCATTATGGCGTACGAGTTTGGCCAAAAAGCGCTTAAAGGTTTCGGCTGGGTCACGGGCATCCTATTTTTTATCATCGCTTTTATCGGCCTGCAAACGCTGCAGATCAATCCCGGCTTTGTCATTATCATTTTCTTAGCGTACGGCGCGTTTCATTTTAAATTGAAAGATAAAATCACAAATAAACGTTCAAAAGATAAAGGAATGTCGGCCTCATGATCATGATTTATGTATTTATGGCGTTTTTTGTCGCAAACGTGCTCGGATATGGCGGCGGACCGGCGTCGATCCCGCTGATGTTTGAAGAAGTCGTCAACAGATACAGCTGGCTCTCAAACGATCAATTCTCAAATATGCTCGCGCTTGCGAACGCATTGCCGGGCCCGATCGCAACCAAAATCGCGGCGTATGTCGGCTACAGCGCAGGCGGGTGGCCCGGGTTCCTGATTGCGCTGATCGCCACCGTCGTACCGTCGGCGCTCGCATTGATCGTCCTCTTGCGCATCATTCAGCGCTTCCGCCAATCCCCCGTCATCAAAGGCATGACGCTGTCCGTCCAGCCTGTCATCGCCGTCATGATGCTCATTCTTACCTGGCAAATCGGCGCAGACGGCATCAAAGCGATCGGCTGGGTTCAAGCGATAGTGATTGCTGGGATTTCCCTCCTTGCCTTGACAAAATTTAAGATGCATCCGGCCTTCCTGATTATCGCGGCGTTTTTGTATGGAGGTCTTGTGGTTCCTCATTTATAAAGAAAAGCACCTGGACAGGTGCTCAGCTTGTAGAGAAAACCATGTTTTTTCTACAAGCTTTTTTGTTTTTTATGCATTTTCATACCCAATTCACCTGTTTCTAGAAACCGAAAAAGAGCTCCCGCATACCTAGCCCTGCTTGGCTAGGTATGTGGCAATCTTCTTCATGTTTTGACATGCGGCTGTGAGGAGAACTTGTTCGCTCACATTTTGTTTTCCCCTCAACCTGCAATAGCGAAGCCCATGCAGCTGTTTTGAATCTGCAAAGCTTCGCTCTATTTTTTCTTTTCTTTTTTTGTAGAGGGTTTTCCCTGAAACAGACAAGCGATTTTGTCTGACCTTTTCTTTGTGGTCTTCCCATACATGCCGGGTGATGACTTTCTGACGATTCTTTGATTTTGTGCATTTCTCAAGCAGCGGGCATAAGGAACATGTTTCAGAATTTGACTTATATGACCGGTAGCCTTTGCGGTCAGTTGTTGAGTACGTAAGTGTTTGCTGATTCGGACAAATGTACCTGTCTTGTTCACTGTCATAATGAAATTTCCATTTTGGAAACAAGCCCCTGACAGGGTGATAACGTCTATGTGCGATGACACCAAAGATACGGCGATCAAATAGGCCTTTACAGATGGGAGTTGTTAAGAATCAAGAGCGACGGCTTCTACTTGAAAATCAAATCGGGCGATTTGGTGATCTAATCGATCAAGATAAGGCATAGAATCATGGACATTGCCCGGAGTTACATAGGCATCGGTAATAATGTTATATTTCATATCCGTTGTTCTGTGATCTAAGTAAAAGAAACCCTCCGGTTTATTTTCACGATACAGATATCCACTTTCCGGGTCGGTTGTGCTGTGTCGGATTTCTTTTTCAGCTTTCACCTCCTCTTTGACTTTTAACGGCTTTTTTCCGTGTTCCTCCCGATCCTCTTGAATGGCTTCATTTAAATCCCTGATATAGTTTTGTGTATCTTGTTCAATCGTTTTTCTTGTGTATTTGTGCTTGTTGGCATTGGCTTTTAGGTGAGTGGAATCAGTGAATAAGACACGCCCGCCCACCATATCATGATTGATGGCCTGAAGAACGATCTCATCAAAAATGTCTTGGAAGATGGTTGTATTTTTGAAGCGAGTGCGTCTGTTCCAGCTGATGGTGGAGTGATGCGGAACCGGATCATTGATGTTTAATCCCAGAAACCATCTGTACCCCATATTGTAGTAAATTTCTTTTTCCAGCTGTCTTTCTGAACGGATACCGTAGAGGTATCCGATAAACATCATTTTGAATAAAATCAGCGGATCAAGTGAGGGGCGGCCTTTATTTTCGCTGTAGTAAGGTTTGACCTTTTCAATGATGAAAGAAAAGTTTATGTACTGATCAATTTTTCGAAGCAGGTGATCCTTTTCGACGAGTTGGTCAAGCAGAACAAATTCGGCTGTGTTTTGAGAAGAATTTCTTGTGTGGAACATGAGAAAGACACCGTCCTTTTGAAATCTTTCTTTTATTTTATTACAGGAGAATGGATATTTTAAGAAAAAACAAAGGCTGTCGAGATTTTCTCGACAGCCTGAGCACCTGGACAGGTGCTTTTTGTTTCAGTCCCGATATGTTGTTCGATATAGATAAGTGTTTCTTCGTCTATGCTTCTTACATGTGGTTCCTGTCATCCTCCCAGATGGCCTGATCAATAAAAAACATTTGCAGCCT
The DNA here is from genome assembly GCF_038606125.1 of Bacillus sp. FSL R5-0447. Taxonomy (NCBI): domain Bacteria; kingdom Bacillati; phylum Bacillota; class Bacilli; order Caryophanales; family Bacillaceae; genus Bacillus; species Bacillus sp. FSL R5-0447. The sequence continues at coordinate 3,850,646 of NZ_CP152012.1, forward strand.
CCCGGACTGCAAGTGTTACACGTGATTTTTCCGATAAAACGTTCGCAAAACATGCGTTTCAAGGTCAGCCAGACGGACAGGGATCGGCAGCCTGCTTTCTCGATTGATCATTTTCATTGTGATCTGATAGCTGCTTTCTAAATCAATGTTATGTCCGCATGACAAGAAGATAGGCTTCACGTCCCGCCGTGTCCGCAGCGCCCGGCCATATACCTCGCCGTCAATGAGAATATCGGTGTAGGCGCCGACTTCATTTTCGGGCATCTCAAAATCGCAGCCTTTGATTTTGAGATAGGTTTTCGCAATCCCAATCGTCGGCTTACCCAGAAAAAAAGCCGCATGGGTGGCAACGCCCATATGATTGTAATGCAGATACCCGTTGCCATCAAACAAAAACACATCCGGCTCCGCCTCCAGCTTTTCGGCCGCTTCGATGATCAGCGGCAGCTCGCGAAACGCAAGAAAACCGGAAACATACGGCACGCTGATTTTCCCCATGCTGTGCACTTTTTCAATCACTTCTTTTGTATCAGCGTCAATCACGATGATACTGCATACGCCGTACGGTTCCCCGTCCTGATCCCAATAAGCGAGGTCGACGCCTGCGCATGTGTTGACGGAGTCTGGATGGATGACGGGGGATAGGTTGATACGATTTTGAAGGTTAAATTGGACCTGTAAAAAATCTTGTTCCTTTTTCATATCAAAATAATGCACATCAAATAATTTCATAACGATTGATCACTCTCGACCTAAATTAATGTGAGTCTCTCTTCTCGATTCTAGTATTTCAAAGTGAGCACTACTTGTATCTAGCTCATACTGATTTAATAGATTGCCTTCTTCATCCCAACTCTTTTCGCAAATTAGTATGGAATGCTCATACTGTTGCTCACTTTTTTTTCTTCCATTTTCAAACCAAATTATACTTTTACCATGCAATTGCCCATATCTATATTCTTTTTCACTTTTTTTATTCCCGTTTTCATAAAATTCACTTGTTAAACCATGAGCCAGCCCATTCTTATATTTAGTAAAATAGATGATTTGTCCATTTGGATATAATTCGTAAGCCAGCCCTGTAAACGGCTGGCCATTTTCGTCTTCAGGATTATCTAGTATCTCATCACTGACCGAAGAGAACCATAAATCCTCAAAGTCCACTCCTATTTCTTTTATATTCTTCATATCATATTCATTTTCCATACTTTAAAGCCTCCGGTATATAATTTGTATTTTGAGTGATATATTCACAATGTGGACATCTAGGCATTGGAACACCTTCTGGCATCTTTTTATTTATTTTCCTCGCACTTACTACGTATACCATTAATTCTTTTAATTCCGCATCAGGTCTTTGTAGTAATGCTTCATTTAGCGCATTAACTTCGGCATGAGAACCAGCCCCTGATGTTTTTATATAACCTTCCTTAAGTTCTACAGGCATATTTACGATTCTATCATGAATAAGTGGATGTAGTATCTTAGGTGGCTCCCCATCTATATTGTTAATTCCAAAATAATACTTGCCTGTTTTTTTGTCCAATACACCCGCTACCGCAGGACCTCTTTGTTTTTTAGTTAAACCAGATGATTTAATTTTATTAAGTTCGTTTAACACTTCTGCTCTTAGATTTATTCGATGGTGAAGATCTTCTTTAGACAATACACCATGCTTATTTCTTAAATATTGAAGCCTAGTTTGTTTTTCTTCACTAGTCTTAGCAATATTGCTACTAAGGCTTTCATTAGCCACTTTATTGACATATGGAGCATTTTTTTGGTACAACCGATCAAAGTAGTGTGCCAATCCTGCTCCACCAATCATATTAATAGCTTCCAGCGCCCCTTGCTTCCGCTTCTCCTCGGACACTTTGTTTCCGAACATATCTCTGCCTGTGACGGCTTCTGAGAATCCGTTTGAGGCGACAAGGCCGTATGCGCCCATTTCTGTCATTTTGAGAATGTCTAAGGATTTTCCGGTTTTATAGGCATCTAAAGCATGTTCTGCGGCAATGACGGTTTTTCCGGTTTTGTAAATGGCTTTTCCGCCTTTGAAAGCGCGGCCCGCCCAGCCGACGACCGGTATGAATCCGGCGGCGGCCATCGCTCCTGCTGTGACGCGTTCTGCGGTGGAGAGCTTTTCTCCGGTCACCGGATCAACGCCTTCGGCTGCTCTTTTATAATCATAATAGCCGGTGACTTCGCCGGTAAAGTTGCAGATGCCGTCCCATGTTTTTTCGTACCATGGTTTATTGGCTTCTTCTTCAGCCTTTTCCTGAAGCCGTCTTGCTTCGGCCTGCTGGGCTTTTGCGTCAATATAGTCCGTTCCCTGTTTTTCTGTCGCCGTGACGCTTTTGTAGATTTCATTGCTGTGGAAGGCTTTTTTGTCATAGTACATAGGGGATGCGCTTTTCCCGTTGCTGGTGGCCTGCATGAGAACGGAATATTTGCTGAGCACGGCGTTGTCCAGAGATTCTAAGTTTTGATATTCAGCGGTCAGGGATTCATCAAGCGTATCGACTGCCGTGATCGTGTCACGTCTGGTTTTCTGGGCATCGCCCATTTTATCAGCGTAATCATCCAGCGTATATGTGTCGAGATGAATAATATCGCTGATGCCTGACAAAATTGAATCGATTTCTGCTTTATGAGCGGAGACAATCTCTGAAGCTTTCAAATCCGCGTTGGGCAGCTCATGCTCCAAAAATGAAGTCTCCACATATGTATCGCTGAGTTCTTGATCTTTAATGTCACCTGAAATGCCATTTAAAAACGCAATTTGAGCAGAGACAAGCGTCAGCCAGCTATCGGCGATTTCCGCTTGTCCCTGAAAAAAATCTTTTATATTGTCTGCGCCTTTCCCTTTCAAAGCATCACCCAGATCGGCCACGCCTTGAAAGGCTTGTTTGAGCGCACGCAGCTGCTCTTCAAGGGCTTCGTATTGTTTCTTTCTCTTATCTGCTTCGTCCGTTAACGATTGTGATTCAAACACTTTGCTCATCGGCAAGTCCTTTCTTTCGTTATTTTACGGCGATCGCCTCGTCCTGTTCTTTCAAAGAATCTACGTTGTCTTTAACGTCCGCGATATTCTTATGAACGGCCTGCTTGTATTCGCTGATCATCGATACAAGCTTTGCCTCGCGGGATTGGTACTTGGAGGTATAGTCGAGCTTGTTTTTTCCGTTTGAACCGGCGTTCCCGATCGAGACGGCCTCCAAAGCGCTGCTGACGGATTCAAGCTGCTTCATGACAGCTCCGTATTTGAGTTTTATTTCTGCCATTAAAACCAACTCCAGCTTTTTTTGATTGATTGTATTTTTTCTCCGACCGTGTCAAGGGCTTCTTCTCCCAGCGTCAGCAGGTGCTCTGCCTCTCTCGCGATGCTTCTGGCGGCAAGGAGCCCTCCTTTTTCAATTTCAAGCTGTGTCATCTTTAAGCCGATTCGGTAAATATAACCGTCGTATTTGTCTGTGACGATTCTGTATGCTTCTGTATGGGCCTGATCGCGCCGGTCATCAAATTCTTCAGCAAAAGTGCCGGTCCAATGATGGTCCAGGTGCGGCCTCAGGATGTCCCTGATTTCAGATACGCCCTCTTCCTGCAGAGATTCTATCTCTCTTTTCGCTTCTTTTAATTTATCAATTTGGTGTTCAACCTCGCCCAGTTTATGGCTGATCGTGCTGTTAATATGGCTTAATGTGCTTGAATGGCTCATCTGTTTTCACCTCGTCTTACGCAAAAAGTCGTACAAAAAGCACAGACTTTTCCATACTATATTTCCATATATTATATTTTAAAATAGACAGAAAGCAGCTTAAATAGGTTAAATGGCTTATTTTCAACAGCCGAGATGCTCATCATTAACGCCAAAAGACTCACATAAACGGCATATCCATTCATCGATCTCCTCTATGTATCCATGATAAATTCCCTAAAAAAAGGAGACAGTGATTAACCGTCTCCTTTGCCTTGTATCATGATCATCATACTGTCGTTAACTGCAGTCCCAGTTGTACAAAACGTTTGAGAAATCTTTTTTCTTCAAATCTTCCGGTCTGATAAAGAAATTGGCGATTCCCACATCTCCCCACATCGAATCAATGTCATCATCTGAATCAATTTGCAAAAGCAGAATCGTATGGTTTTGATGAGAATAAGACCGCGGATCTTCCTGGGTGAAGGACGCATAGCCGCCGATTTTATGGCCGAATGCGTTCGCCGTATATTCGTCATACACCTCATCGTCAAACTGCTCGAAATAGTCAAAGGCATCCATCCCGGCATACTGCCTGAATTGAAAATCAGACGGGAGCACCCATTCAGCAGACAGCTCAGGGGTGATCAGCGCTTCTGATTGAATCGGAAAATCGTACTCCTCTTCAACCTGAACGAAAGAAAAATCATCCATGAGCTCCGCTTCTTCTGCTGTCACATGTTCAAAATATTTGACGCAGAAACCCGTTTGCGCGCACCCGTCGTCAAAATTCAGACCGTATACGTCATCACTGACCGATATGTAAAACTGAAGAATGCCGGTGTCCGGAAAATCAGGGAGTCCGGGCATATCCGCAAAATTGATTTGAGCGAGAAGCTTCATCGGCCTGCCGCTTTCATCTTTAGGATATGGTTCATGTTTCGGAAAATAGGGGTCTCCGGCAATTTTACTGTCACACCGCCCCGTTTCAGCTTTTTTGACGTGCAGTTTGATAAAAGGCCGTGCTGACGTTTCCAGCAGACCGCGGGATGATTCCATTTGCTTCGGCAATTTCCATGTGTTTTCCACGATTAATATCCCCTTCGTCTCTAATGATTGTATGATAAAAGGCCGGCGCGGTCCGCCGGCCTTTCAAGTGACAGAATCAGTCTGAGGCACGACGGCTCTTCTTCCGATTGAGATATATTCCACGCCCGCCTGTTCCGCTTCCTCAAGCGAGTGGCAGTTTCTCCCGTCGAAAATAACCGGGGTTTCCATCAGCTCTTTGTACGCTTCAAGCGGGAAGTGTTTAATTTGTTCCCAATCTGTCAGAATCAGGACGGCATCCGCTCCCCTGACGGCTTCTTCTATGGACTCCCGATAGGAAACCGCAGCCGGAAGCAGTCCGGAAGCCCGGAATGAAGCGATCGGATCGTACGCTGTCATCCGGGCGTCAAGAGCCGCCAGACGATCCGCAATGACAATGGACGGGGCATCCCGCATATCATCTGTATTCGGCTTAAAAGACAGCCCTAATAACGCGATGGTCTTCCCCGTCACACCGCCGAGCCTGTTCAGCACTTTATCAACCAGCATGGACTGCTGGTTATTGTTGACTTTAATGACGGACTTCAGCAATTCAAAATCATGCTCCACATGTCCCGCGATCTGCACGAGGGCGTTTGTATCCTTCGGAAAACAGGAACCGCCGTAACCGATGCCGGCTCTTAAGAATTGATTGCCGATCCGTTTATCCAATCCCATTCCGTGTGCGACTGATTCCACATCCGCACCGACTTTTTCACATATATGAGAAATTTCATTAATAAAACTGATTTTTGCCGCTAAAAATGCGTTTGACGCATATTTGATCATCTCAGCGCTTCTGATGTCCGTATGATATACCGGAATCGCAAGCGGCGCGAAAACCCGGTCAAGCGTTTCCCGCGTCTGCCGGTCTTCAGCCCCGATCACGATGCGGTCGCCGTGAAAGGTATCGTGAATCGCCGAACCTTCACGGAGAAATTCCGGATTCGAGGCGATTGAAATGTTCACGTCCGCTTTCAGCCGTGAATGAATAACTTCTCTGATCCTGTCATTCGTTCCCACGGGAACCGTGCTTTTTGTCACGACGATCGCATCTTTAGAAATATGTTCGGCAATCCGTTCGGCGACATTTTCAATATAAGTAAGGTTTGCGTGCCCGTCTTCTTTTTGCGGCGTTCCGACCGCTATAAAAATAACGTCCGCTTCCGCAAGCCCTTTTTCGTAGCTCGTTTCGAATGCCAGCCGATGCCGGCCGATATTTCGTTTCATCATATCTTCAAGGCCCGGTTCAAAGATAGGGGACAATCCCTTTCTCATCTGCTCAACCTTACGTTCGTCAATATCTATGCATGTTACGTCATGGCCGATTTCTGAAAGAGACACTCCTGTCACAAGACCGACGTAGCCTGTTCCGATCACTGTTATTTTCATCGTGTTCCCCCAACCGTTTAGAAATTGCTGCTGGGCAGCTTACCGTTATTATCATATGATCCCGGCGCCGGCTGAATGCCGGAAGCCTGAGGTCATGATAGGAAAAAACGGCGCCGGCCGCTGATAATAGCATAAGCATAAAAGAATCATCTTGCAAAACAGCCGCTTACGCTTCATTTAAACGGGATGGAGACGACGATTAAAAAAGACCCCAGCGCTTACGGCGGGCCACAGGCAGCGGAGGTTCCTTATAAACGGCTTTGTTTTCAGCGAGAAGCGCCGCATTTTCCGTGAGCATGTAAATAAGCTCCGCCCCTGCTTCTTTTTTCAGAACGCCGAGCGCCTCCTGATAATAAAAATTTCTCGGGCCGAGATTATGGGCGTCAGATGCGAGAAAGTGAATCAAATTCGCTTCCATCAGCTGCAGCGAAAAGGATTTCGCTTTCCGCCCGAATGCTCCGGCAATGCAGCCGGCCGTCACTTGGGCGGCCGCGCCTTTCTTCACAAGATTGTATAGAACGGAAGGGTTTTCGCGAATTTCCCTGTTCCGCTCCGGATGGGCGATGACGGGGACATATCCGTTCAGCTGCAGTTCATAAAACAGCCTTTCAGCGTAGGCCGGGACATGATCCGCCGGAAATTCCGCCAGCACATACTTTGTATTATGGAGCGGGACAAGCGAGCCGCTTTGAAGACCTGCCAGCAGATCTCCGTCTATTCTGATTTCCTGGCCGGGCAGAACAGTCAGCGGAATGCCTTCCTTATTCAAACGTTTGTTTAACAGACTGACCGCTTCGTTGACCGTATGCCTGTCCGTGTCATAGCGGTATTTCACATGATGCGGCGTCGCGATGATCGTATCAATCCCCTGTCTGACCGCTTCTCTCGCCATCTTCAGGCTTTCTGTATCATCCGCCGCGCCGTCGTCTATGGAAGGAAGGATGTGACAATGGATATCTATCATATTTCAATCCCTCCTTAAAAAGAATGGACCGCGCCCATTATGACATTATTGTCCGTAATAGGCGTAGTCCGAATGTTTCGTTTGTTTCTTCCCGTTCATCACGGCCCCAAGGAGCTTGCACGGGCAGTAATCGAGCGCTTCTTTCGCCTTGGCCGCTTTTTCCTTGTCCGTTTTCCCGCTTGAGATCACCATAATGGCCCCGTCAGTGTAGCTGCCTAATATTTTCGTATCGGCTACGGCCAAAACGGGAGGCGTATCCAAAATCACCTTATCATAAACTTCGGCGGCTTCTGACAGAAGATCTTTCATGGCACCCGTCGATAAAAGCTCCGCCGGATTAGGCGGGATCGGCCCGCTCGTTAAAATATCCAGGTTTGCTTCATCAGCCGGCAGGACGGCTTTCTGAAACGGCATCTGTTTTAACAGCAGCGACGTTAATCCGGTTCCGTTATCCAATTTGAAGGTGAAATGAACCGTCGGTTTGCGCAGATCCGCATCAATTAAAAGCACTTTTTTCCCCTGCTGTGCAAATACGACGGCAAGGTTGGCCGCGGTTGTCGATTTTCCTTCTTCCGGACCGGCGGATGTGATCAAAAGGGACTTCACCTCCGTATCAACGGAAGAAAATTCAATGTTTGTGCGGATCGTGCGATATTGTTCTGAGTTGATGGATTTCGGCTCAGACATCGCAATCACGCTTCGTTTTCCGGGTTTGTCTTTTTTACGCGTCAACATGTCCGCCCCCCGCTTGTTTGGTTTCCGCCATCCTCAAGTTTTTGGCAACGCTGTCTTTAGTACTGATTGAAGTAACCGTTCCCAGGATCGGGATGCCGAGCAGCGATTCCAGCTGTTCTTCCGATTTGATCGTATTATCCAGATGTTCCAGCAAAAAGGCGAGACCGATTCCGCCCAAAAGTCCGGCGGCAAACGCAATCGCGATGTTCAGCTTACGGTTAGGCTCTGCCGGTGACTGGCTGTCCGCCGCTTCGGCCTTTGAAAGGATGCTGACATTATCCACGTTCATAATGGCGGTGATCTTGTCCTGAAAAACGGCTGCAACCGCATTTGCCATAACGGCCGCCCGCTTAGCATCCGTATCCCGCACGGCAATCGTCACGACTTGTGAATCCTGCTCGCTGGACACCGTGATTTTCGATTCCAGCTCTTTCGAAGTCATGGACAGATGCAGCTGTTTAATCACCTCATCGAGGATGACCGGGCTTTTGATGATGACATTATACGTGTTGATTAATTGGAGGTTGGTTTGAACGTCATTGAATTGGACTTCTTTTTGATTGTTTTTGGATTGGCTGACCAAAATTTGAGTTGAGTTTTCATAGACCGGCGTAAGAGCGAAGAAACTGATGAGTCCGCCTGCGGCAGTTGCCGCCGCGGTAATAATAAGTATAAACAGCAGACGCTTTCTCAGTATTGCGAATATTTCCTTTATGCTTGTCGATTCTCCCATATAACCTCCATATCACTTTCCGCGTATTCCCATTCCCTCCAATGATCTTTTCCAATTACGATTATACAGTTTTAAACTGTCATTTCTAACCTTTTCAAATGACAAAATTCGACAAAAATAGACAATCACTTCAATCTGTTTTATTTTTGTAAGCGCTTTAAATACTGGTGTCACAGGAAGATTAAAAAATCCCGCGGCAAAGAGCCTGCGGGATTTTATGTTGCATATCCATTTTTAATATAAGAAATCAAATTCTCAAGCATTTCTTTTGTGGTCATCTCAGAGGACTGCTCACCAATGTCGTGCGCATGCATTAAAATCTTCAGAAACTCCTCTTGATCTAACTTCGTTTTCTTCATCATTCGTTTCCTTTCGGCTTCCATTAAATTGAAAACAAGATTATTATATGCTGTCGGGTGCTGTTTTGCAATCTCTAATACATCATTCGACACATTCGGGTTTTTATGTCCTTTTTTAGGAAAAACTTTTTCCGGGCCATGTGTTGCGATATAATAGAGGAATTGGAATCTTTTTATTTTGTGACTCGTTAGGAGCGATAATCATGCTTCAGGATATGATTGCTAAAGAAGATGTGCTCTCAGCGGCTGAACAGCTTAAAGAACTTCTTCCTTACAATGAAGACAATGTTCAGCTGATGAAGAAAGCACTCATTTTATATCGGCAGGATTCCGTCTATCGTATACAGGTTCAAACCCCGACAGAGATTTCCGCATATGTGCAGGATGTTGTGCCTGTAAGGGTCACGCTGAACTTATTTTTCATGGTGAAAAGCGGCTGCGCATGCCCGTCTGAGGCGATCTGCCGCCACGTGCTGGCCGTTTTTCTTTACGTATATGCCCAATTCGAGCGGGTCGGTACCTTTACCGAACATTGGCTGGAAAGAGAAAAGCTTGAGGAAAGCAGGGAGCTTGTCCGCCGGCAGTTTCAGGAAAAAGTGCTGCCGAATGAAGAGTCGCTGTCAAGCTGGCTCGCTTTTTTTGATTCGGAATTCTCGCTGTGGGAGGCGCGGACGCCGGCCGGAAGCCAGACGATGCAGGGCCTTTATTACGGCTATTTGTCAGCGCTCAAAAAACACGCCCCGAAAAAACCCGAGCTTAAAAGCTTATATCAGATTCATTCGGCGCTTGCCGTCTGGCTTCACATGTTCACTTTGATTGAGTCAGGCAGATTGGATGCCGAAAAAGATTATTACAGCATCAATCCATACGTGGAACAGCTGATGGATACGATTTATTCCTCCATTGACAGACTGAAAACGTACGCTTTGTCTTTTTCACTCGATCCTTTTTTAGACCGGACGCCCCCGGTGCTCCGCAGACTGCTTGTGAAAGAAGAGCTTTTTCAATACGAACGCCTCCGGGTATTCGGTGAAATGTGGAGCGCGCTTTTGAACCGGCCGAAATGGGTTGCGCGTGAACAGGAGATTCTCGCACAGGAAAGCGGGCGCCGTTTTTCGCCGGAAGTGCGGTTCGGACGGCTTCATCTGGCCTTTTTGCAAAAAGATGATGAAGCGGTCTTCCAAGATATGTCCCGCTTCCCTCCTGAAGCGCTGCCGTATACCTTTCAATGGCTCGGTGAACTCACCGCGAAAAAAGACTGGAAACGGCTGAAAGCATGGTATGGCCGGATCGAGCCGCTTGCCGTGAACTATACGAAGCTTGATAAGCCGTTTAAAGAAATGCGCGACATTATCGGAGAGCTGTTTGCGCTATTGGCGGATTATGCGCGGCACTCACGGGATGATCAGCTGTTTGAACGGTTTGCTTCCGGCTGCCTTCCCTATACCTTTACCGAATACAGCCAGTACCTGTATGAAAAGCGACGGTACGCGGAGTGGGTGGAGATTCACAGCCTCGTCGGTTTTTCCGTCTGGGAAATCGAAAAGGACATCCTGAAGGAAATTGCCGCCAGTGATCCGGAAGCGCTCATCCCCTCCTATCACCGGGCGGCGGCCTTTTTTATTGACCAAAAAAACCGCAGCGCCTATAAAGAGGCTGCGCGCCATCTGAAAAAACTGCGGACGCTTTATAAAAAGGCAAAAAAACAGCAGGTATGGGAGCGGTATATCAGCCGGCTGAGCGCAAGCTACAAGAGGCTGCGCGCCCTTCAAGAAGAATTGCAGAAAGGAAAGTTGATTGATGGCGAGTCTTAAGGAAATTTTCATTCATGTAGAACAAATGGAAGATTGGACATTTACGCTGTCAAGCCATGATGAGAAGGAGCAGCCGCTTACTCTCAGTCAGATGAAGACTCATTTGTTCCAATGGCATGAGTCCACCTTTTACGGAACGTTTCTTGAAGACGTCAGCTTCATCGGCACCCCGGCCGTTCTGCTCAGCCCGTGGATGACCGTCGAGCTGCTCGGAAAAAACTCGTTCAATTCATTCAGCACCGTGCAGCTGACAAAGGAAACGGAACCGTTAATCGAAGCGGCTTCGACGATATACGAATTTATTGCCGACGGCGATTTTCTTCCGGATTATGAGGCTTGGCAAAATGGCGTCCTGCGTTTCAAAGACCGCGAGCTTTTGCTGGAAGGCTTTACGGCAGACTGGTTCTCAGCCGCGGTCCAGGACTACATTCAGTACAATGATGACCTGCTGGAAAAATGGCGGCAGATCGAAACCCGCTCGCCGGCCGTTCATACGTTTAAAGGCTCCTTTTTGGATGAAGATGATTTTCTCGAGGGAATCGGCTGGCATGACGATCTGACGCCGTTTACCGTCGGGCTCCGATTAAACGAGCCTGATTTCGACGGTGACGACTGGAAAATCGAAATGTTTTTACGTGAGAAAAAAACCGGCTCCATCACCTTTTTCGACGGATTGAAGGGTCTGAAAAAAGCGTGGCAGGCATACAGCGGAAAAATCGCGCGCGAACAGGATCGCTTCCGCAGAACGGTTCCCTGGCTTTCGTTTGATTCAGGAACGACGCTGATTTCTGAAGAAGAGGCTTGGATCTTCTTATCGGAAGCGAGTGAGACGCTTGTCGATATGGGTGTGGAGATTCTTCTCCCATCATGGTGGCAGATTGTCCGGGACAGCAATATGATGCTCAAGGCGAAAGTGTCATCCTCCCCGCGGGGCGAATCCTTCGTCGGCATGAACGCCCTGCTTGATTTCAACTGGAGATTCGCCACAAACGGGATTGAGCTGACAGAGGATGAATTCAATGAGCTTGTCGCAAACAACAGACGTCTCGTCAACATCCGCGGCCAATGGGTGAAAATTGATCCGCAATTTATTAAACAGATGAAAAAACTGATGGAAAAAGCGGAATCTGAGGGTCTTCACATGTCCGACGTGCTGGCGCGCGAACTGATGGATCACGGGGAAAACGGAGCCGAGGACACGGACATCATTGACTCATCGGCATTTGCCGGGATCAAAATCGAATTATCAAAGCAGCTCAGAAGCCTGATCCGCAAACTGACGGAAGCCCGGGATCTGCCGGAACATGGAGTCAGCGCCGCGTTTCAGGGCCAGCTCCGCCCTTATCAGATGTACGGCATGAACTGGCTTCTGTTTTTACGGGAAAACGGCTTCGGCGCCTGTCTCGCAGATGACATGGGACTTGGAAAGACGATTCAGATGATCGCTTATTTTCTCCATGTGAAGGAAAGCGGCCGGCAAAAAGCGCCTGCCTTAATCATTGCGCCGACATCGGTGCTCGGCAACTGGCAGCGTGAGCTCCAGACCTTCGCGCCGCAGCTGAAGGCCGTGCTTCATTACGGCCCCCGCCGGCCGAAGGGGGAAGCATTTGTCCCGGCCTATCAGGACGCGGACGTCGTTCTTACTTCTTACGGGCTCTCGCACGCCGATCAGGAAGAGCTTTCTTCCGTGACATGGAGCACCATCTGCCTTGATGAAGCGCAAAATATTAAAAACGCGCATACGAAGCAGTCCCGCGCGATCAGAAAGCTGAAAGGCGTCCATCATATCGCGCTGAGCGGAACACCGATGGAAAACCGCCTGACAGAGCTTTGGTCGATCTTTGATTTTATGAACAAAGGCTATCTCGGCAGTCTGACCGGCTTTCATAAACGCTATGTGCTGCCGATTGAAAAAGACCGTGACGAAAAAAGAATCAACCAGCTTCAGCAGTTAATCCGGCCGTTTTTACTGCGCCGGACAAAACGGGATGAAGAAGTGGCGCTTAATCTTCCTGACAAGCTGGAACAAAAAGAGTTTATCCCGCTCTCAGCCGAACAGGCATCCCTTTATGAACAGCTTGTCAAAGATACATTTGAACATATGGCTTCTCTGACCGGGATGCAGCGGAAAGCGCTGATTCTGAGCATGCTCGGCCGCTTGAAGCAAATATGCGACCATCCTGCGCTCTATTTGAAGGAAGAACAGACAGAGCTGTTAAACGGGAGATCCGTCAAACTGGAAAAGCTGCTTGATTTAATGGCGGTGATCCGCGGACAAGGGGAAAGCTGCCTCATTTTCACCCAATACATTCAGATGGGCAACATGATGAAGCGCCTCCTGGAAAAAGCATTCGGAGAACCGGTTCAGTTTTTAAACGGAAGCCTATCCAAGCAGGAACGCGATTCTCTCGTCGAACGGTTCCAGAAGAAAGAATACCCGACGCTGATTTTGTCACTGAAAGCGGGCGGAACCGGCTTGAACCTGACGGCTGCCAATCATGTCATTCACTATGACAGGTGGTGGAATCCGGCGGTGGAAAACCAGGCGACCGACCGCGCCTACCGAATCGGCCAGGAACGGTTCGTCCACGTTCACAAACTCATTACGACGGGAACGATTGAAGAAAAAATTGATGTCATGCTTGAAACGAAACAAACGCTGAACGATCAGATTATCCAAAGTGAAAATTGGATTACCGAGCTGTCATCCGCTGAGCTTGAAGAACTATTCACCCTCAGCGCATCGGCGCAATCACATTAAACGCAAAAAGGCCGGCTCTCTCAGAAGAGCCGGTCTTTTATGTCGTCCTTACTGTTACGCCGCATTTGCCATGAATGCGTCACGCCAGTCATGAACAGTATCGCCATACCTTTCACAGTAAATTCCTGATCATATGCGCAACGCCGTTTTGATCATTTGTCAATGTAACGGCATCAGCGATCTCTTTAATATCTTCTCTCGCATTCCCCATCGCTATGCCTTTTCCGGCCGCCTGAAGCATTGAATAGTCATTTAAGCTGTCACCGACCGCGGCGGTTTCAGCCATCGGAATGCCGAGCTTTTGCGCCAGCCGTTTGAGAGCCTGCCCTTTAGAGGCGTTTCGAGACGCCAGTTCGAAGTTGTGATCGGCAGAGCTGACAAGGGTGAGATCTTTCTGACCGCTGAATCGATCCCAGCCCGCTTTCAGCTTCCGCTCATCAAACGAAAATCCGAGAATATTATAAAAGTCCAGATGCTCTTCTTTCTCAAAGAGCTCACGGTATGAATGAATGTAAGCAAAGCCGGATTGGCTGTATTGCACTGAAGCCGCCTGTTCCAAAACGGAAAGATCGGTTTCCGGATTGGCGCTTTTCACCCGGTCCATTTCGATATCGAGCAGCTGCCTGCCGGTTTCAGGCGTATAGATGGCTTTGTTTGTAAACACCTCATAGTAATATTGATTCTCTTCAAGCCATGACAAAATGCCGCGGGCTCTTGTTTCTTCAATCGCATCACAGTGGTACAGGCTGCCGTCAGGAGCATGAATGGCGGCTCCGTTTGCGCTGATGACCCACGTTTTTATGCCGAGCGGTTCGAATAGGGAGTGCACGTCAAAATGCGCGCGTCCCGTGGAAACCACGATTTCAATTCCCGCTTGCCGGGCTTCCCTTAAAGCCCGCTCATTTTCATCGCTTACTTGATGACTGCTGTTCAGCAGTGTGCCGTCCAGATCTATGGCAATCAGTTTCACATGTCCTCATCCTCTTCTTCAGATTCAGTTACAAGCAATTCTACGCCGTGCCGGTCGAGCAGATCGCAAAAATCCTGATCAGGCAGCCGATCGGTAATCAGCAGGTCAACCTCGTGCAGGTCTGCATACTGATAAAAACTCGTACGGCCAAGCTTGGAGTGATCGCTCAGCGCAATCACCTGTTCAGCCTGTCGGATCATTTTACGCTTTACCATGCCGTCTTCTTCATGCGGAATCGTCAGGCCGTTTTCCGAGATGCCGACAACGCCGATCAGCACCTTATCGGCGTGATAATCCCCCAGTTTTTCTACGACGGAAGCCCCGTATAAAAACCGGTGTTCCTTCTGGAGCTTTCCGCCGAGCAGGTGAATATCAATTCCCTCTTTTGCGGAAAGGATATCGGCCTGATTGATCGAATTTGTAATAACAGTGCAGCCGGTGACATTTAAATGCTCCGCGCAGGCCTGCACGGTTGTCGAAGTGTCCAGGATGATCCGGTCTCCTTTATGGATCAGGGATGCGGCCAGCTTGCCGATTTTGTTTTTCTCTTCAGAAACGGTTTTCAGCCGGCCCGAATAGCCCGGAACTTCCTGATTCACCGACGGCAGAATCGCGCCGCCCCGTGTTCTGATAATGGCCCCGCGCTCTTTCAGCTTTACAAGGTCCCTTCTTGCGGTATCTCTTGAAATATGAAGCAGCGAACATATCTGTTCAGCGGTAATCCGCCGATGCTGTTTCAAATATTCCATTATCGCAATCAGTCTTTCTTCTTGATACACGTCCTCATTCCCTTTTTCGTCACTTATCTGTAAGTAATTATAAGTTTTTATCCCAATATATTCAATGTTTTTAAGTATTCATAAGCAAAATCACTTCTTTTTAACCATTTTTTAGCTTCCGCACAAAAAAACCAGTCTTTCGACTGGCGAGTGGGAAGGAGGTATTGCGGGGCCCGCTGAAAGGCGGGAAATCGAGGAAAAAACATGCTATTCAGCCAGCGGCTCTTTCCGTTTTTGATCCATAAACCGAACGGTATCAGCCATGACCTCGGTCACATAAACTTTTACGCCGTCTGTCTTTTCATAGCTTCTTGTCTGGATTCTGCCGCTTACACCGACCATTGACCCTTTTTGGCAGTACAATGCCGTGTTTTCAGCGTTTTTTCTCCAGATGGTGCAGTTGACGAAGTCGGTTCCGGTTTCACCCGACGCGCTTTTAAAATTGCGGTTTACCGCCAACGTAATATGTGCGACGGGAATGCCCGCTGCTGTAAAACGGAGCTCCGGGTCTTTCGTCAGCCGGCCGACAAGCATAACGTGGTTAAACAAGCCGTATCCTCCTCTCTTTTTCGAGGCTGGCTTCATTGTAGTACAAGGGCTCGTGAAAGCAAAAAGCGGATAAAGCCGTTATTCGTTCAGGCTGCTCTTATGTTTTTGTTTTTCTTTCTGATAAAAAAAACTTTTGTTTTTGACCGCTTATGTAATATGTATTTTTGAGCAGCCGCGAGAAAAGTTTCGTTTTGAGCCAGTCTTTCTCAAACATGCGGACAAACTTTCCGCCGTCCCATGCGAACCAGTAAAAACTCAGCTTTTTATCAGTCAGTGAAAGCTGAATTTTATACTGTTCCATGCGGTCTTTTGTTTCATATAAAAAGACGACATTTCCCCTTCTGTTAAGATGCACCTCACAATCTTCCTTTTTGCATACCAAGTAGGAATGATCGTCTTTTCGCCTTGAACCGTCTTCTATATAGATTTCCTTCAGGCGCAATTGATTCATAAGCATCTCTCCATGACCATATTCTTTTACATTATAATGAAAAAATAGAAATGATTAAATGTTGACCGCCTACAAAAATGATGAAGCATGTCTTACAGCATTTTCCCGGAAAAAATGATATGTGTTATAATAAATGAACGAAAAACATGGACAACAGGGGTGAAAATAAGAGATGAAAACCTTTAAACTGGTTGATCTGAATGTGGAACGTTTAGATAAAGACGATCAGCCGATTGAGCAGTTTCCCCTTTTAGACGGATTGATTATCAACAAAGAGGACGGAGAAAATCACTGGTTAATTGAAGCACTGGTCCCGGCCGAACACTTGTCTTTTTTTGACATGCTGATGAAAAGCCAGAAAGAAGCGAAGGTGTTTGTAACGATTACGAAAAAAAGCAACCGCCCCGCCCAGCTGACGGGAAGCATCAAAAATATCGTCGAGCTGGAAAGAAGTATACAAGTTTTAATTTACGGTCAAATGGTGTCAAGAAACCACCCCGGATCAGAAAGCATTCTGGAGTCGCTCGTGAAAGAAGGCTACTCGGGCAGCCGGCTGATTGAAGCGTTTAAACAAAAATTATAATCATGAAAAAGGCCGGACGTTAATCATCCAGCCTTTTTTTGTGCCCTAGTCATTGTGAGGAGCCCGCTGTTTCAGCAGATCTCTGATTTCAGTCAGCAGTTCTGTCTGCTGATCTGTGTCTTCTGCTTCTTCAGCCTCTTCTTCTGCTTCTTTTTTACGTCTCAGCTTGCCTATTGTGCGGATCACGATAAAAATAGAAAATGAAATAATAAAGAAGTTCACAATCGTTTGAATGAAGCTTCCGTACTTGATATGAGCATCGCCGAATGTCACTGCCAGCCCTGAAAAGTCAAGACCGCCAAGAAGCAGGCCGACAAGCGGCATGATGATGTCTTCAACGAGCGACGTCACGATTTTGCCGAAAGCGCCGCCGATGACGACACCGATAGCCAGATCCATGATATTGCCCCGCATCGCAAAGCTTTTAAATTCTGACCACATCACATTCACCCCTTTCTATACAAAATGGGCTTTTTATAAGCCCATTTGTTTGCTTTTATTCTCCGAGCGCAAAAGTTAATTCAGCTTCACACACGAGCTCGCCGTCAACTTTGGCAACGCCTTTGCCGCGTCCGATCGTACCGCGCGCGCGGGTAATATCAACCTCAAGCTCCAGCTTGTCACCCGGTTTTACCTGCTTTTTGAAACGGCAGTTATCAATCCCCGCAAAAAACGCGAGTCTGCCCCTGTTTTCTTCTTTAATCAGCATCGCCACAGCTCCGACCTGCGCCAAAGCCTCTACGATTAATACGCCCGGCATAACAGGGTATTCAGGAAAATGGCCGTTGAAAAAATCTTCATTCGCCGTCACATTTTTATATCCCGCCGCCCGTTTTCCTTCTTCGACTTCCGTAATTCTGTCTACCAGAAGAAACGGATAGCGATGGGGAATAATTTCTTTAATTTGCTGAGTATCAAGCATTTTCTTGACATCTCCTTCATCGACAATAGTATGTATAGAAGGCATATGTGGCAACCAATCTGTACATTTGGAAGTATATTATGAATCAATTTCTTTTTCAACCGCGCTGTAAACTGTAACCAGCTGGCAATGAGCCTCGTCCATTAATGTGTTATGATAAATAAAGATTTTTACCCTATGCAAAGAGGTTGGAAGATGATTGCTAAGTTTACTGAAAAACGTACGCTGGTGATGCTGAATGAGTGGTATGACGCCATGGGAAAACGCCAATTCGATCTAGCCCGTTCCCTTCACGAACAAATCAATCAGCATCTCCCCAAATTACAAAAGAACGCAAAGCTCAAACTCAGATATCAGCTGTTTTTCGCACGGTTTCAGCTGCTGTTTGAGAAAAAAGACGGTCTGACTAAATTGTTCTGCGAGCTGAAGCGGCGCAAAGATGAGATGGATCATGAATTAACTTATTATTTCTATTTTTTCAAAGGGTTATTCCATATGGTGAATGGCGCTCCGAACCGTGCTGTCTGCCGCTTTAAAGAAGCTGAACAGTACCTGCCGGCCATTCAGGACCGTTTCGAAGCCGCTGAATTTTATTATAAAACAGCGGGTGCATATTACATGATGAAGTCGCCTGCGCTCTCCATTCAATATGTCAATAAAGCGCTGGAAATCTATCAAGGTGAATTCGGCTACATCAAAAAAACGCTCAGCTGCCGGCTGCTTCTCGCCGTGAATTATATAGACGAGGCACGCTATGACGACGCGGAACAGCTCTTCAATGAATCCATAAAGATAACGGACCGGATCAATGACAATAACCTGCTGTGCCACGCCTATTATAATTTTGGTTTTTTAAAGACCGCCCAGAAAAAAGATAAAGAGGCCCTCCCTTTTTACAAAAAGGTATTGGGCAATCAGCGTTTCGAGAAAGAGTCTCCCGTTTCCTACCTTCATTGTGTGTATGAAGCGGTCAGAGCACTTTTTAAAACCGGATCTGCCGCCGAAGGACAAACCGTGCTGCAGAAAGGTTTATACATATCTGAAAAAGTGCAGAACAAGATTATGAAATTGAAGCTGACCGCGCTCAACATACTGTACACCGCTCAGGAGGACCCGTACGACCGATTGCAGAAGCTCGTGCTGGAGCTGCAGAAAATTGAAGCGTGGGTGGATTTGGAAGTGCTGCTTCAGGATATTACTGATTACTACAAAAAAAAGGGCGATTTTGAGAAAGCCGCATTTTTTATCATGCGCGGCTGATCAAAACGCCCCTTCTTTTATCTGACTGAGTTGATTAAGCCCAGCATTTGGTCTCCCAATGTAATCGTGCGGCTGTTCAGCTGATAGGAACGCTGAGACACGATTAAGCCAGTCATTTCTTTTGACATATCGACATTTGAACTTTCAAGCGCGCCCTGCTCCATGCCGATTGCCTGCCGGTTTGCGCCGGTAAGTTCTTCAATCGCTGAAGTCCCCGCGCCGTTTACGGAAAACAGATTATCCCCTTCCGCATGAAGCGCCTGAGGATTATTGACATTGACGATGCCGAGATTAAACGTCTGCGAACGGGTTCCCGCCTGGTCTGAAGCAGTCAGCGTTCCGGTTTTGCTGATTTTCAGCTGAGTCAGCGAACTGTCAATTTGTATGGGCTGACCGTTCTCATCGAGAATGGGATTGCCTCCCGCTGTCATCAGCTGAAGCAGCCGGTCATTTCCGCCGGCCGGCTTGAGGGAAAGTGAGCCGTCCCTTGTATACACCCGCCGTCCGTCCGCTTCTGCCTTAAGATATTGATAAGGTGATGTGAACGCGATATCAAGGTCACGGTCGGTTTTTTTGATGCTTCCCTGCCCTGAGTCCAGCTGCGGAGTCATCACC
Organism: Bacillus sp. FSL R5-0447; assembly: GCF_038606125.1. Classification (NCBI taxonomy): domain Bacteria; kingdom Bacillati; phylum Bacillota; class Bacilli; order Caryophanales; family Bacillaceae; genus Bacillus; species Bacillus sp. FSL R5-0447. The sequence goes on from NZ_CP152012.1 coordinate 3,870,316, forward strand.
GTTCCGGCGCCGAGACGCAGGCCGGGCGGCGTTTTCCGCATGTTCGGCGAATTTTCCTTTTTGTCATCTATATGGTCATACTGCTGTCTGATCAGCTCGGAAAAGCGGGAGTCCCTCGCTTTATAGCCTGTCGTATCACTGTTTGAAAGGTTGCTGCTGACTGTATCCATCTGCTGCTGAAGCTGATGTAAGGCTGTTGAAGCCGTCAGCATTGATCTGAGCATCATAATTGAATGTCCCCCATTTTGTTACACTTTGCCGATTTCATTTGCGGCTTTATCCATGCTTTTATCGTAAGCCTGAATGACTTTCTGATTGGCTTCAAATGATCTGTATGCTTCCGTCATCTCTGTATACGTGCTCGTCACGTCCACGTTTGAAAGCTCCGAGACGCCTTGCTTTAATGAATACGAGACTTGGGGATTCGCCGCCGCGCTCGGCAGTTCAGAGCCGTCGGCCGTGCTGTATAGGTCATTGCCGTCCCGTTTCAGATTGCGCACGTCTTCTTCCATTCTGATATCAATCTGCCCCGCCGGCCGGCCGTTTGTCGTGACCGTTCCGTTTTCTGATACGGTGAATTTTTCATTGTCGACTGTAATCGGCTGTCCGTTTGTTGATAACACAAGGTTTCCGTTTATCGTAAGCTGATTGTTTTCATTTAATGAGAAAGTGCTGCTTTTTGAATAGCGGACGCCGCCTGCGGTCTGGACGGGATAAAACAGCTCGGCGTTTTCATTCGTTTCGGCATTCTTGGGAACCTGATTCTCCATAAGCGCGATATCCGTCGGCTGATCGGTCGTTTTCAGGCTTCCCTGCGTAAACAACGGTTTCAGCTCCTGCATGTATACGCCTGTGTTGACGGAGCCGATTTTCGTTTTTTTGTCGCCTTCTATTCGGCTCAGAAGCATCTCGGGAAAGGCGCGGATTGAACCTTGATCCTCTTTGTACCCTGATGTATTCGCGTTTGCGATGTTATTTGACAGCATTTCCGTTCTTCTCTGCTGTGTAATCATTGCGGACGTTGCGGTATATAATCCTTTTAACAAGTCTTCCACCTCTGAAATAGCATTATTTCCAGTTGCCTCACCGGAACATTTGTTCTATAATGAAAATCAGCATTTTTTCTTATTATCGGATTTACATTCCCGTTCGTGAAGGGTTTGACAGAAAAAAACCCCATTCTTTTTCAGAATGAGGTTTTATCATCAGCTCAGTTTGCGTTTTGGAAGCTTGTCCATGTTATCCAGCATGACGCCGGTTCCGACCGCAACACAATCCATCGGGTTCTCAGCGACAAGAACAGGCACCCTCAGCTCTTCGGCAAGAAGCTGGTCAAGCCCGTTTAACAGCGCTCCACCGCCGGTAATGATAACGCCGCGGTCGATGATGTCAGCGGACAATTCAGGCGGTGTTCTTTCAAGAACCTGCTTGGCGGCCTGCACAATGACGGCAACTGATTCACGAAGGGCTTCTTCTACTTCTTTGCTGTTTACTGTAATCGTTCTCGGCAGACCGGAAACCATGTCACGGCCGCGGATGGTGATTTCTTCATGACGTGCGTCTGGGAAAACCGTTGCGACCTTCACCTTAATATCTTCAGCGGTACGTTCACCGATCAGCAGCTTATACTCGCGTTTGATATAATTTAAGATTTCCATGTCAAACTTGTCCCCAGCCATCTTAATAGAAGAGGAGGTGACAATATCGCCCATAGAAATAACTGCGATATCTGTCGTACCGCCTCCGATGTCAACAACCATGTTACCGCTCGGCTGGAAGATTTCCATACCCGCGCCGATAGCGGCAACTTTCGGTTCTTCTTCAAGGTACACATGCTTTCCGCCGCTTTTTTCAGCTGCTTCTTTAATCGCTTTTTGCTCAACGGATGTAATATTCGTCGGGCAGCAGATCAGCATGCGCGGTTTTGAGAAAAGTCCTTTTACATTCAGCTTATTAATGAAATGTTTCAGCATGGCTTCTGTTACTTCGAAGTCTGCGATTACGCCGTCTTTCAGCGGACGGATCGCAACAATATTCCCAGGTGTACGTCCAACCATTCGTCTGGCTTCTTCACCGACAGCCAGCACTTTGCCGCTGTTTTTATCAAGTGCCACAACGGAAGGCTCATTCAGAACAATTCCTTTTCCTTTTACATGGATCAGTACATTTGCAGTACCGAGGTCAATTCCAATATCCCTTGCAAACATCTATTTATATCCTCCTTGATATCTGTTTCACAGTAAAATATCCACATTGTGCCCTAATTATATATATTATCATAATTTATCAAAAAAAAGCTGCTGAACGATATAAGTTCTTGACAAAATTTTGCGGATATTCGCGAAACCGCCCGGGAGGAGAAAAAAGGGCCCGGCAGACGTCAGGCGCTACGGCTGCTGAACGGGCTCCCCTTCAAGAATTTCATCCTTCTTGTACTTTAATTTCGTCGCCTCTCCCCCTCTTAAATGTCTGATGGATTTATGATAATCGAGTATTTCTTTTACTTCATTCGCCAAGTCAGGATTGATTTCAGGCAGGCGCTCTGTCAGATCTTTGTGTACGGTACTTTTGGAAACACCAAACTCTTTCGCAATGACACGAACGGTTTTTTTCGTCTCCACGATATACTTGCCAATCTTGATTGTTCGCTCTTTGATGTAATCGTGCACACCACTCGACCTCCCCAGTTGGATGTGAGAAGTGTGAAATGAGATCCGTATTCTGTAACAGATTCACTGATGATGCAGCTTCTTCGTTGTCCGATTATATAAGAAGGTTTTAGAAATATGCCCACGATCCCTCACCTCAAACACTCTCTTTGATAGGTTTGTAACAGTGTATTAGCAATGAATTGGGAATATGCTAAAAACTCAATAAGGACAAGGGGCGGGTCATAATTTTCTGCTTTTTGATCGGGGGGTTTACATCCGCGCGATCCTGCTGTAGAATGAAACAGCACAATTAGTTACTTAGGTAAGTTTTTTTGAAAAGGAGAACGGAAATGATCCACGTCAACAGACGCCTCATTCACCAAATCAATCAATGCGCCCGCCTGATTACGAAGAAAGCCAATGAACGGCTGGAACCATTCGGCCTGTACTCCTCTCAATGGTCAATCCTATATTGCTTAAAAACGATCGGACCGATGACCCAAAAAGAAATCTGGTCCTATCTGAACGTAGAGGCGCCGACCGTTACCAGAACGATCAAACGCCTTGAAGAAAACGGCTGGATTCAGCGGGAACAGGGAGAAGACAAGCGGGAAAAGCTCGTCGTCCTGACGAAGGAAGCTGAATTGAAATACGACAGCATCAATCAAGAGATGCTGAAGTTCGAGGAAGACATGCTTGCGGATTTCCAAGATGGAGATAAGGAAGCTTTTTCTGAGTTTCTGAATGTGTTTTTAACGAAATAGAAAAGAAAGGGAAGTGCTGTACTTTTGAGTAAATCTGACTCGATCTGGACCAAAGATTTTATTATGGTCGTACTCGTGAATTTATTTGTCTTTGTGTTCTTTTATACATTTTTGGCCGTGCTGCCTATCTATATGATTCAGGAGCTTGGCGGCAGTGAATCGCAAGGAGGGCTTTTGATCAGCCTGTTCCTGTTATCTGCTATTATCACCCGTCCTTTTTCAGGGGCGATTATTGAACGGTTCGGCAAGAAAAGAATGACGATTGTATCCTTGGCGCTGTTCGCCCTGTCTTCTTATCTGTATTTGCCGCTACACAATTTCTATCTGCTGCTCGGACTGCGTTTTTTCCAAGGCATCTGGTTCAGCATTTTAACGACGGTTACGGGCGCAATTGCCGCTGACATTATTCCCGCCAAGCGGCGCGGCGAGGGGCTCGGTTATTTTGCGATGTCTATGAACCTTGCCATGGCGATCGGTCCTTTTCTCGGGCTGAGTCTTGTGAAAGTCATCTCGTTCCCGGTTTTCTTTACGATTTTTGCCGTATTTGTTTCTTTAGGCTTGCTGATTGCTTTTATGATTCGTGTGCCGGATCAAAACAACAGCGGAACGACTGTCTTCCGTTTTTCTTTCTCCGACATGTTTGAAAAAGGCGCGCTTAAAATCGCGATTGTCGGGTTGTCCATTTCTTTCTGTTATTCAAGTGTGACTTCATATTTATCCGTTTATGCAAAGACAATCCACCTGTTGGATGTCAGCGGCTATTTCTTCGTCTGTTTCGCCGTGACGATGATGGCCGCCCGTCCTTTCACAGGAAAGCTGTTTGACAGAGTGGGGCCGGGAATCGTCATCTATCCGTCGATTATCGTGTTCTCCGCGGGGCTTTGCATGCTGGCGATGACAAACAGCGCCCTCATGCTTCTCTTGTCCGGTGCCGTAATCGGTCTCGGATACGGCTCTATCGTACCTTGTATGCAGACACTGGCGATTCAGAACTCGCCCGGACACCGTTCAGGCTTTGCGACGGCTACCTTCTTCACTTTCTTTGACAGCGGGATTGCCGGCGGGTCCTATGTATTCGGCCTCTTCGTCGCTTCGGCCGGATTCCATTCGATTTATCTGGCAGCGGGGCTGTTCGTCCTGATTGCTTTACTCCTGTATGGCTGGAGCCAGAAAAAAAGAACGCCGCTTGAAGCGGACGGAAACGTTTCAAGCGCAGACTGATATGACAAAAAGCCGGGGGCAGCCCCCGGCTTTTTTTATTCGGCCGCTCTTTCCTGCGCGATTCGTCCCGCCGCTTTTACATAAGGAGGATGAATATACATAAGCGCCGTATAACCGAGACATGACAAAATGACACCCGCAAACCAGGAGATATCATAGATGCCGGCGAACGCCGGGACGTACATCCCGATTAAAGAAATAAACGCGCCGAGAAAAGTCGCGGCAAAGGCCCGGTAATTATAGCCTTTGTAATAAGTGTACTGTCCGGTTTCCGAATAAAGGTCTTCAACTGAGAGCTGCCTTTTTCTGATGATAAAATAATCAGCCATCATCACCCCGGCCACCGGTCCGAGCATCCCGCCGATGAGCCCGAGAAACGCATAAACATTCGTGGCGCTCTCCATCAGCTTCCACGGTATTGTGAACAGGGCCAAAACGGCGGCCAGATACCCTCCCCTCCTGAATGTAATATATTTCGGCAGGACATTCGCCAAGTCATAGGCCGGTGACACGATGTTTGCCGCCACGTTAACCGAGACGGCGGCGATGCAAAGTGTGATGACCGAAAGAGCGATAACGAAAGGATTATCAAACCGGGCCAAAATCTCCACCACATCCCAAATCGGTTCTCCGAATGCTACCTGTGATCCGGATGTCACCGTGATGCTTGCAAACGCGAACAGCGCAAACGTTCCCGGCAGCCCGTAAAACTGGCCGCGAATCTGTTCTTTTTGCGACGCGGCGAACCGGGTGAAGTCAGGGATATTCAGAATCAGCGTCGCCCATATTCCGATAATGCCCGTCACTCCGGCGGCAAACGGCCAAAACGTTTCAGAAAAGGTGTGGAACTTTCCCGGCTGTGAGTAAATCGGCCCGAGCCCGCCGGCAATATCTATCGCCCACCAGACCATGCCGCCGAAGACGAGATAAACAAGCGGGCCCGCCCACACTTCAAATTTTTTGATCGATTCCATGCCGTGCCGCAGTACAAGCAGATGAATGCCCCAAAAGAAAATGAACGACAGAAAGCCCGGCAGATGAAGCCCGAATATATTCCAATCTCCGCCGAGACTCCCCCAGCCCGGCCATATGTTCAAAAGCAGAATGTGCAAAGCCGTGCTCCCGGCAAATGTTTGAATTCCGAGCCACATAATGGCTGTAAACGCCCTGAGAAGCGCCGGAATGTTAGCGCCGTATATTCCGTAAGAAGCCCTGATAATGACCGGAAAAGGCAGGCCGTATTTCGTTCCGGCATGGCCGTTCAAGGCCAAAGCGGCGAACAAAATCAGTGACGCCGTCACGATAATGGCGAGCACCTGCCACGGAGAAAGGCCGATCGCAATGAGCCCGCCCACAGTCGCATAGGTCGGGATATTATGAATACAGCCCATCCAAATGGATGCAAAATTCACCGCTTTCCATGTCCGTTCGCCGTCTTCTAAAGGCAGTAAATCTTTGTTGCTTAGCCGATCACTCGTTGTTTTTTTCATTTTCTCCCTCCCGCATGTACGTTTTCCTTACATCACATGTGAAAAAATATAACTGAAAATTCCGTAAATAACATTGGTCGCTGTCGACAATAATCGTTTTGATTTTTGAGCACATTACACAAAAAAGAGACGGGGAGAGCCCGTCTCTTTTTGTTGCGCCCGTTAAGAGGCTTTTTTGAGGAGAACCGAAAACCGGAACGCCATCAAAAGGCTTACGGCGCCGACAACGATAAGAATCGTCCCAAGCATATGAAAATGGCCTGCGGTAATTTCTTTTCCGAAAAGAATGCCCAAAATGACAGAAGACAAAATCGAACCGAGATACCGGCAGGTCTGAAACAGGCCGGACGTTGTTCCGGCCATGTCGGCGGGGCTCGTTTTCAGCATGGCCGCCTGAAACGTGACATTTCCGAAGCCGTAGCCGACACCCAGCACGGACAGGATCAGCCCTTTTCCTATCATGGGCGCCTGAAGAAAGAAAAACGTTAACAGCACCGCTCCGATCGCGGTCAGGCAGGTTCCGGCAACAATCGGCTGAAGAAGCCCTTTCTTATCTATCCATTTTCCGGTCAGAGGCGACACCAGAATACTCATGCCCGACATAAACAGCATAATCAACCCGCTTGTCTGAACGGACAAATGCATTTCATCCTGAAAATAGCTCGGAAGCCCGAAAAAGATGCAGTAAAAGAATATATTCAGCAAAATAAATTGAATATACACCGACGATAGTTTCCGGTGCGTTTTAAACAGCCTGACATCAATAAACGGCTTCTCCGTTTTCAGCTCGCGCCAGATAAACAGCCCGACAAACAAAAGCCCGAATACGCCTTCTGTATAGTGAGGCTTCGTACTGAAGGACAATAAAAACGACAGGAGAAGGATAATCGCTCCGGCAAACAGAAGTATCCCGATCGTATCAAGCTGGCGGAGCACGCCTTTCAAGCCGCCGATCTCGCGTTTTTCATCTTTCGGAAACATATACATTCCGAGAAAAAAGCTGAGAATGATAAACGGCAGATTGACAAAAAAGATTGCCGGCCACCCTCCCCAAACGATCAGAAAACCGCCGAGAGTCGGACCGAGCGCCGTCATGGCTGATGCAAAGATTGACAGGACGGCCAGCGCCGAAGCCTGCTTCTCCCGTATATTTGAACGGATCAATCCGACGCCGGACGGATATATCGCGCTGCTTCCGATCGATTGAAAAAGCCGCATGATCAGCAAAGTCATAAAAGTCGGCGCAAACGGCGCGCCGACCGCCGAGACGGCAACAAGCAGAAGCCCGATCAAAAACAGCTTCTTCCTGCCGAGCATATCACCGAGCTTCCCGGTAACAGGCTGCGCCACCGCGCTGGCCAGATAAAAGGACGATATCAGCCAGGACACCGTTGTAAACGACAGGTGAAATTCATGCTGAATACTGTGAAGCGCAAGAGAAATCATCGACGAGTTCAATGGGTTCAGCATCGTCCCCGAAGCCACGGCCGTCAAGAACAGGACGCGGCTTTTTTTGGAGATTGTCATTTTGTCTGTGCGATAAATTCTTCCGTCGTCCGGCTTCTGCCGATTTTCGGGAAGATAAACTTGAGTGTCGCTTCGTGCTGTTCATCGCTGAATGTCGCCATCGCGTCAGTTACGAAAACTTGCTGATACCCGAGCTGAAAAGCTTCTCGCGCCGTGCTTTCCACACCGATGTTTGTCGCAATCCCGCATAACACAATCGTGTCGATCCCCCGTCTTCTGAGCTGAAGGTCCAGGTCCGTGCCGAAAAACGCGCCCCACTGCCGTTTTGTTACCGTATAATCGTTTTCTTTCACTCCGATGTCAGGCACAAATTCAGCCCAATCCGCCGGCGGAGCCGAATGGCCCGCCGCCTCTTCATCCGTCAGCGGCTTCAGCGCATCCGCTCCGTCATGAAAATCCACGTTCACAAAGCTGATAAATCCGCCTTTTTCCCGGAACACATCAATTAATTTTTTCGCGTTCGGCACAACGGTACCGCTTTTATCAATCGGCACAATGCCTTTTTGTAAATCAATAAGGACCAAAGCCGTTTTTTCAAATTGCAGATTTAATGATGTTGTCATAATGATTCCTCCTGATGCAGTTAGTGTTTCTCACCCCGTTTATTTTACTCTTTCCCGGACACGATTTCTTACGCCGTGCTCCGGCGCTCTTTTTATGGATATAAAGTCGCACGGCATCCATTTGAAAAAGCAGCATTATGAACGCAAAAAACCATGTCAGATAACCTTACATGAAAATGTTTTATCGTTCTTTTTTCTCTATAATAATGAATTAATCACAATTACATTCTGAATGAGACGGAGGAATACAACATGCAGATGGGCGATACAGTATTTATGTTCTTTTGCGCTTTACTCGTGTGGCTGATGACCCCCGGGCTGGCTTTGTTTTACGGCGGAATGGTAAAAAGCAAAAACGTGCTCAGCACGGCAATGCATAGTTTTTCTTCTCTCGCCATCGTATCCGTCGTTTGGGTTTTGTACGGATATTCACTTGCTTTTGCCCCCGGCAATACATGGCTTGGCGGGATTGAATGGGCCGGGCTGAAGGGGGTCGGCTTTGAACCCGGAAGTTACAGTGATACGATCCCGCATTCCTTGTTCATGATGTTCCAAATGACGTTTGCCGTACTGACGACGGCCATTATTTCCGGAGCATTTGCTGAACGCATGAGATTCAGTGCTTTTCTTGTATTTTCCTTTTTGTGGGCTTCCCTCGTATATACGCCCGTTGCGCACTGGGTATGGGGCGGCGGCTGGATCGGCCAAATGGGCGCTCTTGACTTCGCAGGCGGAAACGTCGTCCACATTTCTTCCGGAGTCGCCGGGCTTGTGCTGGCGATTGTGCTCGGGAAACGCAAGGACGGCACGGCGGCTTCGCCTCACAACTTAATTTACACGTTCTTGGGCGGAGCGCTCATCTGGTTCGGATGGTTCGGCTTCAATGTCGGCAGCGCCCTCACGCTTGACAGTATCGCGATGTTTGCCTTCATTAACACAAACACCGCGGCTGCAGCCGGAATTATCGGCTGGATTTTAATCGAATGGATGCTGAATAAAAAACCGACCATGCTGGGTGCTGTATCAGGCGCAATCGCCGGGCTTGTCGCCATTACGCCGGCTGCCGGGTTCGTTACGCCTTTCTCTTCCATCGTAATCGGTTTCATCGGAGGGCTTGTCTGCTTTTGGGGCGTTTATTGGCTCAAAAAGACTTTCGGTTATGATGATGCGCTTGACGCTTTCGGCCTGCATGGGATCGGCGGCACATGGGGCGGCATCGCGACCGGTTTATTCGCAACCACTTCCGTCAATGACGGCGGGGCAAACGGGCTGTTTTACGGCGATCCGGGACTGCTCTGGAAGCAGATTGCGGCCATTGCGGCAACCTATGTATTTGTATTTATTGTCACTTTCGTTATCATTAAAATTGTAGGTCTGTTCATTCCCCTGCGCGCCAGTGAAGAAGAAGAGTCACTTGGGCTTGATTTAACGATGCACGGGGAAAAAGCATATCAGGACTTATAAAGTGAGGAGTGGCTTAGATGAGCGGTCAAATGTTCAAGGTAGAAATCGTTACGCGTCCGGCTAAGTTTGAAACATTGAAACAGGAACTCGGTAAAATCGGAGTCACATCGCTGACCTTCTCCAACGTACACGGCTGCGGCCTTCAAAAAGCCCACACCGAACTGTACCGCGGAGTCAAAATTGAAAGCAATGTGTATGAACGGCTGAAAGTGGAAATCGTTGTCAGCAAGGTCCCCGTTGATCAAGTCGTGGAAACGGCGAAAAAAGTGCTGAAAACGGGAGAGCCCGGAGACGGCAAAATATTCGTCTATGAAATCGGAAACACGATTAATATCCGCACCGGAGAAGAAGGACCAGAAGCTTTATAAACAGGCAGAACGCCCGGGGACAGAAATGTCCCGGGCGTTTTTTCAGCTTCATTAAAAAGAAGAAACCTTTTTTTCATGCGGGACAGGCCGCTTATGCCGTACGGGTTGTTTTTTCGCATATGTACTGATATTGACCAGTATGCCGCACAAAAACAGCGTCATAATCAATGAAGAACCGCCGTAGCTGATAAACGGAAGCGGCACACCCGTAACCGGGAGAAGTCCGCTCATCGCTCCCAAATTCAATACAACCTGAAACATTAATTGAAACGTAATTCCGATGGCAAGAAGCTTCCCGAACGGGTCATCAGCCCGCACGGCCGTTTTTACGCCGAGAAGCATTAACGCAAAATATAATCCCAAAACGATCAGAACACCGAATATCCCCAGCTCTTCGCTGATCACGGCCATAATGAAATCGGTATGCGCCTCAGGCAGATAGTTCATTTTTTCAACACTGTTTCCAAGCCCTCTTCCGAAAAACCCGCCTCCGGAAATAGCAAAATAGGATTGAATCAGCTGATAGCCGTCCCCGTTCGCATCACCAAACGGATTGGTAAAGGAAACGAGGCGCTTCACACGATAGGAAGCGGAAAATGCGAGATAAACAACCCCCGACACCGCCGTCGCGCCGAGCACGAACAGATGGCGCTTTTTCAAGCCGGCACATAATAAAATCGACCCGCACGCCGCCAGGATTAAGGAAGCCGTCCCTAAATCAGGCTCCGCCAATGTCAGCAGAAAAGCGGTTCCCAAAATCACTAAAGGCGGCAGAACCCCTTTCACAAATTGATGAATGTACGGCTGCTTTTTCGTATAAATCGAAGCGAAATACAAAATCATCGCGATCTTCGCCAATTCAGACGGCTGTACGACAAGCGGGCCCGCTCCCAGCCACCTGCGGGAAAAATTCCGCTCCAGCCCGATTCCCGGTATCAAGACGAGCAGCAGCAATACCAGCGAACCGACCACAAACAGCGGTACAAGCCGCGCATACCGCTTATACGGCAGACAGGCGGCAAATAGAAATAAGCATAATCCGATCAGTAAAGAGGTACTTTGTTTATGGAAGAAATAGGATGGATCTCCGTACCGCTGAGACCCCATCACATCACTGGCGCTGTACACCATTAACAAGCCGAATCCGCAAAGCAGCATAATGACAAACACAAGCGGCAGATCGGCGTTTTTCAAACGTTTCAGCAACGGACAAAACTCCTTCGGCTATTCTTTTCCCGCATACTTGACGCACAGTAATACAGTCACGTTTCATTCTGTTTACTTTTTTATGATTATTTTTAATACCAATTGTGTCTCATAGAAAAAAGCATTACACTGTTCATATAAAATAAAGATAAAAGGTGATATTTGTGAATTACGAACTATTTAAAGCGATCAATGGTTTGTCGCACCATAGTGCCATTCTCGACTCTATCATGGTATTTATTACGGAATACGCCATTTACGCCTACGCCCTTTTCCTGCTTGCCATGTGGCTGTTCGGAAGCACAAAAGGCAGACAAAACGCCCTGTACGCGGGCTTCACGGGTGTTGCGGCGCTTATCGTCAACTACCTCATCACGAAGGTCTATATCGAGCCGCGCCCCTTTGTCGAGCATACGGTTCATACGCTGATCCCTCATGCCGCGGATGCTTCATTTCCGAGTGACCATACGACAGGCGCTTTGGCGATTTCAATTGCGATTCTGTTCCGCAACAAAAAACTCGGCTGGCCGCTTGTGATTTTCGGCCTTTTGACCGGCTTCTCAAGAATTTGGGTCGGCCACCATTATCCGATCGATGTGCTCGGAAGCATTATCGTTTCCCTCATTGTCGGATTCCTGCTGTTCAGATTTTCAAATGTGCTTCGTCCGATTGTCGATCTGATCGTGCGAATCTATGAAAGTATCGTTCATAAAAGCAAATCGACAAACCATAATATATAAAAAAAAGCCGGCGTCTGTCACAGACTGCCGGTTTTTGTATGTTTGGCTGTATGCTTTTTCCTTTGTAAAGCACAGAATGCGGCAATGCCGAGACTGTCAATCAGCACATCGCGGAGGCATCCGTTTCTGCCGAAAAAGAGCTGGACGATTTCTGTCAGGAAAGCGGCGGCCAATGCATACAGCACCGCCCTCTTCATGCGCCTGCGCTCTCTGAAAAACAAATAGGCGAGCACAAAAAATGAAAACGCGTGCCCGAGCTTTTGAATCGCCGCTTCCGGTATGGCGAGCTCCGCCATATCGAACACAAAGAAACCGGACACATCCGGATGGGACGTGAAACGGAAGGACACCGTCTGCGACACAATCATATCGTGAAAGCTTTCAGTCAAAGCAGAAACGAAAACAAAGACGAGCCACCCGGCCGCCAGACATTTATTCATTCAGCATCTCCTTCGTTTTCTACTAGTATAAAGGCACATGCGGCAATATGAAAAGCGCCTATCAGAGCTGATAGGCGCTTTGGGATTAAGATTACTTGCCCGAATCTTTCATTGAGCCGTCATCTTTACCATCTGTCTTGTCTTTTGTGCCGTCCTCTTTGTCACCTGGTTTTTCTTCGGTTTCTTTTTTAGGCGTCACATCTTTTTTCTCGGAAGACTGCTGAATTGACCCTTCCGTTTCTTCTGTTACAGCGTTTTTCTCTTCAGCCGCCGCTTTTTCAATTGATGTTACCGGCTTGTCCATAAAATTGAGCGGGTTCATCGCTACGCCGTCCTTGCGGATTTCAAAGTGCACGTGATTTCCGCTTTCTTCACTGTAAAGATTTTTTCCGGATTTACCGATGACCTGGTTCTGCTTTACTTTGTCGCCCTGGTCCACGCTGACTTCAGATAAAGACTGATAGACAGTAGACAGGCCGTCTGAGTGTTCAATTTCAACCACATACCCCAGTACCGGGTCTTTAGCAGCTTTAACAACCGTACCGCTCAGAGAAGCAGAAACATCAAATGATTTTCCGTCTTTCTCAGCTAAGTCAATTCCTTTACTGAGGCTGTACGTGTTATTATAGTTAACAAGTGCTGCTTCTTTCTCTTTTTTTGCGGCATCAGATTCGTAAAACTTTTTCACAACAGAAACATTTTCAGAATGAGCAGCCGGCATTGCGACGTTTTCCATTGACTTGCCTACTTCGACGGCATCGTCTTTGCCGCTGTCATACGCGGAGTTTCCGCCGTTGTTCGTCAGATTGTCCTTCACATCATTCGAAACGGATTGATACCAAAGGACAGCTGTTAAAATGACGGCCGCACTGACTAAGTAGATTGCAGGGAATATCCAGCGTTTGCGAAAAAACCGCTGAAGTTTTTTGACTTGAGAAGTTTTCTTTTCTTCCTCTCTCATTTGTTCATCACCTCAGCAACATTCTGAACACTTTTCTGAAAATATATACACATCCATAAAAAACTTTTTTGGAAATAGTATGTGCAGATTGCACTTGATTATGTAATAAAATGTGAAGGGAGATCCCGGAATATGAATTTGACCCTGCGCAAAGCCGTATTGGAGGATTTAGATGCGGTGGTGGCCATATACAACTCGACGATTGCATCACGGATGGTAACGGCTGATACGGAAGAAGTGACGCCCGAAGACCGGATGGATTGGTTTTTGCGGCACACGGACCGGCGCCCGCTGATGGTCGCGGAAGATGAAACCGGCAAAGTGGCGGCCTGGATCAGCTTTGAAACGTTTTACGGCCGTCCGGCCTATGACAAAACGGCGGAGATCAGCATCTATCTGCATCAGGATTGCCGCGGCAAAGGAGCAGGAAGCTTTCTGCTGAAAGAAGCCCTGGCACTCGCTCCGGCAATCGGCATCCGCAGCCTGATGGCTTTTATCTTCGGACATAATGTGCCGAGCATTAAGCTGTTTGAAAAATTCGGTTTTACCGAATGGGGCGTATTCCCGGGTATCGCCGAAATGGACGGAAAACGATATGACTTGAACATTTTAGGGAGAGAACTGTCATGATCACCATCGATAAAGAGAAAGACGAAAACCAGCCGCTCAATAAAAAAGCCCGTTCCCTTGCCGACATCGCCAAATGGGGAAAGATCACCGCCGTGTTTCTGATCATCACAGGCTCTCTTTCCGCTCTGTCAGCCATTGTGACGCTGCTCGGAGCCATTCCGGGGGTTCTGCTCATCATTTCCGGCGTCATGCTGATGCGCTCGGCAAAAGCGGCTGCCGCACTTCAGGAAGGACTAGAAGAAAACGCGGAAGAAAATATGCTTGCACATTACGCGTCATTTATCAAAATGCAGTTTTTTTATGCGGCATCCAGTGTGGTATTGGGCATTCTCGCTTTTATTTTAGTCGTCATCTTCGCTGTCATCGGAATTATCGCTTATCACAGCACTGATACGTATGACACGCCTGATTCATATTACTATGAGAACGACCCGGTGTTTGAATGACAAAAAGAGCTGATCGCGCGTCAGCTCTTTTTTAATAAAGCATTTCTTTTTTCCGGTCTTCTTCCGTTAAAAATTCAATAAAGCTCTTCATCGCAGACGGCTCCTCGGCAATCAGCCGGGTATAGGCGCTTTTCCGTTCCTCGGACAGAATATCGCTTTTTCTGATTCTGTTCAGCATATAAATGCGGATCGTTTTTTGCACCTGTTTCCGCTGATAGCCGGCTTCCTTAAAAAACGCAAGACCCAGAGCCGCAAGGAGGGCAAAAATGCCGGCCGATACGAGAGCTCCTCTCCCGGAAGGGGCCTGAATCAAAAGCGATGCCAGATGAAACAGACTAAAAGCGGCGAGCGGGAAAGCAAGAAAACGGTAAATGATGCTTTTTTTCATCAGCGGCGCGATGGCGATTTGTATTTTCTGAATTTCTTTTTTTATGAATCCCGGCAATTGTTCCGCATGCTCCAGCTTCATGCCCTCTCCCCTTTGCTGTCATTTTTGTCTTCTTTTTCATATATGCATATTTTACCGCACCCGGAACTTTCTTTGAAAGAAAACTGCATTCATCTTTGATTCCGGCTCTTTATTCTTTCAAAATGTCAATGTTATAATTTGAAATGGGAATCAGATTGCTGCACTTGTCGGAATACTAATGGGCACAGTCTTGATAAATATGATATAGCGGGGTTGCAAAGTGAGCATTTCATTTATTTTATTCGGATTTTTTTTCGTTTTAAATATACTTTTGGCCGTCATCATGATTTTCAAAGAAAGACGCGATGCCAGCGCTTCATGGGCTTGGCTCTTGGTTCTTTTTTTTATTCCCATTTTAGGGTTTATTTTATACCTGTTATTCGGCCATAACCTGAGACGCAAGCATCTGTTTCAGTGGGAAGACCGTAAAAAAATCGGGATTGAAAAGCTGCTGAAGTCTCAGCTGAAGGATCTGAAGTCGAGGCAATTCCAATTTAACAACAGGGCGACTGTGGATAATAAAGACCTCATCTATATGCTTGTCATGAACAACCACGCAGTCTTTACAGAGGATAATTCGGTGGAGATTTTGACGGACGGGCGCGATAAGTTCAAACGCTTAATGAAGGACATTTCCAACGCAAAAGATCACATTCACCTTCAATACTATATTTATAAAGGTGATGAACTGGGAAAAAAATTGCGCGATGCCTTAGTGAAAAAAGCACGCGAAGGCGTAAAAGTCAGAGTGTTATATGATGAACTCGGTTCAAGATCACTCAGAAAAAAATTCTTCAAACCGCTGCGGGACGCCGGCGGCCATGTGGAAGTCTTTTTTCCTTCCAGGCTTCGTCCGATTAATTTGCGGCTCAATTACCGGAATCACCGCAAGCTCGTCATCATTGACGGCGAAACCGGCTATGTCGGCGGCTTTAACGTCGGAGATGAGTATCTCGGCCTGAATCCGAAATTCGGCTACTGGCGCGATACGCACCTCAGGCTTCAAGGCACGGCGGTACACGCCATTCAGACACGGTTTATCCTCGATTGGAACCAAGCCTCCCATCATCATACGCTCACATACGTTCCGAATCATTTTCCGGAATGCGAGCCGAAGGGCAATGTCGGGATGCAGATTGTCACGAGCGGACCGGACTCAGAATGGGAACAAATTAAAAACGGCTATATCAAGATGATCTCAACGGCCAAACGGTCAATCCTGATTCAGACGCCTTACTTTATTCCTGACTCAAGTCTTTTAGATGCCCTCAGGATCGCCTGTCTGTCAGGCATCGACGTCAAAATCATGATTCCGAACAAGCCGGATCACGCTTTCGTTTACTGGGCGACTTTATCTTACATCGGCGATCTTTTGAAAGCCGGAGCCTCAGTCTACATTTACGATAACGGCTTTATTCATGCAAAAACGATTGTCGTCGATGATGAGACGGCTTCAGTCGGTACGGCGAATATCGACGTCAGAAGCTTCAGACTTAATTTTGAAGTCAACGCCTTTATTTATGACGTCACCATTGCGAAAAAACTCATTTCCTCATTTAAAGAAGATCTGCTCGTCTCCAGAAAATATACGTATGAAGAATATCAGGAGCGTTCGCTGCGGATCCGCATTAAAGAATCGATTTCAAGACTTCTTTCGCCGATTTTGTAATTCCCGGGGTGTTTCTCGGGAATTTTCTGATACAAAAACGGACACGGCATGAAAAAACACATTTTATATTCAAAAGAATGACCGAATAGTGTATAAATGAAAAGTGAGTATTTTTTTGTAAAGGAGTGCCATAGTTTGAAACCTGAATCAGTGAATCGTTCGCTTATTTCTATTTCGAAATGGGGAAAAGCGACAGGTATTTTATTTATTATCGTGGGTGCGTTTGCGGCGCTGTCGGGCGCGTTTTTCTTTTTAATCGGAGCCATTCCCGGCGTTCTGCAGATCATTGCCGGCATTTTTCTGATGCGCTCGGCAAATGAAGCGGGACAGATGGCGGAGCAGTTCAATGAACTGACAGAGGAACATATGCTGGAAAATTATGCAAAGTTCGTGAAAATGCAGGGGATCTACCTGATTGTGACGGTCGGCTTGTCCGTTCTCGGTATCGTTCTCTTCATTGTCCTCATGACGCTCGGCATCGTGGACGGCGTGTTTAATAATATTGATGCCAATACATATTAAAAAGGAAAATCCCGGCGCATCCGCCCGGGATTTTTTCTTATTCCGCTTCTTCGATAACGGTAAAGTTTTTCTGCTCTGGATTTGCCAATACGGCGATGGCATAATAGCTCAGCTGAGACGCTGTCTGCAGATATTCTTTCAGAAATTCCGGCTTCAGCCAGACGTGTCGCCGTCACATCAAAAAAACTTTTCCTCAGAGTTTCAATTGAAATCACTCAATTGTTCGACTGTTCCTGATCAGGTTTAGAAGCAAGAATTGTGATTCTGCAAAATAAGGATAAAAGCCCTGATGGAACAAGACCACTTATCATACAGTTTTTTGGGTCTTTGTAATTAAATTACAATTGTTCTTAATATTCACTCATGTATTCATGCTATTATATTGAAAGGAACGATCAAAAGCGTTGGCGTTCGTTAAATATTTACGAGTGCTGCCTCATGTAAAAGTCAGAAAAAATAGTATAGGAGGTAACATATGTTTAAGTTTAAAAAGAAATTCTTAGTTGGATTAACGGCTGCTTTCATGAGTATCAGCATGTTTTCGGCAACCGCCTCTGCAGCTGGCACAGATTACTGGCAAAATTGGACTGATGGGGGCGGAACAGTCAACGCTGTCAATGGATCTGGCGGGAATTACAGTGTTAATTGGTCTAATACCGGAAATTTCGTTGTTGGTAAAGGCTGGACTACAGGCTCGCCATTTAGAACAATAAACTATAATGCCGGAGTTTGGGCGCCGAATGGCAATGGATATTTGACTTTATATGGCTGGACGAGAGCACCTCTCATCGAATATTATGTAGTGGATTCATGGGGTACTTACAGACCTACCGGAACGTATAAAGGTACTGTAAAGAGTGATGGAGGTACATATGACATATATACAACGACACGTTATAACGCACCTTCCATTGATGGCGATAACACTACTTTTACGCAGTACTGGAGTGTTCGCCAGTCGAAGAGACCGACCGGAAGCAACGCTGCAATCACTTTCAGCAATCATGTTAACGCATGGAAGAGCCATGGAATGAATCTGGGCAGTAATTGGGCTTATCAAGTCTTAGCGACAGAAGGATATAAAAGCAGCGGAAGTTCTAATGTAACAGTGTGGTAGCAGCTCATCTTTAATTAGGGGCAGCTAACGGGCTGCTGATCGTTCCTAGAGAAATTTTATAATCATTGTTAAGAGGCGAACGGTTTTGGCATTGCCGGAGGCAGGATATCATTTTTTGTTTAACTTGCTCACAGCTGACACCTTCACATAAGTCTTAAGCAAAATAAAAATATCCCGGCAACCGCCTCCTTTAGTTCCGGAGGATTTCTTCATTAAACAGATCGCAATCCGCATCCAGGCGTGTCTGAATATGGAGCCAAAACCGTGATTTCCTCATTATAACTTGTAACCATTTTTATTACACCTATAGCGGCATGAACCCATCTCTTTTTAACAAAAGAGATGATTCATTACATCATAAAGGGACTTGCTCGCAAGTTCATTCTCCATTGCCCGCTGTACGCTTCCGAACGTCTCATCGAGCGCGCGCTGAATATTTTTTCCGACCGGACAGTCGGGGTTCGGATTGTCGTGAACCGCAAAAAGCTCTTCCTTATTCTGCACCGCCCTGTAAACCTCTAAGAGGGTGATCTCCGACGGATCTTTTTTCAGGCTGGCTCCCGGAACACCCGCTCGGGATGTCAGAATACCCGCTTTTTTCAGCTGGCTGATCGTTCTCCGCACGACGACGGGATTGGTGTTTACGCTGCCCGCAATCATATCCGATGACGCCCGTTCATCCGTTGAGATCAGCGATAGAATATGAATGGCCACAGCAAGACGGCTGTTAATCATGTTTTTCACCACCGTTGTAACCGCAATAGTTACATTTCATTTGTTTGTCAACTACTAATATACACTAAAACGGGCGGCAGGATGAAATCAAGTTGGCAATAGAGGTGTAAACAGGCCGGCGGGAAACCGGCCGAAGAGGGATTAAAATAAGAAATAACGCTGTCCGAGCGGAACATAGCTGACGGGCTGGCATGCCAGCTCTTCTCCGTCGGCGAACACCTGATAAGTTTTCGGATCGACTTGTATATTCGGCATCGCGTCATTCAGCTCCATGTCGAGCTTACTCAGCTTACGGATATTCCGTACGGGAGAAATCATTTTTTCAAGGCCGAGCTTTTCCGGCACACCGTTTGCGATACCGGCCTGGGACATAAATGTAATAGAAGTATTTCGGTTTGCTTTACCGTATGATGCGTACATCTGCCGCATAAACACGGGCTCAGGCGTCGGAATGGAAGCATTCGGATCTCCCATCTGGGCGCGGGCGATCATGCCGCCTTTGAGCACAAGTTCAGGTTTGACGCCGAAGAAAACCGGGTCCCATAGTACAAGGTCGGCGAGCTTTCCTTTTTCAACGGAACCGACTTCATGGCTCAGGCCGTGAGTGACGGCCGGGTTGATCGTGTATTTGGCGATATAGCGTTTGGCGCGCACATTGTCATTGCCGTTTTCTCCTGATAGAGCGCCGCGCTGTTTTTTCATTTTATCGGCCACCTGCCATGTCCGGATAATCACTTCTCCCACCCTGCCCATCGCCTGCGAGTCAGATGACGTCATGCTGATCGCGCCGATATCGTGCAGAATATCCTCCGCCGCAATGGTGGCCGCTCTGATGCGTGAATGACTGAACGCCACGTCTTCAGGCACTTTTGAATCTAAATGATGGCAGACCATCATCATATCAAGATGCTCGTCCATCGTGTTGACGGTATACGGAATCGTCGGCGTCGTAGAGGACGGCAGGATATTGGCGTAAGATGCGAGTTTCATAATATCCGGTGCGTGGCCTCCGCCGGCTCCCTCTATGTGATATGTATGGATAACCCGGTCGCCGATCGCATCAAGCGTATTTTCTAAAAAGCCCGCTTCATTTATCGTGTCTGTGTGAATCGCCACCTGAATGTCCGCCTCATCCGCTGCTTCCATGCAAGCTTTAATGGCGCTTGGCGTTGATCCCCAATCTTCATGCAGCTTCAGGCCGATCGCGCCTGCTTCCACCTGCTCGATCAGCGGCGCTTTATCGGATGCATTCCCTTTTCCTAAGAAACCGACGTTGATCGGAAACTCCTCGGCCGCTTCCAGCATTCTCGACATGTACCATGCACCGGATGTACAAGTCGTCGCTTTACTTCCCGTCGCAGGACCCGTTCCGCCGCCGAGAAGCGTGGTCACGCCTGAAGAAAGCGCGACTTCCATCTGCTGCGGGCAGATAAAGTGGATATGCGTATCCACCCCGCCGGCCGTTACGATTTTCCCTTCGCCGGAAATAACTTCTGTTCCGGCACCGATAATCATGTGCGGGTCCACCCCATCCATAATATCAGGGTTGCCGCTTTTTCCGACGCCGACAATCCGGCCGTCCTTCACCCCGATATCCGCCTTGACGATTCCGGTATAATCCAGGATAACCGCGTTTGTAATGACCAGATCAAGCGCTCCGTCTTTCCCGGTGATACGCCCGTTCTGCCCCATGCCGTCCCGGATTGTTTTCCCTCCGCCGAAAATCATTTCTTCCCCGTAATTCGTGAAATCTTTTTCGACTTCAATCCATAAATCCGTATCTCCGAGTCTGACTTTGTCTCCCGTTGTCGGTCCGAACAGTTCTGCGTATTGCTCACGTGACATTTTCATCGGATCGCCTCCTCCATCCATCCGGCTTTTTTAAGATTTGACAGAGTCTTCTCTTTTCCGCGCTCATCCATATACGTATCGGCCATGCCGTTGAGACCTCTGACCGTTTTTCGCCCTCCGATTTCCACGAGCGTGACGGTTTTCTCTTCTCCCGGTTCAAAACGGACAGATGTGCCTGACGGGATATCAAGGCGCATGCCGATTGCTTTGTCCCGATTGAAGGAAAGGGCGCCGTTGGCTTCGGCAAAATGAAAATGCGATCCTACCTGCACTGACCGTGTTCCGTTATTGGTGACTGACACCTCCAGCGTCTTCCGGCCTTCGTTAATGGTGATGATCCCCTTTGCGACTTGAATCGCTCCCGGCTTCATGACTTCACCTCCGCTTTGATCGGCTGATGAACGGTGACAAGCTTAACCCCGTCCGGGAACGTCGCTTCCACCTGAATGCTGTCCAGCATTTCCGGAACGCCTTCCATAACATCTTTTTCCGTCAATACATTGCGGCCGGATTCCATCAGCTCAGCAACGCTTTTTCCGTCTCTCGCGCCTTCCATCAGATAACAGGTCAAATATGCGGCGGCTTCGGGATAATTCAGCAGAACGCCGCGCGCCTTCCGCTGCTTAGCGAGCTCTCCCGCCGTAAAAATAAGCAATTTTTCTTGCTCAACCGGTGTCAGTTTCATCTGTATTCCCCCTTAGTGATAGTCAAACACAATCCGCATGGTCATACCGAAACGATGCAGGCGGCCGTCACCCCCTTCACCTCATGAAATGTTAAGTGATAAAAGTTATTCGACGGTGAACGGCCCGATTCCTTTTGCAGAAATTACCGATTTCTCATTTTTTTCTTCAACAAACGTTTAATCAAATGTGAAGAAAGGTTACATTCTATGTGAATATTATAAAGAAATCGCCGGGGAATTTATAGAATATTTAAAAATTTAGTGAATATTAACCAAATGAACTGGAATTTTTGTCATTTCTCATAACAAAAAGCCCAAAATATTTTGGGCTTTTGCTGTGTTTCACTATCAAATTAATCATCACTGAGTTTATCTTTCGTTTTGCCGACACCCTTTTGCAGGCTGCCTTTCGCTTTGTCTTTTTTACCTTCCGCTTTTAAGTCGGACTTGTCTGCCATGTCGCCTGCTTTGTCCTTTGCTTCCCCTTTCATTTTGTTCATGCCGCCTTTTACTTTGTCTTTTAAACCGTTATCTTGACTCATAATATCTTCAGCTCCTTTTGTTGTTGTGTACTTGTGTTCTTCCCTCTCAGCCTGATAGCAAACATTTCAACTCTCAATTATTGATTTCACAGCGTTCCCCGTAGCGGAGCACTTTGTAAACAGCCAATCCGTCTGACAGCTTATTATCCCCGTATTGCACCGGCAGAAGAGCAAAGAAAACATAATAAGTTGAAAAATAGACAAATTGGTAAAAAAATAAGTTTGGCTCGAGGACATCTTTCATGATCAGCAGATTTACTAAAAAGATAGAAGCGATATTAAACAGACAGCCTCCGGAATAGACGAGCGCGCTCGTCAGACGGTTATCTATCCGCAATTCGCCGAACTTGCAGAAAGAATCTATGAAGTAGATACGCCGAACCTGAATCGGCCCTACTTTTAAAAGACGTTTCCCCATTCCGATATCCAATGACGCCTTGCCTCCGAACAGCATGGCCATAAAGCTGTGCCCCGACACATGGATGACAGACACCATCGGCAGAATGATGAGAAAAGATACGAAAAACTTTATCATATCATTAAATCCGAACAACAAATCCCCCCCTCGCATATGCTTTTTCTCTCTTTTTCGATTTTTCCGTTTTTTTCTATGATCAAACGTTATAATGTGCATAAAAAAATAACCATCTGCTGATCAGATGGTTAAGAAAATTATATATCGTATAAACACTGTTCTTTTTGAATGTTTTCTCTCATGCGAATCGCTTTTTCATAAAAATACGCCGCTTCTTTATATTGCTCATGTGCGCTTGTGTAAACGGCGGCCTCCAAGGCGAAATCTTCAATATACACATACAGCGATTTTTCATTCATATAGTCAAACACTTCATGGATTAACTCCATATTGAGCGACTCCAAATAAAGCGCTTGTAAAAACTTATACTTCTCTAAACTGAATCGATCGCCCCGTTCTTTCGCGATCATGACCCCTCTTTCATAATAGGTAAGGGCCGCTTGGTCATCATGCAGCCTGAAAAGGGTGTGCGTTAAGCTGAACAGCGCCTTCGGAAGCTGTTCAAGCTGATGCTCTTCAAAAACGGGAACCGCTTTTCTAAAGTACCGGGCCGCTTCATCCAGATCGCGCTTTTCAGAATAACAATTCCCCAGATTGTAAAGCGAAGACCCGATCAGGCGGGGCTGTCCTTCAAGCAAAGAAAGGCGGAGGGCTTCGTCTAAATGCTCAAGCGCTTTGTCGTAGTTTTTGCAGTCGATGTAGTTTCCTGAGATGACGAAATGGCATTGAATTCTCCGCACTCTGTAGAAATCGTGTTTCATATACGTATCCAGCGCTTGAATCCCGTGATTCATGGAAAAATGAGTCTGCTTCATGACATAAAACACTTCAGACATCTTGAAATGGAATTCCGCCCTCTCTATATCATCCTCGACAAATGAAAGGAGTTTTTCCGCTTTCCGGTAAAAAGAAATAGCCGCAACATAGTTATTGTGATCGAATTCATACATCCCTCTGAACAAATGGAAATAATACTCAGACAGTCCCGATATGCTGTCCGTGCTTTCGATCGTCTTTTGCAGCTCGCTGTACTGAATCTGTGATTGTTCGGTGCATTCCGGCTTGACGTAATCAAGCATAATATGATGGCGGTAGCTGATCAGCTGATAATATAACAGCAGCAGCTGGTCTTCCTCCATACGTTGTATATCCTCATCAATTTCCTCTTTCAGCTTTATGGCATCAGCCGCTTGAAACGCTAAAATGTGCTTGTACCATTTGTTGATCTTGACTCCAACTTGAGATGACGGAATCTCGTATGCGGTCATGCCCCTTTCACAACCTTTTCTAATTTCTATTGGTTATATTTTAACATATTGTATGGCTTTGGAATTGCATAACTTGATTGTCCTGCATCAAAATTCCTATCATATATTTCGGCTGTCACCGGTATTTTTTGAACAGACCGCTCTCATATTGTGAATAAAAAAGCCTGCCCTTGTCCGGGCAAGCTTTTCTTCATCCGCCTATATAAGACATTTCCACTTTCTTTTTCCCATCCGTTTTAGAAAGCGCGCGGTCAATTGAATACTGATCCGCGCGATTTCTCCAGACGGAAGCGATGGATTCCGTCAATTCATCATCGGTCAGACCGCCGCGCACGAGTTTCCGAACATCATAGCCGCTTGACGCAAACAGGCACGTAAACAGCTCGCCTCTCGCCGACAGGCGCGCTCTGTTGCAGGAGGCGCAGAATGCATCCGAGACGGAGGAAATCACGCCAATTTCGCCGGAACCGTCAAGATAGCGGAACCTGGAAGCGACCTCTCCTTTATAATTCGCTTCTATCGGCTCCGTCGGCATGTGCTGGTTGATCAAATCAATAATCTCTGCCTTCGTGATCACGTCTTTTTTATTCCATTGATTCGTATTGCCTACATCCATAAATTCAATAAACCGGAGAATATGACCCTTTTCTTTAAAATAGCGGGCCATCGGCAGGATATCTTTTTCATTGACGCCCTTTTGAACAACCATATTGATTTTCACACCGAGTCCGGCCGCTTTTGCCGCCTCAATGCCCTCAAGCACCTTGTTCACCGAAACCCCGCGGCCGTTAATGGCCTTAAACCGCTCATCCTCTAAAGAATCGAGGCTGACTGTCACGCGATGCAGCCCCGCCTGCTTCAGTTTTTCCGCATACACGGGAAGCAGAGAGCCGTTTGTCGTCATCGCGATATCTTTAAGTCCGGGGATTCGCGCAAGTTTTTTGATCAATTCAGGCATATCTTTTCTCATGAGCGGCTCTCCGCCCGTCAGCCTGATTTTTTCAACGCCGAAGCGGCCGACAAACAGCTTCGCAAGCCGCTCAAGCTCCTCGAAGGAGAGCAATTCCGTCTTTTGTAAAAATGGATAATCCGGTCCGAATAATTCGGCTGGCATACAGTACGTGCATCTGAAGTTGCAGCGGTCGGTTACAGAGATACGAAGATCCCTGAGCGGCCTTTCCCTTTTGTCTGTCACCCGGCGCGTTTCTGTATTCATAAGCCCAAGACCCCTTTCTATTGTTCAACCCGTTCAGGATGTGTGTATACGTTAAATGATCCGTTTCTGACAAAACCTATCGCGGTTATGTTCAGCTCTTCCGCCATTTGCAGCGCGAGCTCCGTCGGCGCCGATTTTGAAATGACAATCGACACGCCGATTTTTGCGGCTTTTAATAAAACCTCTGAGGAAATCCGGCCGCTGAAGACGATCAGCTTGTCACGGACGGGCATTCCGTTTTTCAAACAGCAGCCGTACAGCTTATCCAGCGCGTTGTGGCGCCCGATGTCCGTCCTCATGAAGAGCAGCTTTTCCGTATCGCACAGCGCCGCATTATGGACGCCGCCCGTTTCCCGGAAGGTGCCGCTCCCGCTTTGCATCTCCTTCATCAGGCGAAGGCACGTCTCAGGAGTTATGGTGATACGGCTGACGGCGGTTTTGGCCGTTTTCACATCCTGCTGAAAGTAAAAATGGCGGCCTTTCCCGCAGCATGAACCGATGACCCTCTTCGTATAGTCTTTTTGCTCAAGCACTCCGGGATTCGTCAGTTCAACATATGCAAACCCGAGACTTTCATCTATAGTAAAGCTTTTGATTTCTTTTTCAAAACGAATGACGCCTTCTGATGCGAGAAATCCGATGACGAGTTCCTCTAAATGGTCAGGCGTGCAGACGAGCGTAACAAATTCCTGCCCGTTCACCATGACGGTCAGCGGATACTCTGAAACCATCCGATCTGCCGTCTTTGTTAATACCCCTTTTTCATAGCGGTATATGTCTCTTACCGCTGTTGTTTTTTCATCCACTGTTTTCCCCTCCGCAGTATCCTTCTCTTTTATTCTTCCACAATCCCTGTATTTTGTCGAATTTGCGGTTTAAAAAAAGAGCCCCCTTAGGACTCTATGTTTCATTGCGATGATGTCTGCTCAGAATGGTGAATAAAATAACTGCGGCGATAATGGCCAATATACTGACGAATATGAAGGCGGCAAGCTTCAGAAAAATTCCCATCAGAACAAAAACGACTGCCGCCAGCACTAATATAATGCCTGCTCCTTTTAACAACAGCGTTCATCTCCTTTTATCCGTATCATTCCCGCGGTTCCGTTTTCTAAACAAAAAAGACGCCGCGCGGGCGTCCTTTTTTAACCTATTCTTTTGCTAAATCCTTTGCAGCGTCTTCCCAAGCCTGTTTGAACTCGTCCGCGCTGTCAGCTGAGACATATGTGCCGCCTCCCGCTTCCGCCGCTTTTTCAAGGCTTTCGCTTCCTTTCATGCCGAAGTTGAAGCCGATGATATTGACGATCGTGTTGACGTTCGC
Organism: Bacillus sp. FSL R5-0447; assembly: GCF_038606125.1. NCBI lineage: Bacteria > Bacillati > Bacillota > Bacilli > Caryophanales > Bacillaceae > Bacillus > Bacillus sp. FSL R5-0447. The sequence continues at coordinate 3,896,717 of NZ_CP152012.1, forward strand.
TTTACGGAGCTTTTGAATTTCGGCCTGAGGATTACCGCCGCATGTTTCTTCACCGTCTGTGATCAGATATACGACGTTTTTCCCCGTTGCGCCGGCCCGCTCAAATTCTTCACGCGTATCAGAGAGCGCTTTCGCAATTGGTGTCCAGCCGGTCGGTTTAATCTTGCTGAGTGATTGCTCAAATGGAGTCACGGCGTATGGCTGAAGGCCGTATAACGTTTCTGTCGCATTACATGATACGGCTTTGCCTGAGTTTTTATTATTGCCCTTATGCCCGAATACCCGAAGCATCAGATTCGTGTCTTCAGGAAGAACTTCCGCAAAAGAAGTGACAGACTCTTTCGCAACATCTATTTTACGCTCTCCCCCTGTTTTTTGTATCATGCTTCCGCTTGCGTCAAACAGCACGGCGACGTTTGTTTCTTCGTGCTTTTTCTCAGCTGCAAAAACAGGTGATCCGAGTGAAAGCGTTAAAAGTCCGACAATCCCCGCAGTGAACATTTTTTTCATTTCCTTCATTCCTCTCCGTTTGTTTTTGGCCGATGGGCCCCCGGCTCTTCTCTATGCTAGATGAGGAGTATGCAAAAAGATATAGGGCGGGATTCCTTTTGTATAAGCGGCTGTACGCCGTTAAAAATGAACAGAATTATGCGCATCATCCTAAAAAGATTGGATAAATGATGACAGATTTAATGCCTTTTTCGCCCTTTTTGTAATATAAGTCCGGAATCTGATTCTTTTTACAGTTTTCTCTTCATCTTTTCTTGAAATTTTTGTTAAATAAAAATAAAAAAAAGGGCCGATAAACGGCACCTTTTCTTATTCCGCTAATGAACTCGCTGCCATTGTAAAGATGCGGTTCATATCCTTTTGGCTGTGAGCTTCGTAATATTTTCCTCCGCCCGCTTTGGCAATCTCGTGAAGCTGGCCGTTGAAGCCTTCCTTAAAGTCAAAGCCGATCACGTTGACTTTAATATGCTGTTTGCGGAGTTCTTTCGCTGTCTTAACAGGATCTCCTCCGCATGTCTCCTCGCCGTCCGTCAACAGGAAAACGGATTTACTGCCAAGTTTGTGCAAACCGGTAAAGGAAGCCTTCGCATCCTCTAATGCTTTTGCAATCGGTGTCCAGCCCGTAGGCCCGATTCCGTTAAGAGAGTTAAGGAAGCTCTGTCTGTCAAACCTTTGGAATCCGTACACACCGCGAATGGATTCACAAGATTGAACCTTTCCGGAGTTTTTATTATTGCCTTCCGAACCGAAAACCGTCATTCTGACCTGTGATTTAGATTTAATTTGATCCGCAAAACGGACAATTTCTTCTTTTGCCATGTTGTATTTAGAAACACCGTCAATCCGTTTTGCCATACTGCCGCTCGCATCAAGTAAAATGGCGGTATTGTTTTTAAATGAAAGAGTCTTCTCGTTTGCATTCTCGGCAGCAAAAGCAGGAGATGCAGCAGTCAGCATCAATCCGAGCATGAGTATGAGTGAAAATGTTTTTTTCATTGCTTTTTCCCCTTTTCAATAGATTTACGTTCAACGCCGAACAATATTTATCGTAAATGAGATGAAAAGGGAAATAAATAGGACGGCGTTCCTCATTATTTTTGCGTATATTCACATAGAAGCGGCATTTTTATCAGTGATTTACACCCGGCGCTCAGCCTTCAATCGGCATTTGTCAGCCTTTAGGCTTTCGTTATATGAGTCTGTTGGTTGCTTTACCGTTTATGGAATAGTTTTCAAAAAAAACAGACGCTCATGAAAGCGTCTATTTTTTCGCCATATATTTGTTTAAAAATGGATCTGCTTCGGAAATGTCCACTCCCTGATAATAATGCTTGACGATGTCCGCCACGGATTTCCCCTGCTTCGCCATGTAATTGGCCCCGTACTGACTCATCCCGACGCCGTGGCCGAATCCTTTTGTCGTAATGGTGATGCTGCCGCCGTTTCGTTTCCATTCAAAGTCGGCAGAACGGAGTCCGAGTTTTTCCCGGATGTCTCTTCCCTTCAGCTTTTTACCGTTGATGACGGCCGTCGCCACTTGATGGCCCGGCGTTCTGGCTGTAATCTGTCCCACGGTGTTTTGTCCCGAGAGCTGTACGCCGAGCTTTTGCTGAAACTCCGGCACACTGAAGGTCTGGGTGGCGAGATATTTCGGCGATTGTTTATCCCACGGACTTTTCACGCTCTTTAAATAAGGAATGGCGCTTGTCCAATAGGCTTCCGCATTTTCCGTATACCCGTTGCTCGTAGAGAAGAAAGATGCCTCAATCGGCTTGTTATCGTACGTTAAAATCTTTCCTTGCGTGCCGGCGACCGCGTTTGTGATTTTCTTGAGGTTGTGTGCGTACTTAGAACCCCATTCTTTTTTCAGCTGGCTTTTGCTTTGATAGACTTGGAACATTTGCGTATCATCCACCAGTGATCCTTTCGGCGCCTGAACGGCTGAGTCAGCGACCATCAGTCTGACGATGAATGTCCGGGCGGCGAGCGCCTGGGCTTTTAAGGCCTCCGGTTTAAAGTTTGCGGGCATTTCGGAAGCCACGACACCGACCACGTACTCTTCAAGCGGAATGTTTTCTACAGAATGATTGGATGTCCGATAAACCGGAATGGATACAGGTGATTCTTTCAATGTTTCTGCTCCTTTTGTTTCTCGTGTGGTGTGTGCTGTTTTGTGTCCGGGCTCTCTGTTTACGGCTGCGCCTTTTTCTGCCTGAAACGGAAGGACGAGAATGGTGGGGACTAGAAGAATAAGTATACACAGCCCGGATAGTAGAAATACAATCGGTTTCATATATCAGCTGCCTCCTGCTTGGGATTCGACTCTACTTCATCTTATGGGCAGGGACAAGCTAATATGACTTCCTTTTGGACAGAATCTTTATTCCATTTTTCAATCGAAAAACGTATTCTTTTTTGGAAATCAGAGCATAATAATGATGATAAACCATAAAAAAACAGTATGCCAGATTGACATACTGTTTTTACAGCCATTATGCGTTTAGGTCAGTTACGACTTCTTTGCTTTCTTGTTCAGCGGCCGTTTCATCAACGACACGCTCGATGTCAGCGCCGAGAGCCGCAAGTTTTTGATGGAAATTCACATAACCGCGATCCAAGTGCTTCAGTTCCGTGACGCGTGTATGACCTTCAGCCACTAATCCCGCAAGAATCAGCGCCGCGCCCGCACGCAGGTCCGTAGCGGCAACTTCTGCGCCTTGCAGCTGTACAGGACCGTTAATGATCACAGAACGTCCTTCAATTTTAATGTCGCCATTCATCCGGCGGAATTCTTCAGCATGCATAAAACGGTTTTCAAACACAGTTTCAGTAATCATGCTTGTTCCGCTCGCACGGAGAAGCAGCGCCATCATTTGCGACTGCATATCAGTCGGGAATCCTGGGTGAGGCATCGTTTTAATGTCGATCGGCTTCAGCTGGGCAGGACCGATGACACGAAGGCCTTCTCCTTCATCCGTAATTTTGACTCCCATTTCTTCCATCTTCGCAATTAAAGACGTAAGATGCTCAGGAACCGCACCTTTGACTAATACATTTCCTTCCGTGATAGCCGCAGCCACCATGAAAGTACCCGCTTCAATACGGTCAGGAATGATGTTGTGTCTTACGCCGTGAAGCTTCTCGACACCTTCAATTTTAATGGTGCCTGTGCCGGCTCCGCGGATTTTTCCGCCCATCGCATTGATATAGTTCGCTAAGTCAACGATTTCAGGCTCTTTTGCCACGTTTTCAAGCGTTGTTGTTCCTTCAGCTAAAGCAGCTGCCATAATCAAGTTTTCTGTCGCACCCACACTTGGGAAATCTAAATAGATTTTTGCGCCCTGCAGACGGCCTTCCACTTCTGCTTCAATAAAGCCGTTGCCTACTTTGATTTTTGCACCCATTGCTTCAAAGCCTTTTAAATGCTGATCAATCGGTCTTGAGCCGATTGCGCAGCCGCCCGGAAGCGCTACTCTTGAATGACCCGTACGGGCTAACAGAGGGCCCATAACAAGCACTGACGCGCGCATTTTACGCACATATTCAAAAGGTGCTTCTGTTTCTAAAGCGTAAGAAGCGTTTACGGTAACTTCATTATTCTCAAAATGCACATCTGCTCCTAAATGACGCAACACTTCGTTGATTGTATATACATCGGAGAGCGTAGGTACATCACATATTACGCTTTTTTCTTCACTTGCTAATAAAGATGCAGCGATAACTGGTAAAACGGCATTTTTTGCTCCTTCAACTTTCACTGTGCCGTTTAACTTCTGACCGCCGCGGACGATGATTTTTTCCAAGGTATTCCCCTCCGCGTCCCTATATTCTCTATATTAATATTCAGACGTCACGATTGGTGTGCCAACCGTAACGGTATGTTTTTCGCCCATTCCCGCACTTCTAAGCGCAACTTGCACATTCATCTTATGTTTCGATGTCATGATGTAATCTGTCCACTTATATGTAAATGCAGAAACAGAAACGAAATGAGGCTCAACTACATGTTCAACTGGACTTGCTTCAAATTCTTTCATGAGCTGTTCTGCTTTTTTTTGCAAAACAATACTCATATTATCATTTAAATGACCCTTTAGACAAGTAAAAATAAATACTTTATTTTGAAATATGTCATGTGCCTGCCGTTCAAACTGTTCATATGTATCATTCCAGTTTTCCGGTTGCTCCGGGCTCATTTGCTCATATAATAAATACGAAGTTGGGTTCTGGTTTTTGAGGGTAGTGACGAGCTGCAGTTTAAAAGTTGTGTGATTTTTTTTGTCAGAATACGTGCCGACGGCCTTTACGATTTTATCTTCCCGCGCGGATTCCCAATGATATTGCGGATACTGCGTCTTCAGTTCTTTTACCTTGTCATCAAATTCACTCAGTGACAGGTTCAGATTTTTTTTCGCATGAAGCGTCCATTCATCTACAGTGACCTGCTGCCGCTCCATTCCTTCGGCAATCTGGGCAAGCGGAGACAGCTCACTTGCATGAATGGAATGAAATACCGCTATTAAGGCGCTTAAAAAAACAAAAAACAAGATGATGCGGCCTGCTCTTTTTTTCTTCATATCGATCTCTCCCCCTTACTCCCATTTTTGCCGGAGCCGGGGAAAGCAATACATGGAAAACTTCGTCAAAACTCGCCAAGCGGGTGAAGAAAAATTGGTTTCTCACCCAGCGATTCCCTTCATTTTAACAAACGAAACATCTTAAAATAAGTATGGAAGCTGTTTCGAATAGGTAAGATAATCTAAAAAGAAGTCAGCGACTGCCGTACCGATCGCAATGGTAAGAAGAATGATCAGCAGCCTCGCCTGCACTATTTTTCCTTTTCGGATCAGCGGATCAAAGTTGACGGCCTGAAGCGCCCACCATGTCACCGCAATGCATACCAGGTGAACCAGGATGCTGATTGCGGCCTGCTGCCCCAATACATTCACAAATTCCATCTCCTTTCATTTTTTCCGCCCCTCATATCCTCTCTTATTATATAAGAAGAAGAGAGAAAGATGATCATTTTTACATCAGAATTTTTATCCAAAATTAGGGGCAATCCCCGCTTAAATGTCCGTTCTCCGGCATGATATACTTTTTTGGAAAGGAGATGGGAATATGAATCATTCCTTTTTTCACCCGGAAAAGCAGTATGGAGAAACACTTCCCGTATTTGACCACGAGTGGGAAGCGATAGCATTCTACTATGATTATAGACAGTCTCAAACAGAGGAACTGAAAGAATTATGTCAGTTTTTCAACATTTCTCTTGATTATTCACCCGGCAGCCTGCTGGAAGTGGAAGCTCTTTACTTCCGCAGCATACAAGAGCTGCTTTTGGCGGATTGGAACCTGCCGATTGACGAATTTGAGAAAATGCTCAGCGTGTATGTCATCGATTGCGCCATCAGACACCATGACGATGCCGAATGGGTCGTCAAACCTTATCCGTATACGGACGGCGCTTATACGACGGGTGTGCGGAGAGGAAACAAAACGTGGCACACCGACAACTGCTGCGAACATTTATATCTGCAAAAAGAAGAGGATCATCCGCTTATCGGCGTCTATGAATCTCTTATGCGTTAATATAGAAAAAGAATCCTTCTCAGACAGCCGAGAAGGATTCTTTTTTAGTTTCCTGCAACATCCAATCTGTTTACAGCCCGCTGTAGCGCAAGCTCAGCCCGACGAATGTCAGTATCATCTGATCGTTTGTTCAAACGGTCTTCCGCCCGCTTTTTCGCAGCAAGGGCGCGCTCTTTATCAATGCTTTCCGCTGTTTCAGCGGCTTGTGCAAGGATAGTGACCTGATCAGGACGGACTTCTAAAAATCCGCCGCTGACAGCCGCCAATTCGGTCTGTCCGTCTTTTTTAAGGCGGACAGCGCCGATTTTAAGCGGAGCCACGGTCGGAATATGGCCAGGCAAGATACCGAGATCACCGCTCTCGGCTCTTACACTTACCATTTCAATATCAGCATCATATACTGGGCCGTCGGGAGTAACGATATTGACTTTAACGGTCTTCATGCTTTTACCCTCCTAGGACCAGATTAAACTTCTACACCCATCTCTTTTGCATTCTCAATGACTTCTTCAATGCGTCCCACAAGACGGAATGCATCTTCCGGAAGATGGTCATATTTACCGGAAAGGATTTCTTTAAAGCCTCGTACCGTTTCTTTAACAGGCACGTAAGAACCCTTTTGTCCCGTAAACTGCTCAGCTACGTGGAAGTTTTGAGAAAGGAAGAACTGGATACGGCGTGCGCGGTGAACGACAAGCTTGTCTTCTTCACCTAATTCATCCATACCGAGAATCGCGATAATATCCTGAAGTTCTTTGTAACGCTGAAGCGTTGACTGGACTTCACGCGCCACCGCATAATGCTCTTCTCCGACAATTTCCGGAGCAAGTGCGCGGGAAGTGGAAGCCAGCGGATCAACCGCAGGGTAGATACCCATTTCAGTTAATTTACGCTCAAGGTTAGTCGTCGCATCCAAGTGAGCGAACGTTGTCGCCGGAGCCGGGTCAGTATAGTCATCGGCAGGCACGTAGATCGCCTGGATAGATGTAACTGAACCAACGTTTGTAGACGTAATACGCTCTTGAAGCTGACCCATTTCTGTCGCAAGCGTCGGCTGATAACCAACCGCAGAAGGCATACGGCCGAGAAGCGCGGAAACCTCTGAACCCGCTTGTGTGAAACGGAAAATGTTATCGATAAAGAACAGTACGTCCTGTCCTTGTTTATCACGGAAATGCTCAGCCATTGTAAGACCCGTCAGTGCTACACGCATACGTGCGCCCGGCGGCTCGTTCATTTGTCCGAAGACCATGGCTGTTTTCTTGATAACGCCTGAATCGCTCATTTCGTAGAAAAGGTCGTTCCCTTCACGAGTACGCTCTCCTACACCGGCGAATACGGAAATACCGCCGTGCTCTTGCGCGATGTTGTTGATTAATTCCTGGATTAATACGGTTTTACCTACGCCGGCGCCGCCGAACAATCCGATTTTACCGCCCTTGATGTAAGGAGCGAGCAGGTCAACAACCTTAATTCCCGTTTCAAGAATTTCAACCTCAGTTGAAAGCTCATCGAATGAAGGAGCTGATCTGTGGATCGGGTCCTTTTGAGCATCCGCAGGCAGCGGTTCATTTAAATCAATTTTATCTCCCAGTACGTTAAATACGCGTCCGAGAGTCACATCACCGACAGGAACGGAAATCGGCGCACCTGTATCAACAGCTTCCATTCCGCGCTGAATTCCGTCCGTAGATGCCATGGCAATTGTACGGACTGTATCATCGCCTAAATGAAGAGCAACCTCTAGCGTTAGGTCGATGCCTACTTCATTTTCGCCTGTAGCTGGCTGTGAAACTTTAATCGCATTATAAATCGCAGGCAAGTGGCCGTCCTCGAAACGTACGTCGACAACCGGTCCAAGCACCTGACTTACGCGTCCTTTCTTCATCGCTATCCCTCCTGACAAAATCTTTCTATTCTAAAGCGGCTGCACCGCCGACAATTTCGGTAATTTCTTGTGTAATCGCCGCTTGACGCGCGCGGTTATATGAAAGCGAAAGTGAATCAATGAGTTCTTTCGCATTATCAGTCGCATTTTTCATTGCTGTCATTCTCGCAGCGTGTTCACTTGCTTTACTGTCAAGAAGCGCGCCGTAAATTAAGCTTTCCGCATATTGAGGAAGCAGCACTTCGAGCACCTCTTCTTCATCCGGTTCAAACTCGTAAGAAGCCGTGCGCTTCCCGCCGCTCGTTCCGAAATCCGTTAAAGGCAGCACTTTTTTCTCCGTCACTTCCTGTGAAATCGCACTGACGAAATGGTTATACACCAAATGCAGTTCATCAAAAGCGCCGTCGATAAACATTTGAACCGTCTGACGGGTCAAATCTTTAATCTGAGCAAAAGTGACCTCGTCGCCAAGCCCCACTAACTCAGACAAAATCGGCATTTCCCGTTTTTTGAAGAAATCGCGGCCGACTCTGCCGATTGCAATCACCGTGTATTCATCTTTAGACTGATGGCGTTCTTGAATGGTGCGGTAAGCGTTTCGCAAAACCGAACTGTTAAACGCACCCGCAAGCCCGCGGTCAGACGTAATGACGAGATACGCCGTCTTTTTCACTTCTCTTGAGACAAGCATCGGGTGTTTCGCGTTTTTCGCGCCTTTTCCGACGTTAAACACAACCTCCTGGATCTTATCCATATACGGAGCAAATGACTTCGCGTTGGTTTCCGCACGGTTCAGCTTCGCAGCGGATACCATCTGCATGGCTTTTGTAATCTGGCTTGTTTTTTTCGTTGACGTGATCCTTGACTTAATATCGCGTAATGAGGCCAAAGATTTCACCACCTTTATTCTTCATTTGCGTAAAAAGAGAGAAAAAGAGAACCTTTTTCTCTCATCTTCTAAGGGTTAGTTGCTTGGTGCAAATGTGCGTTTGAAGCCTTCGATTGCAGCTTTGAAGTCTTCATCAGCAGGAAGGTTTCCTGTTTTCGCAATGCCGTCAAGCAGATCTTTATGGTTTTGATCAAGGTACATGTAGTACTCTTCTTCAAAACGTCTGATATCCGCAACCGGAATATCATCAAGATATCCTTTTGTCAGCGCATAAAGAATGGCTACCTGTTTTTCAACCGGAAGCGGTTTATTCAAGTCTTGCTTCAGCACTTCAACTGTACGCGCACCGCGGTTCAGTTTCGCCTGAGTCGCCTGGTCAAGATCAGATCCGAATTGGGCGAACGCTTCAAGTTCACGGTATGAAGCCAGGTCAAGACGCAATGTTCCCGCTACCTTTTTCATCGCTTTGATTTGGGCTGATCCGCCGACACGGGAAACGGATAATCCGGCATTGATCGCAGGACGCACGCCTGAGAAGAATAGGTCGGATTGAAGGAAAATCTGTCCGTCAGTAATGGAAATGACGTTTGTCGGGATATAAGCGGAGATATCTCCTGCTTGTGTTTCGACGAACGGCAGCGCCGTAATTGATCCTGCACCTTTTGCGTCACTCAGCTTGGCTGCGCGCTCAAGCAGACGGGAGTGAAGATAGAATACATCCCCAGGGAATGCTTCACGGCCCGGCGGACGGCGAAGAAGCAATGACAGCTCACGGTAAGCGGCCGCTTGTTTGGATAAATCATCATATACGACGAGAACGTGCTTGCCGTTGTACATGAATTCTTCACCCATTGTCACCCCTGCATACGGTGCAAGGTACAGAAGCGGAGCCGGCTGTGAAGCGGACGCCGTCACGACAATCGTGTAATCAAGCGCGCCATGTTTACGAAGTGTTTCCACTACGCCGCGCACTGTAGATTCTTTCTGGCCGATCGCTACGTACACACAGATCATGTCTTGATCTTTTTGGTTTAAGATTGTATCAATCGCAACAGATGTTTTACCTGTCTGACGGTCACCGATAATCAGCTCACGCTGTCCGCGGCCGATCGGAATTAACGCGTCGATCGCTTTGATACCCGTTTGCAGCGGCTCATGTACCGATTTACGGTCCATTACGCCTGGAGCCTGGCTTTCGATCGGACGTGTTTTGCTTGTCAGAATCGGACCCAGTCCGTCTACCGGCTGTCCGAGCGGGTTGACGATACGTCCGATTAATTCTTCACCTACAGGAACTTCCATGATGCGGCCCGTTCTTTTGACCTCATCACCTTCACGGATATCTCTGTAAGGTCCTAAGATAACGATACCTACGTTGGATTCTTCAAGGTTTTGAGCCATACCCAAAACGCCGTTTGAAAACTCAACAAGTTCACCGGCCATACAATTGTCAAGGCCGTGCACACGCGCAATACCGTCTCCGACTTGGATGACTGTACCTACGTCATGAACTTCAATTTCAGATTGGTAATTTTGAATTTGCTGCTTTATCAGCGTGCTAATCTCTTCAGCTTTGATGCTCACTTAGGTTTCACCCCTTCTATCGATTTCCTCCGGCAAGTTGACGTTCCATGCGCTCAAGCTTTCCGCTTACGCTTCCGTCATAAATCCGGTTTCCAATGCGGACTTTAATGCCGCCTATTAAATCCGTCTGCACTTCATTTCTGATTCTGAGCGAAGCGATTCCGGCTTTTTTTGCAAACACTTGAGACAATGATAACATTTCCGCTTCTGACAGCGGTTTTACTGAATAAACAACCGCGTCCTCTGTCTGACGGGCCTGATTGGCAAGTTTGATAAACTCGTCTGTGAGATCAGGCACAATCGAAGACCGGCGGCGGTCAATCAGAAGAAAAATCGTATGCAGCACAGACTCAGACAGTGCGCCGAACGATTGCTGAATCAGCTCTTTTTTCTTAGCGGCCGATACCTTCGGATGGCTTAACACTTCCTGTAATCCGGCTTCGTTCCGGAACACTTCTTTTAGTACGGTAAGCTCTTCTTCGATTTCATTGATTTGAGAAGTCTCAACGGCAATGTCGAAAAGCGCTGACGCGTATCGTTTAGAGACAGCAGATCCACTCATCGGCTTTCTCCTACCTCTTTAAGATAGTCCTGAATCAGTTGTTCCTGGGCTTGTTCATCAAGCTCTTTTTCAATCACTTTCGATGCGATTAAGACAGAAAGTGATGCGACTTGCTCGCGAAGTGCGGAAACCGCTTGTTCTTTTTCTTTGACAATTTCGGTTCTCGCCGCTTCTTTCAATCTTTCAGACTCGGCGCGTGCAGCCTGGATAATGTCTTCCTTCTGCTTTTCACCCAATTTTTTCGCATTTTCAATGAGTGATTGTGATTCCTGTTTCGCTTCTTTTAAAAGAACGCGCTGCTCTTCAATCAGCTTCTGCGCTTCTTTATTTCTTTCTTCAGCGGACGTAATTTCGCCGGCGATATGATCTTCACGCTGTTTCATTATATTTAATAGCGGTCCAAGAGCGAATTTCTTGAGAAGCGCTAATAAAACTAGCATAGCTAACAATTGGAATAGGATATCTCCGCCGTTAAACGACAGTCCTAATTCAAGAGGTAATTGAGACATCTACTACGGCAACTCCCTTCTGCAGGTTTTCTCTGCTGATAAAAAGCCGTTTCGGGACGGCCTGCTTATCAGACATAAAGCAATGGCGAAGGTTCTCTTAGAGTGATCTTCGCCATTTTTAGTTCATATAAGGCTTTTTTGCTTAGCCAAAGAACGCTAAGAACGCGATAACGACAGCGATAATCGGAAGGGCCTCAACCAATGCGATACCCATGAACATAAGAGTTCTAAGTTCTTTTCCTGCTTCCGGCTGACGGGCAATTCCCTCTACCGTACGTGAAACGATCAGACCGTTACCAATACCTGCACCAAGTGCACCTAAACCGATTGCAATTGCAGCTGCTATTAAATTCATGAAAAAGTTCCTCCTTTAAAATGTTATCCGAATGGATATATGATTTTAATGATCATGACTGATTTTGTGTGACATGTACACCATCGTCAGCATCGTAAAGATAAATGCCTGGATGGTACCGATGAACAAGCTGAATGCCTGCCATGCAAGCATCGGAAGAATGGCTCCGACTGTGCCGACCAAACCGAGAAAGAAGCTGTTTGAGTAGAAATTCGTCGCCAGATTCGCAAGCAGGCCAAGAAGAATTTCCCCGGCGAAAATGTTACCGTAAAGACGAAGTCCGAGTGTCAGCGTATTCGCAAACTCCTCAATGATCTTCATCGGGAACATAAGCGGAACCGGTCTGAGGTAATCCTTAGAGTATTCCTTCAAACCTTTCATCTTCACGCCGTAATAGTGCGTTAACGACACAACCATAACGGCTAGAGTCAGAGTAATAGCCGGATCGGCCGTCGGTGATTTCCACCAAAGCTCGTGTCCGACCGTTACAGAAAACGGCAGCCCCAGCATATTTGATACAAATATGTACATCAGCAAGGTTACACCAAGCGCCAAGAAGTTAGCCCCTGTTTTTAAATCCATTGTACTGCCTATAATATTGCGGACAAAATCAACAATCCATTCCATGAAGTTCTGGGCTTTTCCCGGACGGATGGACAGCGTTCTCGTAGTGAGAATCGCAATCAGCAGCACAATCACACTTGCCACAGTAATCATCAGAATGTTTGTCAGATTAAAAGTAAGACCAAACAAATCAATAGTTCTGTAATCGTGATTCAATGGGTTTTCACCTCTCTTCCATTGATGAACGTTTGAGCTGAATAATGGAATCTATCATAATGACGGGATAAATTGTCATTAATCCAATAATCACACTTGCCACACTGACTTTATCGGGATATTTAAAGGCGACAGCCATCGCAAGTATCGCATTGCACCAACGCGCTGCGCTCCCGAGTGATCGTATGGACTTTCCTTTCGCCACGGCCTTGTCAAAAGCATTCATTCTTCTGGTCAAGAGCCACAAATTAAACAAACTGAAAACAGTTCCCAAAAAGAGGCCTAAAAAAACAGTTTTATACGCCGTAAGACCATATCCCAGCAAATAGATTGCTAAGATTACAAATACATATCTCCGTTGTCTGCTGAATGTAAGATTGGGATCGTCCATCAACTATCTGTCTCCTGATGAAAATGTAATATAATTCCTGGATACGGCAAAACATGCGGTTAACCCTTTGCAGAAGGCCTTTTTTTGTCCCGCAAAACGGCCTGTTCGAAAAAACCACTCATCCTCCTGATGCCACGGGATGCTGTTTCATTCGCTTAGATAAATCCTCATATAACGGGTTTTTTGGAGGATTTAAAATGAGGATGGATACTAGAAATGAAAGGAATGAAAACCTTCTCATAATACCCTCGTTTAGCATACAATAGCCCCTAACATGTGTCAATCTGTTTAAAGTTAAAAAACTTTTTATACCGCAAGCATACACAGAATGTTCACAATTTCACCTATAAATGTATGAACTCTGCCCATTCAGCAAATATCTGGATAAAAAAAGAAAACCCCTGAATGAGGTTTTCCGATTTATTTGGTTCCGTACAGTCTGTCACCCGCGTCACCGAGGCCCGGAACGATATAGCCTTTTTCATTCAGTTTTTCATCAAGGGCGGCGATATAAATATCAACGTCAGAATGATGTTTCAGCAGCTCTTCCACGCCTTCCGGAGCCGCTACAAGACACATAAAACGAATGTTTCTCGCGCCGCGCTTTTTCAGGCTGTTGATCGCTTCCACCGCAGAGCCTCCCGTAGCAAGCATCGGATCCACGACAATAAATTCGCGTTCTTCTACATCAGAAGGAAGCTTGACATAGTATTCCACCGGTTTTAAGGTTTCCGGATCACGGTATAATCCGACATGTCCCACTTTAGCGGCCGGGATTAATTTCAGCATGCCGTCAACCATTCCGAGACCCGCTCTCAGGATCGGCACGATACCGAGTTTCTTCCCTGAAATCACTTTGGATGTCGCTGTTTGAACAGGTGTTTTCACTTCCACTTCTTTAAGAGGAAGATCACGTGTAATTTCAAACGCCATCAGTGATGCGACTTCGTCCACAAGGTCTCTGAAATCCTTTGTGCCTGTATTTTCATTCCGAATATATGTCAGCTTATGCTGGATTAAAGGATGATCAAATACGTAAACCTTTCCCATACTGTGTTCAGCTCCTTTTTTGTTGTCCGAGTGACTTTTTCACACTTCTATTGATTCTACAGAAAAAGACAAACAGTTTCAAGAAAATCATAAAAAAACCCGCCGGATTAAGGTTCCGGCGGGTTTCTTCCTTATTAATAGTCCAGTTCTTTATATAAAGGAAACTTTTCAGTCAGGGCAGATACGCGCTGTCTCGCTTCTTCAAGTTTTGCTTCGTCTTCATGATGTTTCAGCGCGAGGCCGATGATGGCGCCGACTTCTTCAAGCGCGTCACCGTCAAAGCCGCGGCTTGTCACAGCTGCCGTACCGAGACGGATTCCGCTTGTGACGAACGGTTTTTCCGGATCGTAAGGGATCGCGTTTTTATTAGATGTAATGCCGATTTCATCAAGAACGTGTTCAGCGACTTTTCCGGTCAGTCCGAGAGAACGGAGGTCGACAAGCACAAGGTGGTTATCCGTTCCGCCTGATACGAGCTGAATGCCCTCTTTGTTCAGAGACTCAGCCAGGCGCTTCGCGTTCGAGATGACGTTTTGCGCATACGTTTTGAAATCATCTTTAAGCACTTCTCCGAAAGAAACGGCTTTGGCCGCGATGACATGCATAAGCGGTCCGCCTTGGATTCCCGGGAAAATGGATTTATCAATCTTTTTGCCGAACTCTTCACGGCAAAGGATCATTCCTCCGCGGGGGCCGCGAAGTGTTTTGTGAGTCGTTGTCGTTACAAAGTCAGCGTAAGGAACCGGATTCGGATGAAGACCGGCTGCGACAAGACCCGCGATATGCGCCATGTCTACCATGAAGTAAGCGCCGACTTCATCAGCGATTTCGCGGAATTTTTTAAAGTCGATCGTGCGGGGGTACGCGCTCGCTCCGGCAACGATGAGTTTCGGCTTATGCGCCAGCGCTTTTTCACGCACATCTTCATAATCTATATATTGCGTGTCTTTATCGACACCGTATTCTACAAAGTTGTATTGAACGCCGCTGAAATTAACCGGGCTTCCGTGTGTTAAGTGGCCGCCGTGGGAGAGGTTCATCCCGAGCACCGTGTCGCCGTGCTCTAAAATCGTGAAGTAAACAGCCATGTTCGCTTGAGCGCCTGAGTGCGGCTGAACGTTTACATGCTCAGCTCCGAAAATCTCTTTCGCGCGGTCGCGGGCGATGTCCTCAACGACATCAACATGCTCACAGCCGCCGTAGTAGCGTTTGCCTGGGTAGCCTTCAGCATATTTGTTTGTTAAAACAGAGCCTTGTGCTTCCATTACCGCTTCCGTCACGAAGTTTTCAGAAGCAATTAATTCGATCTTAGTCTGTTGACGCTTACGCTCATCTTTGATGGCGTTAAACACTTGTTTGTCTTGTACAGGTAAATGTTTCATCAGCGAGATCCTCTCCTATCCGTTTCCTGTTCTTTATTTTTACCACCCTTATTGTACATGGTTTTTCAGGTGAATGTAACAGCTTATTTAAAAAAATCACAAAATTTAATTAGAAAACACGAACATTATACAGGAAAAGCATTTTCATCATTCGCATTCATAAACGGCGCGAATTCCGCCTATCAGCTTCGGCCTTGTCCGGGCCATCGTCACATGTGCTTCTCCAAGCTCACGACTTGATATCCGGACAGGGACGGCAACGGGTTTCAGATGCATGCCGATGAACGTATCGCCGATGTCAATCCCGGCATCAGCCTGAATCGATTCGGCGAGCACGGGAGAACGCATCTGCCGGTATGCATAAGAGGCCATTGCTCCGCCCGCTTTCGGGACGGGGACGGCTGAAACAATGGGGAGCCTGAACCGCTCGGCCGTTTCCGCTTCAATGACAAGCGCCCTGTTTAAATGCTCGCAGCATTGAAAAGCAAGATGTACACCCGTTTTTTCCTTAAACCGGTTAAGTCCGCCGTATATCAATTCAGCCCAATCCCCGCTTCCGGCGGTGCCGATCCGGCTTCCGGCGGCTTCACTTGTACTGCACCCGATCACCAGCAGACTGCCGTCCGTCAGTCCTGCCTGCTCTTGAAACTCAGTCAGCATGTCCGTCCATTTTTGCTTCATCTCTTCCATTGTCCAGCACCTCTTACAGATTTTTTTCTTCGTAATCTGCGATTTTGCCGATCCGCCGTTCGTGGCGGCCGCCCGTAAATTCAGTCGTCAGCCAGACTTTTGCGATTTCGCGCGCCAGCCCCGGGCCGATGACGCGTTCGCCCATCGCAAGAACATTCGTGTCATTGTGTTCACGCGTCGCTTTTGCGCTGAAGGTGTCATGGGCAAGCGCACAGCGTATGCCCTTTACCTTATTTGCGGAGATGCTCATGCCGATGCCTGTGCCGCAAATTAAAATTCCCCTGTCAGCTTCGCCGTTCACCACTTTTTCCGCTACCGGAAAAGCGTAGTCTGAATAATCGACAGAGCCGGCGCCGCATTCACAGCCCATATCAATGTATTCAATCTGCAATTCATCCAAAAGACTTTTTATTTCTTCGCGGATATGGACGCCGCCGTGATCTGACGCAATAGCTACTTTCATTCATTTACCTCCTAGGTGTGGCTGGGCGAAGACAGCCCAGTGTGCTTGTCCTTTTTATTACGAAATCCGTTGATTTCATTCTACTCTTTCACATTCGTTTTGCAAATGACCTGTTTGCAGATTTTCTGACAGATTACTTGCTTTTTCCGTCAAGCAATTGATCAGCCAAAAGGGTCAGCAGCTCCTCCAGTTCGTCCCGCGTCTGTTTATAAACATCAAGCGGACCGCCGAACGGGTCAGAGATATCGCCGTTTTCCCCCGTTACGTATTCTTTAATGGTAAAGACTTTGCCCTGACTGTTTTGATATCGGCCTTCAATCAGCTGTTTGTGCTGTTCCGTCATCGCCAGCACCAGATCAGCCGTCTCGATATGTTCTTCCGATAAGGGAGATGAACTGTGATTGAGAGCGATCCGTTTTTCAAACAGCGCTTCCACGGCATGGGCCGACGCTTTTCCGTTCGGAGACGCGAATACGCCGGCCGAACTTACGCTGACGTCCAGCCCTTTCGTTTCTGCAATGGATTTAAAAAGAGCCTCAGCCATAGGACTGCGGCACGTATTGCCTGTACACACAAAGATTATTTTCATGTCCGTCACCTCTTACTGCCTATTATAAATGAAGAAAAAAGAAACGGCATCTTCGTTTCTTTTTTTACGTATCTTATATCGGTAAAAGCAGTTTCAACCCGAACCCGATCAAAATGGCTCCGCCAAGCGCTTCGCTGTAGGAGCCGAGCCACGACTGCACCTTTCTTCCCGCCAAAAGGCCCGCCCATGTTAAAACGGTGCTGAAGACCCCGAACAGCGTAACGGCCAGAAACGGATTGGAACCGTTCATCCCGAGACTGAGCCCGACAGAAAAGCTGTCCAGACTGACACCGACCGCAAACAGCAACAGTCCCGAACCTGCCGGAGATATGAGCGGCCCGTCTGATTGTTTAAACGCGGCGATGATCATCTGCACCCCTAAAATGAAAAGAAGAGATCCGCCGATGTAAACGGCGAGCATCCCCAGAAAACCGGACAGCAGATGCCCGGCCGCCATTCCCGCAAGCGGCATCATGACATGAAACAGCCCGATGACAACCCCTATATGAAAAATCTGTTTTTTCTTCAGCTGAATCATTCCCATTCCGAGCCCGACGGAAAAGGCATCCGTCCCCAAAGCAAATGCCATGATGCTTAAGGAGACAAGTTCCCCGATGAATAGATTCGACATGAAATAAAAACCCCCTTGGACGTGCCCGCTTGTTTAGCTTATGCATGTCCGATAAGGGGTAGAACAAGTTAATGGATAACGGTGCCGCCTGCGGCTTTCATCAGCCTGTTCATAATGGCGAGCCCCACTCCGGTATCCGGAAAGGACTCAGAAATAATCATGTCCACTTCCGCTTCATCAAAGCTGCGGAGCGCATCGTATAAGGCGGACGCCACTGTTTCAAGGTCGGCGCGTCTGCCGCAGACCTTGATATAATCAGCCTGGTAACTATCGGCGTTCTCTTCTGTTGTCAAAATGCCGATTCGTTTTCCCCGGCTTTTATATACGTCTGCCAGTTCTTGAATTCTCCGGGCGCCGCCGTCGGCAATAGCCATCGGCGCAGAAGGCGCGTAATGTGTATATTTCATACCGGGAGAAATAGGAACCTCATCTTCTTCGGTCAGCCCTTTATCCACAAGAACCGGACCGGCGGCGGATTCAATCTGCTCTTTTGTCACGCCGCCCGGACGAAGCAGCACGGGCTGTTTCCCCGTACAGGACAGAACGGTTGATTCCACTCCGATTCCCGTCGCGCCGCCGTCCACAATGCCGGCAATGCGGCCGTTTAAATCATGGGCTACATGCTCGGCCTTCGTCGGGCTCGGTTTTCCTGATAAATTGGCGCTCGGAGCGGCGATCGGCAGTCCGGCCGAGCTGATGAGGGCTAATGCTACCGGATGATCAGGCATTCTGACCGCTACCGTCTCAAGTCCCGCGGTGACACGGGGTGACAGCACACCGGGCTTACACGGCAGAACAAGGGTCAGCGCCCCCGGCCAGAATAGCTTCATCAGCTTTTTCGCCGTCTCAGGAATATGGCTGATAAAACGATCAAGCTGGCTGATATGGGATATATGCACAATCAGCGGGTTATCGCTCGGCCTTCCTTTCGCCTCATATATTTTCGTTACGGCTTCCGTATTTTCAGCGTTAGCGCCCAGTCCGTAAACGGTTTCTGTCGGAAAAGCCACAACCTCATTCTGCCGGAGCAATTCCGCGGCTTGTGTAATCTGGGGATCGGTTGTGGATAATTCTGCGGAACAATCCACAAACCATCTTCTTGTTTTCATGTATAACCAAACTCCTTATTTTAAAGCGGTAAAACTTTATTTTCTCTCGTGTATTCCTTTTGAAAGTATAAAAGATGTCCTTTAATAAAACAAGTGTTATCCACAAACTGTGGACAACACTTTTTAATAAGTGGATAACCTTGTGTATAAGTTAGATCAGGCAGAGGTTTTCACCATTAAAAACGAACCTTCTGTGCATAACGAGTTGCGGAAATGTTCGGACGTATACAGTTCATCAGGCGCATCGGCGCACGCTTCAAATCCCATCACATTCAGAAACTCAGCAGATGAGGGCTGATTGGCGACTAAGTAGACATCTTGAATCTCATGTTTTTTGCACAGCACATCCATACTTTGAAACAGTGTAACGATATGGCTTTGATTCAGCCTGTCCGACATGACGAGTGAACGGAGAAGCCCTTTTCCGCCGCTGAATTTTTCGATCCCGAGACAGGCGGCAATCATTTTTTCGCTGTCTTCCAGTACGATAAACCGGCTGGTCTGCTGATCGATTTCCGCATGTGCCGTATCAGCCTTTTTCAAAAAGGCCTCCAGCGCCTCCGTATCTTGATCTCTTGCCACTCTCAGCTGATAAAACATATATTTCCCTCCGTTTCGATCAACTCTTTCTTCCAATCTATGAATCGAATCCGGATTTATGCCTTTTACTTCAGGAAAATAGATCTGAAATCCAATCGACGAGGAAAAACTTCACTTCGGTATCATCGTCATCTTTATTTTCTTTCTTCGCTTTATCAGCCTTTGCTTTTACGTCATCCAGCACTTTTTTAGTCTGTTTCTGCGTTTCTTCCTGCTTCTGTCCGCCCTCTTCCTGATCTTTCACCGCTTCGCCGTTTGAGAAATCAAGGAAGCACAGCGGCGGAAACAAGACGCACCACCAGTTGGCGCCCTCGCCATTGCCGAGTGTAATTAAAATCGCTTCATATTTTCCGGCCGGATAGACCATATTGCCGTAAAGCTTTGTCGGAAACGAAATTTTATTGAATTGAACTGAAACGGATTGATGCGCACCCTTTTCTTTCATCGTCTGTTTGGCGATTTCTTTAATTTCAGGAAGCTTCGAACGAATGAGCCGCCGCGCTTCTTCAATGGAAGTGATATCTTTCACCCAGTCCGTGATTTGCTTGTTTACAGCATCTCTGATCTGGCGCTTGAGCTTTTGATCCTCATCGTTATCACTGTTGGCCAAAATTCTGAGCCGGATCGCTTCATCCGGTATGACGACGGGCTCATCGGCTGATGCCCGCGCCGTTTCTTCTTTTGTCAAACCCGCAAGCGCTCCTGATAATAAAAGAAAAATATATATGTAGATCATCATTGTCTGTTTCATCGGTCCCCACCGTTCCTCTCCGTGCTTTTTTTATCTAGTCCCATTATGGACATGACGGAAAAGGTTTAAACCGGCGGGAAGAAAAAAATCTAGCAAGCTGATAATCTGCATTGACAGATTCAAAATATGGTACGATATTATTTTGATAGGAGGTTTTCAGATGAAATATAATTACACCGTGCTGCTGTCGGCGGCATGTATGTCTGTCATTTATTCTATTTTGTATGTTCATCAATTCATTATCGCGGCTTTCATTTCGATGGCGTTTTATTTTCTGTTTCCTTATTTGATTTTTGCGCTGCCGCTTCAATACTTTCTGAATAAAAAGCCGAAGAGATTTCATCCGCTGTATTTTCTTTATTATTTAGGGGTGTCATTCATTGCAAACGGGATCATCTTCGGTCTTTTGCAGCCGTCAGGCCAATCTCTGTTTTCTAATTCAGCCTTTTATATCTTTGCGGTTTTAACAGCCGTCGTCTATTGGGTATGGGATTCCGTATTGCTGCAAAGACAAAATCCGGCTACAGAAGCGTAATCAGCAGACAGCCGGCTGAAGGGAGAGCGGCGCAAAAGAAAACGGCGGCCATCTTTAAACGGGCGTGCCGTCCTTCTTCTGTTTCAGAATGATAATTGGCCCGCTGCTCCGCTCCGCTTACGGCCAGCCCTGAAACGATGATCGCTGTGACGATAAGAACAGCCGTAACGGCGCCGAAAATGATATCAACGCCAAACGGCAGAACAAACCCCGCCGCATAAGCTGCGGCGGCGAGTATACATCCGAAGGCGAACGCTTTTTTCAAGGCGGATGCCCCTTTCATTTTCTTTCCATTGTAACAAAAGCCCGCCGTGTGCGTCACCGGCGGGCTTTTTTCATGATGTGATGACCGCGGATACGGTTCTGTCTTTTCCGTTGATGTCCTGTACGACTTCCACTTCCGCATTCGGAAAGGAATGACGGAACAGGTCTTTCACGGCTTTCCCCTGATTATATCCGATTTCAAAGACGACAAGCGCTTTATCTTTCATGACAAGAGGCAGCTCCTCCATAAACCGCTTGTAGAATTTCAAACCGTCACCGCCGTCCGTAAGAGCATGAAGCGGCTCATGGAAACGGACGATATCCGACAAATCCGCCATTTCTTCTTCAGAAATATACGGCGGATTGGAAACAATAATATCTGCTTTTTTCCCTGATGAAATAAAAGGAGTTAACAGATCTCCCTGCAAAAAACAGACGTCCGCTCCGAGGTTTTGCGCATTTCTTTCCGCCACCTGCAGCGCTTCTTTTGAAATATCCGAAGCCGATACTGAAAAATGTCCGCATTCCAGCGCGAGCGTCACCGCAATGGCTCCGCTCCCCGTACCGATATCAATGACGTTCAGGCGTTCTGCCTCGGAAAATGCCCGCTTCTGTCTGTCCAGCAGATGAAAGACGACTTCTTCCGTTTCCGGACGCGGAATGAGAACATCGTCATTCACAAAAAATTCCCTGCCGTAAAACTGTTCTTTCCCGATAATATATTGAATCGGAATACCTTCTTTATGCATCTCCACGTGCCGCCTGAATCGATAAAGCTCGTCCTCGCCGACGGGCTCCTGCAGACTTGCGAGAAGCTTGCTCCGATCCATTCCGGTATCATTTAACAGCAGCAGCTCGGCCGCGTTTTTTTCTCTTCCCGCTTCGGTTAAATAAGAAGAAGCCCAGCTTAGGGCTTCAAAAACGGTCTTCATCTTAATTTTCCGCCTGCTGGAGCTTGCTTGACTGGTCTTCTACGATTAACGCTTCAACCACTTCATCAAGCTTGCCTTCCAGGATTTGATCCAGCTTTTGAATCGTCAGGCCGATGCGGTGATCCGTCACACGGTTTTGCGGGAAATTGTATGTGCGGATACGCTCGGAACGGTCGCCTGAACCGACGGCTGATTTACGGGTCTGATCATATTCAGCCTGAGCTTCCTGCTGGAATTTGTCATAGATTCTGGCGCGGAGCACCTTCATCGCTTTTTCTTTGTTTTTAATCTGAGATTTTTCATCCTGACAGGAAACGACGACACCGGTCGGTAAATGCGTCAGGCGTACGGCCGACATCGTCGTGTTTACGCTTTGTCCGCCCGGTCCGCTTGATGCGAATGTATCGACGCGGATGTCTTTTTCGTGGATGTCCACTTCTACTTCTTCCGCTTCAGGAAGACACGCCACCGTCGCCGTGGATGTATGAATACGGCCGCCTGATTCCGTTTCCGGAACACGCTGTACGCGGTGCGCGCCATTTTCATACTTCAGCTTGGAGTATGCGCCTTTTCCCGTAAT
The DNA here is from genome assembly GCF_038606125.1 of Bacillus sp. FSL R5-0447. Taxonomy (NCBI): domain Bacteria; kingdom Bacillati; phylum Bacillota; class Bacilli; order Caryophanales; family Bacillaceae; genus Bacillus; species Bacillus sp. FSL R5-0447. The sequence goes on from NZ_CP152012.1 coordinate 3,919,353, forward strand.
CATAAAGATGATTTCTTTGTAACCGCCCGTTCCGGTCACGTTTGCTTCCATGACTTCAGTCTTCCAGCCTTGAATTTCGGCGTAACGGGAGTACATTCTGTAGAGATTTCCCGCAAACAGCGCGGCTTCTTCTCCTCCCGCTGCTCCGCGGATCTCCATGATTACGTTTTTGTCATCGTTCGGGTCTTTCGGGATGAGGAGCACTTTCAAACGCTCTGATAAGGTTTCCGTCTCTCCCTGCAGTTCGGAGATTTCTTCCTTCACCATTTCTCTCATATCGGCATCAAGCTTTTCCTCAAGCATCGCTTTCGCATCGGCAAGCTGTTCTGATGCGTCTCTGTATTGTCTATAGACTTCAACGGTTTCTTGTATATCAGATTGCTCTTTCGAATATTCTCTAAGCTTTTTCGGATCGTTGACCACTTCCGGATCACTTAAAAGCTCATTTAATTTTTCGTATCGTTGTTCAATTGACTGTAAACGGTCTAACACGGTCTTCACCTCTGTTTTCCTGTGCGTAACATTCTCATTATAGTATAGGGCTTATCGCCAGTCAAAAGCAATTCGCCTCTGTTATACTGAAGCAAAAAAGGAGGGGCGGATATGCTGAAATCCATCCACCATATAGCAATCATATGCTCTGATTATGAAAAGTCGAAAGCTTTTTACACCGAGATACTCGGTTTCGGCATTATAAAAGAAACATACCGAAAGGATCGCGGATCTTATAAACTTGATCTGGCGCTGGACGGCGCGTATGCGATTGAATTGTTTTCCTTTCCCGATCCGCCCGAACGGCCGACCAGACCGGAAGCCGCGGGTCTCCGGCATCTCGCCTTCACCGTAAACGATCTTGAAGCAGCCGTCAGGGAGTTAAAGGAAAAGGGCGTCGGCACAGAACCGATCAGAACCGATCCGCTGACGGGGAAACGGTTTACCTTTTTCTTCGATCCCGACAAGCTTCCGCTTGAATTGTATGAAGCGTAACGTTTTTTGAAGAAATGCCGCTTTCTTTGGCGAATTCCTTCTTGTTTTGTCTAACATGAAGGGAACGCCGCCTCATGGTCGAATACCTAGCAAAAAGGAGGTATGTGATCATGAATACAAACATGGCCGCGAAAGAGCTCGGCGTCTCCGCAAAAACGGTGCAAAGGTGGGTCAAGCAGCTGAATCTTCCGGCTGAACGGAATGAGCTCGGACATTATTCCTTTACACCTGAGGATCTTGATGTGCTGAAATCGGTCAAACGGCAAATTTCTGAAGGCACTGCCCTTCTGGACGTTCAAGTGCCCCGGCAGCCGAAAAAACGGACGGGCTTCATTTTGCAGCGTCCGAAAATCAATGGCGGCGCTGAACAAAGATTGGCAGAGCTGGAGCGCAAACTGGACATTCTCACGAAAGAGAAACAAGGTGAGAACCATCTGCTTTCAAGGATAGAAGAGCTTGAACGCCAGCTGAAACAAAAGGCGGATGAAGGGGTGTCTTATCAGCTTCTTCAGCACAGGCGGGAAATTGACGACCTCAATACCGAATTGCAGACATTGGCCTCCCGCATCCAGGAACTTGCCCAGACAGCTCCCCTCTCAGAAACAGCCGCTTCTTCAGAACATAAGAAACCCAGAAAAAAAACGAGATTTTCGCCCTTTAAATTTCAATTCTAATCAAAAAAGCTCCCTGAAACAGGGAGCTTTTCATTATGCAGTCAGCGCAATGATGATCGGCAGTGAGATGAGAGATAAAATCGCACTGATCACGAACGCGGACGCAGTTTCTTCCTCTTGTTTTTCGAAACGTGTGGCAATCATCGCCGCTACCGCAGATCCAGGGAATGCAACGAGCAATACCGCTTTTGTGATCTGGTCAGCCGAAAGTCCGACTGCAAGAGCGATTAAGTACATCAGCGCAGGCTGAACGGCAACTTTTAACAAAGCGATACCGAAAGCCGGCAGACTGAGCTTAATGCTGCGGATACCGACAGTTACACCGACGGCAAAGAGCGCGACACCCGATGTTGTGCTTCCGAGCTGATCAAGCATTTTTTCTCCCAAAGCAGGGAGTGTTACACCGCAGAGTACCAAAATGATACTGATAAGCGGTGCAGCCGCAAGCGGTTCGGAAAGACCGTGAAGAATAGACTTACCAGTCATTTTCCAGAAGTTCTCGTTTTCAGTGTCTTTTTTCTTAGATGACTCACCGACAGTAGCAATAATGATCGCAAGCGGGTCAAGGATGGCGTTAACCACGATACCCGTAACGGCGATAGGAATCGCTACTTCGCTTGCTCCGAATAAGCTTCCGAGTACGGGAATACCCATAAAAGCAAATGTCGGCTGTGCAGAGTTTAAAGAAAATACAGATGAATTCGTTAAATCATACTTGAAGATAAATTTGCAAACCAACAAAATGACGATAAAGAATCCGACAATCCCAATGATCAAAGCGACCATCAAAGGAACCTGTGATAAAAACGCACTTCTTGAAGTGGTTAAAATACTTGCGATAAAATGCGCCGGAAGCGCGTACTTCGTAACTAAGGTGCTTACCCCTTTTGCTGACTTCGCGTCATAACTTCCGAAGCGACCTGCGAACCATCCCAGCACGATCACGAAAAAGATCGGCGCCAGGAGGATTAAAATATCTAAGAAGCTCAAAATGTTCTCCTCCAAATCCTTAATGTCCGTATACTTTAGCCTTTATATAAAAGCTTTCCCTCGGACTGTAAAATTAATCGTAAAAATTATTTAGCGACAACTTGTTTATATTGCGGTTTCCACATTGCATCAAGAACGGCTTGTTCTACATTTTCAGGAATGCGGTTTGCCACGCCTTCTTTAATGGCAGTTTCCGCTACGGCGATCGCAACTTTAATTGAAACTTCTTGTAAGTCGCTCATGCTCGGCAGAAGGCCTGCACCCGGTGTTTCAAAATCAACGCTTTCTGCGATTGCGTCAGCAGTTGCCGCAAACATTGCAGGAGTAATCACTTTCGCTTCTACAACGATTGAACCGAGACCAAGTCCAGGGAACGCGAATGCGTTGTTAGATTGTCCGATTTCATGAGAAACGCCATTGTACTCTACATTGTCAAACGGGCTTCCTGTCGCCACAAGCACTTTGCCGTCAGTCCATTTGAAAAGATCGCTAGGAACGGCTTCAGCAAGCGGTGTCGGGTTAGACATCGGCATGATGACCGGACGCTCAACGTGTTTTGCCATTTCTTTGACGATTTCTTCACTGAACGCGCCGCTTTGGCCTGATGTACCGATTAAGATTGTCGGTTTCGCTTGACGGATCACTTCAATGAAAGGAATTTGTCCATTTTCATCGCGTTTCCAATCTTTAATTTCTTCAGCTGTGCGCAGGTACGGCTCTTGGAAATCAAGAATGTTTTCCATACCTTCAATTAACAAGCCTCTGTAGTCCATTGTGTAGAACGCTTTGTTGGCTTCTTCTTCAGAAAGACCGGCAAGCACCATAGTGTCGCGGATTTGGTCAGCGATTCCGATTCCGGCAGATCCCGCACCGAAGACAACCACACGCTGGTCTTTAATAGACGCGCCTGTTTTCTTCATAGCCGCAAGCACACCTGCAAGCGTAATCGCACCTGTTCCTTGAATGTCATCGTTGAATGTAAGAATTTCATGGTTGTATTTCTTCATGATATTGCGCGCGTTTTTGTTTCCAAGGTCTTCCCAGTGAAGAAGAGCTTTAGGGAAATATTTAAGCGCAGCTTTTACATAAGCGTCAACGAAAGCTTCGTAACGTTCGCCTTGGATACGTTCATGGCGGTTACCGATGTATAAAGGATCGTTCAGAAGTTTTTCATTGTTCGTACCGACGTCAAGAACGACAGGAATGACGCGGCTTGGGTCAATACCGGCAGCAGCTGTGTATACCGCTAATTTACCGATGGCGATGTTGATACCGCCTACACCCCAGTCACCGATTCCGAGGATGCTTTCTGAGTCTGTCGCAACGATCAGATCAATATCTCCGGCAGTGGCATGAAGGTTTTCAAATGCCTCTTCAATTCCTTCCACGTTGTCGATAGAAAGGTAAATTCCTTGAGGTCTTCTGTACTCATGACTGTATTCTTGAATCGCTTCACCGACAGTCGGTGTGTAAACAACCGGCAGCATTTCACGAAGATGGTTTTGAAGCAATTTAAAGAAAAGAACTTCGTTACGGTTTTGCAAATCATTCAAATACACGTTTTGGCGAAGGCGGTCCGGCTGAGCTTGAAACTGCTCGTATGCGCGTTTTGCCTGCTCATCAAGAGACAGAATTGTCGGAGGAAGCAGCCCGTCTAATCCAAGGCTTTTTCTTTCTTCTGCTGAAAACGCAACACCTTTATTTAAAGTAGGGATAGATAGAACTTCTTTTCCTCTTAAAGTAGTTTCTAAGTTGCCTTCCTTCGTTACTTTAATATTATTCAAGAAAATCTCCTTCTTTCTTCAAATAGTTAACAAAGTTAAGTAATTACCCATTTTGGCTAGTGTGATCGCGATCTGCTATATCTTTTTTTGACAATTATTCGAACAATGTCTCATAACTATTTACATTACTTAGTCATTTTATGCCTGTAAAAATGAAAATTCAAGAGATGAAAATTACTTAATTTTTTCATACTCTTTTTTAAGTTATTTAACTACAATTTTTGAAAAAACGTCAAAAAAACACCGGATTTTTTACCGATGTTTTCATGAAAAGGGTTATTTATCAGTCTGTTTTTTTCGGCACTTCGTGATGATGTCTGCATCTCGCTTCGTATGACTCCGACGCGCCGACTAAAATGACCGGATCATCATAGGAAGCGGGCTTCCCGTCAATCAAACGCTGCGTACGGCTTGCCGGCGACCCGCAAACGGAGCAGACCGCCTGCAGCTTCGTCACCGATTCGGCAACCGCCATCAGATTCGGCACCACGCCGAAAGGCTCTCCCCGAAAATCCATATCAAGTCCGGCAGCGATGACACGATAGCCTTTATCCGCAAGCGAGGATAAGTCGCCGATGATCGATTCGCCGAAAAACTGCACCTCATCTACCGCGATGACGTCCGTGCTTTCACTGATATGATCCCATATTTCAGCCGAAGACGAGATGACGTGGCTTGTCATGGATGTGCCGTTGTGAGAAACGACGGCCTCCTCACTGTAGCGATTATCAATGGCAGGTTTGAACACCTTGACCTCCTGCTTCGCATATGTCGCTCTTTTCACTCTGCGGATCAGCTCTTCTGATTTCCCAGAGAACATGCTGCCGCATATCAGCTCAAGCCAGCCGCTTTGCTTCATTATGTACATAGGCTATCCGCTCCCCTTTTTTTCCTGTTTATGGACATAAAAAACAGGCAAGAAGCAATTCTTGCCTGCCTGTAAAATCTATTATTACTTAAGACCGTATTTTTTGTTAAAGCGATCAACACGACCATCAGCAGAAGCGAATTTTTGACGTCCAGTGTAGAATGGGTGGCATTCAGAGCAAATCTCAACGCGTACCTCTTCTTTTACTGAGCCTGTTTCAAATTCATTTCCGCAAGCGCATTTAACTGTTGCTTTTTTGAAATTAGGATGAATTCCTGCTTTCATTGTATCCATCTCCTTCCGCCCTGAATCCCGTGTGGAAACAGAGTTATTATTCCGGAGTAATCCGGAACGCATATGAGAGAATTATATCAGTCATTTACTGCATTTGCAAATACATTTTTTATCAGCGGCGGGCTGATGATGAAAGGTTTGCCTGCTTCCATTCTTGGTTAATCAGATCGAAGAATTCCTGATTCGTTTTTGTTTTTTTCATTTTTCTCATAAACTTCTCTGCGAAGTCCGGAGAATCAGACATCGATTTGCGGATCGCCCATAAACGGTCAAGATGCTCTTTCGGCACAAGCAGCTCTTCCTTCCGTGTGCCGGAGCGGCGGATATCGATCGCCGGGAAAATCCGTCTTTCCGCAAGAGAACGGTCAAGGTGAAGCTCCATGTTGCCCGTTCCTTTAAACTCTTCATAGATGACGTCATCCATCCGGGAGCCCGTGTCTACGAGCGCCGTCGCCAAAATGGTCAGACTGCCGCCCTCTTCAATGTTTCTCGCGGCACCGAAAAAGCGCTTCGGACGATGGAACGCAGCCGGGTCAATCCCCCCGGAAAGCGTACGTCCGCTTGGCGGGATAACGAGGTTGTAGGCCCGTGCCAGGCGGGTAATGCTGTCCATCAGAATGATAACATCTTTTTTGTGTTCAACGAGACGCATTGCCCGTTCAAGCACAAGCTCCGCTACCTTAATGTGATTTTCCGGCACTTCATCGAACGTCGAGCTGACGACATCGCCCGCTACGGAACGTTCAATATCCGTTACTTCTTCCGGTCTTTCATCAATTAAGAGAACGATCAATTCAGCGTCAGGCTGATTTGTCGTAATGCTGTTAGCGATTTCTTTTAACAGCATGGTTTTACCGGCTTTCGGCGGCGCCACGATCAGACCGCGCTGGCCGAAACCGACGGGAGCCATCATATCAAGAATTCTTGTTGAGAGATAATTCGGTTTCGTCTCAAGCACCATTTGGCGGTCCGGATAAAGCGGAGTCAGCGCAGGAAAATGGACGCGCTCTTTCGCAGATTCCGGATCATCTCCATTTACCGCTTCAACGTGCAAAAGTCCGTAATAGCGTTCGTTTTCTTTCGGCGGACGCACCTTGCCGGATACTTTGTCACCGTTTCTTAAATCAAAGCGGCGGATCTGAGAAGCAGAAATGTAGATGTCTTCTGAGCTTGGCGAGTAATTAATCGGTCTGAGGAAGCCGAATCCTTCCGATTGGATGATTTCGAGCACGCCTTCCATAAACAGAAGATCCTCCTGCTCGGCGTTGGCTTTCAGAATGGCAAAGATTAATTCTTTTTTAGTCAGTTTGCTGTAGTAGGAGATTTTATAATGTCTGGCCAGTTCATATAGTTCTTTTAATTTCATATTTTCCAAAGAGGAAATAGATACGTCTTTCATAAAAACACCACGCTTTTCATAGTCAATGTATTGCTGTTTTCATTCAAATCGGCTGCTTCGCATGATTCCGCCAAAGCACATTCTTTTATAAAACGTTCAGGAACTTCTATCGGTAACACTTCCACCCATGATCGGCGCTTTTTTAAAAAAGGAATGTCTTAATGAGTTTTGAAGGAAGCGAGGACAAAAACTTGAGAAGATCAATATTTATATCGTCTGTATGCGGTAGAATTTGAAAATTTCCCAGTACTCAAAAGAAGGAATGACACAGAAAAATCGCAGCACTCTTTATTTTTACCTCATTTCAAAAAATTATTCAACTTAAATAATGCTTTGACATATAAATGATAGGGTTGACTCTTTATTGCAAAAGAAAAGCGGGACTTTCCGTCCCGCTTTTCTCTATTTATGGCCGGATCACAAGATTTGGTTTTTTCTTCAGGCTGTGTCTTCCGTCAACGAATCGGACCGTTCCTGATTTCGCCCGGATGACCAGACTTTCAGTCGTGCCGACGGAGCCTTTGAACTGAACGCCTTTCAGCAGCTCTCCGTCCGTGACGCCCGTTGCGGCAAAAATGGCGTCATCCCCTCTCACAAGGTCCTCCATCCGGAGCACTTTGGATACATCAAGGCCCATTCGCTCACAGCGGGCCTGCTCTTCCGCACTTTGCGGCAGAAGCCTGCCGATGATTTCGCCGCCGAGCGCTTTTAACGCAACGGCAGACAGCACGCCTTCAGGAGCCCCGCCTGAACCGAAGAGAATGTCTACTCCCGTATGGTCAAAGGCCGTATTGATGGCGCCCGCGACATCACCGTCGTTGATCAGTTTGATTCTGGCGCCCGCCTCACGCAATTCAGAGATGATTTTTTCATGTCTGTCACGATTTAAAATGGTTGCCACGACATCTTCAATGTCTTTGTTTTTCGCTTTCGCAACGGCTTTTAAGTTATCAATGACAGGCGCTTCAATATCGATGCAGCCTACCGCTTCGGGACCGACCGCGATTTTTTCCATATACATATCCGGGGCGTTCAGCAGTGTTCCATGGTCGGCGACCGCGATCACCGTCAGCGCATTCCAGCCGCCGCTCGCTACGATGTTTGTGCCTTCAAGAGGATCGACGGCGACATCGACGCGCGGGCCGTATCCGTTTCCGAGCTTTTCGCCGATGTAAAGCATCGGCGCTTCATCCATCTCGCCTTCCCCGATCACGACCGTGCCTTTCATCGGCACCGTGTCAAACACGTCACGCATTGCGCTTGTCGCCGCATCATCAGCTTCATCTTTTTTCCCGCGGCCCATCCATCTGGCAGATGCTAAAGCCGCCGCTTCAGTGACTCGAACCAATTCCATCGATAAGCTTCTTTCCATTTCAACACGATCTCCTCTCAAAAGTCCGCATTTCTATGAATTTTGGAGCTGTTCTATCTCTTCGTCCGTCAGCCTTTGCCGCCAGATTGTGGCGCCCAGACCTTCGAGTTTTTTCTCAAGATTGCTGTAGCCGCGGTCTAAATGCTCGAGACCGGTAATTTCGGTTACGCCGTCAGCCATGAGCCCGGCGACGACCAGACAAGCGCCTGCACGCAGATCGCTCGCCTTTACTTTTGCGCCCTGAAGCTCGGCCGGACCGGTGATAATGGCCGACCTGCCTTCCACTTTCATGTTGGCCCCCATCCGTCTCAGCTCATCTATATGTTTAAAACGGGCCGAGTAGATGGTATCGGTTACGACGCTCGTGCCGCTGGCTCTCGTTAACAGAGATGTCATCGGCTGCTGAAGATCAGTCGGGAATCCCGGGTAAACAAGCGTTTTTACGTCGACCGGTTTTATCTGCTTCTGCCCGCCGAGCATAAGAAGCTGATCGTCACTCGTCTCAATGTGAAAACCCATTTCCCTGAGCTTCGCCGTTAAAGACTCCAGGTGAGTCGGTATGACATTATCAATAATGACTTCTTTCCCCATCGCGGCGCCGGCGATCATAAAGGTGCCCGCCTCAATTCTGTCCGGAATGATCGTATGCCTGCATCCGTGCAGCTCTTTTACGCCGTCGATTCTGATTACATTGGTTCCCGCGCCTTTGATCTTTGCACCCATGCTGGTGAGCAATGTGGCAACATCAATAATCTCAGGTTCCTTGGCGGCGTTTTCTATCACGGTTTTACCTTCAGCCAGTACAGCGGCAAGCATGATATTGATCGTCGCTCCGACGCTGACGACATCTAAATAAATCCGTGCGCCTCTCAGCCTCTCGGCGCGCAGATAAATCGCGCCTTGTTCATTGGTGACTTCCGCCCCAAGCGCTTCAAACCCTTTGATGTGCTGGTCAATCGGCCTCGGCCCGAGATGGCATCCGCCCGGCAGTCCGATGACCGCCTGTTTAAAGCGGCCCAGCATCGCGCCCATTAAGTAATAGGAAGCGCGGAGTTTTTTCACTTTGCCGTTGGGAAGCGGCATGCTGATCATCGGGGAAGGGTCGACGACCATTTCTCCTTTTTCAAAATGGACGTTTCCGCCGATTTCTTTCAGCAGGTCACGCAGCGTTTCAATATCTGAGATCTCCGGAAGCCCTTCGATCGTTACTTCGGAATTTGCCAGAATGGTTGCGGGTATCAATGCGACGGCGCTGTTTTTCGCGCCGCTGATATGTACGGTTCCGTTTAACGGATCGCCGCCGGCAATATTCAACTTTTCCATGATAGTCTCCTTCCATAAGAAGATAGCTGCGGAGCGTAAATAAAATGGCATTTTATTCTGTCTCTGCAAATAAAGCTCTTGTCCAAAATGTAGCCAATTCGAAGAGAAAGAATACAAGGACATTATAAAATAACAGGAAGAAAATAGCGAAGCTTTGCGGGGCATTTTTAACACAGGATGCACAGAGGCCCGCCGGGTTCACATTCCGGGGAAACACACTCTTCACTTTGATACTGAAGGCCCGCTGCCAAACAGGAAAACATAAGGGTGCGGCAAACGGATGCAACCGGTTTGCCGCCCTTTTCACCCTTATTTATTCCAGTCTGCCAAGAATTGCTCGATGCCTTTATCCGTTAACGGATGTTTCGCCAGCTGGTGAATGACTTTCAGCGGCATCGTACCGATATGCGCACCGCGTAAAGCGGCTTCAGTCACGTGCTGCGCATGACGGATGGAAGCTGCGATGATTTGTGTATCAATGTCATGAATGTCAAAAATCTGTCTTATTTCTGAAATCAGTTCAAGACCGTTATGGCCGATGTCATCCAGACGGCCTAAGAACGGGGATACATAAGTCGCCCCGGCTCTTGCCGCCAAAAGCGCTTGGTTGGCGCTGAAAATGAGCGTTACGTTTGTTTTAATGTTCAGGTCGCTCAGCGCTTTTACGGCTTTTAACCCTTCAGACGTCATCGGGATTTTCACCGTGATATTCGGTGCGATTTTCGCAAGTTCTTTACCTTCTTCAATCATTTCTTCAGCATTCAGGGAAATGACTTCCGCGCTTACTGATCCGCTCACGACTTCCGTAATCTCACGAAGTCTGTCATGGAAAGACACGTCAGCTTCTTTCGCCACTAAACTAGGGTTTGTCGTAACTCCGGCAAGAACGCCAAGTTCATAAGCTTCTTTAATCTCGTCAATGTTTGCTGTATCAATGAAAAATAACATAAGGAAAGCCTCCCCAGTAATAAATTTTCAGAACTGTAAAACATGATTGCGCTTTCTAAAGGTAAGACATAAAACCGCCTGTCAATCCTGTCAGGCGGTTTATGGATGTTACATTGGATTAAGCTTGGTTTGAAGAACCGAACTCACGCATTTTGCCGATAACCGTTTCTTTGATCGCTTCACGAGCAGGTCCAAGATATTTACGAGGATCGTATTCGTTCGGCTTAGCTGCCAATGTTTCGCGGACAGCTTTTGCAGAAGAAATTTGGTTTTCAGTGTTTACGTTGATTTTAGCCGTACCAAGTGAGATTGATTTTTTAATGTCGGCAGTCGGAATTCCTGTACCGCCGTGAAGTACTAACGGAAGGCCGGTTGATTTGCCGATATCTTCCATTTCTTTGAAACCGAGGTTCGGTTCGCCTTTGTAAGGGCCGTGAACAGAACCCAGTGCAGGTGCAAGGCAGTCGATGCCAGTGCGCTCTACAAGTTCTTGACACTCTTTAGGGTCAGCATAGATTACGCCTTCAGCGATCACGTCATCTTCCTGTCCGCCTACAGTTCCAAGCTCAGCTTCAACTGAAACGCCGTGGAAATGAGCAAGCTCAACCACTTTAGCTGTAGTTGCTACGTTTTCCTCAAACGGGTGGTGAGATGCGTCGATCATTACAGAAGTGAAGCCTGCATGAATCGCTTTCGCACAAGATTCAAAGCTTGAACCGTGGTCTAAGTGAATGGCGACAGGAACTGTCACTTTGTATTCTTCCATAAGAGCTTTAACCATGGCAACCACTGTTTTGAAGCCGCCCATGTAGCGTCCCGCGCCTTCTGAAACACCAAGAATAACCGGGGATTTTTCCTCTTCTGCTGCTTGTAAAATAGCTTGAGTGAACTCAAGGTTATTTAAGTTAAATTGTCCAACAGCATATCCTTTTTCTTTAGCTGTATTCAACATTTCCGTCATTGAAACTAAAGGCATGTCGAAAGTCCTCCTTATGTAGCCTGATTTGCTTCTTCTCGAAAAAAGCTTTCCACCTATAGCATGACCATAAAAACCTGTCATATGTAAAACAACAGATCGCTTTTTCTCCATCTCTAGGATACCAACTTTTCGACAAATCGGCAACACAATGACATAATTGTTTCTAATTTTATTAATTCGATTTTAGAGGTAAATATTTTTTCACCGCGTCTCTGATCTCATCAATGTCAAAAGGTTTCGCAAAATGGGTCAGCGCTCCGAGCTCTTTTGATTCCTTAATCATATCGAGTTCTCCGTAAGCGGTCATGATAATGACGCGTATTGATTCGTCGATCATCTTCATGCGCTTGAGAATTTCGATTCCGTCCATGCCGGGGATTTTCATATCTAAAAGCACGAGATCGGGCCGTTCTTTCGTTACGATGTCCAGCGCCTGTATGCCGTTGGCGGCCTGAAACGTCTGGTACCCTTCTTTATGAAACACTTCATTGAGCAATATGCGTATACCGTATTGGTCATCTACGATTAAAATCTTTTCATTCATCATTTTACACCCCAATATTATCATTTTCGTCAAAAGGAAGCAGTTGTTTATGTATTCTGTTTGATTTTCACATTTCCTTTAATTATAATAGTCTACTTTCCGACATTTTCTGAGCATTTTCTCTTTTGTTGTATACTGTTCTTGTATGTGTAAAGGAGGTTTCACTCATGTTAAAGATATTTACGACGCAGCTTGCAGGCATTTTTTCCCGCATTCAGGATAAGGAATCCGAAGCAATAGAAGACGGCGCGCGCCTGCTGGCGCAGGCAGCCGTCAGCGGCCATACCATTTATTTATACGGCGCAAATGAGATGCAGGGCATTTTGTGCGAGGCGGAACTCGGCTCAGAACCGATGCCTTCCGTCAAAGCGTTTCCGGATACAGCTGATTCGATTACAGAAAGCGACAGGGTGCTGATGTTTTGTTCAGGTCCGGGCACGGCTGAAGAACAGGCGCTGGCTCAAAAGCTTTATGAAAAAGGGATCGGCCTCGTTGGCGTATCTCCTGTCATCAAAGATCAAACCGGGATTGAGGAATTTTGTGATGTTCATATTGACAGCAAATTAAAAATGCCGCTTCTGCCTGATGAAGACGGGACAAGATACGGCTTTCCTTCATTAATGACAGGCCTGTATGTCTATCACGCACTGTCCTTTACGTTAAAGGAAATGATGCAGGAATATGCCTGATGCAGAAAAAAGACTTGCCGCTTTTAAAGGAGGCAAGTCTTTTTTTATTACTTCTGTTCTGCAGCTTGTACGGAAGCACCGATAAAGTCTTTGAATAAAGGCTGAGGTCTTGTCGGTCTTGATTTGAACTCAGGGTGGAACTGGCAAGCGACATACCAAGGATGGTCTTTCAGCTCGATGATTTCCACAAGACGGCCGTCAGGGCTTGTTCCTGAGAACACAAAACCGTTCTCTTCCATTTGCTGTCTGTATTCGTTGTTGAATTCATAACGGTGGCGGTGGCGTTCGTATACCACTTCATCCGCATACGCTTCGAAGGCTTTCGTGTCTTCCTGAAGCTTACAAGGGTACAGTCCGAGACGGAGCGTTCCTCCAAGATCCTCGACATCTTTTTGTTCTGGCAGAAGGTCGATGATCGGATAAGGAGTGGACGGATCGATCTCCGCAGAGTGAGCCCCTTCCAGACCTAATACGTTTCGCGCATATTCAATGGATGCAATCTGCATACCGAGGCAGATGCCGAAGAACGGAATTTTATTCTCACGCGCATACTTGGCGGCGATGATTTTCCCTTCTACGCCGCGGTCTCCGAAACCGCCGGGCACGATGATTCCGTCTGTGCCGCTAGTCAGCTCTTGAATATTGCTTTCTGTCACTTCTTCGGCGTTAATCCATTTGATCTTCACATCAGCGTCAAACGCATAGCCGGCGTGGCGCAGTGATTCAACGACTGAAATGTAAGCGTCCTGAAGCTCGACGTATTTACCGACGAGGCTGATTGTAATGGTTTTAGACAAGTTTTTCACTTTCGTGACAAGGTCTTTCCATTCCGTCATATCCGGGTCTTTGCATTCTAATTTCATATGATCGCAGACAAGCTTATCGAGTCCCTGCTCCTGAAGGTTAAGCGGGATGGAGTAAAGGTTGTCCGCATCTTCGCACTCGATGACCGCTTTCGTGTCAATATCGCAGAAGAGCGCGATTTTATCTTTCATATCTTGAGAAATCGGCATTTCCGTGCGCACGACGATGATATTAGGCTGAATACCGAGGCTTCTCAGCTCTTTTACGCTGTGCTGCGTCGGTTTTGTTTTCAGCTCGCCCGCCGCTTTGATGTACGGAACAAGCGTACAGTGAATGTACATCACGTTTTCATGGCCGATGTCGCTTTTCATTTGACGGATGGCTTCAAGGAATGGAAGGGATTCGATATCTCCCACTGTTCCGCCGATCTCAGTAATGACTACATCTGCGTTTGTTTCTTTGCCTGCACGGTACACGCGGTCTTTCAGTTCATTTGTGATGTGCGGAATGACCTGAACCGTTCCGCCGAGGTAGTCCCCGCGGCGCTCTTTTTTCAATACGGCAGAATAGATTTTACCGGTCGTCACGTTGCTGAATCTGTTCAGATTAATGTCAATGAAACGCTCATAATGCCCTAAGTCAAGGTCAGTCTCAGCGCCGTCATCGGTAACGAATACCTCACCGTGCTGGTACGGGCTCATCGTTCCCGGGTCAACGTTGATATAAGGGTCAAATTTTTGGATGGTGACGCTCATGCCTCTGTTTTTCAAAAGGCGGCCAAGTGACGCAGCCACAATTCCTTTTCCGAGTGATGATACAACTCCCCCGGTTACAAAAATATATTTCGTCATTTCGTTTGCTCCTCTCTTCGGTCTGCGCTACATTCCTTAAAATGTGCCGTTTTATAGAAAATCATTTCACTAAAAACAAATGATGTGTAAAAGAATTTGGGAGATGAAAATAAGAAAGCTCCCTTTCAATTTCTTGAAAGGGAGCGTAGCACTCTTATGAATTCTCTTCTTTTTGAAGAGCCCAAAATACATACTACATAGTTCGACAATGAAAGTCAAGATCGTTTTGCTGATATAAAATCAGTCTTTGCGATCCTCTTCCTCATCATCATAATCTTCCTCATCTTCTTCAATCATCTCGTCTTCGATCTCAAGCTCGTCGTCATCTTCTTCATCGACATCTTCGTCGTCAAAGCTGTCTGCGTCAAGGTCAATATCTTCTTCCATTTCATCGAGATCGATGTCATCTTCATCAACTTCCTCGAATTCATCAAGGTCGAGATCTTCCTCAACGACTTTTTTCGCTTTTTTCTTTTTCGCTTTTACAGTCGGCTGTGTTTCTTCGTCCAGCTGATCGTACGGATACCAGCTGCGAAGCCCCCACGTCTGGTCTGACAGAGCAATAAAGCGGCCGTCAATGTTCAGGTCTGTATAAAATTGGGCGATACGGTCGCCCAGTTCCTCTTTCGTAACACCGAGCAAGGAGATCATTTCATTCAGCAGCTCCTGGAACGGAACCGGTTTTTTATGTTCTGAGAAAATTTCGTGAGCGATTTCAACTAAAGCCATCTGCTTCAGCTGTTCCTGAGAATATTGTTTGATACTCAAGGTCGGACACTCCCTTTCTATTACTTATATGTATCTGTTTCTATCCTATAATAAGAACGAATTTGTATTGTTTTGTTCATAAACCATACCTCTCATTATAAACAAATTAAAACAGAATATGCTACCCTTAACAGCGTAATTTAAGAAATTTTAGAGCTGTCCCTTCATAAATCGGCTGATGTGCGAAAACAAAGCCGCCGGCATATGCGCCGGCGGCCCGCTTCTTTCTATAAAGACTCTTGTTTTTCAGCGCCGAATACAGACATGGCGAGCAATTCACTGACATCATAAGTGCCGACAGCGTCTTCGGCTTCTTTCGCTTTCGTACCGTCACCGAGCATGGTCAGACAGTAAGGACAGCCGGAGCTGATGACCGTCGGACTGACAGAAAGCGCCTGCTCAGTCCGGGCCGTGTTGATTCTCGCTCCCGTTTCTTCTTCCATCCACATGAGCCCTCCCCCGGCGCCGCAGCACATCCCGTTTTCGCGGCTGCGCTCCATTTCCTTCAATTGAACGCCCGGAATGGCTTTTAAGATCGCTCTCGGCGGCTCATACACTTCATTGTATCTTCCTAAATAGCACGAGTCATGGAAGGTAATCGTTTCATTCACCGGGTGAAGCGGTTTTAGTTTCCCCTGTGACACAAGCTCGGCTAATAATTCAGTATGATGATAGACTTCGGCCCGGAATCCGAAATCAGGATATTCATTTTTAAACATATTATAGGCGTGCGGATCAATCGTGACGATTTTTTTGATTCCGTGTTTTTCAAATTCGCCGATGTTGTGTTCCGCCAGCTCTTGAAACAGAAACTCGTTGCCCAAACGGCGCGGCGTATCGCCTGAGTTTTTTTCCTTATTGCCGAGAATCGCAAAGGATACGCCCGCTTCATTAAGCAGCTTTGCAAATGAGACGGCAATCTTTTGGCTCCTGTTATCGTAGGAACCCATTGAGCCTACCCAAAACAAATAGTCGAACTCTTTGTCTTGTTTTTTCATTTCTTTCACTGTCGGAATCTCTGTATCAGCCTGCTCCCGCCAGTTCTCCCGCTCTTTCCGGTTTAAGCCCCACGGATTTCCCTGTCTTTCAATGCTTGTCATGGCCCGCTGCGCGTCGCTGTCCATCTTCCCTTCCGTAAGCACAAGATAGCGGCGCAGATCGATAATTTTATCAACGTGTTCATTCATGACCGGACATTGATCTTCACAGTTGCGGCAAGTGGTGCACGCCCAAATCTCCTCTTCCGTGATGACCTCGCCGATTAAGCTCGGGTTGTAATCAATGGCTGCGGCCGCTTCACGCGATCCTCCCCCTGAGGAAGCCGCGGCGAGCTGATTCGCTTTCGTGTGCTGAAAAACGGGCGCGGGCACCCACGGAGATTTTGACGTCACGGCAGCGCCTTTTTCCGTCAAATGGTCTCTGAGCTTTAAAATGAGGTCCATCGGCGAGAGCATCTTGCCCGTACCGGAGGCCGGACACATATTTGTACAGCGGCCGCATTCGACGCAGGCGTAAAGGTCGACAAGCTGAGAGCGGCGGAAGTCTTCAATCTTTCCGACGCCGTAGCTTTCTTTCGTCTCATCGGTGAAATCGATTTTTTCCAGCTTTCCTTTTGAATCCAGCCTGCTGAGGAACACATTCGCCGGACCCGCAATTAAGTGCGCATGCTTTGATTGCGGCACGTACACTAAAAAGCTGAGCAAAAACAACAGATGAAGCCACCATGAAACATAAAACACGGCGGCGGCCGCCGGCGCTGAAAGACCGCCGAGCACAATCGCAATGGAGGAGGCGATCGGCTCCGTCCAAGACAGAGAATGATCGTGCCATAAAAGGTTCATGGCGTTCCCGAGAAGCACCGTCACCATCAGTCCGCCGATAAACAGCAGGACAAGCCCCGCTTTAAACCCGCGTTTCAGTCTGACGAGTTTTTCAATGTAGCGCCGGTAAAACGCCCAGACTACGGCGATTAAAATCAAAAACGTGACGATTTCCTGAAAAAAGGTAAACGCCGGATAAAGCGGACCGAACGGCAGATGGCGGTCAGGAAGCAGCCCTTTCAGAATAAAATCAATTGCGCCGAACTGAACGAGTATAAAACCGTAAAAAAACAGAACGTGGATGATGCCGCTCTTTTTATCTTTCAGCAGTTTTTTCTGTCCGAACACATTCACCCATATCTTCTGAAGACGTTCTTTCAGGCGTTTATCAAATTCTTCCCTTTGGCCGAGCTTAATATAAGCGATCCTCGTTCTGATCAGGTAAACGAATAAATAAACGGCGTAAGCGGTTACAGCTGAAAACAGCAGCGCGTTTACCATGAGAAATGCGTTCATCTTGTCTCCCCCTTTGTTCTGATACCCCTCTTCATTGTCATATCTTTACTTTATCATAAATAATGAATGAGTGTTCAGTCAATAATTAAATTCACATTCTCAGGGCACACTACGAATACTTCGGAAAGGAGCGTCGGTATGAAGGTCATTTTTGTGTTGCTTGTCATTTTTATCATATTGATCGCACTTATGCTGCTTGATATGCTGCTTGGCCGGGCGGCGTACAAAAAACAGGCGTATGAGCCCGTTTTTGACCCGAAAAAGAGTGATATCACACTCATTCACTGCGGCAGCGAGCTTGTGCGGCAGATGACGGCTGATATCCGCCAAGCCGTCTCTTCTATTCATATGATGTTTTTTATTATGAAGAACGACCAAGTCAGCCATGAGATGTTTCATTTATTGAAGGAAAAGGCCCAGGCCGGCGTCTCCGTATATCTGCTGCTCGATTGGGCGGGCAGCCGCCAAGTGAAAAAGCCTTCCATTCAAACGATGAAAAAAGCCGGCGTTCACGTTCATTTTCTAAATAAACCGGCATTTCCGTTTCTATTTTTCAGGCTGCAAAAACGGAATCACCGGAAAGTGACCGTCATTGACGGCAAAATCGGCTATGTCGGCGGTTTTAATATCGCTGAAGAGTACCTCGGCAAAAAAGCGAAGTTCGGAAACTGGGAGGATTATCACCTGCGGATGACCGGAGAAGGCACGGCGGATCTTCAGACTCTTTTTGTAAGCGATCTGAAACGAAACACCGGAAAAGCACCCGGATCACCCGGGGTTTATCCGGCATTATCCGAAGGGAATATCTCTCATAGGACATATGCGTCTGACGGTTTTTCGCTTGAATCGCATTATGAAAACTGCATCCGTAAGGCGGAGAAAAAAATCATTATCGGCACGCCTTATTATGTACCGAGCAAAAAGCTTCAGGAAGCGCTTATTTCAGCCTGCCGAAAAGGCGTCAAAGTCATCTTGATCGTGCCGATGAAGTCAGACCACCCGTTCGTTCGGGAAACAGCTTTTACCTATTATCCCGAGCTTCTGAAGGCCGGCTGCCTCATCTATCGGTATTATCAAGGCTTTTATCATGTCAAAGCTTTCATTATTGATGACCGCATCAGCATTATCGGCACGCCGAATTTTGATAAACGGAGTCTGTTCTGGAATGAAGAGGTGAATGTCATCATTCATGATGAAGCCTTTACAAAGAAAGTGCTTTCAACCATAAAGCAGGACATCGAAAAATCCGAGCTTCTCACATTAGAAAAAGTGAAACAGCGCTCCGTCAGACAGCTTCCTGCAGAATGGCTGGGAAAGGCCATATCTTACTTTTTATAAAGGAGAAACCATATGCTGTTCAGATTCGGATTCGTCGCAAACGCCATGTGCCTTTGGGACGCGTCCCCCGCAAAAACCTTAACATATGCGCGCTATACCAAGCTTTCCCGCAGTGAGCGGAAAGACGCCCTGCTTTCTGTGACGAAAGCAAATCTCACCAATACGCTGCGCACGATCCACTATGTGGTCGGCCACGGCATCCCGCTGTACAGGTTCTCAAGCTCGATTGTGCCGCTCGCCACCCATCCGGATGTGCTGTGGGATTTTGTCACGCCGTTTCGCCAGGAGTTTCGTGAGATCGGCGGGCTGGTCAGAAAATATGACCTCAGAACGAGCTTTCATCCGAACCAATTCACGCTTTTTACAAGCCCGAAACAGGAGATTACCGCAAATGCGGTCAAGGATATGGCCTATCATTATGACATGCTGGACGCAATGGGCATCGCGGACCGTTCCGTCATCAACATCCATGTCGGAGGCGCTTACGGTGACAAACAAAGCGCGCTTGGCCGTTTCCGCGTGAATCTGAAAGAACTTCCCGATGTCATCAAACAGCGGATGACTTTAGAAAACGATGATAAAACATATACGTCCGAGGAAACACTCAGTGTATGTGAACAAGAAGGCATTCCGTTTGTGTTTGATTATCACCATTTTTACGCCAATCCGACCGATGACGCTGATTTAGATGACATTCTTCCGCGGATGATCAAAACATGGCAGCGGATCGGCTTAAAGCCGAAGGTCCATCTCTCCTCGCCAAAATCAGAATCAGCCGTACGCAGTCATGCGGACTATGTAGATGCGAATTTTATTCTCCCGGTGCTGGAGCGGTTCAGACAATGGGATACGGACATCGATTTTATGATTGAGGCGAAAGAGAAAGACCGGGCGCTGCTCCGGCTCGTCGAAGAATTAAGCGCCATCCGCGGAGTCAAACGCCTGGCGGGCGGAGTGCTGAAGTGGAAGGCATAACCAGGTTTATCACCCGTTTATATGGGGAATTTCCGAAATAACAGACCATCAGACGGAGGAGAAAACATATGAAAAACATTACATCTTTGAAAATAGCCGCTAAGAAGTTCACTTTACGAAACATGCTTCAGCTTTATCATCTTTGCCACACGGGAGGCCATGAGCTGTATATCTACTCTAAAAAAACGATGTGCAAAATCAAAGATATCATTGAGCTGGAAACGTTCAGAATGGCCCATAAAGAACAAGAATATTTAATTGTAGTGGAAGGAAAGAAAGCGGTGCAGCTTGTTGACCGTTTCAAACATATCATCGAACCTGCGCAAAAAGAAGCCCATTAAATACGGACTACATAAAAAAAAGGATAGACAGGAGGCTGCCCGGCCCCCGCTCGTCTATCCTTTTTCTTTTATTAATGAATCAGCTCGCCGAATTGGGCCTGATGAAGTCTCTGGTACATGCCGCCGGATGCCAGCAGTTCCTTATGATGACCTTGTTCAGCGATGCCATCTTTCGTGACGACGACGATCCGGTCCGCATCCTTAATCGTAGCCAGCCGATGGGCGATCACAAGCGTTGTGCGTCCTTCAGACAGCTCTTGCAGCGATTTTTGAATGGCGGCTTCCGTTTCTGTATCGAGGGCTGATGTAGCCTCGTCTAAAATTAAGATCGACGGATTTTTCAAAAACATTCTGGCGATGGAAAGCCGCTGCTTCTGCCCGCCTGACAGCTTCACGCCGCGCTCGCCGATCACCGTGTTTAAACCGTCGGGATACCCGTTTACCAAGTCCTCTAAATGCGCCTGGCGGACGGCCTGCCAGATTTCTTCCTCAGACGCGTCCAGCCGCCCGTAAGCAATGTTTTCCCGCAATGTGCCGGAAAACAGAAAGACATCCTGCTGGACGACGCCGATTTGTCCGCGCAATGATGACAGCGTCATGTCCTTAATATCGATTCCGTCGATGGAAATCACGCCTTCAGACGGCTCATAAAAGCGCGGCAGCAGACTTGTCAGCGTTGATTTTCCCGCTCCCGAAGGCCCGACGAATGCGACTGTCTCCCCGGCATGAATGGACAAATTGATTCCCGACAGAACCGGACTGTTTTCTTCGTAACCGAATGACACACCATCATAACGGATATTCCCTTTTAAACCGGACACATGTCTCGCGTTCGGGGTGTCCTTGATATCAGGCTCCGTTTCCAGTATTTCTATAAAGCTTTTAAAACCGGCAATGCCTCTCGGATACATCTCAATAATCGCGTTGATTTTATCAATCGGACGGAACAGAACGTTCGTCAGCAGCACAAAAGCGACGAATTCCCCGTAAGATAACGATCCGCGTATCACGAACCATGTGCCGCACAATAAGACGAACAGCGTGACAAATCTTGTCAGCATGTAACTGATCGAGCCGTTTTTCGCCATGATTTTATAAGACGTCAGCTTTGTTTTGCGGAAACGCTGATTGTTCACGTCAAACCGCTGCGTTTCAAACGCTTCATTGCTGAAAGCCTGAACAAGACGGATGCCGCCGATATTGTTTTCAACCCTCGCGCTGAAGTCTCCGACGTCTTTGTTCAGTTTTGTAAACGCAGAGGTCATTTTTTTATTGAAATACAAAGCAAGCCAAATGACGACCGGCATAATGATAAAAGTCAACAGCGCGAGCTGCCAGTTAATAAACAGCATCACACCGAACGCGCCCAAAATCGTCATGATCGCGATAAACAGGTCTTCAGGCCCGTGGTGGGCGGTTTCTCCGATATACATCAAATCATTGGTGAGCTTGGACATTAAACTGCCCGTTTTGTTGTTATCGTAAAATTTGAACGAAAGCTTTTGCAGATGGTCGAAAAGCTTTTTCCGCATATCCGTTTCAATGTTAATGCCGAGCATATGGCCCCAATACGTCACAACATACTGAAGTGCCGAGCTGAGGGCGTAGACCCCGAATAAAGCAGCGGAAGTCAAAATAATCAGACTCCAATCCCGGCCCGGGAGCAATGTATCGATAAAGTAATTGACAATCAGCGGAAAACTCAGCTCCATTAATCCGCCGGCGATGGCAGAAAAGAAGTCGAGAAAAAACAGCTTTTTGTACGGTTTATAATAAGAAAAAAATTGTCGCAGCACGATTCCGTCCTCCTTGTGCCTCGTTCTTAATGATAACATTTCTCAATTATACTATACACAAGGCGTTTTTAAAGCGCTTTTTATAAAACGCCTGAAAATAACCGTGCAAAGGATTCCTTCGTTCTTTCCCATAATGTGCGCTTATAGAAACGGACGGGGCTGATTTTCTCAGACTCCTTCATATCTTCAAGATAATGCGCTTCAAGATCTTTGATCGCAGCCTGATCTGTAAAAAAGACATTGACTTCAAAGTTCAGCTGAAAGCTTCTCATGTCCATATTCGCCGTCCCGACAGAAGCGAGGTTTCCGTCAGTGATGAGAACCTTTTGATGCATAAAGCCTTTTTGATAGGAATAGACTTCGATTCCTTCGCGAAGAAGCTCGGGGAAATACGACCTCGTCGCGTACTGGGTTAAAAACCCGTCATTGGTTTCCGGCACCATAACACGCACCTCTACGCCTCTGGCAGCTGCCTCCTTTAACGCTGTGCGGATCGGCTCATTCGGTACGAAATAAGGCGTCGCAATCCATACAGACGATTCGGCTGCCGCAATCATGGCATAATACAGGTCGCTCATCCGCTCCTTCATATCAGGGCCTGTCGGAACGACTTGATAGATGCCGCCGCTTTCTGCAGGGACCGGGCGGCTGTATGCTTTCTGATCAATAAGCACCTCATCCGAAACGTATTCCCAATCAAGCATAAAAATGCTGTGGAGCGTCTGAACGATTTCTCCTTCGACTTTCATATGGGTGTCACGCCAAAAACCGACATTTCGGTCTTTGCCGATATACTCCTTGCCGACATTCAGCCCGCCGACAAAACCGGTTTTCCCGTCAACGATCACGATCTTGCGGTGATTTCTGAAATTGAATTTTTGGTTGAAAAAACCGTATTTCAGCGGCAGAAACGGGACGATGTTCACGCCCGCGCGTTTCAGTTTTTTAATATCTTTTCCGGCCAGCTTCAGGCTGCCGGCCGCGTCGAACAAAAACCGCACTTCCACGCCTTGACGCGCCTTTTCCATCATAATGTCCATCATCTTGTGCCCGAGCATGTCTGATTTGAACATGTAATACTCAATATGTATAAATGACGCGGCCTCCCGGAGCGCCTCAAACAGCTCAGGAAATGTTTCGTCCCCGTTTTTGAGCACCTTCAGCCTGCTTTTTGTATTGATATTCATATGGGACGCCTTGATTGAATATTGAAAGAAACGCTTCTGATTTCCTTTCAGCCCGGTCAGGTCGGGAGTTTGTTCCATATCAAATATCGTTCTCAGCTTTTCCCGGTTGTATGTCCGTTTCGACCTGAACAGCTTGCCTTTTTCATAAAGCTGGCCGGAAAAAAGGTAAAATAAGTACCCGGCGATCGGAAAAAACACAAGAATATGAATCCATAACAGCGTGTGCTGCGAGGTGCGGTTTTCAAGAATTAACGAATAAATGCTGAACAAAATAATGCTTGCATAACAAAGCACCCCTCCGTAAAACTCAAGCCTGGAAACCGGAAAAAACCATATGACATATGCTACGATAAGCATCATATATAAAAAGCAAAATTCCAGTCTCCTTTTCAGCATCCCGACTCTCTCCCATCTGATCCGATATCTCTGTATACCCTCTGTTTTCCGGCTTGTAAACATATGAAAAAGCCTCTCCGCACGAGCGGAAAGGCTTATGATGAAGCTTCCTGTGATTGGCCGGGTGTGATGTTCTGAAGCAATGCCGGATTGAGCGAGCAGCTGCCTTTGATTTTATTTTTGAAGATGCCGATGATCAGACCGGTGACCGCTATCGACACTAAGGAGAAGAGCCCTTTCAGCAGCCCGACGGAAAAAATGCCGGCCAGCACGACCCCAAAATCGAAGAGGAAATTAACGGCACCCGGATTCCATCCGCAGCGCTTTTGCAGAAATAAAGCAAGGATATTGGCGCCGCCGAGCGATGCCTGATGATAAAACATGAGCGACAGGCCGAACCCGATCAGCGCCCCGCCGCAAATCGCCCCGGCAAGCGGTGAAACAGAGACCGGCGGCAGCCAGTGATCCGCGCCGGTAAATAGAGTCAGCACTGTGACTGCAAAAACGGTGGATAGAGTGAATTTGATTCCCATTCTGATGAGAGAAAATATATAAAACGGGATATTGATCAGAAAGAAGATAATCGCAAACGAGGAATGAAACAAGTATGACAGGCTTAGTGACAGTCCCGCTGTGCCGCCGGTTAATACTTGAGAATGTCTGAGTGTCAGGACGCCGGCGCTTGTCATCAGACAGGCGGCTAAAATGAGGAAAATCCGCTTCATTCTTCACTCTCCTTTTGTTGCTGTTATTTCCAAATAAAATATAACAGGAATCCCGGCCGCCCAGCCATTACCTTGGCAGAAAATATCTTATGTTTTTATTTTTTCACCATAAAAAATCCCCCTCTTGCAGGGGGGATTTTACGTGCGTTTCCGATAGACAACATAGCTGCGGGTCAAATACTTGAGGGGCAGGCTGAACACGTGAACCAATCTTGTAAACGGCCAAAGGATAAAAACGACGTACCCTATGATGATATGAAACTTAAACCATAGCGGGACACTCTCCATCAAAGAAGCGTCAGGCCGGAACAAAACAATTTCCCTGAACCACGGCCCGACTGTTGCCCTGTAATCAAAGCCTTTCGAATCAATGTTAAGAAATGTGGCCGCAACGCCCGACAGCATCATGAACAGCAGCAGAATAAGCGTCAGGATATCCGATGGCGAGCTGGTTTTGCGGATTCTTTTGTCAAACAGCCTTCTGTACGTCAGGATGACAAGTCCGGCACATGCAGCAATCCCCGCCGGCAGGCCTGCGCCGATCGCCATTTTGTGATACATATGCTCTGAAATGCCAAGGGAAGCATACACGCCTTCCGGGATCAGAATTCCCATGACATGTCCGCCGACAACGCACAGCAGTCCCCAATGAAAAAGTGTGCTGCCAGCCGCGAGTTTTTTCTTTTCTAACAGCTCGCTTGATTTCGCCGTCCAGCCGAATTGGTCATGCTGATAGCGGTAAATATGCCCGCCGATAAAGATCGTCAATACAATGTATGGCATAACGCCCCACAGGATCTGCCCGCTCATGCCTGAACAGCCCCTTCTTCAGTGCTTGCATGTACACCGATGTTTTCCAGTGCGGCCTGCAGCACGTGCAGCAGCTCAGCATAGATGCTGTTATTTTTTTCGAGGCGGGAAGCCAGCTCCCTCACATTGGACAGGTATTTCTCAAACACGCTTCTCGCCGCTTCAATCTCCGCAACCGCGGCGAATTCCAGCATCAGCGGCAGGTAATCAGGCAGTTCTTTCTCTGTCGGCAGGAAACCGGATTGCTGGTAGATGTTTTTTAAATGCAGCAATTCAATGCCGCGTTCCCTTTGTTCGCCTGAGTTAAAGTAGGTGACGTACATATTCGTTTTCTTTCCGAAATCGAACGTATACACATAGTGTTCAATCAGCGCTTGCGGAGAAAAGCCGGCTGCCGCCTCTAAAAAGTGCAGCAATTTCTCCCGGATTTGCTGATTGGTGATCTCATGGATAAGAGCCTTCCAATCGGGAATCTCGGCTCTCCACTCTTCATCCGGATAAGAGAGAAGAACGGAAAGAGCGGAGAACGTCATTTGCCGGTCTGTGGTGTTCATGTTATTACACCTCATTTATGAAAAATTAGAAACAAGAGCCCGGGCCGCCTGAAAATGATAAGCCGCAGCTCCCTTGTTCAGCATATAAATCTGACACTTCTTCTCGATGGCTGCTCGGGATCACAAAACGGTCATCATATTTGGCGATTGCCAGCAGCCGATACATGTCTTTAATTTGCTGTTCTGTTAAGCCGACACTGGAGATCAGTTCCGGGTCGATTGATTTATTCGTCTGGATCGCTCTCATATACTGGCGCATGACAGACATTTTCTTTAACGTGGATCGAATATGATCCGTATCCCCCGCCGTTAACAGCTGCGCCAAATAGTCAATCGGAATTCTCATTTGGTCGATAGCCGGAAAAATCGCTTCCGCCGTTTGCCGGCTTCCTTTTCCTTCAAAGAGATTCATAATCGGGCTGAGCGGCGGAATGTACCAAACCATCGGCAGCGTACGGTACTCAGGGTGAAGCGGAAGCGCAATCTTCCAGTCGATGATCATTTTGTAGATCGGCGATTGCTGCGCCGCCTCTATCCATTCAGCCGGGATGCCTTGTTCTTTTGCCAGTTTGGCAATCTCAGGATCATTCGGATCAAGAAAAACGTCTAATTGGGAATGGTAGAGATCCTTTTCATTTTCAACCGATGCCGCTTCCTCCACTTTGTCCGCGTCATACAGCATGACGCCGAGATAGCGGATTCTGCCGACACACGTTTCGGAGCAGATGGTCGGCAGCCCCGCCTCCAAGCGCGGAAAGCAGAGTGTGCATTTTTCCGCTTTGTTCGTTTGCCAGTTAAAATAGACTTTTTTATAAGGACAGGATGAGACGCAATATCTCCATGAACGGCATGCGTTTTGATCCACAAGCACAATGCCGTCCTCCTCGCGTTTGTACATGGCGCCGGACGGGCAGGAGGACACGCACGCCGGATTAATGCAGTGCTCACAAATACGCGGAAGATACATCATAAAGACTTCATCGAATTCTGTTTTGATCGATTCCTCCATCTTTTGCACGTTTGGATCTTCAAGCCCTGTAATGTGGCCGCCAGCGAGATCATCCTCCCAGTTCGGGCCCCATTCGATATTCATGAAATCCCCCGTTAAGGACGATTTCGGCCGCGCCACCGGCTGGTGCTTTTTTTGCGGGCTGTTTGTTAATGTTTCATAATCATAGTTCCAAGGTTCATAGTAGTCATCAATCGTCGGCTGATTCGGATTATAGAAAAGGCCTGCAAGCCGGTTTGTTTTCGGGCCTGATTTCAGTTCAAGCTTTCCTTTTTTCAACGTCCAGCCGCCTTTATATTTGTCCTGGTCCTCCCATTGCTTCGGGTAGCCGATGCCGGGCTTTGTTTCTACATTATTGAAGTACATATATTCCGCACCGGAACGGTTTGTCCACGTGTTTTTGCAGGTGACGCTGCACGTGTGGCAGCCGATGCATTTATCCAAGTTCATGACCATCCCGATTTGCGCTTTAATCTTCAAGCCAATCGAC
Organism: Bacillus sp. FSL R5-0447; assembly: GCF_038606125.1. NCBI lineage: Bacteria > Bacillati > Bacillota > Bacilli > Caryophanales > Bacillaceae > Bacillus > Bacillus sp. FSL R5-0447. The sequence continues at coordinate 3,946,584 of NZ_CP152012.1, forward strand.
CTCCTTCAGCTTGCGGATGACGACATTCAGATCGCGCTGATTCCCCGTCGGACCGTAATAGTTAAAGCCGTAACTGAGCTGTGCATAGCCCCCGATCATCTGGGTCGGCTTGACGTGAATCCTTGTCGGGCTGTTATGGGTGCCTCCGCGGTTATTCGTCAGTTTTGTGCCGGGCACATTGATGTGGCGGTCCTGGGCATGGTGCATAAACGCCATTCCTTTAGGAATCCGGTGAGACAAAACCGCTCTCGCGACGACAACGCCGTTTCGGTTGAAGCATTCAATCCAATCGTTGTCTTTGATATCCGTGTCCTCTGCGTCATCTTTATTCATCCACACGGTCGGCCCGCCGCGGAACAGCGTCAGCATCGGCAGAGAATCAAAATACATGCTGTGGACGGACCATTTATTATGCGGCGTCAAATAATTAAGAACGATTTCTTTGCCCTCTTGATCAGGCCGCTTGCTTAGGAACGGACGGTGCTGGAGGATCGGTTTAAATGTCGCCATCGTTTCACCGAATTCCATCATCAGTTCATGATCGACATAATAGGATTGTCTGCCGGTCAGCGTCCGCCACGGAATTAATTTTTCCACATTCGTCGTAAACGGCGAGTACCTGCGCCCTCCTTTTTCTGAACCGGTAAAGGCCGGAGAGGTGATGACCGTTTTCGGCTGGGCTGTAATTTGCTCGAACGTAAAGCATTCTTCCTCGCGCTCTTCCGCCAGGTCTTTCAGCTCCAGATTGGTAATGTTTTCAAGTGATTCCCATGCTTTCACGGCGACTTTTCCATTTGAGGTGGACGACAGGGTTAAAATCGCTTCCGCCGCCTGCTTCGCTTCACTTATATTCGGGCATCCTTTGGCAACGCTGTTTGAATCGGTTTCTCCCAGTCTCTGTTTGAGTGATTCATATTCATCCGCAATCGACCAGCTCATCCCTTTTGTTCCGCTCGGTTTTAAAGCCGTATGAGGGCCGAGCGCGGTCATTTTATGAAAAATGTGTTTGTAATCCCGTTCAACGACATGGATGTTCGGCATCGTTTTTCCCGGAATGGCTTCACATTCGCCTTTGCTCCAGTCATTGATTTTGCCGAATGGCTGGGCCAATTCCTGCATGGTGTCGTGGAGGAGCGGCGTTGCGACTACCTCTTTCACCGGCTCCATATCGACTTCTTCCGCCAGATCGGAAACGGCTTTTGACAGCGCCTTAAAAATATCCCAGTCTGACTTCGATTCCCACGGCGCCGAGATGGCCGGAGCAAATGGATGAATAAACGGATGCATATCCGTACTGCTGAGATCGTGTTTTTCATACCATGTCGCCGCCGGCAGCACGATATCGGAATACAGCGCCGTACCCGCCATTCGAAAATCAAGATTGATTAACAAGTCGAGCTTGCCTTCCGGCGCCTGCTCCCGCCATTTGATTTCTTCAGGGCGGATGCTGTCACTGTCGTCATTCATCAGACCGTTCGTCGTCCCCAGCAGATGCTTGAGAAAATATTCATGCCCTTTCCCTGAGCTTGAGATCAGATTTGCCCGCCATACGAAGAGATTCCTTGGGAAATTCACTTCATTGTCAGGGTCTTCAATCGCGAATTTCAGTTTTTTCTCTTGAAGCCGTGAGGCCACGTACGCACCTACGTCTTCAGGTGTCGCCGCCCCCGCTTTCTCAGCTTCTTTGTACAGATCAATGCCGTTTTGATTGAATGTCGGGTAAGACGGAAGCCACCCTAATCGCGCCGCCAGCACATTGTAATCGGCGTGATGCTTGTAGCGGGATGACGCGGCGATCGGTGAAGCCAAGTCACTGATCGGCTGGTCTTCATAACGCCACTGGTCTGTCGCAAAGTAAAAAAATGAGGTGCCGTTTTGCAGTTTAGGCACGCCTTCCCAGTCCTTTGCGGTTGCAATCGTCTGCCACCCTTCAGCCGGACGGAGCTTTTCCTGCCCCACGTAATGGGCCCAGCCTCCGCCGTTTACGCCTTGGGCGCCTACGAGTAAAACAAGATTTAACACCGCACGGTAAATTGTGTCGGAGTTGAACCAGTGGTTGATCCCCGCCCCTACGATAATCATGGATCTGCCGTCTGTATCAATCGCATTTTGGGCAAACTCCCTGGCAATCTGTATAACGGCTTCTCTTTTAATTCCCGTGATCTGTTCCTGCCAGGCAGGTGTGAACGGACGGGGATCATCATAGGATGCGGCTGATTGTCCGCCGATGCCCCGGTTCACGCCGTAGTTGGCCAATATCAAGTCAAACACGGTCGTGACGTACGTCTCTTCACCATTCAGATCCAATTTTTTAATAGGAAGATTCCGCTCAAGCACTTTATTTCCGTCATTTGAAAAATACGGAATGCGCACCATGCCGATTTCGTCCTCTATTCCGAGCACGGAGAGACGGGGTTCAATCGGTTCCCCGGTGTCTTCGTCGATCATGTGCAGATTCCATTTCTGCTGCCCGTCCCAGCGGGAGCCCATTGTGCCTTGCGGTATGGCAAACGCACCTGTCTGTTCATTCCAGACCGCCGGCTTCCACTGATCATTTTTTGTCTGCCGCCCGATGTCTTTCGCATGCAGAAACCGTCCCGCTGTGTATACGCCATTTTCTTTTGACAGAGTGACGAAGAATGGAAAATCGGTGTATTGCTTCGCGTACTCAATAAAACGTTCAGTTTCTTGGTTCACGTAAAATTCCTGCAAAATAACGTGACCCATCGCCATCGCAAGCGCCCCGTCAGTCCCCTGGCGGATACTCAGCCAGTCATCTGCGAACTTTGAGGATTCCGCAAAATCGGGACTGATCGAAATGACTTTAGCGCCTTTATAGCGGGCTTCCGCCAGAAAATGCGCATCAGGCGTTCTCGTTAACGGCACGTTGGAGCCCCATGTGATGATATAGCCTGAATTGTACCAATCACTGCTCTCCGGAACGTCCGTCTGGTCGCCCCAAATTTGCGGGGACGCCGGCGGAAGATCCGCATACCAGTCATAAAAACTGAGCATTGGGCCGCCGATTAAAGACATGAATCGCGAACCTGATGCGTGGCTGATCATGGACATCGCCGGGATCGGAGAAAAACCGACATTCCGGTCAGGCCCGTATTTCATCACTGTATACAGCAGAGAGGCCGAAATCAGCTTCAGCACCTCCGGCCATTCCGCGCGCACAAAGCCGCCTTTCCCCCTTGCCTGTTTATAGGACTTCGCTTTTTCAGGGTTTTCGGCGATCGATTTCCAGGCATCCAGCGGATTTTGATGCGCCTGCAATGCCTCCCGCCACAAATTGATCAGCACACCGCGTACATATGGATATTTCACACGGAGCGGGCTGTAGATGTACCAAGAAAAACTGGCCCCCCGCGGGCAGCCTCTCGGTTCGAAATCAGGCATATCCGGGCCTGTTGATGGATAATTCAAGTTTTGTCCTTCCCACGTGACAATTCCGTTTTTCACATAAATATTCCAGCTGCAAGAACCCGTGCAGTTGACGCCGTGGGTGGAGCGAACGACTTTGTCGTACTGCCATCTGTTTCTGTATACATTCTCCCAATCACGATCTTCGCTTGTCGTTTGGCTATGGTTATTTGAATGATGTTCGATAGGAGAAAAATAGTTTAATCTCCTGAGCAACGGACTCATTTTCTTTTTCTTCATGATCGTTCACTCCTTCCGAGTCAGGTGATGCTATGTACACTATAAACAGAGACGGCGCATCACCTTGTGAACTTTGTCACACACTCTGCTTTTTTCACAAAACATTCACACAGAGCAGCAGGAAGGATTTTCAAACGATATGGGGACGCCCGGCGTCATCAAAAAAAACCGGTTCTGTTTAGGAACCGGGTTCGGCGTTTTCATCCCGTGATGTATGCAGATACCGCAAAAACAACTGATAGGAACAGAAGACATTTTGCTGAAGCATCGCCAAAAAGTTCATTTGCAGCCGCGGATGGTAAGACATCATTTGCTTAAATACGGAATATGGAATATGGAGTACCAGAATATCCGGTGAGGCATTGACTGAGATAAAAGGCGATAAAGAGAGCCCGCCTTTTTCATCAATCGGAAACACATCGCCTTTTTCCCACAGCGCAACGGTTTGCGACCCTTCAGGGAGCCTGCTGTCCGTAAAACGGATATTGCCTTTTAATACAATATAAACGGATTGTGAATGAAGAAAGGATGGAGATTGGTCAGATGAGCCGCGGATAAACGTCCCGTTTTTCAGCAAGGTTTCGACAATGGACAGAGGCACTTCATTAAACATAGGAAGTTGTTTCAGAAATAATAAATAGTCACACTGATTCATAGGAAAGCCTCCTGTGCTAAGGATAGCTTTAGTGTAGCCCGATTGAGCCCGCGCGGCAGTGATGTATTTCACAGCTTGTATGATAAAAGTCACTTATCAGGAGAGTGTTTGTACTTATAATGAAATAAAAAGGAGGGTTCCGATGAAGGCGATGATTCCGAAGCAGCACGGCGCATGGGCGATGCTGCTGATTCCATTTTTACTCGGCATGATCAAGGGAGGCCCGGTTTTCTGGCATATTCCGCTCTTTCTGGGCTGGCTGTTCCTTTACTTGACGGTTTATCCCGTTTCGCTCGCTTTGAAAAAGAAACAGCTTCAGCCCTATCAAAAGTGGATATGGTATTACGGTTTTCCGGCCTGCTGCTTTTTGATCATCTCTGTCTATCATAAGCCGCAGCTCGTCTGGATCGGCGTTTTTTTATTGCCGCTGTTTCTCATACATACACATTATGCCCGCCGAAAAAACGAACGGGCGCTCACGAATGATATTGCGGGTGTTCTGTTCTTTTGTTCAGGCGGGCTTGCGAGCTGCTGGCTGGGAACGGGAACCCTTGACGGCTGGGCCTGGTTTCTATTCTTGCAATCCGCTTTATTTTTTGTCGGGAGTTCTTTTTATGTGAAATCGGTCATACGGGAGAGAAAAAACAGAACCTTTGCATACTGGTCGTGGGGATATCACCTCTTGCTCCCCTTTTTATCGGCTCTTCTCGGGGCAGGCTGGGCGTTTCTCGCTTTTATCCCAAGCAGTCTGCGGGCCTGGTTTTTTCACGGAAGAGACTGGCCGGTGAAAACGATCGGCATTCTGGAAATCATAAATGCCGGCTTCTTTTTCGCCGTCATGTGTATATGTATCACAAGCTGAAAAACAAGGACACCGGCTGCCCTTGTTTTTTTCAGTCAATATTGCAGATCTCAAGCGGACAATTTTCACACTCGATCTCGCATCGTAAATAGTCCCGCTTGTGCAAAATAATTTTTCCGGTTTCGTCTATCGAAATAACCCCTTGTTTGCGGAGGTCTCCCAGCATGCGGTTGACGCTCTCCCTTGCCGCCGCGCAAAACTTGGCCAAATCCTGATTTGTCAGCACAATGTTAATCAGAATCCCGTCGCTTCGTTCCACCCCGTAGCTGTTTGATAAGCGGATAAGGGTGGAATAGAGCGCCCCTTTTTTGCCGTGAAGAAGCAGGTCCCTGATCTTGGACTGGATTTTTCGAAGATGGGTGCTCATCCATTTCATAAATTCAAACGTCAAAACACCGTTTTGGATCAATTCCTTTTCCAGCTTGTTTTTATTAATGACGAGCACCTCGCCATCCTCTAACACTTTCGCACTGAGCATATATCTCGGCTCATCTGTGAATAGCGTCAATTCCCCGACAATATCGTTTTTTTGGCAGATTCTAAGCGTCAGGTCTTTTCCGTCAGACGTCAGCTTGCCGATTTCAATGAGTCCTGATTGAATCAGATAAAGCTCTTTTGCATCCATTCCTTCTTGAAACAAATAAGTGTGTTTTTTCATTTTCCTTTTCGTACTGATCGATTCCAGCAATTCATGCAGTTCGCGGGAAAGAAGTTCTTTATCAGATTTTCGGACAGAGAGAATATTCATGAGCTCACCTCGAAGAAAGTCACGTTGCGTATGTATATTGTAACGTGACTTGATTTGCACTCACCCAGAAAAAACTAACAATCTTGTGAATGGATCATTATGAATTGAGGCTCTGACTGTTTCTCTCCGTATGTGTTTTCATTCTTTCCTGCCAATACATCCAGATCACAAGGACAAAGCTGGCTAACGCTACCTCTGAAAGCGCCATAAACCCGATCGCGTATTGGCCTGTTGCCTGAAATACACTTGCCAGAATCAGCGGAGGGAAAAAACCGCCCAGTCCGCCCATAGCTGACACAATTCCGTTGGCAATCCCCGCTTGCTTCGAAAAATAGAAAGGCACCAGTTTAAATACCGTCCCGTTTCCAATCCCTGAGCAGACTGCCACCGTCAGCGATCCAAACGCATAAAGGCCGATCGTCGGGGAGAATGACAGCATGACCCCTGACAGCGTAAGCCCTGCGAAAACGAACATCAGAATGCGGAGCGGGCTCAGTTTATCTGCAAGAAACCCTCCCACAGGCCTGAGCAGCGTAGAGACCGCAATAAAGCCGGCCGTCCGCAGACCGGCGTCCGCAGGGCTCAGCCCAAAATGCTCAACCAAAAAATTCGGAAGATAGATGGTAAAGGCGACAAAGGCGCCGAACGTAATAAAATAAAACAGGCTCAACATCCACAGCACATGATTTCGGTAAACGGCTTTCATTTGTGTCTTTATGGAAACTTTGACTTTCTTCTCATGCCGGTCGCCGAACAAAACGTGCAGTAATGCGAAAACAGCCAGCAAAACAAGATACATCTGCACGGTTGCTTTCCATCCCGCGGCTTGAGCGATAACCGGCGCCGCAAAGGTAGTAACGGCGGTCCCGATGTTTCCGGCACCGTAAATCCCATTGACGACACCGTGCTTTTCTTTCGGATAATATTTCGGGAGGGACGTCACTCCGATGGAGAATACCGCTCCCCCGATCCCTAAGAAAAAGCCGCCCGCGATTAAATCAAATAAAGAATCCGCGATACTGATCCAAAATACAGGAAACAAAAGCAGGATGAAGCTGATCATAAACATCAGCCGCGCGCCATACCTGTTCGTTAAATATCCTAAAGGAATACGGAGAAGCGATCCGAGAATAACGGGAATCGCCGTCACCAATGAAATTTCGCCTTTGCTTAAATGAATATCTGATGTCATTTGAGAAATGAGCGATGAAATCAGCACCCACACCATAAACCCTGCCACTAAGCTTAATGACTGCAACGATAATTGAATATGTTGACGATTGATCATTCGGCTTGCCCCTTTCACTGATTCAATATCAGTCTTATCATACAAAAACTCAGTGTGCGGGATTGTGAATTACATCACACGCTTTATATACAAAAAAAGAACAAAGCCCGAAGACTTTGTCCTTTGATCATCATTACATTTTTTCCGGAGCGGATACGCCGATCAGCTGAAGCGCATTGTTCAGCGTAATTTGCGTCGCTTTCATTAAAGCGAGACGCGCGCGGCTCTTCTCTTTATTTTCCCGATCGATGACTTTCTCCGCATTGTAGAAGCTGTGCAGAGCGGAAGCCAGATCATAAATATAGTTTGTGACACGGTGAGGAATGCGTTTTTCCGCCGCTTCTGCCACTGCCTCAGGGAAGCCGCCGATCGTTTTCAGCAGGTCATATTCTTTTTCTGATTGAATATGGCTGAAATCAAGATCTGCCGCCGGTTTAAGTCCCTGCTCCTCCCCTTGGCGAAGCATGCTGCAAATACGTGCATGTGCGTATTGTGCATAATACACAGGGTTTTCGTTAGATGTGGATACGGCAAGATCCAAGTCAAAATCCATGTGCGTATCAGCGCTGCGCATCGCGAAGAAATAACGCACGGCATCCAAGCCGACTTCTTCAATCAAGTCGCGCATCGTTACGGCTTTCCCCGTACGTTTGCTCATCTTCATTTTTTCGCCGTTTTTGTATAAATGAACGAGCTGAATGATCTCAACTTCCAATGTGCCTTTCTTGTAACCGAGCGCTTCAATCGCCGCTTTCATACGCGGAATATACCCGTGGTGATCCGCGCCCCATACATTGATGAGCTTGTCGAATCCGCGGTCAAGTTTGTCTTTATGGTATGCGATATCCGGCAGCAAATAAGTGTATGAGCCGTCTTTTTTGATCAGCACACGGTCTTTATCGTCGCCGAACGTTGTGGAGCGGAACCATGTCGCGCCGTCCTCTTCGTATACATGGCCCTTTTCGCGAAGCGCCTCAAGCGCCTGATCAATTTTTCCGTTTTCGTACAGTGACGTTTCAGAATACCATACGTCAAACGGTACGCGGAAATTTTCCAGATCGGAGCGAAGTTTATCAAGCTCGTACTTTAAGCCGTATTCACGGAAAAACGCCTGACGTTCGCTCTCCTCTTCATGTACGAAACGGTCGCCGAAATCTTCGGCAAGCTTTTTCCCGATGGCGATAATATCCTCACCGCGGTAGCCGTCTTCCGGCATCGGTTTCTCGAGACCGAGCGCTTCAAAATAACGGACTTCAACGGAAAGCGCCAGGTTGTTAATCTGGTTGCCCGCATCATTAATATAGTACTCGCGGCTCACATCATAGCCCGCTTTAGAAAGAACGCTGCACAGCGCGTCACCTACCGCCGCGCCGCGCGCATGGCCTAAGTGAAGATCTCCCGTCGGGTTGGCTGATACGAATTCGACCTGAATCTTTTCGCCTTGTCCGATGTTTGTCTCTCCGTAATGTTCACCCGCTTCAAGCACGGACGGAATCAGTTTTGTTAAGTAGCTGTTGTTCATGTAAAAGTTGATAAAGCCAGGTCCCGCAATATCCATCTTTTCAATGGAAGCTTTGCCTTTATCAAATGACGCCACGATCTCCTCAGCGATTTGGCGCGGCGCTTTTTTTGCGATTCTCGCCAGCTGCATCGCCATGTTTGTGGAATAATCACCGTGTGTTTTTTCTTTCGGCGTTTCTAACAGTACGCTTGGAATCTGGCTTTCTTCCGCCAGGCCCGCTTTCAGAACGGCCGCTTTGATCTCTTCCTTCAGCACGTCCTTCATCTGTTCCGCAATATTCATGCCTTTGTTTCCTCCTTATATTGGATCGTCATGTTATGTACATGTTCTTGGTTTTCGCCTACAGTCATGTTATATGTCATTTTGACGGAGCCTTCCGAACCGCCGACATCAGCTTGTATGTTTTTTGTTTCCGTACGGAGCTCCATTTGTCCGAACGGCAGTTTATATTGAGTGAGTGTCGATGCCCCCGGAATGAACCGCTGTTTCATTTGGATGGCGCCCGATCTCATCACGAGAATCTCTTTTTCTGTAATCTTGACGACCGTTTTAATCTTGCCCAAATCATGCTCTTCGTGATAGGAAAGATACGTTTTGCCGTTTCTCACGTAATAGAATCCACTCGATGTAAATTCAACCGACTCTTCTTCTGAGCCGTTGTGTATGAATGATTGCACATGAATGGCTACTGGTGTCTCCTGTCTCATGCTGACACTTCCTTTTCATCATCCCGCTTAACCTGAATAGTATAAGTTTTCAAGGGAAAAAGTTCAACCGCTTCCTCCTATCTTACCATCTTTGCTGATTGGTTTTGAAGATAAACATGATTTTTAAGGAAAATGAAAAAACCGGAAATCCCGGGCTGCGGGAAAAATGCGGTTCCTTCGGCGGACGGCTTTGTCAAAGGGGAAAAGTTTGCGGTATTTTTGCGCTATCCTTCCGAATGAAAATGATAAAATATGTCATATACATAACGTGGAAGGGAGGGATTCGGAATAGTGGCGAGTGTTTTATCGTCTTCAGCGGTTGGAGAAAAAATCAACGAATGGTATATGTACATTCGAAGGTTCAGCATCCCGGACGCCGAGTACTTGCGGAGAGAAATCAAAGAAGAACTTGCAGGTCTGGAAGATGATCAGGATCTTCATCTATACTATTCTCTCATGGAATTCCGCCACAATCTGATGCTCGAATACCTCGAACCGCTGGAATCGCAGCGGATAGAAGAACAGCCGAGACTATCGGAGCTGCTCGCGGATATTGATAAAAAGCAGGCCCGGCTGACCGGACGGCTTGATTATTATTTTAATTTTTTCCGGGGGATGTATGAGCTGGAATGCCGTGAATATCTTTCAGCGATTCAGTTTTTTAAGAAAGCTGAATATAAGCTTGATTTTGTCAAAGATTGTATCGAGAAAGCTGAATTTTATTTTAAGATGTCAGAGTCCTACTATTATATGAAGCAGACTTATTTTTCTATGGATTATGCCCGGCAGGCTTATAAAATTTATCATAAGCAGGAGGCATATAATATAAGGGTGCTTCAGTGCCATTCATTGTTCGCTACCAACTTTCTTGACTTAAAGCAATATGATGAAGCAATTCAGCATTTTAAAAAAGCTTATGCCATGGCAGAGGCAGAACAGCAGCCTCAATTAATGGGCCGGACTCTATATAATATCGGACTTTGTTTTAACAGCCAAGAAAATTACAAACCAGCCATTGACTACATAAAACGGGCAATAGCTGTTTTTGAAGATGGGAACATCATCACTTCTCTCCCGCAAGCCTATTTCTTAATCACACAAATACATTATAAAATCGGAAATATGGCCATAGCCAGACAATATCATGACAAAGGGGTATCTTATGCAGAGGAGGCAGAAGATTCCCTATATATAGTCGAGTATGAATTTTTAGAATCTTTATATGTCGGTGAGCCTGATGAAGAAGCAATCATGGAATGTTTTGACTTTCTCAGAGATAAATTGATGTATGCTGATCTTGAAGATTTTGCCTTAGATGTGGCAAAATATTATCATGAAAGAGAAAATTTCGAGAAGGCTTCCGCATATTTTTTAAAGGTGGAAGAAACAAGACAGCAGATTCAAGGAGGTGTGAAGTTGTATGAAATTGAAGTATAAATTAGCACTTACTTGCTTAGCGATAGGCACTATTTTTGTTTCAGCCGACATTGCAAGTGCACCGGAACATCAATTTGAAGTTGCTCAGCGCGGAATGATTTAAATAATGATTACTTTTAGGCTTGCAGGTTAAACTGCAAGCCGTTTTTTATATTAACAACTAATTTGCAAAAACAAAAAGTATCCCTTAAAATTCAAATATGTAAAAAGTATTTGACACATATACATATATTATTTAAAATAAATATATATAAATTTGAAAATTTAAAATAAAAACAAAAATATTTAAGGAGGGTTTTAGTGGATAACAATATAAAAAAACTTAGAACAGCAGCTGATATTTCACAAAATGATCTGGCTAAGCTCTGCAATGTGACCAGACAAACCATCAATGCAATTGAAAATAATAAATATGACCCGACTTTAAGTCTGGCTTTTTCGATAGCTCACGCATTAAATACGGGAATAGATAAAGTATTCAACTATAACGCCAAAAAAAATTAAGGGAGCGGTTCTTATGAAGAAAATGGATGAGATGCAAAAACACCAATCGGGTATAGCCGCCAGAATAGCATTTAGTTTTTATACTGTCGCTTTACTGATATGGTCATTAATAGATTATTTTAAAAACGGAAATACAGGATGGCAATTTCCAATACTTTTAATAGGCTGCGCGCTCTATTTATGGATTCAAGTTTATCATAATCGAAAAACAAGGTAACAATTCCAATACACTTCCGGAGGATTATACAGCAATGTACGAATATAAGTTCATAAAAGTAGAAGTAAACCGGTGGAAAGGAAAGCCTAAAGAAGACTATAAAGAAATTATTGAAAAGTATTCGCAGCAAGGATGGAAGCTGGTTCAAATATTTGCTCCTCCTATTTCAGGTTATGGGGCAGCCGATTATTTTGATATTATTCTTGAAAAAAAAGTATAAATGTTTCAGTACAAAGAAAGCCGGATCATACATATGGTCCGGCTTTCTTTGTACTGAAATAAGCCAGCAGATACCTTAACGGATTTCACCTCTTAACTATTTTTTTCGGAAATCCGCAATTCAAATAGCTTCCAATATATTTTATTATTTAACTTGCTGGGGATATTGAAAAAATTGGAGGAAAAAATGAGTCTACTTTTAAAAACACAAAATAGTAAAGCGATTTTTACATTAGTAGCATCAGGAATCATTGTTCTCGCTCTTTTCAGTATAAAACATAATCATTTAAGCATGGATGTCATCGATATTTTAAACAGAGCTGGAATAATAGCTCCTAGTTGGATTGTCAGTGCTATCACCGCAACGGGTTCAGTCCTGGCTATCATTACTGTTTTAGGATCTCTTGGTGCAGGCTTGCCATTAGCCGTTTTAGAACAATTGGCTGCAGCAAGTACAGCAGCAGCTTAACATAAAACATTAAATTCAATATCCCTGGCAGTCCCTTAAACGAATGGATGAAAATACTTTGTTTAAAAAGAACGTTTTAGTCAAATTGTACATACTCTGTCTGATCTTATTTTTAATTGCTTTATTTACAGCTTATTTTTATACAGATCCCGCTTCAAATGTAAATAATCTAAATCGAAATATCCGTCCGGATTTTTTTCAGATTTTCTTTAATAATATTAAAGTAGCGAGTCTGCTTGTTTTTTTAGGCCCGTTGACGCTGTCACTTGGCACGATTGCAGTTTTAATTATTAATGGATTAATTTTAGGAAATGCCATAGGAAACATCAAAGACAATTTAAACCTTTTACTGCTTGTTATACCCCATGGAATAATTGAAGTCCCGGTATTGCTTCTTGCAGCCTCTGTAGGAATGAAATTAACTTTGGATTTATTACTCCTCAAAATAAATTTAAAATTCACTTTTAAATATATTGGTATTATATTTCTCGGTTTAATTATAGCAGCTATGTTAGAAACATTTATTACACCTATCTTTATAAAAGGAGTCTCTTAGGATTATGCAAATTGAATTATCGTCATTTAAGGACCGAAACATTAATTTTTTGTCCTCATTTTTGTTTTATATTATCGGGCTAGCTTTTTATTTAAGTTCCCTATTACCTTTTATGAAAAGTTTAATTCCCAAAAACATCCCTATACAAGTTGTTGAGCAAGTAAAACATTTAGATTATATCATTGCAATAGCCGCACTGTTTCTTTTAATGTTCGGGGTGATTTTTGAAGGATTTGTATTATTTCTCATTATAAATTTTCTTGGCGCTCAAATTAAGATCAAAACTTTTTATTCCCTATTTATGTTTTCTAACATCCCGGTCGCAATTAAGTTTTTACTTATATCATTCAAAAATATTTTCGCAGAACATCCAAACACTAGTTTATTTTTCACAAGTAATCATTTGATTTTTTCTATCTTTGATTTGTTCAATATTGCATACTTATTTCTTTTGTTTATTCTTCTGAAATGGAGAACAAATTTGAACTACCTGACAATCTCAGTTTTTATTTTTACGGCATTCCTGTATAGAATGTTTTTTTAGCATATATAAATAAACCCCCTCAATAGGGGTTTTTCTTTCATATCGTTCACTGTATACAATTCCTTTTATATGCTTCCGAAACAATACCGACTCTAGTACTCACATTCCACTTTTTACAGAGACCGGCTATGATATATTCGACATTACGCTGCGAGTAGTTTAATGACTTAGCGATCTCTTTATTAGGTTTTTCAGCAATTATCAGTTTAATTACAGAAATTTCAATCTTTTTTAATTCCAATTCATTTTCTACTGCTGTTTTCATTCTAACTTCCTTTCTAAAGATGTATTTACTAAATAATACCCTATTAGATAATTTTTATCAATGATATCAATTATTAATGGTAAAATAACTAACTTCTAAGTAGTTTATATACAATAAAAATCCCCCGCGTGTTTCAAGCGGGGGAAATTCTTTTATTTCACAAACCCAAGCAGCATTTCACGAATCATCTTGCTTGCCGTGTTTGCGGTTTGTTCTGAGTGGTCATAGACCGGCGCGACTTCTACGAGGTCAGCGCCTTTTACGTTGACTTCTGAGCGTGCGATTTCATGGATGGACGCGAGCAATTCTTTAGACGTGATGCCTCCTGCGTCAACCGTGCCCGTTCCCGGCGCATGAGCGGGGTCAAGCACGTCGATATCGATCGTGACATAAACAGGGCGTCCCGCAAGCTGCGGCAGCACTTTTTTCAGCGGCTCAAGCACTTCAAACTTTGAAATGTGCATGCCGTTTTCTTTCGCCCATTCAAATTCTTCCTTCATTCCGGAACGGATGCCGAATGAAAATACGTTTTGCGGCCCGATGAGCTCGGCCGCTTTGCGGATCGGAGTAGAGTGGGAAAGCGGTTCGCCTTCATAATCCGTGCGCAGGTCGGTGTGCGCGTCAAAATGAATGATGGCAAGGTCCGGAAATTTCTTATACATGGCTTTTATGACAGGCCATGATACAAGGTGCTCCCCTCCCATGCCGAGCGGGAACTTTCCTTTTTCTAAAATGCTGTCCACGTATTCTTCAATCATATCAAGGCTTCTTTGCGGATTGCCGAACGGAAGCGGAATGTCGCCGGCATCAAAGAAATTCAAATCAGCCAAGTCACGGTCGAGATACGGGCTGTATTCTTCAAGACCGATTGACACCTCGCGGATTCTCCCCGGGCCGAAACGCGAACCCGGACGGTAGCTGACCGTCCAATCCATCGGCATGCCGTAAAGGATGGCGTCCGCCTCTTTCCAGTCGGGGCGGCTTGCGATAAATACTTTTCCTGAATATGCTTCATCAAACCTCATGATAAAACCCTCGCTTTCCTGTAAAAAAGCGCAAGATTCGCTCCTGCGCCGTACGTTTTTATTTGATTAAGTCGCTCACAAATTTCGGAAGAACAAATGCCGCTTTGTGAAGCTCTTTCGTGTAATATTTCGTGTCGATGTCAAAGAAACGGCTGTCCTCCACTTCAAGCGGATCGTACTTTTTAGAACCGATCGTAAATGTCCACAGGCCGCTCGGGTACGTCGGGATATTAGCTGTATACAGACGGGTGATCGGGAAGATTTCTTTCACGTCACGCTGTACGTTTGTAATCAGCTCCGGTGTAAACCACGGGTTGTCCGTCTGCGCGACGAAGATGCCGTCTTCTTTTAACGCCTTGGAAATTCCGGCATAGAAGCCTTTTGAGAACAGATTGACGGCCGGTCCGACCGGTTCTGTTGAATCAACCATGATGACGTCATACTCATTCTCTGATTTCGCGATGTGCATGAAACCGTCATCGACTCTCACGTCGACGCGCGGATCATCAAGCTTGCCCGCAATGGACGGAAGGAATTTTTTAGAGTATTCAATAACCTTGCCGTCAATGTCGACAAGCGTCGCTTTTTTTACGCTTGGGTGCTTCAGAATCTCTCTGATGACACCGCCGTCTCCGCCGCCGACAACGAGGACGTTTTCCGGATTCGGGTGCGTAAATAACGGGACGTGCGCAACCATTTCATGATAGACGAATTCGTCTTTTTCAGAAGTCATGACCATTCCGTCTAAGAACAGCATGTTGCCGAATTCTTCTGTCTCCACCATTTCCAGATGCTGAAATTCCGTCTGTTCCGTATGTAATGTTTGTTTCACCTTTAATGTAATGCCGAAATTCTTCGTCTGCTTCTCCGTATACCAAAGCTCGCTCAATTGTCATCTCCCTTTCAAGGCTTATTTCATTTATTGTAAGCGTCTGTATCGCTTTTATTCCGGTTAAAATCTCATTTTCACCTAAGGAAAAAGTATAGAGGATGGAGGGGAAAAAGTAAAGAAGTGTCCGGTTTGATATGTTTAAAAAACCCCCTTTTTTCACATAATAATAGAATCATGAAAAAGGGGGTTCCCAAAAGTGGATAAAGTATCTGGAAAACAGCTCAGAATCACGTTCAAAATCATCCGCGCCTGCATCTTTCTGACACTGATCGGCGGAATGCTGGCCGGCGTCTGCTTCACATCCATTCTTCTTGCAGCGAAATGGCAGGGCGCCCCCTCCGTCCGGGTTCCTCAGTCTACGATTCTTTATGCAAATGACGGCTCAAAGCTAGGTGAGACCGATTTCGGGGAAAAGCGCTACTGGGTCCGGTTAAAAGATATCAATCCGATAGCGGTGCAGGCCGCCATTGCGGTGGAGGATCAAAACTTTTACAATCACCACGGTTTTGATTACCGGCGGATGGCTGCCGCCGCGCTGGCTGACATAAAGGCAATGGCCAAGGTTCAGGGCGCAAGCACCATCACCCAGCAATACGCGAGAAATCTCTACCTTGAGCATGATAAGACATGGAAACGAAAATGGAACGAAGCATTTTACACGATCCGCCTTGAACAGAACTATTCTAAAAACGAGATTTTAGAAGGTTATGTAAATACGATATATTACGGCCACGGTGCATACGGAATTGAAGCCGCCTCCCGCCTGTATTTCGGCAAACACGCCAAAGATCTGAACGATGCGGAAGCCGTGCTTTTGGCGGGCATACCGAAAGGCCCGTCCGGCTATTCGCCATATGTCAGCGAAAAGAAGGCCAAACAGCGCCAGGAAACCATTCTCCGACTGATGATCGGCCAAAAAATGATCTCAAAAGAAAAGGCGGAAAGGCTTAAGAAAACGCCGCTTGCCTATCAGCCGCTGAAAAACAGAACCGTGGCGAAAACGGCGCCTTATTTTTACGATGATGCGATGAAAGAACTCGAGAAAAAGCTCGGCATGACGCGCGAACAGCTGGCAACGAGCGGATTGCGTGTTTATACGACGCTTGATAAGCGCATGCAGCGGATTGCGGAAAACACTGTGGCACATACGATCCGTACCGGCTCTGACATTCAGGTCGGCTTTTCCGCGATTGATCCGGCAACAGGACGCGTGCTTGCGCTTCTCGGCGGACGTGACTACGAAAAAAGCCCGTTTGACCGGGCGACACAGGCGAAACGGCAGCCTGCTTCCACGATCAAGCCGCTTTTGTACTACAAAGCGATTCAAAGCGGCTTTACACCGGTCACGCTGATGAAAAGCGAAGCCACAGAGTTCCAGATTGACGACAACGGAGATACTTATTCTCCAAGCAATTACAACGGCTACTACGCCAATAAACCGATTACGCTGCTTCAGGCGCTTGCGTTATCAGACAACATTTATGCCGTGAAGACCCATCTCTTTCTCGGCATGAATAAGCTCGTGTCGGCGGCAAAGGAATTCGGCATCAGCGAACATTTAAAGCCCCTTCCGTCTCTGGCGCTCGGAACTGAACCCGTGCGCCCGATTGAGATGGTTAATGCCTACGCGATGCTCGCAAACGGGGGAAAACAAATCACCCCTTCCTTTATCACAAAAGTGACGGATACCGCCGGCAATGTCTTGTATGAACAGCCGCGCGGACATCAGCAGACGCTTGATAAAAAAGCCGCTTTTGTGACGGCGAGCATGATGACGGGCATGTTTGATCAGGATTTAAACGGCTATACTTCCGTCACGGGACGCACCATTTCTGACCGGCTGACCCGAACCTATGGCGGTAAATCAGGCACGACGAGCGCAGACAGCTGGATGATCGGCTTTAACCCGGCTCTTGCCGCCGGTGTATGGACAGGCTATGACAAAAGCAGCACGATTGATTCAGTAGAAGAAAAAAGCTATGCGAAGACGATTTGGGCGGACTTTATGGAGAAGGCGCTCGAAGGAGAACCGGAAATAGCGCTTAAACCGCCGAAGGGCGTCACGGGCGTCTATATCGATCCCGCTTCCGGCTACACTTCGGGACCCGGCTGCGCCGCAAAGCATTATACGTATTTCATCGCAGGCACTGAGCCCGCGGATGTGTGCTACGGACCGGAACCTTCTAAAAAAGAAAAGGAACACGCCCCCGCCCGCAAAGAAGCTCCGCGCAAAAAGTGGTGGGACAAGTGGCTCGGCAAAAAAGACTGAGCCCGGTGCATTGCGCGCCGGGCTTTAATCCGCGTCTTCCTCAAGCACCCATGGGAGCAAGAGTGAAAAGTCGAGATGGATAATAGGGTCAGGAAAACCCTTCGGTATAAAAAATGTTGTACTCGGCAATGAAAACGAAAAGCGGATATCTCCCGCCCTCTCGATATGAAACTTCGGCCAGCCTTCCCTAAGCCTGCCGACAATCGGATAGCTGCCCGCATAGTGATGCAGGCCGTTTTCCTTTCCATGCTCCCCCAAGTCGTGACAGACAGCCGGACGAATCCCAAACTGCGTAAACAATCTTGTTATCTCGGCGGGAAGGAGATTCACCGCCTCGGAAAAGTTCCGGCAGCTCCCGCAATCGCAAGGATCAGGCCATGATTTTTCGTATTGTTTTCTCGTTTCCGCCGCATCTGCTTCAATGACCCATGGCCCGATTTCAAAGACGGTGAACATGATGAAACCTCCGCGTAAACATGAAAAACCCCGAGTCTTGGTTCGGCTCGGGACTTTCCATGTCCTGATTCTGTATCATCAGTTTACTCAGTACAATCGCATAATAGTGCAAATATTTATAAAGTTCACAAAAAGTTCACAAATTATTTTTCTTCCGGAAGCAGACCTGTTTTCAATTCATCGGATGAACGTTCCCAGAGCCCTTGGTCATGCTTCTGCAGAAATTCAGCAAGCACCCGCTTTGAGCTGGCGTCCATTTTGTCCACGATAATGCAGCGCTTCATTGATTTATCCATTAAATTCACATGCTCCGGCAATGACTTATAGCCTCTGCGGATACTTCTGTCCACGGTCATTTCACAAGCCGTCACACCCGCGTAATAAGGGCCTTCTTCTTTTCTGTCGATGGTGACCCACACGAGCCAGTACGGTTTTCCGTTCGGCACTTCATCTTTGTTCGGCAGGAATTTGATGCCTTTTTCAACGACACTGCGGGCATGCATGGCGCCGATGTCAACGAAGGCTTCCTTCTCTTCCACATCGACAAATACCGGAGAAATATTGTCAAGGCTCAGCGCCCCGACGCCAAAACCGCCATGTCCGTCGGTCGGATCACTTTTAATAATATTAAATCCGATTGTTTTCTTCTTTTTTTCTTCCATGAAAATACCCTCCTACAAAAGCGGTTGAAATATAATGGCAAATACCTTGAGAATCCAGTCTCTCCCCTCGCTTAACAGCGGCCACACGACATAGGAGCCGACCGGTGTCACAAACAGCACGAGAAACACGATAATCCCGTAGCTCTCAAACTGAGTCATTTTGGCGCGCACCCGCGGCGGCACGAGATCCTCAATAATCCGGTAGCCGTCAAGCGGAGGAAGCGGCAGCAGGTTGAATAAACACAGCGCGAGATTCAGCTGAATCCAAATAGAGAAAAAGCGGTCAAGCCCCATGCTGAATGCAGAAAGCAGCTCCATTCCGTAAGCATGCATCAACACTAGCAAAAAGAAACCGATAAAGGCAAGAAGCAGGTTGCTTACAGGCCCGGCGACGGAAACCAGCACTCCCGCCAGCCGCGGTCTTTTAAAGGCGCGGCGGTTCACCGGCACCGGACGGGCCCAGCCGAAACCCGCGACCAAAATTAGAATCGTTCCGAAAACATCAAGATGTTTAATCGGATTGAGCGTTAATCTGCCCTGCCTCGCCGCGGTATCGTCTCCGAACCGATACGCGACATGCGCGTGCGCCAGTTCATGCATCGTAAATGCCACAATCAGCGTAATCACGACATAGGGCATAAGCTCCAGCGGATAATATAAAAATCTGTCCAAATGTAAAAATCCCCTTTTTTAAAAAATGCAAGATTGTCCTTCATTCAGTATACTATAAGTGACCTCTCTTCCAAAGTGAGGAAACGATAAAGGAGGATCAGCACCATGCCGCTCGTAACCGTTAAAATGCTTGAAGGCCGCACAGATGAACAAAAACGGAATCTGGTTGAAAAAGTGACAGAAGCCGTAAAAGAAACGACAGGCGCAGCCGAAGAAAAGATCATTGTCATGATTGAAGAAATGAGAAAGGATCATTACGCCGTCGCCGGCAAACGGATCAGCGATACGGAGTAATCCTTGATAATGGCCGGCGCTGCTATGTCAGGCCGGCTTATTTCATTACTTTTTCAACGAGGCTGAAAAAGGTATTCTTTTCTTCTTCTGTCAATGCTTCGAACAGCTCGTCAATGAGCATCTGCCGGTTTTCAATCATTTGCATGGCCGCCATTTTTCCCGATTCGGAAAGCGTCATCCATACCGTGCGCCGGTCTTCGTTATTTCTCGACCTTTCCACGAAACCCTCTTTTTCTAAATGATTCAGAGCGGTTGTCGTGGCTGAAGGCGATAATGTGACTTCCTGCAATATATCTTTAATCGTGCACGTGCCGTGCCGGTAAATAATCCTGAGAATAAATCCTCTGATATTGTTTATACTCTTCGGAATTGTCGCCTCATCAAGCTTTTTCGTGCTCTTTAAATATTTCGTGAGCGCGTAATCCAGTACATTTGCTTGTAATATATCGTGCTTCATGCAGAAACTCCCCATTTCAAGATGCATCCATCATCATTGTTTGTTTTTTATTACATTTTACTGATACCTTACGGAGAAAGTCAAAATTCCGGCCGGAAAGCCCACAACTTTTATCCTGCCCTATACAGACTATTATCTCCTGCTTTTTTACCCATCCCTTTTATGCAATGCTGGTTTTATAGACATGATTCAGGTAAAATCATTAAGGGTGACTGCGTTTGACGGAAAGGATAATCTGATCGGATGCGGCAGACAATATGACTGGAAAAGAAACGGAACAGACGGGGAAACAGAACACAGGATTGTCGATTACACAGAAGATGTGACACGGGTAAAAGCCAAAGAGGCCCTCTTGGCTTTTGCTTTTGGATGGAGGGATGCGTGTTGCGGAATATCCTACAAAAAAAAGACATCACCCAGCTGCTTGAACAAAGCAGAAACAGGCAGACTGCCAAAACGATGGGTGGATTTGATTTAACATTACTGGGCATCGGCGCCGTCATCGGGACGGGCGTCATGGTTCTTACAGGCATTACGGCCGCGAAAAACGCCGGGCCTTCCGTAATCTTTTCTTTTATCATTGCAGCCGTTGTCTGCAGCCTTGCAGCATTATGTTACGCCGAAATCGCTTCTGTTCTCCCGGTTTACGGAAGTGCCTATATTTACTCTTACACTACCATGGGAGAAATTGTCGGCCATTTAATGGGCTGGACGCTCTTATCCGTTTATATGGTGACGGCGTCGGCGGTGGCAAGCGGCTGGTCAAGTTATTTTAATAATCTGTTAGCCGAAATCGGCATGCCTTTGCCGGACAGTCTGCTGCACGTGCCGAGCCAGGGGGGCATCGTCAACCTTCCTGCCATCATCATTACTCTATTAATTGCCGTCGTTCTGTCACGCGGCTCTAAAGAGAGCAAAACCTTTAATAATATAATGGTTCTCGTAAAAATCGGAATTGTTTTGCTGTTTATCATCACAGGAAGCTTTTTTGTAAAGCCGGGCAATTGGCATCCTTTTATGCCTTTTGGAATCAAAGGCGTCATTACGGGGGCTTCTGCCGTCTTTTTTGCGTTTCTCGGATTTGACGCGATTTCCGCTTCGGCTGAAGAAGTCAAAAAACCGCAGCGCAACCTGCCGATCGGTATTATCGGTTCACTGGTGATCTGTACATTTGTATACGTCATCGTCTGTCTCGTCATGACGGGTATGGTTCCGTATTCACAGCTTAATGTGCCGGAAGCCATGTCTTATGTGCTGCAGTCTGTCGGACAAAACGCGGTGGCGGGCGTTATCGCTGCCGGTGCGGTGATCGGACTGATGGCCGTCGTTCTCGCCCATACCTATGCGGCGACCCGTATATCTTTTGCGATGGCAAGAGACGGAATGCTGCCGAAAGTCTTTACCATTGTCGGAAAGAAATCGGGAGCGCCGATCTTTAATACGTGGCTGATCGGACTGATCAGCGCATGCATCGCGGGTTTTGTTGATCTGAAAGAGCTGTCAGATCTCTCAAACATCGGCGCGCTATTGACATTTGCCATGGTCAGTCTGTCCGTGCTGATTCTGCGCCGCACCCATAAGGATCTGCCGCGGGGATTTAAAGTGCCTTTTGTACCCGTTCTGCCGATTTTGGCCATTATCTGCTGTTTGTTTTTAATGGTCAATCTGCCGCTGAAAACGTGGCTTTATTTTGCCGTCTGGCTGATCATCGGCGTCATCGTTTACTTTTTATATTCGTACAAGCACAGCAAATTGAGACAATAAACAAAACCAGGCCCGCTTTATCGCGGCCTGGTTTTTTCATCAAAAAAGACGAAAGCCATCGCCTTTAACAAATGTGTTTCAGCTCTTCTATGTAGTGAAGCGCCTCATCATATTCTTCATCCGTATATTTCTGTTTGCTTTTTATCGTAAACACTTTCTCTTTCTTTTCCTCAGCTTCAAGGCCGTCAAAATACAAAATCGTAGACACCAGCTCCAAAAACCGGGATGAGCGACTGTTGACGCTGTCGATGTACTTCTTCATATCCGGCATCGTAAGCTCCGCATGATGTAAAAACTCGGCTCCCGTCTCCGTCAGCGAGTACCGGTATTGAAAGTAGCCGCCCTTTTTTTCCTTCACCTCATCCAGAAACCCAAGATTGCACAGCTCTTCAATTCGAAGCGTCAGTTCTTCGGAATACGGGCCGTAAAAATGAAAATCATATTTTTCGTAGAAAGGATACTGCATTTTCTTCGCGATATAAATGATTTTCTGCAGCTTTTTCCGCCCGATGATTTCTCCAGAATCCGAGAACACCTTCATCAGTTTTGCATGTTCTTTCAACAAATTCCCGACATCTCCTTTTCCTTCTTTACCAAAATCCTTCTATGTCAGTCCCAGCAGCTGCCGGATTTTTAATTTTGCTTCAGGGTTTTCTGAATCGTCGCAAATGAGGTCCATCGGATAGTAGAGCTTATGGTCCGTCCGGCGTTTGCCCGAAATGGATTCGACAATGGCGGACTGCCTGGACAGCTCTTTGATCTGGGCGTTCTGCGTTAACAGGTGAATCGGCAGACGCTCCTCCTCTTCACCCGGCCGGTAAAAATCATACGGCAGATCCGATGAAGAATCGACCACTAAATAGTAATTGGGATCAATTCCCGCCTCTTTAAACAGAGCGGTCAGTTCAAAATAAGCCGACATTTCCTCATTGGGGTTAAATTCGGCATATTGAAACAGCTGGCGGTTAATGAAGCGGCGGCACAAGTCGGACAGAATCGGGTCCTCTTCTTCTTCCCAAGCCTGGAAATAATATAAAATGATGGCTTCATCAAGCTTCAGATAATCCGCAAGCGTCAGCTTCCCTTCAAAAATGGAATAAAAATGAACGGGAGCATGAGTGAATATATACCCTTCTTCATGGAGCTGCTTCGCACGGTGGAGAATTTTCGTCAATATGACTTCAGCGCTTCTCGTCACGGGATGAAAATACACCTGCCAGTACATTTGATAGCGGCTCATAATATAGTCTTCGACGGCGTGCATGCCGCTTTGCTTAATGACGATTTGGTCCTCTCGCGGACGCATCACCCTTAAAATCCGTTCCATATCAAAATGTCCGTAGCTGACGCCCGTATAGTATGCGTCCCGCTGAAGGTAATCCATCCTGTCGGCGTCAATCTGGCTCGAAATCAGGCTGACCACCTGTTTGTTTTTGTATGTTTTGGCAATGACTTCGGCAACATCCTGCGGAAATCCCGGTCCCGCCTTTCTGAGAACCTGATTCACCTCGGTGTCGCCGAGAATGATTTCCCTCGTATAGTCTTCATGATCCAGATGAAAAACCTTTTCAAAGGAATGCGAAAACGGCCCATGTCCCAAATCGTGCAAAAGCGCGGCGCTGAGACAGAGTTCGCGTTCATTGTCATCCCATTCAGGACGCCCTTTAAAAACATCATCAACCATTCGTCTGACAATCTCATAGACGCCGAGAGAATGGTTAAAACGGCTGTGTTCCGCGCCGTGAAACGTCAAATACGTCGTACCGAGCTGTTTGATCCGGCGCAGCCGCTGAAATTCACGGGTGCCGATCAAATCCCAGATCAGCTTGTCCCGCACATGAACATAGCGGTGAACGGGATCTTTAAACACTTTTTCTTCTGATAATTTTCCGTTTGGATACGCCATCGTCATTCCCTCTTTTTTTTAGCCGTGATTCTATTATATCGGCTCTGTAATTTGAAAACATCCTTGAATTTGTCCGGCGTTTTGTTCCAGTTTTCCGTCATTGATTTTTTGAAGCAAAAAAGCCTGACCCATCGGGCGAGGCTGTCGTAAAATACACATTTACTTTTTGATCTTCTTTTTCACTTTCTCAATCAGCTCATCCTCAGTCGGCGCCGACAGCGGGCGGTTGTTTACGAAAGCAAACGATTTTTTGCGTCCGGGCCCGCAATATGACTGACATCCGACCTCCACTTTTGCATCCGGGTCAGCTTCTTTCAAACGCGGCAGCAAAGTCTTAATATTGGTGGCCTGGCAATCATCACACACTCGGAATTCATTAGCCATGATGTACGCTTCCCTTCATTCAATGTTCCTCTATGTTAAATCTTAATTTTAAAAACGAAAAAAATCACATCACATCTCATTGTACAAGGATTCATCTTATCCTGCAAGGCTCTGCGTATCTCTCATTCTTTCAGCCAATTTGTATAAATATTTTCCAATCTGGACATTCTAATACCATCAAAGATATTGGGGGTTGAGAACATTGACAAAACAAAGACAGGACGCCTGGTCGGAGGAAAATGACCTGCTGCTTGCGGAAACCGTGCTTCGGCACGTTCGGGAAGGAAGCACGCAGCTGAACGCCTTTGAAGAGGTAGGCGATAAATTAAACAGAACGTCGGCAGCGTGCGGTTTCAGATGGAATGCCGTCGTCCGCCATCAATACGAAAAAGCGCTTCAGCTCGCCAAAAAACAGCGCAAACAGCGGATGCGCGCGCTCGGAAACGGCCAGCCGGCAAAGAAGAAACTATTATATCAGCCGCCTGCGCCGGATGCGGACATCATGCAGGAAACCGCAGCCGAAGAGACGGTTCAAACGGAAGCGCCAAAAGAGGATCGGCAAGCCGTCATGTCCGGCGAACATATGCCTTATGTCGATGAAAGCTTCAAGGAAGAGTTAGCTAGTTTATCACATTTGCTGGCGCCTCAGCAGCCGAGCCAAAAGGCGGAGCTTACAATGGCAGACGTCATTCAATTTCTGCAGAGCTATGAAGGAAGCGGAAAGCAAACTTCCGCCCTGCAAATGGAAAATGACCGTTTAAAACGGGAAAACCAAGAACTTCAGTCTAAAACCGAGCAGCTGGAAGCGGCCGTCGAAAAGCTTGAAAAAGATCAAAAAACCATTCAGGAAGACTACGAAACCTTGGTGAAAATTATGAACAGAGCCAGAAAACTAGTTTTATTTGAAGACGACGAACATGCCTCTCCGTCCTTTAAAATGGACCGGAACGGCAATTTAGAAAAAATGGCCGAATAACGAAAAAACCCCTTTCCTTGTCATGGAAAAAGGGGTTTTTACCATTTGTCAATGACGCGCATCCTGATCTATATTAATGTAAACATTGTTCAGGAGGCCTTCTTCCCGCAAGGGCTGCGCATCTCGGTCCCCGCCCGCACATAAGCATAAAGATTCAATTCCTCACCCCAAATGGTTCTTGGGAATTATTGATCGATTAGCTACTGTGCAATACACTGTATAGAGAATACAATTATCAGATATGATGGGAATGATAGTAAATGAGTAGCCAATTACGAAAAGGAGCGTTGGAACTTTGTGTGTTGTCCCTGCTTCTTTATGAAGATTTATATGGTTATGAATTAATCAAGATCATAAGTGAAACGTTCCCTGTATCGGAGGGCACCATCTACCCCATATTACGAAGACTCACAAAAAATAACTACCTAAAAACGTATACAGCAGCTTCCGATCAAGGCCCGTCACGCAAATATTACAAAGTAACAGAAGAAGGCGCCTTATATCATCACACATTAAAATCGGAATGGCTTGACCTGTCCGAAAAAGTGAACAGCATCATTAAGGAGGGAAAATGAATGTGTAAAGACCAATATTTAAAATATCTCCGGCGGGAAATAAAAGATCTGCCGGAACTTGAGCAAAAAGAGATACTCGCCGATATCGGCGAAATATTCCAAATGGGCGGCGCTGAAGGAAAAAGCGATGAACAAATCGCCGGCAATTTAGGAAACCCCAAAACACTTGCGCGCGCCTTAAAAGCGGATATTTTCATCAGTGATGCCGAGGAGCAGAAAACATGGCGCTCCTTTTTCAAAGCATTCGGCCTGATGCTGGGTATGGGCATGTTCAACTTCATGTTTATGCTGACACCGTTTCTTTTTGCCTCTGTTGCGGTGTTAAGTTTGATGGCAATCGGCCTGATGCTGATGACCGGATCATTCTTTCTCCTTGTAAAAGCGCCGCTTGTAACAGCCATTTTTAACGGATGTATGGTTCTTGGAGCGGGTATGGCGGTGTTTATGGCCGGATTTGATCTTTCGAAACTGATATTCCGCATCTTTTTGCGCTATTTCAAATGGAATGTCAGCGTTGTAAGGAGGGAAACCATTGAATCGAAAAATGTGGTATAGCATTGCTCTCATTTTAATCGCTGCCGGCCTGATCGGAAGCATGTTCTTCGGTTTTGACGGCTTTTACCCTAAATCATAAGGAAGGTGTGCAAATATCATGACTGAACCAGCCCTGATATTAAAAGATGTCTCTAAAACAATCAATCATACCCCTATTGTACAGTCAATTTCTTTCGATGTGAGAAAAGGCGAGATATTCGGCCTTTTAGGGCCGAACGGCTCAGGAAAAACCACTATTTTCAGAATGATCGTACAGCTTATTAAAAAAACAGAAGGAGCCATTTCATTCAGAGGCAGACCGGACAGCGACTTTGAATATTTTATGAGACATATCGGGGTTATCATTGAAGGCCCGGATATGTATCCGAATATGACCGCTTTGCAAAACCTAAAATATTTTACTAAACTGCGCAGCACCTCGCTGCGAACGGATGACCTTATGAATACCCTTGCAAAAGTCGGGCTAGAGCAGGCTGCCCGCAAAAAAGTGAAACATTTCTCATTAGGTATGAAACAGCGCTTGGGGCTCGCTTATTCTCTTCTTCACAATCCCGGATTATTAATTCTGGATGAACCGATGAACGGCCTCGATCCTAAAGGAATGAAAGAATTGCGCACCATTCTTTCCGATTTAGCGAAGCAAGGGGTTTCCATTTTATTATCAAGCCATTTATTGTCGGAAATGGAGGAGATTTGCGATAGGGTTGCCTATATTAAAAAGGGACGGATTTTAGGAATTGAAGACATGAAGAACAGACATGACCTTGGTCAGAAAAAACTGTTTACCGTCACGGTCGATCATCCGGCAAGGGCGAAAGAAATATTAGAGCAGGACGGTATTCTTCAAGTACAGCAAAAAGACAGCCGCATCATTGAATTGGAAGCGGAAGAAGATACCATCCCGTATGTCATTAAATCTTTGGCAGAGAAAGAGATTCTGATTTCCCGCGTTTCTGCAAGAACTTTGTCATTGGAAGAGAAATACATGATGATTACAGATCAGGAGGACGCGGTATGAGCATATTTCATCTGGCGCAGAACGAATTCATAAAAATAACCCGGAAAAAAGGCACACTTTTATCTCTTTTTTTCCTGTTTCTCATCGTTTTGCTGGCCGGCCTTATTATGAATCATGAGTTAGATGCTTCCTCGGATAACAATTGGAAAGAACGGCTTCTCGCCGAAAAAAAACAGGAAGAAATTGATAAACCGGCTGAAACGACAGGCGTTTATTATTCTGCTGATGTTAAGAATAAAGACTATTATTTGGAGCATAACATCAACCCCTATGAATGGAACGGCTGGAGGTTTTTCGGCACGGTTACTTCAAACGGGCTTGAGATTTTCGTAAGCTTAACCGCGATTTTAACCGTCAGCGGGATTGTTTCTAAAGAGTTTGCCCTTGGAACGATTAAGTTTATCGCTACAAGCCCGAACCGAAGATGGCGGATTTTAACATCGAAATTTCTGGCCTCCCTTCTGTTTACCGGTATGATTTACTTATTTTACTGTGTGAGCTGTTTGCTGATCGGCGGCGTGTTATTCGGTTTTTCCAATGCTTCATATCCGCTCGTCTATACTCATTTAAATGACAGTCTGTATACCATCAGTTCAATCAAAGCATCCGGAATCATTCTGCTTTTGCGTTTCATATCAATTATAAGCATTGTCACCATTGCGTTCACTTTGTCAGTATTGTGCAAAAGCCAGGCGCTCTCCCTTTGCTTATCGATTTTACTGCTGTTTGCCGGCAGTATATTGGGCGGAACTGATTTGCTTGCCCAATTTACATGGTATAAATTTACGCTCTTTCCGCATTTAAATCTCGTTGCTTATGTAAATAAAAGCGCGGGTGATGCGATTTCAACGTTAAACATCCCCTATTCCGTGACGGTTATAGCGATCTACTTTCTTATTTGTTTATTGATTTCTTTTTCCGTCTTTCAAAAGAGAGACATTACAGCATAGACAGAGAGGCGGCGGCATAATGAGCGGACGGCAGGAAATATTGACGGTCCAGCAATTTGCCGCTGACCGCCCCTCGATCCATCGCTAATGGATTCAAATAACCGAAGCTCCCGCTGCTTCGCTGCTGAAAGCGTAGAAATTCCCCCCCTTCCCGTATAAAAAGCGCCTCATCGAATCGGAGAAATTTCATAATGGCTGTGTATTTTGCAACGGCGTCAATGTGATACTTTCTGCACTCGGCTAACATTAAACCTGAAAAAGCAAAGTCTGATGTTTTGTACCATTCCGTGAGAAAAGGCTGCAATTCATTCATTTGCAAATATGTGACGGCATAAAGGGCATCCGCCTGTTCTTCCTGCATGCCGCCCGGTGCCATGAGCAAATCGGCCTCACGTTTCATCCCGGTTTCTAAGAACACGATCAGTTCTTCCGGAGTCACCGCCCCAAAATAAGCCCCTAACACCATGAGGATCATAGAGGAGGGCTCTGATTTCAGTTCCTCTTGTAAACCGCGGGCCATTTGTTCAAGTCCGTTATGAAAAAAGATGCTTTTTGCGGCATCCATCCTGCGGTACACATGATACGCATACGCGAACAGGACCGGATGGCATTCGTGTGTTTTTTCTCCGAAATAACGGTCTAGGAATAGAATAACTTCTTCTGTATCCTTTCTGCTTTCAAAATGATGACATGCCGCTAAACCGCAAAACAGGTGCATGAGATCATCTGCTTCCATTTCTTCCGGCTGCAGCTGAATGTTCTTCCAAAAACCCAGCAGCCATTCTTCTGTTTTTTTTATATTAAAATGTTCCTTGACTATCTGCATGTTCCACACTCCAGATTCAGAATCTCAATCGCCGGCAGAAGAGCCGGCGCACAATGAATGGATGGATTCTCGTTATTTATATGATGAAGAGCCGCTTGACAGCCATAAAAAAATGGATCGATACACGATTGGATAAATAACATATTGCACAGCTGTTTCATTTTTCGGCTGCCGAGACAAAACACAAGCCATTTTTGAATGGACACCTTCAAGCCGGGATGAAGCAGATGCTCTCCCTCATTCAAATGAAGAAGACAGTACTCGACAAACTCCAGCTCGTTTTCAGCTGTTCTTTTCCATGCGTCATGGAGCAAAGGCTGAAACATCGAATTCTTGTAAAAGCGCACTTTTTCATGGTCAGTTGACATTCCCAGCTCGCTCAGCAAACCGACGAATTCGGCGTATTTAAAATAAGGCCATTCTTTTTTTATAAGATAGCCGTTTTGCAATCCGTGACGTATGACCTGATCATCCGAATCTATTCCCTGCTTCTTTTTATAAGCTTTTGCCGTTAAATAGATATGAATCAACTCATTGACAATGGCCGTGTTACAGTGAAACAGATCTTCCCAGCATGACTTATCAACGAAAGCGGAGGCAATCCTTTCAGTATGTTCTTTTACAGCGGAAGAATGGCTCGTCTTCCTGTAGTACTTGCAGAAGCCGGCAAACAGCTGAATGCTCTTTTGATCCGGAAGCGATTGTTCAGCAAAAGATAATAAAAATTTGTCTGTCTCTTCAGCTAATCTATTCAAGTTAATCGTTCCTTTCTGCTCTAAGACAGGCATGCGCGGCACCAGCGGCGACAAGTGTTGTATGATAGCAATGTTTGAACACATCTTCTCTTCGCTGTTCACCTGTCAAACCGGGTTTATGTTGATAGGTGATGCTCGGGACATTCCCCTCTTTCATTCGGCCCTGATAGATTTTATTCCAGGCTGCTTCATAGAGCGGTTTATGGTTGTCCTTATCCATGTTGATATGTAAAAAAGAGCTGCACATCAATAATTCACTGGTAATATCTAAATTCTCAAGACAGATATAGATCCCGAGAAATTTCAGGACCTTTTCTTTTAACGACGGCAGATGATACTCTTTATCTGTAAGCGAAGAACATCCCATGTCTGTTATATAAAAAATCGTATGAGTGATGCTGTACGCATCATGATCCGTCATATATGTATTTGGGATATCCTGACCAGCTGCTGTGCAGTGATATAAGTCAGAAAAATCCGTTATTTCCGAGGTTACGCCTGCTCTTTGCAGACTGTACTTCAGATCCATTTTCCGAAAGGGAACTTTAGCAAGGCTGCAATCAAAACGCGCTGCCGTGAATTTTTCCAGCTCCCATATCACCGAAGCCCGTGACGGGTGATCAGTCAAGGTAAGAAATTCACCCGCAATAGCCAATCCGGCGAGACCGTCCGGATCAAAATGAATAAATTCTTCAAGCTGATCATTACGGAGCCTTTCTGTAATAAACTCCGTTAAAACAGCAACTTCCTTATCATCTGCCTGATTTCTGATCAGGTAATTGGTAAGAAAAATGAGTTCTATAAATGTTTTAAGGCGCCACCTGAAATCATTCGCTACTTTATGATTCATATCAAAATAATGGATATTTTTAACAATCCATGACAGTGCTCCCCGCTTAATTTCTCTTATATACTCTTGTGTCACACTCTCACCGCCTCGTCTCAGATGTGTAGGCTCCAAACAGTGATTATCCTACTTTTGAGCGGCTAAATCAGAGAAATTCAAATTCGGGTTTTGATTGTCTTCTTGGCTCGGCACTACAAGCACCCAGCCGCTCCAAGCGAAAGAATTGCCTGATTGTTCCGCATCTCCGGCTAACAAATGTGTGGGGATCGTGATTCTTTTTTCTTCTTTTATTTTTTTAAAGTTCATATCTCCATCTCCTTCAGTTTATAGAATTATTTGGAACCTACATAAATATATTAATCAAATAAGGTATATAATGTAAACTAGTTTTGATATAACGATTCTTTTTCACTATAACTAAATAGTATATAATTACCAAAAACAAAAAAAGCCCGGACTTAGTCCAAGCTTTCCTGCGTGCCGAACACCTTCTCATTCCGTTCCAGCATTCGGGTCAGATTTTTTTCAAATACCATTTCCTCTTCCGGCGATAATCCGGCTGCATACAGGCGTCCGCTGAGTTCCTTCAGTTCAGTCAAAAGCGCCAGCATTAAGTCTTGCACGGTAATGTCCGTTTGCAGCAATTCGCTTAATGAAGCCATCGTTTCGGGCCGGATATCGGGATATACGCCTTTTGTATCGTTGCTTTTGTCTTTTAAAGCGGCTTGATAGAAACGTCTGATCAGATCGGCGCGTTCGCTTCCGCTTTTATCGGCGCAGAGGTAAATCTGAACCGCGGTTCCGCCCCGCAGGCGTCTTTGTGAGATTCCCGCGAATTTTCGGCCGCCGATGCTGAGATCATAGCTGCCCGGACAGTACGATCCTTTAATTTCATATGCTTCAATTTCGGCATGGTGCGGACGCAGCATCCGCCGCACCAGCTCTGTCATCGCCTCGTAGCCTCTGTCGATGTCGATGCCTTTTTTCTCGTCTTCAAAAATAAGCGAGATATTCAATACGCCTTCGTCCAGTACGACGGCGAGGCCTCCGGAATTGCGGACAATGACACGGTAGCCTTCGTCCTCCAGCAATTTCACGCCGTCCTCTAAAAACGGCAGGCGCGTGTCCTGAATGCCGAGCACGATCGTCCGGTGGTGCACCCAAGAGCGTGCCGTCGCAGGCGATTCCCCTTTGCCTACGGAGGCGCACAGCGTATCATCCATTGCGAATGACTGCTTCGCATCAAAATAAGGGCCGAGGCTGGATTGGTCAATGATTCTCCAGCTCGGCTGCATCAGTAAATCAATCGGTTGCTTTCCCATCTATATTAAATCCCTTTCGTCATAGGCTTTCCATGCATTTATTATATCACTCCGCTTGTGATGATTGAAATTGGCTTTTCAAAAGAGCGATGAAGATTTCTTTGTTTTTTGTGTTCTCCATAATGGAAGATTGGATGATAGACAGTTTCCGTTTTAAGGAGAATCCTTTTATCTCAAGCACGGAAATGCTGCCGTGAAGCAGATCCTTTTGCAGCACGCTTTTTGACAGAACGGAAAGACCCATTCCGCTGATCACGGCTTCTTTGACGCCCTGGTTGCTGCTGATCGTCATCATGGATTTCGGCCGCAGTCCGTTTGATTGAAGCACGTGGTCTAAATATTCCCTCGTTCCCGAACCCTTCTCCCTCGTCACCCACGCTTGATTTTGCAATTCGGCAGCCGGGATGTTTTTTCTGCCGGCGAGCGGGTGTCCGTTCGGTGCGGCAATGCACAATTCATCCTCCATAAACGGCTGAATGTCCAGCTCGTTTTTCCCCGTATGCCCTTCAATTAATCCGATATCGGCTTGAAGCATCCGAACCGCTTCGCTGACCTCCTCCGTGTTTCCGATCATGACGTCCAGGTTCAGCTCGGGATACTCGTCATGAAGCTTTGCGAGAAGCGGCGGCAGAATATATTCGCCGATGGTAAAGCTCGCGGCGATTTTGAGCTTCCCTTTGACATAATGATGATGGGCGTAAATTTCGGATTTCGCCTGTTCGTACAAAAAGACCATCTGCTTGGCGCGCTGATAGAGAATGTCCCCCGTCGGCGTAGTCGTAAAGTGCTTCGGAGAGCGGTTCAGCAAGGCGGTTTGAAATTCTTTCTCCAGGTTTTTAATGTGAAGGCTGACGCTCGGCTGAGAAATCATCAGCTTCTGCGCCGCCTTTGTAAAGTTTTTTTCTTCCACGACGGCAATGAATGTTTTCAGTTCCCCATAATACAAAAAGCATCGCCTCTAATCATTATTTTTCCTAATCGTTTAGATCATATAAATATATTTTACTAATGATTAAGACCGCAGTAAAGTGGAGTTATCAAGATAATGGGAAGTGACTGAGATGAAGATGGTAAAAGGTGTTTCAGTTACCGCAGGAATTGCGTTTGCGGCTTTCTATGTCAGCCGCCTGCCGTTTTTGCAAATGCTCGGAATGCTTGTCCTTGCCATGCTGATCGGCATGCTCTGGCGCGCCGTATTCGGACAGCGGGCGGCATTAGAGCCGGGGATCGCGTTCTCAAGCAAATACTTGCTGAAAGCAGGCATCATCCTGCTTGGCATGAGACTGAATCTGGCGGATATCTATCATGCGGGCTGGCACGTATTTGCAATTGCCGTCTGCTGTATGATGTTTGCGGGTGCCGTTGTATACGGACTGTCCCGGCTGTTCCGTATAGATCAGACACTCAGCACGCTGACAGCCTGCGGCACAGCGATCTGCGGGGCGGCTGCCATTGCCGCGATCGCGCCGCAGATCAGATCAAATGAAAATGCAGCCGCCATCAGCGCGGCCGCCGTTTCGTTATTAGGAACCGTTTTTACTGTTGTATATTCTCTTGCTTATCATGGATTGGGCTTTTCTCCTGCGGCTTACGGAGCCTTTTGCGGGGCAACGCTTCACGAGGTGGCGCATGCGGCGGCGGCCGGCAGCGCCGGAGGAAAAGCAGCCGTCGAGATGGCGGTGATCGTCAAACTGACCCGGGTCGCGCTGCTCGTCCCGGCCGCATTCATGCTCGGAATGCGGGCGCGCCGCAGCGGAAAGTCAAAGACGGCTTCTGCCGCTTCGCTCCCCATCCCTTGGTTTATCTTCGGATTTCTCGGAATGAGCGCCATCCATACATCAGGCGTTATTTCAGCCTCGTTTTCCGCGTTTCTTGTTCAAGTGTCTTATGTTTTCATCGGCATGGCGATGGCGGGTCTCGGTTTGAAAGTCCATATATCGGCGTTTCGTCATAACGGCTGGCGGGCGCTCGCAGCAGGCTTGATCGGTTCTCTCTGTTTGTCCCTGTTCGGCTGGGCCGCAGTGACGTTTTTTCTATAAAAAAAGCCGGCCCTCGTAAAGGCCGGCTTTTGCGGATTACAGCGCTTGAGCAGCCGTAATTAACGCAAGATTGTAGACGTCTTCCGCATTACATCCTCTGGAAAGATCGTTTACAGGCATATTCAATCCTTGCAGAATCGGTCCGACCGCTTCAAAGCCGCCTAAGCGCTGAGCGATTTTGTAGCCGATGTTTCCTGCTTCAAGGCTTGGGAATACAAATACATTCGCGTCTCCTTTAATGTCGGAGTCCGGCGCTTTTTTCTCCGCGACAGACGGCACAAATGCAGCGTCGAATTGGAATTCTCCGTCAAGCGTAAGCTCAGGCGCTTTTTCCTTCGCAATTTTCACGGCTTCAGCCACTTTGTCCGTCTCGTCTGATTTCGCCGATCCTTTTGTAGAGAAGCTGAGCATGGCAACGCGCGGGTCAATGTCAAACATTTGAGCCGTATTGGCGCTTTCAATGGCGATTTCGGCAAGGTCCTGGCTGTCAGGAGAAATGTTGATCGCGCAATCAGCGAACACATACTGCTCGTCACCGCGGGCCATGATGAAGACGCCTGATGTTTTTTTCACGCCTTCTTTTGTTTTGATGATTTGCAGTGCAGGGCGCACCGTATCAGCAGTAGAATGTGCAGCTCCGCTGACAAGTCCGTCTGCGAGACCTTTGTAGACAAGCATCGTGCCGAAATAGTTTTCGTCCAGCAAAGCTTTGCGGGCCTGTTCTTCCGTCGCTTTGCCTTTGCGGCGTTCTACGAAAGCCTGAACGAGTTCTTCCATGCCTTCATATGTATGCGGGTCAAAAATGTCCACGCCGTCAAGCGTAAGATTTAATTCTTTCGCTTTTGCTTGAATGTCTTCTTTATTGCCGACTACGATCGGCTTTAATACCTTGTTGCCCGCCAAGTTGTTGACCGCAACCAGGATACGTTCGTCCAACCCTTCAGGAAATACGATTTTCACATCTTTTCCTGCGACTTTTTCTTGTACTTTTGTAAATAAATCTGCCACGATATACCCTCCTCTATGTTGACAAAAAACGCTTACTTTTACAGCATACTCTTCTTCCAGCTAAATTCAAATAACCAACTTCTATTATAGCGCTTTCAAAAAGAAATCTTATTTTTCTAACTAATTTAATTGACGGTTTGTTTCACGGCTTAGTTTCTGACACAAGGCTTCGGATTATTCAAGGTTTCTCCACAGCCGAAACGGTTAAACTGTGATATAGTGAAGGCATCAATGTAATGAAAAGATATAGGAGTGAAGATACATGAGTGAGCAGCAAAAAACGAACGAAGCCGCCCAAACGCTTGACGGCTGGTACGCGCTTCACGATTTCCGCACAATGGACTGGACGTCATGGAAGATGTTATCCAGCGATGAGCGCCTGTCGATTATTCACGAATTTACGGGACTGCTTGAAAAATGGGGCGTCGCCCAAAAAGAAGGCAAAGGCTCGCAAACGATCTACAGCATCGTCGGACAGAAAGCTGATTTTATGCTGATGATTCTTCGCCCGACAATGGAAGAGCTGAACGAAATCGAGCTTGAATTTAACAAATCAAAGCTTGCTGAATTTACAATCCCGGCTTATTCTTACGTGTCCGTGGTTGAGCTGAGCAACTACCTCGCAAGCGGAGAAGGCGATCCGTATGAAAATCCGCATGTCCGCGCCCGCCTGTATCCTGAGCTGCCGGAAGCGAAATACGTCTGCTTCTATCCGATGGATAAAAGAAGAAGCGGCAATGACAACTGGTACATGCTTTCTATGGATGAACGCAGAAACCTGATGAGAAGCCACGGCTTGATCGGACGGAGCTATGCCGGCAAAGTCAAACAGATTATCACGGGATCTGTCGGTTTTGACGATTACGAATGGGGCGTCACGCTCTTCAGCGATGATGTGCTTCAGTTCAAAAAACTTGTTTACGAAATGCGCTTTGATGAAGTCAGCGCGCGCTACGGCGAATTCGGTTCATTTTTTGTCGGAAACCGCTTGTCTCTCGACACGCTTCCGAAGTTTTTGCACGTGTAATAACCACCCGCCTGTCCGGCGGGTTTTTTCTTTGTCAGAATTTAATTAAAATTTGCTATTTTTATCATTTTTTTTTACGATGTAAAGGAGATTCCATTTTGGTAAAGGGGTGCAGACAGTTGTCAAAACGGACCGCATTTATTATGGGAGCCAGTCAGGGGATCGGCAAAGCGATCGCTCTGAAACTGGCGGACAATGGCTTTCATACCGTCATTAATTCACGAGTTCCCGAAAATATCGAATCGGTAAAAGAAGAGATCCTCGCCAAACATCCGGATGCGGGCGTCACCGTTCTGGCCGGGGATATGTCGGACCAGAAAACAAGAGCCGGCATTTTTGAAGAGATCAGATCACAATGCGGACGGCTTGATGTATTGATCAACAACATTCCGGGCGGCTCGCCGGATACCTTTGAAAACTGCGATATAGAGGATATGACAAATACCTTTACGAATAAAACGATCGCCTATATCGACTCTATGAAAACGGCCGCAGCAATCATGAAACAGCACGAATTCGGCAGAATCATTAA
Organism: Bacillus sp. FSL R5-0447; assembly: GCF_038606125.1. Lineage (NCBI taxonomy): Bacteria > Bacillati > Bacillota > Bacilli > Caryophanales > Bacillaceae > Bacillus > Bacillus sp. FSL R5-0447. The sequence continues at coordinate 3,983,454 of NZ_CP152012.1, forward strand.
TATCGTCGGAAACCTATGGAAAGAACCCGGCGCCAATATGTTTACCAACAGCATGATGAACGCCGCTTTAATTAATGCCAGCAAAAACATCGCCATTCAGCTTGCGCCTTTTCACATTACTGTCAACTGTCTGAATCCCGGGTTTATCGCCACAGACCGTTATCACCAATTCGTGAAGAATGTCATGAAGCAAAACGGCATTTCTAAAGCGGAAGCGGAAGAACGGATTGCCTCAGGCGTCCCGATGAAGCGTGTCGGAACTGCGGAAGAAACCGCGGCGCTGGCTGCCTTTCTTGCCTCTGAAGAAGCCTCCTATATTACCGGACAGCAAGTATCAGCCGACGGCGGCAGCATGAAAAGCATCTAATAAAAACATCCCGCTCTCAGCGGGATGTTTCTTGTAATGAAGGAAAGGACAAACCGAGCTTTTGAATCCGCAGCACGAATTCCCTTAAATCGCCCTGCTTGGCCACCATTGATATTCTGACATAACGCTTTCCGCCGCTGCCGAAAATCTCGCCGGGCGTCACGACAACATGGGCATGCTCCAGCAGATAGTCCGAAAACTGGTGTGAAGACTCGAATTCATTCGGAATTTCAGCCCATACATAAAAAGTCCCTTTCGGTTTTTCAATGCTCCAGCCTAATTCCTTTTCACATAACGCCGTGAAAAAGTCAATCCGTTCTTTATATGTGCGCTTCAGACGCTCCGTATGCTCAGGATTTCCTGACAGCGCCGCCGCTGCCGCCTGCTGAAGACCGCCGAACATGCCGACGAAGACGTGATCCTGAAACTCATTGACCGCCTGAATGATTTTCTCATTCCCCACGGCAAATGCCATTCTCCAGCCTGCCATATTGAAGGTTTTCGAAAATGAATAAAGCTCCGCGCCGACCGTTTTCGCTTCTTTCGCCTGAAGAAAGCTGGCCGGGTTCTGATCAAATTCGAACGCGCCGTATGCAAAATCGTGAATAAGGTGGATGTCATGTTTTTTTGCAAACGCTGCCGCTTTTTCATAAAACGCCTGATCCGCAGTCGCGCCCGTCGGGTTATTCGGGTAATTCAAAAACATCAGCTTGGCTTTTTTCAGGACGGCGGGATCAATCCGCTCAAAATCCGGCAGATAGCCGTTTTCCGGATGAAGCGGCATCTCATGCAGCTCCGCTCTGGCCATTGTAATTCCCGATAAATACTCAGGGTAGCCGGGATTCGGGACTAAGGCGATATCGCCGGGATTCAGCAGGCATTGCGTCAAAACGTACAAACCAGCTTTCCCTCCGCCGAACAGCGCGACTTCTGTCTCCGGATTGACCGATACCCCGTACTCTCTCTCATAAAATTCCGCGATGGCTTCTTTCAGAAACGGATAGCCTCTGAACGGGCCGTATCCGTGATACGAAGGATTCAGCGCAGCCTCCCGCAATGTTTCAACGATATGCGGCGGTGTGGGGAGATCGGGATTCCCCTGCCCGAGGTTAATGATCTGGGCTCCCGTTTTCTCCATCTCTTTTACCTTTTGAAAAACGAGCGAAAATTCCTGTTTCGGAAGTGTCTTGATGACGTCGGACGGTATGATTTCCATCTGAAAGGCTCCTTATAAATGAATTTGCTCTGATTCGTTATTCCGTTCTGAAAAGGATTTATTGACCAGTTTTGTATGCAGAAACAGCCCGCTGACCAAAAGGACGATAAACGCCATGATGACTGCCGCGTCTACAATGTTGATCAGCATGGAACCGACGGCGATGCACAATCCGATGGAGGCCTCCGCCACCGAAAAAATCCGGCCCTGAATCTGGTTCGCCGCGTTCTCCTGAACTTTGACCTTCGCCAGCACTTCACCGTATTCCATTGCGATAAAGAAAAGAATGGCGGCAATGACTGACACGGCGAAAATCGGGGTAAACAAAAACAGCGCAAGCGAGACGATCGATAACACTGTAAAATACATCAGCCCTTTATTGTTGTTAAAGCCCCATTTGCTGACAAGAGCGGCGCCGATAAAGCCGCCGAAGCCGATACAGAACGTCAGGATGAAATTGCCGATTTCACCGTCCCCTAAAAAGCGGCTGACAATCGGGAAATAGCTGTAGACGACACCCCACAAAAGCGCCATCGTAATCATCGTGAACATGGCGTTTAACACAAAAGCATTTGTTTTGATTTCCTTCAGGCCTTCTTTAAACGACTGAAAAGCTTCTCTCACGTTTTCTGACTGAATCGGCACGTATTGAAGCTTAATGCGGCTGATGAAAAACGCGGAGACAAGATAGGTCACCCCGTTAAACGCGACGGCAAGCTCCACAGAACCGCCTAACAGAAAAAGTCCGCCGGCTGCAGCGCCGACAATAATCGAAATCGTCGTGGCTTTTGCAAACAAAGTGTTGATATTTTTAATATCCGCTTCTAAAGACGACATGACCGCGAGACGTGCCGGGTTAAAAAACACGCCGCTTCCGTAAGAAACAAACAGCAGCGCCAGAAAAAGCAGCGGATATTCGCCTTTCGGGAGAAATGTCAGCCCCAAAAAGATGACACCTCTGATCACATCCGTCCACAGCATGATTTTCACCCTGTCGAGCCGGTCCACGAGCACGCCTAAAAACGGCTGAAACACCATCGGAATACTGCGGACCGCGATGACGCCGGACGTCACCCAGTAGTCGTGATAGTATGTAGACAAAATGAGCAGAGCCGGGAGAACGCAATAGTCTCCCATAAACGAAAGCGCCTGCCCGAAAAGCAAATACTTAGAGTTCGGTTTCAGCTGTTTCATACCGGTAACGCATACTTTGCAGTCAGCTTCGCCTGCTGCTGAATTTGTTTGATTGATTCGGCCACGTCACCCGAATTGCTTCCTTTCAGCTCGAACGCCGCAATGCTGTTGAACGCTTCGAACAGCCGCAGATCCACGGATGTACCCGTCTCGGCCGCCGAGAAAGAAACGATTTCGGTGTCTCCCTTTAAGACGCCGTCGGGAATGTCAATGCTTTCAATGACGAAATCGACAGCCGTCTCAGGCAGCTGGCCGTTTTCTTTGAAATGCTGAGGATACAAGTGGCAGTCGGCAACATAGCATGGCTCCTGCTCCAATAATCCTTTCGGCAGATCGGCTTCTTTTCCGAAACAGAGAACATCCAATAACAGCTGCGCCATATCGACGCCGAAGACCTTTTTAATATTCGGAATCATGTTCCAGCCCGCAAATCGTGCCGCTGATTCAATCAGTCCGGCTTCCCGGTTTTTCATTAATTTAATCTCTGTATGGGTTGCGCAGTTTTCGAGGCCGAGTCCTTCATTCGCCTTTTTGGCTGCTTCGACGATTTTCCGCTTCGCGTCATCATCCAGGATGGACGGCGTAATATGCGATGTCTCCGTGAATCCGATTTGCGGTGTTTTATCATGAATCGCGACAGGGAAGTATTCTCCGTCGGCCATGATGCCTTCTATGCTGATATAGTCGGAATAACCGCTTGTTTCGTACCAGTCGTCATACTCGCCCTGCAAAAATTCTTCCGCGATAAACGGCGCTTCAAACGTGACCGCTTTCGGTACGTTAATCGACTTCAGGTATTCATTGACTCTGTTAAATTCGGCTTCTGCCGTTTCCATCTCTTTGATGAGCGTCACGCCGATGGAGCTCGCCAGATATGTAGGCTTCAGAATGAGCGGCGTTCCGATTTCCTGAAGCGCGGCGCGGAAATCTTCCAGCGTCGTCACCCGTTTGTTTTTGATAGACTTGACGCCGGCCCGGTTGAAGGCGGCTCTCATTTTGTTTTTATCTCTGGCATTTTCAGCGGCCTGTACGCCCGCTCCCCGCAGGCCGAGACGTTCACACGCTTTTGCCATCGGAGCGATAAACAGTTCATTGTTGGTCGTAATGGCGTCAACCGCGAACATGCCGGCCACCTTGACGATTTCTTCGACGACTTCTTCCTCAGGTTTGTCATGATCTTCATGAGCCCAGTAAATCGAATCGGGATGCTCAAAATCAGCCAGACTCTTAAAATAGTCTTTATCTTTTATGACCGCGACCGAGTATTTTTCAATTAATGCCGCATGAGAGGCTGTAATTGCAAAAGGTCTCGGAATAAAGCTGACGAGGTTGTATTTTTCGGCTGCGCTTTTGTAAAACATATGCGGCGGGCATCCCCCAAGGTCAGCGATAACCAATACTGTTTTTCTCTCCATATGTAAACACTCCTTCTCTATTGTGCGGTGTATCCACCGTCTGCGGTGATCGCGCTTCCGGTCATATAGCTTGATAAATCCGACGCGAGAAACAGCATGACGTTCGCTATTTCTTCAGGCTTGCCGAGTCTCAGCAGCGGATTGACTTTCGCTTTTTCTTTTTTGATTTCTTCAAGCGTGCCTTCGTTGTTTTCAAGGAACGACTTTTCATTCAAAGGTGTGTCAATGATTCCCGGGCACACGCAATTGACGCGGATGTTGTGTTTGGCGTAATCGACGGCCATCGAACGCGTCAGCTGCAATACGCCGCCTTTAGAGGCGTTATATGCGGGAATGTCGGGCCATGCAACGACTCCTCCGACGGAGCACGTATTAATGATGTTGCCCTTGCCGCTTTTGAGCATAAACTTGAGCGCGTGCTTGCTCATAAGAAACATGCCCGTCAGATTGACGTTGAGCACCTTGTTCCAATCGCTCAGCTCCATCTCATGAATCGGGGCGACAATTTCGATGCCGGCGTTATTGATTAACACGTCCAATCCGCCGAACTTGTCCGCCGCTGACCGGATGGCGTTTTGACATGCCGGCTCATCTGTAATATCCGTCTGCACAAAATGCAGCCTGTCATTGTTTTCTTTCCTGATCATCGTTTCTCCCTGCGCCTCATCAATATCCGCGACGACCACATTCGCCTGCTGATTCAGAAACGCCTGAACCGCGGCATAACCGATGCCTGATGCGCCCCCTGTGATGAGGACGGTTTTATCCGTCAGGTTCATGACTCTTTCGCCTCTAATTTTTTCGCTTTTGCTCTGTTATAGCGCGGAGGGAAAAAGATATTGACTGATTTTGAATCTTTTTCAAATCTGTTGATGGCGCCGTGATCTTCTCTCGGATCGCAGAAATAAGCTGTGCCGAATGTCATATCCACTTTGCAGCCTTCAATGGTCATATCATAGCCGCCGCCGATGCAGATGCCGATCTGTTCATTGCGGTGTTTATGGAACGGCATTTCTCCCCCGTTGCCCGGAATGTTGGCAAGCATGATTTCCACCCAGTCTTCCACGAAGAACGTGACTTCCATACCGGGCATTAAGTCTCTCGTTTTAAAAATATTCAAAAAATAATCTTCAGGGCTTGTGTAGGTTTCACCGGCTTTCAGGCGTTTAATATCAATGGCGATCACTTCTTGATCCGTCTCATTTCTTGCTCCGTGAGGCACATTAGGAGGCGCGATATAGGCTGATTCCAGCGCTGTCATCTTTCTTGTGACATCTCCGACAGTCATGGACAGCTCGCCGGAAACGACAAGGCCGATTTGGACTTCCTTATGCTGATGCGGTTCCACGTTTGTATGCGGCGGAACGTAAGAAAGCAGAACTTCCGTATCTCCTCTGACGGACGAATATTGTCTTACTCCGTTATCCCATTCTATTAATTTAGGCGTCGGGAAATAAAGTTCCTGCAAATCTTGTTCAGTTTTCATCATGAATCTCTCCTTTTCCGAATAATGACCAGCTCATGGGAATGCTTTTAAATGTTTTGACAAAGTGAAGGCCGTACTTTTGTCTGGCCAGCTCATTTGTCAGCGCGATGTCGGACAAACCGTCCTTCACTCTTTTCGCGGCTGCGCTCGTTGAGTTCACCAGATCAAACGTGACATCTTTACGGGTAAAATACTTAATCAAATTGATAGGAGACGGGTGGGATACGATGACAGCCTGTTCAAGCATGTCATCCGTATATTCAAAACCGGGCCGGACAGCCAGGCCGTACATCGGGGTGTCGCACCTGAAAATTTGCAGAAGCTGCAGATCCGGTCTCATGTAGAAGTGCTTAATGCCGTCATACGCGTGAGGCACAATTGTGTATTCCAGCGGACTTTGAAGCGTTTTTTCAATGCACGATTCAAATGTATCATGCAGTGATAATTTGCTGTTCACCCCTTGGAGAAGGGTAAAATTGGTGATGAAGTTTTTTGCTGCGTACTCACTGCTTGTCCCTTCAGGACCGAGCGTGTTGATCGTAATCAGTTTAGATATTGAATAAGCCTTGCTTTTCGTTTGAATGCTATTATCCAATATAATCATGAGCACCAACCAATCTGTTAAATTTTAAGTAAATATTATCCATAGACGTTCAAGCTGTCAATATTATTTGAAAATATTGATAATTATTCCTATATATTAGAAAACACCTTAAAATATAAGGTGTTAAAATTAACATTTACAAAATTATAGAAACTTTATTTTACCGATACAATGATTGGTCGGCCTGATGCTCATATTTCCCATACCTTCTGTATGCGAAAACGCTGAAGACAAAGCCGATGAGGGTGACGGCCGCACAGATAAATCCGACAGCTGCATATCCGTATCCGACATAGACCGGACCCATGACAGCAGAACCCAAGGTGACGGCCAAATTGGACGCCAGACTGTAAAATGCCATGATTTTGCCCCGGCGGCTCTGTGAGCAATCACTTAAAATGGTGCTGAGCAAGGTCACCGTCAGGCTTTGCATCAATCCCCAGACGAATAACCCGATGACCAAAAACGGCATTGATGACGGCGCATAGGCGAGACAGGAAAGCCATATGCTGATCACGGCCAATGCCGCGATCAAAGAGCGCATTTTCCCCGCCTTATCTGCGATTTTTCCGGTGAACACGCTCATGGAAAAACCGACTCCGTACACCATGATCAGCAGCCCTGAAGCTGTATTCCCCCCCGGCAGCACGCGGTGAAGATATGTGCCGAGAAAGGAATACATGCCGTAAAAACCGATCATGTTGCAAAATGTGATCGTGAGGTATACAGGGACACGGGGCACCTTCAGCGCATCCCGGAAAGTGCCTGCCTGCCGTCCGTTTTCCTCTTCTGTTTTATCCCCATCCGCCGTGCTGCGGCGCGCCTCAATGAAAATGAGCGAAGCAACGAGGACAGACATGAGGGCGAAAATCCAAAACGTCCACCGCCAATTTAAAACGCCGCCGATAAAAGAGCCGATCGGAACGCCGAAAATCAAAGCGAGCGACCAGCTTGACACGATCAGACCCATCACCTTGCCGCGGTACGCATAAGGCACACGGTCGCCGACCACCGCATAAGCTGTCGGCACAAACGCACCCGCCGCAAGCCCGGAAAGCGCCCTGCCCAGAAAGAAGAAAAAGAGATTGTGCGCCAGCGCGCAGATCACCGTGCCGGCCGTAAATATAAGCAGCCCCGTCATCAGGCTGAGTTCCCGGGAATATTTATCTCCCAGCGGAACGAGAAGCGGCGCGCCGATAAAAATCATCACTCCGTAAAGACTGATGGAAAGCGCCAGCACACTGAAATCCGAGCTGAAAGCCCGCGCTAAATCCGGAAGCAGCGGAGAAATCACCAGCTCTTCAGAACCGGCGGCAAATACGCCTAATGTCAAAGCAAGCGCGAGACAGATCGGAAATCGGCGTTTCGTTTCGATGTGATCGGTTTGTTTGCTGTTCATGCTCTTTGAACACCTCTTCCGTAAAACTTTTCTACCTTTTGTTTTTTTATAGTTTAGCATCCTTATGTTTCATTTTACATTTCACATGAAAACTAATTCTTATTTTTTATTTACATTCAGATTTTAAATAAAATATTTAGTTTATATTCAATAAATGATATAAAATACGCCGTCCGGTTATGCTATAGTGATAGAATCATTTGTTAAGGTGGGGGTCATGGAATGAATAACGCTGATTCAAAGGCCGCCCGCGCAGGCCTCGGCATGGTACTGATTCTCGGGACGCTCGCTTCATTCGGGCCGCTCAGTGATATGATCGGGCGCCGGAAGCCGCTCATTCTGTCATTGCTGCTTTATACGCTGTCTTCTTTATTATGCGCCTTCAGCCCTTCTGTTTCGTTTTTAATTGTCATGAGGTTTATTCAAGGATTCACCGGGGCGGCCGGAATCGTCATCGCACGGGCGTCCGCACGCGATATGTATTCCGGAAAAGAATTGACGGCTTTTTTCTCATTACTGATGCTCGTCAATGGGGCGGCACCGATTTTAGCGCCGATTACAGGGGGATTTATCCTTCAGTTTGCCGGCTGGAAAATCGTATTTGTCGTGCTGGCGGTGATCGGCTGTATCATTACTGCCGCCGTGCTTACGGCGTTGCCTGAATCACTCCCGCCGGAAAAGCGGACAAGCGGCGGACTCCGGGAGACGCTGATGACGTTTCGCGGCCTGCTTGGCGACCGGATGTTTATGGGATTTGCGCTCAGCCAGGCATTTGTGATGACCGGCATGTTCGCATATATTGCCGGGTCGCCGTTTGTACTGCAAAACATCTACGGCGTATCGGCGCAAATGTTCAGCCTGCTGTTCGCCGTAAACGGTGCGGGAATCATATGCGCCACCCAAATCACCGGACGGATGGCCAAAACACATGATGAACGGAAGCTGTTTGTCTCCGGGCTGTTGATCGCCGTCATCGGAAGCATCGCTTTGCTTTTATCACTTGCGTTTGGTTTAGGCCTGACGGCGGTCTGCATTTCTTTATTCATCATTGTTTCTTCTGTCGGGATCGTCACGACGACGGGGTTTTCTCTGGCTATGCAGAAACAGGAGAAAGGCGCGGGAAGCGCTGCGGCTCTTCTCGGACTCCTGCCCTTTATCGGCGGTGCGGCTGCCGCTCCCCTGGTCGGTATTGCCGGAGAAGAAAATGCCTGGCCGATGGCCGTCAGCATTTTCGGTTTTCAGTTCTTTGCCGTTCTATCCTATGTGCTGTCGGCCAAACGAAAAACAAAGTAAAGCCCGCCGCTTTTTGCGGAGGGCTTTTTTTCTTATCCGGCAGCGCCTTTTTTCGAAGAAGCCGGCTCACGATTCAGGCGTTTTTTAATACCGAAGTGATAATACGCGTAACAGATGATCATCAGCGGGACGCCGCAGTACAGACCGATACGCTGGTCGGGGATAAAGATGAGACTGATTAAGATAAGACCGTAAACCGAAAATCCGAGAATCGGCACGATCGGATAAAGAGGTGTTTTAAATGCCAGGTCTTCGAGATTTCCTCCTTCAGCGAGAAAGCGTCTCCTGAAAACGAATTGTGAAGCGCAGATTGACATCCACGCGACGACGGTAATCATACCGGAGATGGAAATGAGCCACACATACACCGTTTCAGCCGCGAATACACTTGTCAGCAGGGATAAACCGGAGATAGCGATGGTGATGGAAAGAGCTTTCAGAGGCACGCCTTTTTTCGTCAGTTTCGTTAAGGAAGCGGGACCCATCTTAGTTTTTGATAGGGACCACATCATTCTGGACGAAGCGTACAGCCCGGAATTCGCCACCGACAGCATGGCGGTCAGAATGACAAAGTTCATGATATCAGCCGCATAGGGAACGCCGATTTTATCCAGCACAGCCACAAACGGGCTCTCGATGACGCCTGCCGTTTGGTACGGCAAAATGGACACGAGAACAAACATCGCCAGCACAAAGAAAAACAGCGTCCGCCATATGACGTTTCGGATTGAGCGTGGAAGCGTCTTTTCCGGATTTTCGCTTTCTCCCGAGGCGATTCCGACCAGCTCGGTGCCCTGGAATGAAAAATTCACCATGACAAGGGTAAACAGCACGGCTTGGGCACCGTTCGGGAAAAGCCCTTTGTCCGTCGTAAAGTTTGACAGATACGGAGCCGTCTGCCCGCCGTTAAAACCGACAAAGCCGAAAACCGCAGCGCAGCCGAGAATAATAAACAATACAATGGCCATGACCTTAATGCTGGAAAACCAAAATTCCATTTCCGCAAAACTCCGCGCAGACAGCGCGTTAATGGAAAAAATGACGACGCCGAATACAAGGCACCACACCCAAATCGGAACGGCCGGAAACCACCGCTGCATTAAAATTCCCGCCGACGTCAGTTCAAGCCCCACTGTATTGGCCCAGCTGAATGCGTACATCCATCCGATCGTAAAACCCGTCGACGGCCCAAGAAACTTTGCCGCATACGCCTGAAATGATCCTGCGACCGGCATGGCGACCGCGAGCTCCCCCAAACAAAGCATCACCAGATACATTAAAAATCCGCCGATCACATAAGCCAATATCGCGCCGATCGGTCCCGCTTCACTGATCGTAAAACCGGAGCCCAGAAAAAGCCCCGTCCCGATCACGCCGCCGAGGGCGATCATAAACAAATGCCGGCCCTTCATCGTGCGCTGCAATTCAGTTTGATTGGTATCTCCCTGCATATACATCCCCCTTATTCCGTTATGTCAGCCATTTGTGCGTATGTCTAATCGGTAGCTGTGCAAAAGGTGCATTGTCGTCTGCTGAATGAGTTCCGGCAGCACATGGAATGTGTACGGCTTGTACACGCGTTCCGTCCATTTATGGCCGTCCTTTCCGTATACCCCTATATTGACCGACGGAATATTCAATTCCCTGATTTCTTTAAAAGGAATCGTCCCGATGACATCCCAGCCCGGAAAATTATCGGTAAAGGCGGAGACCTCCTCGTCTGTTTCATGCAGCGATAAAAAGCTTCCGTCCGCTAAATAAGGGAAAAACTTTTTAAAGACGAATGTTTCTCCGGTTGATGCCGCTGTTTTATCGACCGCTTCTTGAATGACATGCTGCAAAAGCCGGTCCCGTGTGCTTTCTTCCTTCAGATAATTGTGCGGAAGGTAAGGCGGCGCATAGAAAATAATGACCTTGGCTCCCTGCTCATGATCGAGTTTTTGCAGTTCCTCGACGGCTTTAAAGCATCTCATCCGCAGTTCAAGATGTTCATATGTTTGAAATGCCTGCCCGATACACTGTGCCGGGTCTATCCCGCGGCTTCTCAGCCTTTTCAGGTAATCTTCCAGACTGTACACTTGAACGTTCCATGACATCTCTTTTTTCGGCAGGCTCGTTCTCCCACAGTATTCGTCGTAATAATCAGATAATTTTTGTTCTGTCTCTTTGCAGGCTTCGTCAGCCACGGCGGTCAGCTGATCCATGACTTCTTTGGCGGTTTTCTCGTAAATAAAATAATTAAAATAGACATAGCTGCTGACGGCGGTCTGCACGTTATACGCTTCCTTGTTGTCACGCTGGTACAGGCAGGTCGGCGGAAGCACAAGCTCCCCTTCAATGTTTTCCGCCATATGAATATTGTTGTGAATTCTTCTGGTGATTTCTGACGCGATCAAATTCGGATCGATGCCGGACAGCGTATCACCGACATGCACCTCCCGCCCGTAAATCGCAAAGCAAGGCAAAAGCTTTCCTGCCGCGCCCGTGTAGATGTACCTTGTCGTGTCACCCTCATACAGCGGGGTGATAAAATCGTTATTAATCGCTGCTAAATAACGAAGCTGCTTTTCTTGTTTCAGCCGTTTTAATTCAGAAATGCTGGTTAAAATGCCGGAATGCTGGCTTTCTTCATCGGGGTTTGCCATGAACAGAATATGGCCCGGCAGCTGATCGCGCCGTTCAGAAAAGTGAAGCAGATTGGCGAGATGAACGGCAATACCGCTCTGCATATCAACCGAACCCCTTCCGAACATCCACTCGCCTGAGCGGGCGTCCCGCTGCACATCCCGATCAAATTCATAGTTTGAGAAATACTCCGCGAGACGGTCGGAATCAAAAGCGATATCTTTTAAAGGGCCGAAATCCTCGATGCCGACCGTATCAAGATGAGCGTGATAAATGACCGTATTCAGGCTTTCGCCGTTTCCCTCAATAAATGCGAAAATATTTTTGCGGCCGTAAGGGTCCTCAGGAATCGCCTGCTCCCACACATGTGACGGATTCTCCTGAAAGTAGGGAAAGCTCTTGATCATATCTTTGATATAGTCGGCTTTTTTTCCTTCTCCCAATGTGCCGTTGATGCTGTTTAACGCCACCAGTGATTTCGTAATGGCTTCTATTTTCTCCTCCGGAAGCATTTTGCTGAGCTGCTGATACATATTCCATCCTCCTTACCCTCATATAGAGAAAATAGCGCGACTCTCTTTTTCATCGCGCTATTTCCGAAAGATTAATAGGCTTCAGACGTTGTTTTTGCCTGCATATGAAGAATCAGATAGTCAGGTCCTCCTGCTTTTGAATCGGTTCCTGACATATTGAAGCCCCCGAACGGCTGGTATCCGACAATCGCTCCCGTACATCCGCGGTTGAAGTATAGATTCCCGACGTGAAAATCTTCGCGGGCTCGTTCAATGTGCGCGCGGGTTTTCGATAACAGAGCGCCCGTCAGTCCGTAATCGGTATTATTGGCAATCTCAAGCATATGGTCGAAATCACGGGCTTTTGAGATCGCGACGACCGGCCCGAAAATTTCCTCCTGCATCAGGCGGGCGTTTTCATCAACATCCGCAAAAATGGTCGGCTGAATAAAGTATCCTTTTGAATCATCACCTTCGCCTCCCGTCAGGAGTTTTCCTTCTGTTTTGCCGATTTCGATATAACTCATGACTTTATTATAAGATGCTTCGTGGATGACTGGCCCCATGTATGTATCAAAATCTTCCGGACTTCCGACGGTGAGTGATTTTGTTAAAGCGACGGCTTTTTCAACAACTTCATCATAGACGTCCTGATGGATGACCGCACGGGAACCGGCTGAACATTTTTGGCCTGAGAATCCGAAGGCGGAATACACGATTGAGGAAGCGGCAAGATCAAGATCAGCATCTCTGTCTACAAGCACCGTATCTTTCCCTCCCATTTCGGCAATGACCCGTTTCATCCACTTTTGGCCCGGCTGTACTTTTGCGGCGCGTTCATAGATGCGGCATCCGACCGCGCGGGAACCTGTAAACGACACAAATCTCGTCTTCGGGTGCTCAACCAGATAGTCGCCGATTTCTCCTCCGTCGCCCGGTATGAATTGGAGCACGCCGTCCGGCAGGCCCGCTTCTTTCATCACTTCAACGAATTTCGCCGCCACGACAGGCGCCGCATCCGCCGGTTTCAGCAGTATCGTGTTGCCTGTTACGATGGCTGCCGCCGCCGTTCCCGCCATAATCGCAAGTGGGAAGTTGAATGGAGAAATGACGATTCCCACCCCAAGCGGCTCATAGTGATACTGATTATATTCTCCGTCACGGCTCTTTACAGGAGAACCGTCTTTCAGTTTCAGCATCTGACGGGCATAATACTCTAAAAAGTCGATCGCTTCCGCCGTATCAGCATCCGCTTCCTTCCACGGTTTTCCCGCTTCTTTCACTAGATACGCGGAGAATTCGTGCTTTCTTCTGCGGATGATCGCCGCCGCTTTAAACAGCACATTCGCGCGGTGTTCCGGCCGTACTTTTTTCCATGTTTGAAATGCCTGCAGCGCAGCCTGCATGGCCTTTTCCGCAAGTTCTTTTCCGGCGGCCGATACAGAACCGATCACTTCTTTTTTATCTGCCGGATTGACGGAAATGATCTTTTTATCCGTTTCAATCGCTTCACCGTTGATGATAAGCGGATAATGCTTGCCGAGCTGTGAATTCACATAAGCCAGCGCTTCCTGAAACGATTGTTTATTTGTCTCTTCCTGAAAATTTGTAAATGGTTCGTGTGCGTATGAAACTGTCATTAGAATTCCTCCCCGTATTTTGTAATGTGTGCTCACGCTTTATGAAGATGCAAGAAGCATACCAGCATAGCAATTTGTGATAAAAACAAGAAAATTTTTGCCGAAAGCGGACGAAGCTTGTCCGAATCTGTCAGCTGTAATCTGAAAGCGCAAAGAAATTTTGCGATCCGCTATATAACTGATGCAAAATCTCTTTGCGGATAACACTTATACCCAGCCGCGGAAACGGGCCGCTTCAGCCGACTTTCTGATGCCCGTCATATAGGCGGCTAAACGCATATCGACTTTGTGAGTATGCGCTGTCTGATAAATGGATTCAAACGAATTCACCATGACGCTGCGCAGTTTTCCGGCGACTTCCTCCTCAGACCAGTAAAAGCCTTGATTATTTTGCACCCATTCAAAATAAGACACCGTCACGCCGCCGGCGCTTGCCAAAATATCCGGCACGAGAAGCACGCCTCTTTCATTCAGAATTTTCGTGGCATCTATCGTTGTCGGGCCGTTTGCCGCCTCCACAATGATTGAGGCTTTAATGTGATGGGCGTTTTCAGCCGTAATCTGATTGGAGATTGCGGCGGGCACGAGAATATCACAGTCCTTTTCCAGCAGCTCCCGGTTCGTTATGACATCCGAGAAGAGATTCGTCACCGTGCCGAAGCTGTCCCGCTTATCCAGCAGGTAATCAATGTCAAGGCCGTCAGGGTCATACAAAGCGCCGTGGGCGTCTGAGATGCCGATCACCTTGGCGCCGGCGTCATGCATAAATTTAGCGAGAAAGCTCCCCGCATTTCCGAACCCCTGAATGATGATCCGCGCATTTTCCAATGGAATTCCTTTTTTCTTAACGGCTTCCTCAATACAAATCGTGACGCCTTGCGCGGTCGCCGTCTCCCGCCCCTGTGAACCGCCGAGAACGATCGGTTTGCCCGTAATGAATCCCGGTGAATCAAATTCTCTCAGGCGGCTGTATTCGTCCATCATCCATGCCATAATCTGCGAGTTGGTATATACGTCGGGAGCCGGAATATCCTTTGTCGGACCGACGATCTGGCTGATCGCACGCACATATCCGCGGCTCAGCCGTTCCAGCTCTCCGAATGACATCGTCCGCGGATCACAGATGATCCCGCCTTTTCCGCCCCCGTAAGGAAGATTTGTGATGCCGCATTTTAAAGTCATCCAGATGGAAAGCGCCTTAACCTCTTCTTCACTGACTTCCGGATGAAACCGCACGCCCCCTTTTGTCGGGCCGACTGCGTCATTATGCTGTGAGCGGTAGCCCGTGAAAACCTGTACTGAGCCATTGTCCATTTTGACAGGGATGCGGACGGTTAAAAGCCGCATCGGCTCTTTCATCAGTTCATACATATTGTCAGGATAGCCCAGTTTGCGCAGGGCTTCTTTTATGATCGATTGTGTTGACAAGAACAAATTAAGAACTTCTTTTTCTTCATCTTTCTGATTGCTTTTAGAAAGCGGGTTGGCTGACATGTTTTATCACCTCATCGTATTTTACGTGTAAGCTTCAATTACCGGCAGAACAAAATGTAAGCGCTTTTACACCAAAACCCATCAATCCCTTTCACATTGTCGTTACGCCCTTTTTATATGCAAGATTCATGCCAGGTTTTTGTGTATAAAAAAAAGAGGCTGTTGTCAGCCTCTTTCATCCTGGATTAACGCGGGTCAATAACCAGCTTTGTTTCGGCATAAAGACTGCCGGCCCCCAAACCGTTTACGTAATCGCCTTTAATTGTATACGCACCCGCGCGCGGAAGGTTTTTACGCACCAGGACGAGATTGTATTCAGACGCGCCCAATAAGTCAAGGGTAAGCGGAAGTCTGACCGTTTTTCCGTAGTTGAGAATTTGCGTTTCTTTCAGTGTTCTTCCGTTTACAGAGTCCCTCACAGTGGCGTTGAACCCGTCAGGAAATTGAAATTCAACGGCGCCGACGGCAAGCAGCGCATTCGGCTTGTATGTGACTTCAATATCAGACGTCGCGTATTCTTTCGTACTATTGACGGTTTTCGCTTCAATAACGGCAGATTGGGCGTTCGCATGAAAAGATGGCAAGAACACAGCTGAAAATACCGCAGCACTGATGAGAAAGGCCGAAAATGATTTTCTTTTTAACATCATGAATTCCTCCAGATCATATGGGATTCAGAGCGTCCTCTGCCGGAAAAGCGTGTCTGATGGTTCCATTCGCGAATTGGGTTTCTCTTTTCCTGAGAATAATCTACCACCTTTATCCATGGAAGTAAATTATTTTTTGGAATATTCTATCATTTATTTTTCACGAGATGAATCAGCACAAAAAACGAAGACATCCGCTGTCTTCGTCTTGTGCGCTATCGGTGAGCCGTCTGCCAGTCAAATCCGATGGTGTCATCATTCCACGGGATTCTTTTTTCGTCAGGCTGATCCGGATTGTAGGACATTGTCGTGAAATAAATAATGGTCAGCGGGGTTTCACCCAGCACTCTGTACCCGTGTGCGACGCCTTTGGGAATGAGAAGGAGCATCGGATTGTCTTCTCCCATGTAGTAGACATCCGTTTCTCCCTTGGTTGCAGACTCTTCGCGAAGGTCATGCAGCACGACCTGGGCGTGGCCCGTCGGAAAAAACCATAGGTCATCCTGTTTCTCATGATAGTGAAACGCTTTAATGACGCCGGGATAGCTTTTGGACCAGGAAGCCTGCCCGAAACGCTCTAAGAGATGTTCATCGTCACGGACGAGTTCTGAGAAAAAACCCCGGTCATCGCTGTGTTTGATCAGTTTTTTGATTTTTACGCCTTCGATCACTTGCACTGTCCCTCCCTTTGTAAATAATCATGCAGCGCTTCCCGCCAATGCCTCATGCCGAGCCCCTGCCGTTCAATCGACTCAAGACTCAACACCGAGTAAGCGGGGCGCGGCGTCTCATTTCCGTATTCCTCCGTCGTGACGGGCAGCACGGCGGCGGTTCTGCCGCTTTCTTCAAAAATAGCCTTGGCAAATTCATACCAGCTGCACACTCCGCTGTTTGCGGCGTGGTATAAGCCCGGCGGCCTGTCAAACAGACCGATCACCGTTTCGGCTAAATCCTTTGTGTACGTCGGCGCCCCGACTTGATCGTTAACGACACGCACCTGATCATGTGTATCCGCAAGTTTCAGCATCGTATTGACAAAGTTGTGCCCGCCGCTGCCGTACACCCACGATGTTCTGATAATGGTGTGGTTTTTCCCCGTTAACCGGATCAGTTCTTCGCCGAGTTTTTTGCTTTTTCCGTAAATCGTGCCCGGATCTGCGGGATCATCGGTCTGGTATGGCCGTGTTCCTTTGCCGCTGAAGACGTAATCGGTGCTGATGTGAATGAATTTCGCACCGGTGTTTTCAGCCTCAAGCGCGGCATAATAAGCGCCGATTCCGTTTATTAAATACGCTTTGTCGAGCTCCGTTTCACATTTGTCAACGGAGGTGTATGCCGCCGTATTGACGACGATATCCGGCTTGTAATGGCTGAACGAGTGCCGCACCGAACGCTGGTCGGATATGTTCATCATCGCTTTTGTCAAGGCGATCACTTCATACCCTTCCCGCTTCAGCTGGCGGCATAACTCCCGCCCCAGCTGGCCGGCCGCTCCGGTTACTAATACCTTCGTCAATCGGATCCCCTTCTTTCCGATTAGTCTTGGCTGTCTGTATACCAGCGAATGGTTCTTCTCATTCCTTCTTCAAATGTGACGTCCTGCCGCCATCCCAGCTCATTTTTCAGCTTTGAAGCATTGATGGCGTAACGGCGGTCATGCCCTTTTCTGTCTTCGACATGAGCAAACCGTTCCTCGACACCGAGCTCCTTCATGATAAATGACGCAAGCTCTTTATTCGTCCGTTCATTTCCTCCGCCGATATTGTAAATGTCACCGAGTTTTCCTTTTTCCAGCACGAGCTTAATGGCGCGGCAATGATCTTCGGCAAACAGCCAGTCTCTGATCTGCATCCCGTCGCCGTACAGCGGAACCGGCGTGCCGTTTACGGCATGCCTGATAATGGTCGGAATCATTTTCTCGTGATGCTGGTACGGCCCGTAATTGTTGCTGCATCTCGTAATGATGGCTGGAAGCTTATGGGTTCTCACATAAGACATGACGAGCAGGTCTGAGCTTGCCTTACTGGCGGAATACGGATTGTTCGGAGAAAGCGGCGTCGTCTCCGTAAAAGCGGGATCATCCGGCGCCAAATCTCCGTACACCTCATCTGTGGAAATGTGAATCAGCCTGCCGGCTTTTCCCTGTAACACCGCGTCCGCCAGTCGGTATGTGCCCATCACATTTGTTGTGATAAACGGCTCTGCCTGATTTATGCTTCTGTCCACATGGGATTCAGCCGCAAAATGAATGACAGCGTCATACATTTGGGAAAAGACTTTGTCAATGTCCTCTTTTTCCGAAATGTCACCTTTGATAAAACGGAAACGGCCGTTCTTTTTTAAGGCTTCTATTTCAAGCGGCCTGCTTGCATACGTGAGATTATCCAGGACGGTAATCTGCGCGTCCGTTTCTTTCAGCATCATCTTTGTAAAGGTAAGGCCGATAAATCCGGCGCCCCCTGTAATTAAATATGATTTTGGCATGATTAATGCTCCTGTCCTTTCTGTAATGCCTGATGCGCCAGGCTTCCGGCGAGGTAGAGCGATTCATGCGTGCCCGCATCCACCCACCAGCCCGTTAACACATCATACGTCAGCTCACTGTGTTCAATGTATAAATTATTGACATCCGTAATTTCCAGTTCGCCGCGTTTTGAAGGGGAAATTTGTTCAATATAAGAAAACACTTCTGCGTCGTACATGTAGATCCCTGTGACGCATAGTCTGGTCGGCGGCTGCTCCGGCTTTTCAATGATCGACTTGATCCGTTTGTTTTCCTCATCAACTTCGGCGATGCCGAAGCGCTCCGGATCGTCCACTTCTTTCAGCAGCACTTTCGCTCCTTTTCCCTGCTTTGCGAAACGCTCCGTATAAGGTTTTAATGAATCTTCAAAAATATTATCTCCCAAAAGCAGAACGAACGGATCGCGCCCGGTAAACCGCTTTGCGTATGATAAACCGTCGGAAATACCGGATGCGGCTGGCTGAACCTGATATGTGATTGAGACGCCGAGCTCTTCTCCGGTTTCGAGAAGTTTATGAAATTGAGGAATATATTCTTTTTGCGTAATCAGCAAGATATCTGTAATCCCCGCTTCTTCCAGCTTCATGATCGACCAGTAAATCATCGGATATGGACCGACAGGGAGTAAATGCTTATTGACCGCTTTTGTCAGCGGCATAAGGCGTGAGCCGGTGCCTCCGGCTAAGATAACACCTTTCACATGAACACTTCCTTACGTGTGGTTTTATCACAAATCATAAAGAATCGCCGCCGCCCGTTTGATGCCCCTGCCGTCAACCAGCGGCTTTCCGTTTTGATGAAGTCCGGTCCGCATCGGATAATCAGCGGCCATGTCAGACATATGCCGTGCGAGAACGTCCGCTGATATGCATTCACCAAGGCCGAGATGAACGGCGGCCCCCCGTGCGGCGAATTTTTCCGCCGTCTCAGTTTGATGCTCCACTTGAGAAAGTACGATGCAGGGCACACCTGTACAAATGGTTTCATATAAAGTGATCCCGCCGGACACGACGGCCATATCAGCCCTCGAAAGAAGCGCGGCCATGTCATTTGTCTGCCTTACCAGCTCGGCATAAGGCATTTGTGTAAGATGCGCGCGCACGTCGTCAGCATGAGGCGCGGCGCCGCCCATGACGATGATCACTCGTTTTCGCTGAATGTCGGGGATGCGGCGGCATGCTTCCATCACTTTAAAGACAAGCTTCTTCGGGTCGCTTCCTCCTAATGAAACCAATATGGTCCGGCATTCTTTATTCAGCTGATAGAGCTGCTTTGCTTTTTCAAAACCCGGATGAAGAATCATATAATCCGGGCCTTCATATACCGCGGCGCTGCCCTTTTGGACCGTCCGGCTTTTCAGCCCTCCGTAAATGCCGTTTATAACGGCATCGCATAAATGAATGACATGTTCCCGTTTTTCTTCAAATAAGACGATGCGTGCCGATGAATGCTTTTTGACTTCCTCTAACCAGTCACACGGCATATCGAGCAGATCGAAAATGAGAAGGTCAGGAGCCTGCCTGTTTATTTCCCGGACAATAAATTCCTTCTGTCCCTTGTCAGGCTTGATGATCACTTCCCATTGATCAGAAGACAGGTAAGAAGAAGCCTCTTTATTTGTGCAGAACGTTATTGAGCAATTGTTCTTAATGGCACCGGCAAGCAGCTTCATCCGGACCGCGTGCCCCATGCCGATGTCACGGCCCCCGTCAGCGAAAATCAGAACCCGCATGCTAATCAGCCTCTTTTTGCCGGATCATTTGATTAATGGCCCTGAGCTCCGGATCACTATTCAGCAGATGGATCAATTCTCTTGCCGGAATATCAGGACGCGAGCCCGCTTTTACGTACAGCTCGCGGGCCAGCCTGTAGTCCTCTTCTGTATCGACGGTCATCCGCAAGTGAGGAGCCCGGAGTTCCTGCGGGGGCTCAGGAAAGAGAAGCCGGTACCTCTCAGGAGATTCTCTTATTAAAAGCGTGACATGTTCCTGGTATTTGTCCGCCAGCGTTTTGTCGGCATTGATCTCCGTTAAAAGTCGCGCGTTTACCGCCTCGCCGCCGATGCCAAGCGGTGTACCGCAGATATACGTGTAGTCCGCGTGCTGATCTAAATGCGATTGAATCAGAAAATCAAGCAGCGATGGGTCGACAAACGGGTTATCCCCCGTCAGTCTGACTGCGATGTCCGGTTTTACTCGTTCGATGACTTGTGCAAACCGGTCAAGCACGCGCTGCTCGCTGCCGCGGTGCACACGGTAGTGCTCGCTGATGCAGTGCGCAGACAAAATGTCGTCGGTCTTGCTGTCAGACGAGGCGACGATCAGATTATCCCGCGATTGATCATAATACGCGCTTTGCCGAACCCTTTTGACAATCATATCGAGAATCGTATACCCGCCGATCGGTTTCAGCACTTTACCGGGAAGACGCCCGCTTCCCATCCGCGCCTGAATGATAAACAAAATGTCAGTCATCATATGGGCTGCCTTTCGTCAAAAGGTCATCCCAAGTGATGCCCGTGTCAGCGGGGATATCCCTGACCGCACGCGTCCCGTCAGTTAAAAGTTCAAAATATCTCGGGTGAAGCCCCTGCGGTTTTTGGCCGGGACGAAGGACGGCAAGGTTTTCCGCCGTAAAACATTCGCCTTTTTGAATCGGCGCTGTTGAAAAAATGCCTCTGTAAGCGAACCTTCTGATATCTCCTTCAATCGGTGTCGTGGTTTTATGGGAGCTTCCCGACAGCACTTCCGGCACCGAAGCGTGATGCCCCTGCCGCAGCTCCGCTTCAACTGAGCGGATCGCCGCAACCATTTGTTTTAATTCATCCGGATTGAGGGCGAAGGAGTGATCAGCACCGGGCAGGTTTTTATCGATCGTAAAATGCTTTTCAATCAGTTTCGCTCCGAGCCTGACCGCCGCGCACGGCACATCATACGGATGGGCGCTGTGATCGGAGAAACCGATCACTGCATCCGGGAATGCGGCGGCAAGCATGGGAATGACGCTCAGATTGCTGTATTCAGGCGGCGCGGGATATTTCGCTACACAATGCATGATCGCAATTTCTGTGTTCCCCTCGCCGGTAATGGTTTGATAAGCCTCCTGAATATCTGAAATATCAGCGCCCGCGGTGGAAAAAATAATCGGGGTCTTCAGCCCCGCGACATATTTCAATAACGGCAGATGGTTCAGCTCGTAGGAGGCGATTTTAAAGGCTGAAGGCGAAGTCGCATACAGTAAGTCGGCAGAGCCTTCGTCACAGACCGTGCTTAAAAACAGCACGCCTTTTTTCTTACAATATTCAAGCAGCGGTTCGATCCACTCAGCGGGCATTTCCATTGATTGCACTAAAGAAAATATCGAGACGTCTTTTCCCGCAGCGGTTTTGTACAAGCCGGGGTCTTTCTGATACATTTTGTCAGCCTGAAACATTTGGAACTTGACCGCGTCCGCGCCGGCCTCACTGGCCGCATCTATCAATTCAAACGCCTGGCTCAGTTTTCCGTCATGATTAATTCCGGCTTCGGCGATGATGAATACGGGCGAACCTTCGCCGATTGACTTCGTTCCGATTTGGCATGATGCCATCAGTCCGCCTCCTTCCCGGGCCACACATGATAGTAGTAATAGGACGCATCCGCTTTAAATCCCATTCTTTCATACAGGCGGATGGCTCTTACATTGTGGAGCTGCGTTCCCGCTGATACAGTCTTATGCTGAAAGCGCAATGATTGTTCAATAATGTGCGCCGCTAAATGGAATCCCGCTCCTTTCCCTTCAAAGCCCGGCTTTACCGCCATCAGATCAAGGACGAATTCATCGCCTTTAGACAGCCCCTGAATAAAGCCCACGGTCTCTCCCTTATATGTGGCGGCGAATTGTAACGAAGCTCTGCCTTCCGCGTTATTCCGCGCCCACTCTTCAAACAGGCGGTTTGCACTTTCATAGCTGAGGCGGGGATCTTGGTAATACCTGCTTTTTGTAAAGGCGTCGCGGGCCAGCCGGCTGATCGCTTCCGTGTCGCCGGGTCCGGCTTCTGTAATCTCAAATGGCGGCGTGCTGTTATATACACGCACCGGACTGACGAGCTTGAGAAGACTCCCTACAAAATAAGCGTTCGGAAGCTGCTGAACGACCTGCATCGCGCCGATATCTTCAGCCGGTATTTTAATAAATATAAAATCAGTGCCTGCCGCCCGCCTTGCCGCGTAAAATTCCTGAAACAGCCTTTTAAGCTGTCCGGCGCTGTTTGCGGCTGCAAGCTTCACATTGATGATATTTTTTCGGAACAATTGACTTTCCCACGAAGAGTTTTCATATAAAATTACGCCTTGAAGGCTGTTTTCTTCCAATAAACAGAGCGACGATTCATAGACTTCCGGCTGAATGCCCTTCTGATGCAGGAAGGTATGAATCATGTCCTGCGCAAGATTTTCCCTCAGTCTGTACACCTAATCAGCCCCTTTGACGATATCCGTAACGGCTGCAATGACGTATTCAACGTCTTCATCTGTCATTGACGGATAAAGAGGGAGTGACACGGTGCGGTGATAATACGCTGCAGCGGCCGGAAAGTCAGTCTCCTTATACCCGTACGTTTTTTGATAATACGGATGGAACGGAACCGGAATAAAATGAACACTTGTGCCGATATTATATTGGTCTTTTAAAGCGGAAATCAGATCGCTCCGGCTGACCCCGGCCTCCTGCTCCTCTATTTGAAGAACATACAGATGCCATGCATGCCGCCCGTCATCACTGACATGCGGGATGGTCAGCCCTTTCATGTGTCTGAAGGCGTCCTGGTAGCGGCTCGCAATGTCGGCTCTTCTTTGCTGCATGCTGTCAATCCGTTTCAGCTGATGAAGCCCAAGCGCTGCCTGAAGATCAAACATATTCATTTTATAGCCGGGCGTTTCGACCTCGTAGTACCAGCTTCCGTTTGAAGAATAGCGGTTCCACGCGCCTTTGCTCATGCCGTGAAGGCTGAGCACCTTGATCTGATCGGCAAGTCCGTCATCGTCCGTCGTCAGCATGCCGCCTTCACCGGTTGCCAGGTTTTTTGTCGCGTAGAAGCTGAATGCCGTCGCATCGCCGATTGATCCGATCATTTTCTGTTTATACGTGGTATACACGGCATGTGCGGCATCCTCTAAGACAAATAACTGATGCTTTTCGGCAATGGCCAGAATCTGATCCATATCACACGACTGGCCGGCGAAATGAACGGGTACAATCGCCTTTGTCCGCGGGGTGACGGCCGCCTCAATTTTTTCAGGGTCCGCATTCAGCGTAAGCGGATCGATGTCAACAAACACCGGAACGGCGCCTGTGTGCACGATTGTATTGGCCGTTGAACTGAACGTCACGGCAGACGTGATGACCTCGTCGCCGGGACCGATCCCTTTCGCTTTCAGGGCCAAAAACAAAGCGGCGGTACATGAGTTCAGCGCGATCGCGTGCTTTGCCCCCGTCCAGGCGGCAAAGGCTTTTTCAAACGCCTCTACTTTCGGTCCCTTTGAAAGCCAGCCCGATTCAAGCGTATCAATAACCTCCTGAATTTCGTCCTTCCCGATCATGGGCAATGAATAGGGAAGAAAAGCTGATCTTTTTTGCACCATTTTCTTTGCGCTCCTATCTTTTTTATGAAGGGTCAACCCGTCTGAAGCTGACTCCGGTTTTTTCCTGAAGCACTTGGCATAAAGCGGCAAGCGAATCCTGAACCGGGTAGTTCGCGGCGACAAAAGCACGGCGCGCCTGTTCCGCTTTTTGATATTCTGCGGGGCTTTCGCATATCCGGATTAATTCCTGAGCAAGTGCCTGCGGGTCCTCAAAAACAAATTCTCCAAGTGAATGATAATAAGGGTATCTGCGGGTTCCCGCTGATTTTCCGATCAGCACGGGCTTTTGAAACAGCATCGCTTCAAGACCGACCGTTGATGTCTGTGTCACCGCAGCGTCAACATACGGGAGAATATCATACAGCTCCATCTCTTTTTTGATGATTTTGCCTGCTTTATATTTCCGCAGCACCTGATTGTAAGCATCCAGCTTGTTTTTGCCGATTTCCCACGGATGCGGTTTAATAATGAGCTGCATGTTCTTTTGGCCGGCAAGCTCTTCAAGCACTCCCGTATAAAATTCATCAGAAAACGGCTGCGTGGCGATCAGCACCGTCCGCTGTGACGGGAGAAAAGAAAGTTTGCGGTAAAACGTGTCTTGATCTATCGGCTCTCTTGAGAAAATCTCGTCGAAACGGGGATGCCCCGTGATGATGATTTGTTCATCCCTGCAGCCTTTTGCTTTATACCACTCCGCTTCATAAGCCCCGAATACGGCCTGATAGTCCGTAAATACGGGCAGAAACGCTTCATCTCCCATGAGCGCTCCGTGCTGCAGACAGATGCTGACGGCGTTTTTTTTCGCGGACATCAGCGCCAGCACACGGCTGTAAATATCCTCCGTCGTGCCGACTACAACGGCGGAAATCTTTTCGGCCGTAAACAAAATATCAACAGCGTCAATCGCTTCAATAAATAACGGGATGTCTTTATACAAACGTTCCTGAAATTCTCTGTTTCCGAAAGCGGGATGGCTGTGAAGCTCTTTCAGAATGGAATGGGCTTTTTCAATATAAGGGACGGGGTTCCCTTTTTGCCCCATTCCCGTCAGCTCCAATTTGCAGATAACGGGCAGCCCGTAATGGTCAGGCAGACTCCATCTGGCCAGTACTGCTGTTTTTGCCGGGTCAAACTGCCGGTAGTTTCCCTCGGTGAACCGAAGATGATCGAAATGCAGAATGACTTTTCCGTTTACCGGTTTCTCATCTGTTTTCTTAATGTTTTGCCTTTTTTGATCATAATATGGCTGTATACCGGCTTCAGGAATATGGTGATCAGCCGGACCGAAAAGCTCTGGGTTCTGCTCCATGCTCTCCCGAAGCGCCGGACTGATATATTGATAAAAATTACTGATCAATACGAGCGGGATGTCTTTGTAGCGAAGTGACTGAAAAAGGTCAATATACTGCCGGTACAGCACCCAATAGTTCGCTAAGTATGCCGACAAGCCCTCACCCCTTTCCAAGCTTTTTTAATGATTCCCTCAGCTCCCGGCACGTGGTCTGCTGCGGAAGGCTGTTCACAAACTCGTTTTTCTCCGCCGCGAAAAGCTGATAATGAATGGATTGATCGGTAATATAATTGATATCAAGCTCCTCAGAAATCGGGTAAAACGGATAAAAATGATTTACTCTCCAGAAGAAACGGGCGTCACCGATCCGGTAAAACGCCGGGCTTTCATCCCAATAGGAACCGAATGCCGATTTGACCTGTTCCAGCACGGAAAACCTGTGCATGACCGAACAATGGTCAATGGCGCACGGCGCGTTCCACACGATCCGTTCGGCGGGCCTGGCCGTCTCCTTCACCGTCTCTTTCCGCTGATTCAGATGATAGGTTTTGGAACTTGAATACACGACGGCTTTTTCCGGGTCTTCATCAAGCTCTTTCACCATTTTCTCAAGCCGTTCCGGCACATACGTGTTGTCGTCGGTCGCATACGTCACGTACTCGCCCTCCGCCATTTCTATTGCCTGATTAATCAAGGCGGCGTAGCGTGTTTTTTCCGTTCTTTCTTTGACGCCCGATACATCGCTTTGATAAAACCGGACGCGGTCATCCGTGAGAAAAGGACGTATTTCCGCCAATGTCGCTTCATTTGAGTTGTCATCCATAATGAACAGCTCAAAGTCCGTAAACGTCTGAGACAGAATACTTTTAATAGAGCGGGCCACATAGTCACTTTTGTTATAGCTCGTCATGATCACTGACACTTTAGGCAACTCGTCACCCCCTTTTCGCACCTGAAACTACCGCTATCATATGTTCCTTATGCGGAAGATGCGCTAGGAATACAGACTATTATGTGAAAAGTCAGCATTGCGCGCACAAAAAAAGCTGGCTCTGATGTCCGGACTCATTGGAGCGCATTTTCTTTTTTCGCATAAATCTTTCTTTGGGCTCATATGGTGGAATAGATAAAAACAGCAGCCGCTCTGTCGGCTGTCTGATACTTGTCAGGAGGTTTCAGCATCAAGAGGTTTTCATCAAAGGAGGAACAATATGAAACCGAAAAAGAATCAATATCAGCAAATGCAGGGGATGGGAATGGGAATGGATATGCAAGGATACCAGCCGCAGCTCGGGCCTAATCCTTATCCGCAGCCTCAGGGCCAAGGATCACAAATGATGCCGATGCAGCAGCAAATGACAATGCCGATGCAGCAAGGCCAGCAGAGCTTCGGCGGGGGGTTCCCCGGCCAGCCGCAGCAGCAGGGCGGCGGCAGCTTTCAGATTCCGTCAGGCCCATCATCGTCACAAAACGTTCCCGGCATGCTGCCGATTGAAGAGTCATACATTGAAAATATTCTGCGGTTGAACCGGGGCAAAACGGCGACGATTTATATGACATTTGAAAACAGCAAAGAATGGAATTCAAAGATTTTCCGCGGTGTGATTCAGGCGGCGGGACGTGACCATATCATCATCAGCGATCCGAAAACGGGCACCCGCTATCTGCTTCTGACCATTTACCTTGATTACATCACGTTTGATGAGGAAATCGCTTATACTTATCCGTACTCCATGTCTTCTTATTCTCCGAGATAAATCAAAAAGCCAATCGCTCACTTGACAGAGGATTGGCTTTTTTTCTTTATAAATATTTGACGGCCGCGACGATAATCATAATCCAAGAGATGATAAACGCCACGCCGCCGAGCGGTGTAATCGCGCCGAGAATGGAAATCTGCGTCACGCTCAATACGTACAGGCTTCCTGAAAACAGAACGATGCCCGCAAACATCAGCCAGCCCGCAACAGAAACACTGCCTGCGCCAGAAAGCTTTTCGGCCAAAAACGCGACAGCCAGAAGACCGAGCGCGTGATACATATGATATTGCACGCCTGTGTGCCACACCTGCAAATATTTATCGGGGATTTTCCCTTCAAGCCCATGCGCGCCGAAAGCGCCCAGCGCCACGGCCAATAAAGCGTTAATCGCACCAAGAATAATAAACACTTTCATCTATTTTTCTCCCGCCTTTTCGTTAAAGTTTCCAATTCAATCATAACCCAACATCGGCAAAATTCAACGTCCGCCGTCCGATGACACGAGATTGTCGGATTTTTTCTTTTTGATAAGCTGGATTCGGTCAATCGCTATCGCCAGCAGCGTCCCGAGCACAAGACCGTTGCTTAAGAGCGAAATCAGGATCGGATGCATCCCCGATAACGCGCTCTCCGGCACAAACATTACGCCGACCCCCGTCAGGAGCGCCAGACCGATAATGGAGCGGATTCGTTTTTGCTCCGCTTTCTCATAAGAGTCAAACTCCGTAAAGGCAAGACCCGCCATTGTGGAGAAAACGACGAAGTTTACCGCAAAGCCGACCGGTGAGGGCAGACTCGCAAACGCATTCATAAATAGCGGGATCATACTGATGATCACGACAAATACACTTCCCAAAAGAAACGGCTTTTTCGAAGGAAGCTTCGTCGTCTCAATAAAACCGGCCGCCCCTGAAATCGGCACAGGCGCAATGCCCCCTGACAGTCCGCTCAAAAGGTGGCTGATCGAAGCCGCAAACCCAGCCGGACGCTCACGCCGCTTCCCGACGGTGCCGCCGAATTTTTTCACCGCCGCTTCTACAACCCGGATGCTCGCGAGCATGTTGACAATCAAAAGCACGGTAATGAAGAGTGATGTAATAATCAGGCCGCTGTCAAACACGGGTTTTCCAAACGGAAAAAGAGCCGGCAGCTGAATCACGCGGTCCGGTATTTGAATCGGTTTGGCAGCGCCGAAGACGGCGAATAAGATCCATCCGCCGGCAAGCGAAAGGAGAATCGCATACTGTCTTAAGAACGTAACATTCGATCGGGACATGATGAACATCGCCGCCGTCACAACCATGGCGAGCCCGAATACAAGGCCGTCGACGCTGTTTTTTAAATAGCCGATGCCCAAAAGGCCTTTCACAATCGGCTGACTCAGCTGCATGACCAACAGCAGCAGATACACACCGGTCACAACCGGCGTAAACAGCACGGCCAGCCGTTCAATCACTTTAAAAAGGCTGAACAAAAAGAAAAAGACAGCGCTTAATAACAGCGCCCCCTGCAGCGCCCGCAGCGTCTCGCCGAATGTCGCGAACACCGTGCCAGTCAGTCCGCCGTAAATCGTGTATACGCCCCACCATAAGCCTGCCGGGCTTTCATTAATCGGCAGACGATGTCCCTGGAGACATTGGATGACCGCGGCGACGCCAAGCACAAAAAATGTGCTCTGAATCAATGCGGCAGAATCGGCATGGTTCAAGTGAAATGATTGTGCGATGGCGACAGGAACTACAATCGCAGCCGCAATCATAAATGCCGTCCATTGCAAACCCCCGAGTATCAGTTTCAAGTCAATCAACCTCTCCTGTTAAAAATCGAAAATGGAATCCCCGTTTCCGTCTTCCTCACGTTCGTCTTTCGCTTTTTTCTGATATTGGTTCAGCCCGGCGCTGCCCATCATTTTTTCAAGCAGCAGCGGGTCTGTCGAAGGAGACGCGGAAGGTTTCGGCGCCGCTTTCGGAATCGGATTCTGCACAGGCGCCGGAGCGGCGTGCGTCTGAGTGCCGAGCACGACATCACACAGAGAGCGGATGGCAGCCGCGTGCATTTTGACCTCCTCGGTGCGGGTCGCTGTTTTCGCCTGCCTCAGTTCTTCTTCCATCTTCTGAATCAAAGCAGAGATATGTATGTTCATGAGTAAATCCTCCAGCAGTAATTTGTCTTCTTCCTGCATTTTATCAAATTTCTGAGCGAATCGCAGAATTGAGTTTGTTATTTTTTCTGACGGCATACCGCCCTGAACGCCAAAAAAGGCGCTTACCGCCGGGCGGAAGCGCCTCAAAAAAACCGTTTATTGCGGCAGGTCGGGGATGCACCAATCGATCGGCTGCTCCCCCATTTTTTCAAGGGCGGCGTTTGTACGGGAAAACGGTCTGCTCCCGAAAAAACCGTTCCTTGCCGAAAACGGGCTCGGATGAGTCGATTCAATAATAATGTGTTTCGATGTGTCAATGCGCTCTTTTTTCATCTGCGCGTGACGCCCCCATAGGATAAAGACAATCGGCTTCTCTCTTTCATTCACCACATCAATGATGCGGTCAGTGAGCCGCTCCCATCCCTTGCCTTTGTGGGAATTGGCCTGACCGCGGCGAACCGTAAGCACTGTGTTTAACAAAAGCACTCCCTGCTTCGCCCAGCTGACGAGCGATCCGTGGTTCGGTACGGAGCAGCCGATATCGTCCTGAAGCTCTATGAAAATATTTTTCAAAGACGGCGGCTGTCTGACCCCGGGCTGAACGGAAAAACTAAGCCCGTGCGCCTGTCCTGGCCCGTGATACGGGTCCTGTCCGAGAATGACCGCTTTTACATCCTCATAGGGCGTATAATGCAAGGCGTTAAAAATATCATGGCTGTCAGGATAAATCGTTTGGCTGCTGTATTCTTGTTTCAGCATTTCTCTCAGCTCTTGATAATACGGTTTGTCAAATTCATCTTTCAGCTGATTCCACCAGCTGTCTTTTAAAAGCTGTTTCAAACTGTCCGTCCCCCTTATGAACTGTGCAGTCTTGAATGGACGGGCTTTCCGTCCCACACAATGTCAGTCGGCGCCTCCCGCCTCTTCATGTCCGGCTCTTCAAGAAGAACCGCGAAGTTTTTCGTCGGGAGCTCCCCAAGCCCGTGCTTTTCGCTTAATCGGTCTAAGTACCGCTTCCGTTTGCCCCCGAGATCCGCGGACTGATTGCCGCCTCCCTCAAAAAACGCATATATGACGCTCGCGCAAGGAACACGCTTCACACGGTGCTGTTTCGCGGCGCGCAAATAAAAGTCCCAGTCCCAATAATTATGGACATCCGGATCAAAATACCCTAACGTGTCATGCAGAGAACGTCTGTACATGCTGCCTGACGGAACGTACGTGGAAAATACCCGCATATCCGCATAATCCGCCGTATAGGCGAAAGGCTTTCGTGACACCGGGTATCTCGTGCCGCCCCGTTCTTCAAATGACACAATTTCCGCGTCAGAATGGACAAAATCCGCATCAGCAAGTGCAGCCGCCATTCTTTCCAAATGGCCCGGCGTAATGAAATCATCATCATCGCACAGCATGATGCAATCACCCGACGCTTTTTTCACACCTGCGTTCCGAGCTTCCACATGTCCGGCATTCTGTTCTAAATCAATAATCTGAATCGGCAGATCGCTGTACAGCTGCTTCGCTTGTTCGGCCGATTCCCCGGCATCATTTACAATGATCACTTCATAAGGCTTTATGGTCTGCATGGAAATCGACTCCAGCAGCTCACACAAAGCCGGAATCCGATTATACGTGACTATGACAATTGATATATTCATGATCCGCTCCTTCTGCTTTTTCTCATGTTCTATTAAAACATAAAGCGGCGGAGAGATCAGGGGGGATTTTTGATTTCGGCCCATTCAGAAACAAATCCAGGTCATGCCTGCCAGCAAAACGAGAATGATCAGAAGGTCTTCCCAAACAGTGCATACCGCCTTGGCATTAAGTCTGCCCGCCTCCATGGCGTTCCAAAGTTTTGATTGATAAACAGGCACCAACACCATCGCATAGCATGTGCACAAGCAGACAAAAGCCGGCGGGACAAGCGCACATCCATCCTCATGCCAATCATGAATCAGTTCCGGTATACTCGCCCCGCTGTCAATGTACAAGTATAATATACCCGCCAGCGGAATGAGCGAACTGATCTGCAGCTCGAAAAGTTTCACCTTCCACTCACGCGCAAACGAAACGGCCCAAATCCATCCCAGCGCATAAAATAATAGAAGAAGCAAAATACTGAAAACAACAAAAACAGCGTCTTGCATCCCATTCAGAACCATAATAAAAAGACTCACAACGGGCAATGCAAGAACCAAGCTGCAGACGGCAAATACGGTTACGGCTATTTGGGCGCACGCGCCGTACATCCACGAACCTAATCTCATTTTAACACCCCTATATAGATTCCCTATGTATATAGTGAAAAAGATCAGGCAAGTCTCTGCCTGCCTGCGTAAAAACCTATTTTTCCGCAAAACGGAAAACATACCGTCACAACGGCGCATACTGCCGCAAAACTCGGTGTGACCGCCGAAGGAAACAGCCCAGCCGGAACCAGGTTGAACAAAAAGACAAACATAAAACATAGATTCGGCACCATTGAAGCCCATACCGTCCGCTCAGCAAGCTTTTTTCCGCCAGCCCCGAACTCTTTTCCAGCTTGATAGCCGATTTGGAACCAATACAGCACATAACCGATCATAATCAGCCATACTGACACGGAAATCCCTTTCCACAGCGCGTCAACAGCGGGATGAATCCTCCACGCGTGCATCATCGTAATCATCGCCCCCATCACAAAAAGACCGCAGTTGCAGAACAGATAAAAGAGCATAAAAGTCCGCGCGGGCATCGCCGAAGCTTTTTGAAAAGCAGAGATAATCTCAGACGGAGTCCCCACTTCCCGCAGAATAAGCGCCATCGCTTCGCTTTCGGTTTTGCCTTTTTCCAGATGATCACAAATGGCATGATGAATATGGCTTTCGATTTCTTTTAATAATTCACGGCTTCCAGCCTTGCCTTCCAGCCCTTTTCTGATTTCCTGCACATAAAGGTCCTTATCCATTCTGCCCGCCCCGCTTCAGCATCCGGTCCATCAGAGCAGAGAACAGATTCCATTCCTTCGTCCGTTCGGCTAGAATGTTTTTTCCTTCATCGGTGATCCGGTAATATTTTCGGTCCGGCCCTTTGGTCTGCTTTTCCCAGTAAGAAGAAATATAGCTTTGGCGTTCAAGCTTATGAAGCGATGGGTACAGCGTGCCTTCCTTCATTTGCAGTTCATTCCCGCTTCTTTTCTCCATTTCTTTCACAAGTTCATACCCGTACATGGGCCGTTCATTCAGCAGCGTCAGCACCAGAATGACCGTGCTTCCCTTTACAAGCTCCCTGTTGAGCATTTATTTTCTCACCCTTACCTAGTATTCTTATGTAGGTATTGTACGCACATCCCCCGCGGCTGTCAAATCATTCCTCCAAGCCTTCCGTATTGTGATCGGGAGAAAATCTAACTATAATGAGATATAAAACACTGATGGAGGCCATTGATATGTCAATGCACAAAGCACTTACTATTGCCGGTTCTGATTCCAGCGGCGGCGCGGGAATTCAGGCCGATTTAAAAACATTTCAAGAAAAAAACGTATACGGAATGACGGCTTTGACCGTGATCGTAGCGATGGACCCGGAGAACAGCTGGGATCATCAAGTATTTCCGATCGATGCCGATACGATTCGCGCACAGCTGGCGACGATTGTTGACGGAATCGGCGTAGACGCCATGAAAACGGGAATGCTCCCTACCGTGGAGATCATAGAGCTTGCGGCGAAAACGATTAAAGAAAAACAGCTGAAGAATGTCGTTATCGATCCTGTCATGGTCTGCAAAGGAGCGAACGAAGTGCTGTATCCGGAGCATGCCGAAGCGCTTCGCACCCAATTGGCGCCTCTGGCAACCGTCATCACGCCAAACCTGTTTGAAGCAAGCCAGCTGAGCGGTATGGATGAATTAAAAACGGTGGAAGACATGAAAGAAGCGGCCAAGAAAATTCACGAACTCGGCGCGAAATATGTATTGATTACAGGCGGAGGCAAATTGAAACATGAAAAAGCGATCGACGTGCTGTATGACGGAGAAACCGCGGAAGTATTAGAAAGCGAAATGATTGATACACCTTACACGCACGGAGCCGGATGCACATTCTCCGCCGCCGTGACGGCAGAACTGGCCAAAGGCGCTGAAGTGAAGGAAGCCATCTACGCGGCAAAAGAATTTATCACCGCGGCAATCAAAGAATCCTTCCCGCTGAACCAATACATCGGACCGACTAAACATTCGGCGATGCGTCTTAGCGGAAAATAAAATAAATATCCCCCTCATTACCCGAGGGGGATTATTTCATTTTTTTCGCGGATGACCGCAAAAACATCTCAATAGACTGCACAAACAGCGCATATTCCTTCATCTGTTCATATGTATGCATCAGCCGATCACTCCATTCATTGTGCGGCTCAGCTCTCTTGAGCATGCGATTCAGCTGAAGCAATACTTCTTTATATTCTTCCCGCTTATCTTCCACTTGCTCTGCGGCTTTGACAAGTAAACATTTCGGCGTCATCTTCTGATTTTTCAAAACTGAGAAAACAACTCCTTTTATTCCTGGAATCATAGGCTTTCGTTTGAAGAATAGCACAGATGGCATAGGTTTCACATAAGAAAAAAGAACGATTTTCTACAAAAGTGTCCAAATTGATCCATTTATTTCCGTTTTTCCTGCCGAAGTGACGGTTACGTCATCATTTCCCGGGAAAGGAAAATATCTGGCGCTGAATACCTCTTCTCCATCATTCAAAAACAATTCAATCGAGGATGCATCCAGAAAGAGCTGCACGGAATGCACCTCGCTGATGGCGCAGCTTCTCTTTTCTTTTTCTTCTCCGCTGAAAGCGGTGCGCTCCAGCACAGCCAGCCCCTCTTCCTGATGAAATATAAACCGAGCCGCGCCCCGAATTGAGATTTCAAAACCGGATTCGCAAGTGATGTCTTCCAGCAGCACTTCAGCCCGGGACGCATCTTTCACCGGGAGGCTTACAGACGAACAATTCAATTGAAGCCGGCGCTTTTGTTCATCCGTGCGGCGCGATTTCATTTCCGGGAGCGGGCGCTGTATGATTCTGCCGTTGGACAGTGACAGCTGTCTCGGCATCGTTAAGCAGTGAATCCAGTGATACGCATGTGTCGGATGTTTGTCCTCATGCTGATCCGGAACCCCCATCCACGCGAACAGAATTCTCCGTCCCTTATCATCTTCCAGCGTCTGCGCCGCGTAAAAGTCAAATCCTCTGTCAAGCTCCGTAAATGCACCGTGCTTAAATTCTGGCGGCTCTGTATGCAGCCTGCCGAGGAAATAGCCCGCCTGGTGGCTGTTATGATATTCTATCCCGTCGGCTTCAAGCCCCTGCGGACATACGAGCAGCACGTCGGTTCCGTCAAGGGAAAACAAGTCGGGGCATTCCCACATATAACCGAATGACCCGAGACCGCCGGAGTCCGCCCCCGCAATCGCACCGAGAAACGTCCAATCCGTCAAGTTCTCTGATGTGAACAACACAGCGCTTCCGGTGAGCTTTTCTGTCTGCGCGCCAAGCACCATGTAATACGCTCCGTCTTTCTTCCAAACCTTCGGATCACGGAAATGAGCGGTATAGCCTTCCGGGAGACGCGCGACAACTCCTTTTTTTTCAAATACGATCCCGTCTTCGGATACGGCGAGGCATTGATACGTTTCCCGATTGCCTTCTCCGTCACGGACATTGCCTGTGTACATCAGGCAGAGCCGCCCGTCTTTTTCGATGGCGCTTCCGGAATAACAGCCGTTTTTGTCATACCACTCACCCGGCGCAAGCGCGATTTCTTCCTCTTTCCACTCAACGAAATCCTTCGTCGTCACATGCGCCCAAAATTTCGCGCCGTGCCCCGTATGAAATGGCTGCCATTGAAAAAACAAGTGATATACGCCGTTCCATTGGATCACGCCGTTCGGATCATTTAAAAGCCCGACCGGCGGCATAATATGATAGTTCTGGCGGTATGGATCTGACGCGGCTGTTTCTCCCCGCTTCTTTTTTGCTTCCTCAGCCTGCAGGCGCAGCTCTTGATCCGGTGTCCTCATTTGACGGCCTCCTTTTCTTTAGCTCCCATAATGTAAGCGGCAATAAACGCCGAGACAGAGGCGATGCCCATTCCGATCAGATAGTTTATAAGATTTCCTAAACCGAGCGGAGCCGTGATGGCAATCATCGGAATTCCGGTCAGACCGTAGGCATTGGCGGCGACACCGGTCACCACGACATAGGCCCCTCCCAGCGCGCCGCCGATCATTCCCGCGATAAACGGCTTGCGGTACCTTAGGTTTACACCGAAAATGACTGGTTCGGTTACGCCGAGAAAAGCGGAAAATGCGGCAGGCAGAGCGATTTCTTTCATTTTCGCTTTTTTCGTCAGGAAAAATACAGCCAGTCCCGCCGCACCCTGAGCGACATTCGCCATCGACCAGATAGGAAGGATATAGTTTCTGCCCAAATCAGCGATGAGGCCGGCCTCAATCGCATGAAAGCTGTGATGCACACCGGTAAGCACAATAAGCGGATAAAGACCGCCGAAAAGCAGTCCGGCAACAATGCCCGCATGATCATACACATATGTCAGCGAGACGGTAATGCCTGATCCGATCGCCCTGCCAAGCGGACCGATTGCGATAAAGGTGATAAATCCTGTGACAATCACCGTGACAAACGGCGTGACCAATAAATCGAATGCGTGAGGCACAATTTTTCTCGTGCCCTTTTCCACTTTGCTCATAATGTAAACGGCTAACAGTACGGGGATGACCGTCCCTTGGTAGCCGAGCAGCGCAATGTCGAAGCCGAAGAGCTGCATAAAATCAGGTGATGCATCCGCAAGCCCCCACGGATTCAAAAGCGCCGGATGGATCATAATTCCCCCGAGCACGGCACCGAGATAGGCATTACCGCCAAATTCCTTCGCCGCGCTGAACCCGATG
Source organism: Bacillus sp. FSL R5-0447 (assembly GCF_038606125.1). Classification (NCBI taxonomy): domain Bacteria; kingdom Bacillati; phylum Bacillota; class Bacilli; order Caryophanales; family Bacillaceae; genus Bacillus; species Bacillus sp. FSL R5-0447. Next base: position 4,019,632 of record NZ_CP152012.1, read on the forward strand.
AATACGGGCAGGAAGATAAACGCCGCGCTTGAAAACATGTCTAAAAGCTTAAACAGCGATGATTGTTCAGACACCCAGTGAAAAGCCTTCATCATGCCGAGCAGCCCCATTAAAAGTCCGCTTGCCACGATAGCCGGAATGATGGGAACGAATATGTTAGACAGTGTCTTCGCAAATCTTGCGGCCGGATTCAGCTTTTTTTTCGCTGCGTCCTGATGTGTCTCACGATCCTCCCGCCCCAAATCGGCTTCTTTTGAAAAAGCGTCATACACTTTATTCACGAGGCCGGTGCCGAATATAATCTGATATTGCCCCGAGCTGCTGAAAGCCCCTTTTACGCCTTCTATTTCTTCAATGCCGGCCTGGCTGATCTTCTGTTCATCTTGAATGACGAGCCTGAGCCGCGTCGCGCAATGTGTCGCGCTGATGATATTTGATTCCCCTCCGATATGTTTGATAAGCTGTTTTGCCGTTTCTTGATAATTCATGATGTATCCCCCTTTCTAAAATCAAAAAAGACCTAAAATTCGCCAACGAAAAAGGTCAGCATGATCCCTTTTTCATGTACGCAAATTTTAGGTCTTGCCTGCATTACCAGTCACAATCCCGCCGGATTCAGTTTTTTTAATGCGCTTTCATTCTATTCCATGATAGCGCTTTCGTCAATATGTTTTCAAAAAAAAAGTCTGTTTCTCGAAACAGACGCGTTATTCCGGGTTTTTTTGCAGACGCTGGACATGCAGCGTGATATAGCCGGCCTCGGATTCCGGCAGTTCCAAATCATATTCAGTTCTTAAAAACGCCGCCAGCTCAAGCGCACACCGATAAGCAAACGGATACTTTTTTTGGATGAAATAAAGCATCTCCTCGTCCATGGAATGGAGTGCTTCATTTGAGTCCAACCGGCTGACCGCATACCGTAAGTGCGTGACGAGGCGCTGATAGGAAATACTGTCTTCATCCACCTTCTGTTCGAAAAAGGATTCGATCTTTTCGATCATTTCTTTGATCATGGTTGTATGCTTCATCGCCGAATACATGCTTTTGGCATCCGCCTTGGCAGTGTGGATATGAAGCGCGATATACCCCGCCTCATCATCAGGCAATGATATACCGAGGGTTTGTTTCACGTGTTCAACCGCCCAGCGGCCGATCTCATATTCTTTTTTATAAAGCGCCTTAATTTCATGAAGCAATCGGTTATGCACCTGAAGGCCGTTTTGAATCCTTTCGATCGCAAAGGATAAATGGTCCGCCAGCGCAATGTGGATGTGATCGCTCAAAGGTGCCGCAAGCTCTCCCTCCGCATGGCTGATGATATCTTCAGCCGCCTCTATATGCTCTTCGGGAAGCGTTTCTAACACTTGTTTGAACTTTTCATTTTCGTCGTGCACGACAAATATTTTTTCAATTTTATGTTTTTGAATCACATCATTTTTTCTCTTTTGAAAAGCGATTCCGGGACCCATTACGATCTTTTCCCGTCCGTCTTCTTTTATTAACGCCGCATTGTTATTTAATACTTTGTCTATTCTCAAGAGGTTCGCTCCCGTTCTTATGTTTAGTGGGATTGTACCCTCTTTTTCATATGATGTAAAGGTGTCGGACCCGCGCGCTCCCGTTTCGGCAATTCTTTGCGGACAGGCATCCATCGGTTTTTATCCAGCCTGCCGCGGGCCGATTTCGTTTCATCGGTCAAATCCGCCGATCGGACACGGCTCACAAACGAAAAAGCCCCAGCCGTCCGCTTCGCTTTCTTATAATAAGCCGCTTGGTTTCCGTACACGGCGGCTAATGGATATCTTCCGTTACCCGGCGCCATCCAGTTCATCAGAAAGACCATCCACACCCGTAAAGATACTAGCAAACGTTTCATTGCAAATCATCCCTCCGCTTCTTTTTGACAGACAGCTTGTTCGCAGGCCTGTTTTTCTCTCCGCTTTAACGGAAAAGGCGGCCGATCCTTCTCCGCTAAAAACTAGCGGGTCTAGCAACCCTATGACTCTATGATAGACGCGGCCGGGCGAATTGTTTGTCACAATATGAGTGAAAAAACAAACTAGTTTTCAGAAGTTTTGTTGAAAGCTGATGGAAATGAACTGAAAAATGGAAAAGCCGATAAAAAAGTTATACACACCTTATCCCTTGGTTAAGCACAGCTTAAACACAGGGTATATCCACATATCCACAAACTCGATCTATATTTTGTATAGGAACACTAGTTCCCAACAATATATATACACAAATTTATTCAGTTATACACAGGATTCTGTGTATAACTCCCTCCTTATTCACAGACCAATTTCCATAAATGAGTCATATGTCACAAGGATTATTTTGAATTTTCAAGAAATATATACTAGATTTCTAATTTAGATAAAGAAAAAGGGGGAAACACGATTGAAAAAAGGAATCATTCGTTATCTGCTTCCGGCTTTTGTCTTATCCTTTACCTTATCCACAAGTTCACAGGCTGCGCCGGCTTCAAAACCGCAAACTCCTGATCTTGAGAAGGCTGAGGTGTTCGGTGACATTGATATGACCACCAGCAAACAAACGACAGTCATCGTGGAGCTGAAGGAAAAGTCACTGGCGGAAGCAAAGGAACTCGGCAAAGCACAGACAAAAAGCCAGCTGAAAAGCGAACGCGCAAAAGTGAAAAAGAAAGCGCTCAAAACCATTAAACACGGAAAAATCAACAGGGAATATGAGCAAGTGTTTTCCGGCTTCTCCATGAAACTCCCGGCAAATGAAATCCCCAAACTGCTGAGTGATCAGGATGTCAAAGCGGTTTATCCGAATGTCACCTATCATACCGATCAGCTCAAAGATAAAGACATCACCCTATCTAAGGATGCCGTGTCTCCGCAGATGGATGACAGCGCGCCTTATATAGGGGCAAATGACGCGTGGAAGCTCGGCTATACGGGTAAAGGCGTCAAGGTTGCCATTATTGACACCGGTGTCGAATATAAACACCCTGACTTAAAGAAAAATTTCGGACAATATAAAGGATACGATTTTGTGGATAACGATTACGATCCTGAAGAAACGCCGTCCGGTGATCCGAGAGGCGCGTCGACTGACCACGGAACCCATGTCGCGGGCACGGTAGCGGCAAACGGAACGATCAAAGGCGTCGCGCCGGATGCTACACTCCTTGCCTACCGTGTGCTCGGTCCGGGCGGAAGCGGAACAACGGAGAACGTCATCGCCGGCATCGAACGCGCCGTACAGGACGGAGCGGATGTCATGAACCTTTCTCTCGGCAATTCTGTGAATAACCCAGACTGGGCGACAAGCACGGCGCTTGACTGGGCGATGTCAGAAGGCGTCACGGCCGTTACATCAAACGGAAACAGCGGGCCGAACAATTGGACCGTCGGCTCTCCGGGAACGTCCAGAGAAGCCATCTCCGTCGGAGCGACCCAGCTGCCGCTGAACGAGTACGCCGTGTCCTTCGGTTCCTATTCCTCAGCGAAAGTAATGGGCTACAACAAAGAAGATGACATAAAAGCACTGAATAAAAAAGAAACAGAGCTCATAGAGGCGGGTATCGGCGAGCAAAAGGATTTTGAAGGCAAAGATCTGATGGGAAAAGTCGCTGTCGTCAAACGGGGCAGCATCGCCTTTGTGGATAAAGCAGACAACGCCAAAAAAGCGGGCGCGATCGGTATGGTTGTGTATAACAATGCCCCGGGAGAAATTGAAGCCAACGTACCGGGCATGTCCGTGCCGACGATTAAGCTTTCATCAGAAGACGGCGAAAAACTCGTCAGCCAATTAAAAGCGGGCGGCACAAAAGCGACATTCAATTTATCCGTGGCTAAATCGCTCACTGAACAAATGGCAGACTTTTCGTCACGCGGTCCGGTTATGGACACGTGGATGATTAAACCCGACGTCTCCGCTCCCGGCGTAAACATCGTCAGCACCATTCCGACCCATGATCCGGCCGACCCGTACGGCTACGGATCGAAGCAGGGAACGAGCATGGCTTCCCCGCATGTAGCCGGCGCAGCTGCCGTCATCAAGCAGGCCAAACCGAAATGGAGCCCGGAACAAATAAAAGCCGCTCTCATGAACACGGCCGAAACCTTAACGGACGCGGACGGTGACGTATACCCGCATAATGCGCAAGGCGCCGGAAGCATCAGAATCATGAAGGCGATCAAAGCAGACTCCCTTGTCGCCCCGGGAAGTTATTCTTACGGAACTTTTATGAAAGACAAAGGCAATGAAACGAAAAAAGAAACCTTTACGATTGAAAACCAATCGTCCATCAGAAAATCATATCAGCTCGAGTACTCTTTCAACGGCACGGGCATTACCGTTTCGGGCACAGACCGGGTCGTGATCCCCGCTCATCAAACCGGAAAGTTCAATGCGAAAGTAAAGGTCAATGCCAAAAAAGTAAAGGCGGGCACCTATGAGGGAACCGTCACAGTGCGTGAAGGCGGAAAAACAGTCGCAAAAGTGCCGACGCTGCTGATTGTAAAAGAGCCGGACTATCCGCGCGTGACGTCAATCGACGTGCAGGACGGCACAACGCAGGGAACCTACCAAATTGAAACCTATCTTCCGGCGGGAGCCGAAGAGCTTGCCTTCCTTGTATATGACAGCAATCTTGACTTTGTCGGCCAAGCCGGCATCTACAAAAAGCAGGATAAAGGCTATCAATATTTCGACTGGAACGGCAAAGTCAATGGTGACAACGCACTGCCGGCAGGAGAATATTATATGCTGGCCTATGCCGCGAACAAAGGGAAATCAAGCCAGGTGCTGACTGAAAAACCTTTTATCATTGAATAACCGAACAACCCTGCTGGAGCATCAGCAGGGTTTCTTTCTGATCATTCGGCAAAAGCTTCTCGAAGCAGGCGGTATGACTGAAGTTTATCTTCAAAATGATGAGTAATGGTTACAGCCATCACTTCTTCCGTTCCGTATGCTTTACTGAGAGCCAGAATCTGTTCTTTCACTTGTTGCTTCGTTCCGATGATCATTCGATTCCGATTATCGGCAATTCGTCTTTGTTCATACGGTGTGTACGTATTGCCGCGGACGGTTTCGTAAGACGGTACGCCGTGAAGCGGAATCCCCTGTTCACCCGCAAGCAGCGTATAATCCATGACGGCCGCGAGTTCCTCCGCTTTCTCCTCCGTGTCCGCGCACAGCACAAACACCGCCACGGCTGTTTTTGGTTCTTTTCCTAATGCGGAAGGTTTAAATCTGCGCTTATATTGTGCTGTCGTGCTTTCTCCGCCTTCACCATTAATAAAATGGGCAAACATATAGCCTGCTCCCATTTCTGCGCTCAGAAGCGCGCTTTCCCCCGAAGAACCGAGAAGCCAGACTTCCGGCGCCGTCTTAATAAGGGGTGATGCGGTCAGATTCGGAAAACGGTGATTGTCATCAGCTGCATCATGCAAATACATCGCCAGCTCACGAAGCTGCTGCGGATATTGATCAGCGTTACGCTTCCCGCCATCATTCAGCGCCCATGATGCGATCGGCATTCCGCCCGGCGCTCTCCCTAATCCGAGATCGATTCTGCCCGGCGTCAACCCTTCAAGCACGCGGAAATTCTCCGCCACCTTATATGCACTGTAATGCGGAAGCATGACACCGCCCGAGCCTACACGAATCTCATTCGTTTTCGCCGCAATATGGCTGATCAGCACTTCAGGGCTTGAACCCGCCAACCGCTCTGAAAAATGATGCTCTGACACCCAAAACCTCTTATATCCGAGCTTTTCCGCCTCCTGCGCCAGTCTTACTGTATTCCGCAGAGCATTTTCCGCAGAAGACCCTTCTGATACAGGAGATTGATCTAATATGCTTAATGAAATCATCACTGTCACCTCATCAACATCGTACCACTGCTAAGCCGTTTTTTCTTTCTGTATGCTTATAAGCATCCCTGATGATAAACATATATATACCTTGTTCCATTTTGTCGAAATATGTTACACGTGAAACATAAAAACCTCTCCCCGTCAGGAGAGGTTTTTTCTTAATTCTTTTGAAAACCTTTATCTTTTACATATTGATTTAAATAGGTTCTCGGTTTTTGTTTCATGAACTGCAGGATTTGATCAGACCACGTTTCAACCCGCTTGCCGTTTGTCCGTTTATCATAATAAGCGGAAATGGTTTCATCATATTCCTTCATATAACTGCGGAAGTGTTCTTCATTCGTATCGTACGTGTTTTCATGATATACGGCTTGTTTCGGCAGGCGCGGCTTTTGACCGGACGGATGAGCGGGATGACCGACTACCAAGCCGAACAGCGGCAGCACATGGTCAGGCGTTCCAAGCACTTCCGTCACCTGATCAAGTTCATTTCGAATGCCTCCGATATAACAAATGCCAAGTCCCATTGATTCCGCGGCAACACTTACGTTTTGTGCGGCAAGTGCGGCATCAATGACGCTGACCATAAACATTTCCGTATTCTCAAGAAGCTCGGTAATGTTTTCGCCTTTTTCCTCAGCAAGTTTTTTATGGCGGTACAAATCAGCGCAAAACACAAACAAGTGCCCGTTATTCTCGACGTAAGGCTGGTTTCCGGCCAGTGCCGCCAGCTTCCGCTTTTTCTCCTTATCAGTTACGCCGATGATGGAGTAAGCCTGCACGTAACTGGACGTTGACGCCGCCTGGGCGCTTTTCACTAATGTATCTATCTCTTCTGCTGTCAGAAGCTCGTCAGTAAATGATCGGATCGACCGATGATTAAGTATGGTTTCAATGGTATTGTTCATATAAAAGCCTCCTTCTCTCTATATCATATCCGAAAGGGAATCATGTCAAAAGCGAAATGCTCTAAACAAAAAAAGACAGCCCGAAAAACGAGCCGTCTCACATTAAGAATTGAACAAGTAGCTTTTATATTTCGTCAGCTGCACACTTGCGTTATATACGATCCCGAAGCTGATTAATGTAGAAAGCACCGAGCTCCCCCCATAGCTGACAAACAGCAGCGGAATACCGGTAACCGGCATAATGCCGATATTCATCCCGATGTTCTGGAAGGTGTGAATCACGATAAGTGCAGTAAATCCTACGCAAAAAAACGCGCCAAATCGGTTAAACGCATGCAAGCGGTCAATCAGCACCACAAGTCTGTAAATTAAAAAGAAAAACATGACAACCGCAATGGCGCAGCCTAAAAATCCAAAACTTTCACCCAAAATCGCAAAGATAAAGTCGGTCTGTCCCTCAGGTACATACACCTTCAGATTATGAACGCCGTTTCCGGTAATGCCGCCCGATCCGATCGCCATAACGGCCTGATCCACCTGCCAGCTTTTATCGCTCTCTGCCTGAGTCGTTGCCGCACTGGAGTCAGACATCCACGATGTAATCCGGTTAATTTGATAATCCGCAATGCCGATTGAATTCGCCACATGGGGAAATTCAATTACCAGCACTAAGAAAAGGCCAAGCACAAGCGCGGCCGAACCGCCGATAATGGTGATCAGCTTCCAGTTTACACCTGACATAAACACCATCACCATAACGATAAACAGACAGATCGCACCCGTTCCGGCATCCTGCAAAACGATCATCCCGATCGGAATAACCGTCCATGCCGCAATTTTCAAAAGCAGATTCACATCTTCCCTAAGTGACCTTTGATCCTTCGGGCCCGCCTTCGATATAATGGACGCGACCATCATCATAATTCCTATTTTCGTAAACTCTGAAGGTTGAAGAGTGAAGCTGCCGATTTTAAACCAGCTCTTCGCTCCGTTTTTAATCGGCGCGATGGATTCCGGCGCCACACGCAAAAGGAGCAGCGACAGCACGCCGGCAATTAACACGTACAGACTCAGTTTTTCAAGCTGCTCTAAATCAAAATACATGATACTGACCATGAGACCGGCTCCGATGACATAAAAGACGATCTGTCTTATCCAGGCATCACTTCCGTACTGCCCGAACTGTCCGGCCGCATAAATCGCCGCAACACTAATTATTAAAAACACACCAAATATAAAAATCAAATCCCCCTGATAATAGGGATTTTGCTGTTTCTTATATCGACTCATTCTATCCCGCCTTACATTTTCATCGGAAGTCACTATTGTTTATTATACATGAACACCGTTCAAGAAAACATGATGAGGTTGCTTCCTTTTTATTTTTTACGGTTTGGGGACTACACGACATATGACGTGTCAGAAAAGGAAATGTTTCGGTCATGATGAAACTTTTCCGATAAAAAACCCCTTCTCGTCAGAAAAGGGGTTTCAGCCTATGTTTAACGTCATAAACAAGCTGTTCGGGTCCTCTTTATAATGTGCAAACGGATTACAATATTGAAACCCGGCTTTTTCATACAGACGTCTGGCGGGGAGAAAAGCCTCCATAGAACCGGTTTCCAAGCTGATCCGCTGATAGCCCCGCCGCCTTGCTTCTTCAATCATATGGCGGAGGATCCGGTTGGCTGCACCTTTTCTGACATGATGCCGAGAGGTTTTCATTGATTTGATCTCACCGTGCCGGCTGTTTAGCTCCTTTAAGGCACCGCAGCCGAGCAGGATGCCGTTTTCCCTCGCACTCCAAAACGTAACGTCAGGCTGACGCAGCCGGTCCGCATTGAGCGCATGTATACTTTCCGGAGGAGAATGCATGGTCATGCTCTTCAGATGATCCTGCAAAAGCGCAATGACATCCGGCGCTGTGACATCTTCTTTCCTTACGTCCACTTCAAACCACCCTTGCTGTGCATGTTTCTTTGACCATAGCAAAGGTTCATAGCCTGCGCCATTCCATTGTCCGGAAATGTGACAGGGTATTTGGCCTTTCCGGTTTCTTGTACCTATCCAAAAATGAGGCAATAGTTGCAATACATTTCTCGAAAAAGCGGTATCAAAAATTGGAAAACATGGTATAATAATTGTAACAAAATGTTCAAAAAACGACCACAAAACAGACACATTTTATTCTCTGTATTTCATTTTGGAAACGCTCCCATAAAATGAAAGGAGACATGTAAGATGGACATGTTTTTTGCTTATTTACTGGTCGCAAGCGCAACACCCCTCTTTATCTGGCTGGATAACAAAAAAGTCGCTCTTTCGGCCATACCGCCAATTATTCTCATGTGGGTTTTCTTCTACTTTTACGCAACCAGCAGCCTATCCCCTCTCGGCCACACACTTATGATCATCCTGTTTTCCGTCAACGTCATCGTTGCCCATATCGCCGCCTTTATCATTTACGGCCTTCCGCGCCTGCGCCGGAGAAGAAGCCAATAAAGGCACAAAAAACCCTCTTCGCCTGAACGAAGAGGGTTTCTTTTTATTCCTGATGTTCGGAATGATGCTTTGCACCGCCAGGAGGGTTTCCATCCATATGGTCACCGTGATGGTAGTGCGCCGCAAAGATCCAGATGGAACCAAGGATGATAACAATCGCTCCGAAAAATCCGAAGAGCGTGTTTCCGACTTGAATTCCGCCGTTTTCGCTTTCTGTCATGTGCATGAACATGAGAAGCTGAAGACCGGCTTGGATAAATGCGAATCCGAAAATGATCCAGAGTTTTGCTGATGGGCTTAATTCCGTATATACTGCAACCCAAAGGGCCAGCAGGGTCAGAATAATAGACAACGCAAAACCTACGATATGCTTCCACGGAAAGTGGCTGTGTTCAGCAGATTTGTTTGCCATATTATAGTCCCCCCAATCCGATGAGATAGACGCCTGTAAAGATGAAGATCCAAACAACGTCTAAGAAGTGCCAGTATAAACTTGAGATAAAGATTTTTGAAGACGTCTGCGGCGTTAATCCGCGTTTCTTCAATTGCAGTAAGATGCCGGCAATCCAGAAGATACCGATCGTTACGTGCGTTCCGTGCGTTCCCAGAAGGACGAAGAATCCAGACCAGAAAGCACTTGTACCGAGAGATGCTCCTTCATGTACATAGTGGATGAACTCGTTAAGCTCACATCCGACGAAGCCCGCGCCAAGAAGAAGCGTAATGATCGTCCAAATGACGACGCCTTTTAAACTTCCGCGACGCATTTCATGAACAGCGATCCCGCAGGTGAAACTGCTGATCAGAAGCAGGAATGTCATGATCATGACAAGCTTCACTTCAAATAATTCAGCCGGTAAGACTCCTCCTGCTGTTCTTCTTTGAAGAACGAAGAAGGTTGCAAATAGTGTTGAGAACAACACAATCTCTGCCCCTAAAAAGATCCAAAACCCGAGAATATTGAGTCTGCCGGTTTCAGATTGATATTCCATAGGCGCGTTAGAATTGCCGTGTTCTGCATGTTCCATAAATCACGCCTCCTTTATTCGGAAATCTTTCTTTCCGTCTCTTTTATTTCTTCAACAGGTATATAGTAGCCATTGTCATATTCAAATGAACGAAGCACCATGCAAAGCAGAATGCCGATCAAGCCGACAATGCCCATCCAGAACCATTCAAATACAAGTCCGAAGCCTGCAATACCGAACGCCACTGACATAATAAGCGGTCTTCCGGAGTTGTGCGGCATATGGATTTTCTTGAACTTGCTTTCCGGATGAATATCCGTTTTGTCTTCTTTCAATTGCAGGTACGCATCTTGAGATTTCACTTCAGGAAGCACCGCAAAGTTGTAATGCGGCGGAATCGCAGATGAAGTCGCCCACTCAAGCGTACGTCCCACGCCCCATGAATCTCCGCTGATCTCGCGAGTAGAGTAGCGGAAGCTGTAGTAGATGTTGTAGCAAAGGATTAAGAATCCGACACCCATCATGAAGGCTCCGACAGTTGAAATAAAGTTTAATGCAGTCCATCCGTCATTCGGTCCGTAAGTGTAAATACGGCGAGGCATACCTTGCAGCCCCAAGAAGTATTGAGGGAAGAAACATACATTAAATCCGATCATAAAGATCCAGAAGAACCATTTTCCGATTCTTTCGTTCAGCTTGTGGCCGAACATTTTCGGATACCAGAAAATAAATCCTGCGAAACATGCAAATACCGTACCCGCGATCAGCACATAGTGGAAGTGAGATACGAGGAAGTACGTATTATGGTATTGATAATCGGCTGCAGCCATCGCAAGCATAACCCCTGTTACCCCGCCGACAACGAAGTTCGGGATGAACGCAAGCGCCCACAGCATCGGTGTTGTAAAACTGATCCGGCCTTTATACATCGTAAAGAGCCAGTTAAAGATTTTAACCCCGGTCGGAACCGAAATCGCCATCGTTGTAATCGAGAAGAAAGAGTTAACGGACGCACTGTTCCCCATTGTGAAGAAGTGGTGAGTCCATACTAGGAAACTCAGGACGGAAATGGCGATAATTGAGCCGACCATCGCTTTGTAACCGAATAACTGCTTTCTTGCAAACGCTGAAATAATTTCAGAGAAAATACCGAATGCCGGTAAGATAACGATATATACTTCAGGGTGTCCCCAAATCCAGAACAAGTTAGCCCAAAGCATCGGCATACCGCCGGCTTCCAGCGTGAAAAAGTGAGCGCCGAACAAACGGTCAAATGATAACAGCGCCAATGCCACTGTCAAAACAGGGAAGGCGAATACGATAATAACCATTGTAATCAGCGTCGTCCATGTGAACATCGGCATACGCATCAGCGTCATGCCTTTCGTACGCATTTTCAGGATCGTCACCATAAAGTTGATACCCGTCATCAGCGTACCGATACCGGCAATCTGAAGACCGAGCAGGTAGAAGTTCTCACCAGGCCCGGGACTCATGTCGTTGCTTGCCAGCGGCATGTAACTCGTCCAGCCTGCGTTCGGAGAACCTCCGATAACAAAAGAAATATTGAAAAGCATCGCACCTACGAAGAACGTCCAGAAACTCAGGTTGTTCAAGTAAGGGAATGCTACGTCGCGCGCACCGATCTGCAAAGGTACGACAACGTTGATCAGACCGATTAAAAACGGCATCGCCATGAAGATAATCATGATCGTACCGTGAGTCGTAAAGATCTCATTATAGTGGTTTGAGTCTAAAAAACTGTTATTAGGAAGCGCTAACTGGGCGCGCATCATCAAGCCGTCGACCCCGCCGCGGAACAGCATGATAACAGCAGAGATAATGTACATGATTCCAAGTTTCTTATGGTCTACAGACGTAAGCCATTCAGACCAGAGCCACTTCCACTTTTTGAAGTATGTGAGTACAACGATGATAGCAATAGTGGAAAGCGCAATGGAAACTTGTGCGCCCAGAATTAATGGGTCACCTGTTACAAAAAATTCATCCCATCTCAATTTCATTCGGGCTTCCTCCTTTCTTGTTCAATTTCAATCTTGTTTATCGTCGGATACTTTAAATTCGTTTTTCTTTACATTTTCCCACGGATCTGTTTTAGAGTGCGGTGATACGGCTTTGTAGCCAAGGCGTTTGCGCGCCTCCATCGCATATTCGGCATCTTGGCCGTGGTCAACGTATTTTAAGTGTGTAGAAGAGAACGTTAATTTACCGACATTCTCCGGAAGCATCAGTTCGTCATACTTCTCTTTCGTCAGCTTTGGAGAATCGCTTTGGGCTTTTTTCACCCAGCTGTTAAAGTCTTTTTGCGTAACAGCTTTTACGTTGAATTTCTGGTCGGCAAAGTGTTCGCCGGTGAAGTTCGCGTTGCGGCCTTCATATGTTCCCACTTTGTCAGCCTGTAAGTATTGATCCATCAGCATTCCCGCCATCGCGTATTTTTGTCCCCCAAGCTGAGGAATCCATAGCGATGCCATTGAATCGGCTGAAGAAATTTTAAATAAAACCGGACGGTCTACAGGAATGTTCAGGTAGTTAACCGTCTCAATATCCTGCTCTGGGTAGCTGAATACCCATTTCCAGTCTACCGAAGTAGCATAAACAACAAGAGGCTCTTTATCCTTTGTCGCTTCAGGCGCTTTTTCTAACGAATATATCGTCTGTACGGTAGGCACAGAAAGTGCAATAACAATTAAAATTGGGATCACTGTCCAGACTACTTCTAAGAACGTGTTGCCGTGCATCTCGGGCTTGTAATTTCCGCTGTCTTTGCCTTTGCGGTCGCGGTATTTCACTAAAATGATTGTAAATAGTACGAAAACGACGCCGACAATGAACAGCATAAATCCGATTGACAAGAGAATCAGATCTTTCTGCTGGTCTGCTACAGGTCCTTTCGGATCTAAAACGGAAATGTCGCTGCATCCGCCCAGTACGAAAACAACAGCCAACATCGCTAATAAAAGTAACGGTTTAAATGCTCTGAACAAGAAGATCACCATCCTTCCTATTGATGTAGTGAATCTGAAATGTACTTTCTCAAAATCTTTTCTCTATCTACCTTGTTATGCTATCAAAATCTGCCCTTATTAGCTTTATTTTTTTCTAAAGTTCATCTTTTTTTCGACCTAATGTCACAAAATCGTCAAAAAATGCATGAACTTTTTCCACTTGCGCAAATCAAACATAAAAAGTTTTAGATCATTTAGCATATATAGAGAAAAAAGATAGTGAGAACGAATAATACCAAATAAAGGTTTACCATAATAAAAAACGCTGGTCAACAAAAAGTTTCATTTTGTTAAACATTCTACAAAAGAAATATTTTTTCCTTTGCTCACACCTTTTCACACGGTTTCCATTTTAACGCAACGCATTATGAAAAAAAAGACCGGAACGCGCCTTGATATGTTCATTATAAAAAACGCATTCATATGTTTAATATGGACAAAACGAAGGAAACATATAGGCATAAATAATAAAAAATAGGAAGTGATATTTATGGGTTTTATCGTATCTCTGATTGTCGCTATTATTATCGGCTGGATCGGAAGTTTATTTGTAAAAGGCAGTATGCCCGGGGGAATCATCGGGTCAATGATCGCCGGTCTGATCGGCGCATGGATCGGGCACGGACTGCTCGGCACATGGGGTCCTCACCTTGCCGGCTTTGCCATCATTCCGGCAATCATCGGAGCTGCGATCGTGGTATTCTTATTCAGCCTGATCGCCAGAAGCAGAGGATAAAAAAAAGCCTCGTCCCTTATGGGATGGGGCTTTTTTCCGGTAGAGCGCCCAAATGGCGGATAAACCGCCGGAAAGCCGCTCTGCCTTCTTCTGTCTGTTTAAAGACGCCGGCATGCTCCAGTATCCGCGCAAAGGCATGGCCGATTTCCTCTTTCAAAATCTGTTCCGCGTTTTCTTTCGTTACCTTCCGCTTATGCAGCACGCTGAGCGCCCAATCTTTATGCGTTGCCGCAGAAGGGTCTGCCGTTAAGACCGCTTCCGGGTCCGGTGAGCACAGCGCTTCAGCCGTGTATTTCATTTCTTGTTCAAGGCGGCCCGGCAGAATCGCAAGCCCCATTACCTCAATCAGTCCGATATTTTCTTTTTTCAGGTGATGAACTTCCTGGTGGGGATGAAAAATTCCCAGCGGATGCTCATCAGAGGTGCGGTTATTTCTGAGGACGAGATCTAATTCGAATAAACCGTTTCTCCGCCGGGCAATCGGCGTAATTGTATTGTGCGGTGTTCCTCCTGAACAGGCGAGGAGATCAGCCGCCTCATCGGAATAACCGCGCCATGCCCGCAGGATGGCATCCGCCGCGCCGGAAAGCTCAGACGCACTCTCGCTTTGCAGGCGGATGACCGACATCGGCCACTTCACAATTCCCAGCACCGTTTTCGGATAGTCAGGCAGCCTGTACCGGCTTTCTGTCTCCGCCCGCGCCATCGGGAATTCATAATTGCCCCCCTGAAAATGGTCGTGGCTTAAAATACTGCCGCCGACAATCGGCAGATCAGCATTGGAACCGAGAAAATAATGAGGATACTGGCTGACGAACGACAGCAGCCGGTCAAACGTTTTTTTGCTGATCTTCATCGGTTCGTGCCGGTCTTTCAAAACGATGCAATGCTCCCGGTAATACACATACGGAGAAAATTGCAGAAACCACTGCTCATCGCCGAGAATGACCGGAATGACACGAAGGTTTTGACGCGCCGGGTGATCCGGTCTCCCCTCGTACCCGACATTTTCTTTACAAAGAACACATCTCGGATAATCGGATTGAGGCTGCTCTTTGGCAGCGGCAATTGCTTTCGGATCTTTTTCCGGTTTTGAAAGGTTGATCGTGATGTCCAGCTTTCCGTAAGCCGTCTCAGCCGTCCACCCGGCATTCCGCTGTATTCTGTCCGAACGGATATAATACACATCCTCTGAAAATCGGTAAAACGCCTTTGTCGCCTGCTCCGGTCCGTGCACCGCCTTTGTTTCTTCAAAACGACGGACAATCTCGGACGGCTGCGGGGCAAAGCAGCCCATGATCTTCGCGCTCAGCAGGTCGCGATAGGTGTCTGTATCGGCTGAAATCCGGCCCGTTTCTGCCGCCCATTCATAAATCGGGGCCAATATGTCCGGCAATGGTGCCGCCGATTCATTTTCTTTCTGTTCTGGAACCTCCGGATGGGTGATATGCAAAGCTTCATATAAACGGTTTCTTGTATATTCAATATCAAGAAATGAAATCAGCTCTTTTTGCAATCCGTACCGGATTAAACGTTCCACGTGCCGCTCAATTGCCATCGTCATCCCCCTTTAGTTCTCTCGCTCCGGCTCCGACATCCGCCGTTTAAAAGTCAGCTTTTCTCCCTGTCTTTTCCTCATAGCGGGCCCCTGCCGTTTCAATAAAATCCGAAACCGCATCGTCCTTGACGATATTGACTGTACAGCCGCCGAAACCGGCTCCCGTCATCCTTGATCCGATCACCCCGCCGTGGCGCCAGGCCGCTTCAGCCAGTGTATCCAGCTCATGACTCGTCACCTCGTAGTCATCGCGTAAAGAGAGATGCGAATCCCTCATTAATTCACCGATATGATAAAGCAGATTGTTACTGAACATGTCGGCGGCCTCTATTGTGCGGTGATTTTCATAGACGGCGTGTTTCGCCCGGCGTCTGTTCACTTCATTCTGAATCAGCTCCGCATGAGCGTCAAAAGCGGAAGGGGTCAGCTCTCCCAGTGATTGAACGGAAAGATGTTTCTGAAGATCACAAAGCGCTTCCCCGCACTCCTTGAGCCTTGTATTATAGCCTGAGTCTGCAAGCGTTCGTTTTTTATTGGTATTTGCAATAACGATCGACAGCCCCGACAGCCCGAGTTTTGTATATTCAAAGCTGAGCGTCCCGCAATTCAGCAGAATCGCATGATGTTTCTTTCCCATTCCGATGGCGAATTGATCCATTATTCCGCAGCTGACGCCGATAAAGGAATTTTCCGCCGTCTGAGCGAGCTTCACCAAGTCGAGCATATCCGCCTCAAGCTCATGGCATTCCTTGAGAATGACCGCCGTAACAAGTTCAATCGAAGCCGAAGATGACAGCCCCGCGCCGTTCGGGATGTTTCCCCAGAACACAATATCGAAGCCGTGCGGAAGGGAAAAACCGCTGCCGAGACATTCCGCCATGACCCCTTTCGGATAGTTGGCCCACCCGTCCTCTTTTTGATAACGGATATTATCGAGAGTGCATTCCTTTATGCCCGCTTCCTTAAATTGATGAGAGTACATTCTGACGAGCCTGTCCCCTCTCTCCCGGACGGCTGCATATGTACCGATCGTCAGCGCGCACGGAAAGACGTGGCCCCCGTTATAATCCGTATGCTCTCCGATGAGATTCACTCTGCCGGGCGCAAAGAAAATGCGCAGGTCCTCCGATTCCCCGAATACATCAGCAAACGCTTTCTTTATTTTGTGCTTCATACGCATCCCCTTTCACCATTACACTTTCCCCCGGGGCGCGGAAAGAAACCGTTATGACACGCCCTCTTCTTTCGCTTTTCTGAAGACGATCCACTTGCTGGCCGCATAGTTGACGACTACGATAATGACGTTATCTGCGATTTTCGCCAACGTTTCGTTCATATGAAATTGACTGACCAGAAGAATCATCATGGCGAGATCGATGGCGAGGGACAATACCCGCACGCTGAAAAAGGCCGTCAATTCTTTCATCAGACTCCGCATCCCCGCGGTCTTTTGCTGAAATACATACAGTTTATTCGTGACATATGCAAATAGAACGGACAGAATCCAAGCAGCGACGGTCGCCGCCTTGTAATCCATCTCAAATGCCGACGTCAGAAAGTAAAAACTGACGATATTCACGATGGTCGTGAATATCCCCATAATGATATACATCATAATTTCTCTGTAGCGCATGGCAGTTCCTCGCTTTCCGAAAGACTTTTCTAAACCTTTTGTCAAATCAAGAAGAACGTTACCCTGATTTTCTGCCGCTGACAAAAACATAGAGCGCGTCAAACATGCTGCGGAAAGTAACCGGCCTTCCCAGCACATTGGATTGCTTAATCATCCCGTCGATGAGCGCGCACATCATGTTAGCGGTATGCTCGGTATCTATATGGTCTTCTATTAAATTTCTCGATTTGAGCCAATTTATGTACATGGTGCTTTCTTCTATCCATAACTTATAAAGACGGATATAAGCTTCATATTCACTGACGACTTTGTAAGTAGGCATATGAACGGCAAAAGACACAACATTCCAGGCAGGCTTGCTGTTTACAAACCGCATCAACAGGCTGGCCGCGCTTGCCGCAGCTTCACAAAGCGTCAACGGCCGCGCTGTTTGCTTTTCTAATTCGTCGAGATAGCCAGTGATGATCCTTTTTTTAATCTGACGCCTGTCTAACAAATGCTTCAGAAAATCTTCCTTGCTTTCAAAATGAACGTAAAACGCGCCTTTGCTGAAACCCGCCGCTTTACTGATGTCATCGATTGAGACTGAATCGTAAGCTCTTTCAATCAGGAGATGAAGGCCTGCGTCAATAAAACTTTCAAATGTTTCTTCTCTCTTAATTTGAAATTTGTTTTTTTTCATTTTTTACCCCAGCTGTTTGATCATTCACTTTATCTTACACCGAATCATTCTTTTGCGGTATTTTTTATGCAAAAAGAATATGCTAGTCGACGCTTTGAGGGTAAATGTTAATAGGTCATATGATTTATTTTTATTTGCATACTATCCAGTCAGTATTTATTTGTTTATTATTATACGTAAGAATTCTTGAAGGATTTTGGTTATTTCAGTCATTTTCTTAGGGAATAGGTAGGTGAATTCATCTTCAATTTGGGATTACCGGCCAACTATGTGTGATATTTGTTATACATTGGCTGCTGTAGCTGGGCAAATCAATTTTTCAATTGGAGGTTCTTATGAAAACTCATGTAATGAAAGATATAGATCAAGATTGGCAATTGTTAATTCAAGAGGCTAGAATCATGGGTTTGCACATTGACGATGTAAGGCGCTTCTTAAATACTGAAAAAGCGGTGAAGAAAAAAACACCAATGAAAAACACCATCCGCCAGCGGTAAGATTACAGGCGGATCCTTTTACTATATGACCTGCCACAGTCCGCCCGCACCCGAGTTTTCAAAGGAACAGCCGCAATAAGAGGGGAATCAGAGAACAAACCGTATACCGGACAACCATTCCCGTCCGCATTCCGCAATTGAACAGCCAAACATGGTGATATGAGATCCCCCCGCTGCATATCTTGTGTATATGCCCATTTATGAGGTGATACACAGATGGATACGAATCCCTATTATGATGAAAAACAACAGAACTACTACGAAGGCCTGAATCCTTATTTATTGAACAAAATAGACGAAAACTGGCGGACAGTGCTTGATGTCGGCTGCGGCACAGGCAATTTAGGAGCGGCGATCGAAGACCGCGGAATAACGGTTTACGGCATTGAAGCGTATCCCGAAGCCGCAAAAAAGGCGGAAAGCAAATTGAGCCACGTGCTTTGCGGCGACATTGAATCCGCCATTCTTCCGTACGAATCAGAACAATTCGACTGCATGCTGTTCGGAGACGTTCTTGAGCATCTTATCGACCCGTGGTCCGTGCTGAAAAAGCTTCGTCCTTATGTAAAAAAAGACGGCACGGTGCTTGCATGCATACCGAATGTCGGCCACATCTCAGTGGTGCTGGAGCTTTTAGCCGGCAAATGGACTTACAGTGACGCCGGATTAATGGATCAGACCCACCTGCGTTTTTTTACCCGTGAAGAGACGCTTTCATTATTTAAAGCCGCCGGCTATGAGGTGAAACGCATTGAGGCGATCCGCGTTGATCACCCCTCTTATCACAAAGCCATCGCAGCATTGCACGAAGTATGCGTACAGCTTGGCATAAGGCATGACTTTATGACAGAAGCATCGGCGTATCAATATGTGATTGAGGCCGAGAGGAGCATGTAATGGATTCACATTCATTTCTGTTTGTCGTCTGTGTGAATGACGAGCCGCTCTACTCCCGGTGCAAGAGCCATATCATGCAGCTTACCGTCCCCCCTTCATACTCCGTTGATATCATGCCGATATACGATTCAGCAAGCATGGCCTCGTCCTACAACAAAGCGCTGAGACACCCCTCCAAATATAAAATTTATCTGCATCAGGATACCTTTATCATTCATCAGCATTTCCTGCATGACATGCTTCATATCTTTCAATCTCATCAGGAGCTCGGCCTTCTCGGTGTCGCCGGCTGCAAAACCCTGCCGCCGAACGGCATTTGGTGGGAAAGCGGACAGCGGATGGGAAAAGTGATTGAATACCGGGGGAATGCTTATCACCCGCTGGACTTTGAGCACGGCGATGAAGACGGCCTGTTTACGCCCGCTGACGCCATTGACGGCTTGTTAATGGCGGCTCAATATGACGTGGAGTGGCGGGAGGATTTGTTTCGCGGCTTTCATTTTTACGACACATCACAGTCGCTTGAATTTCAAAAACACGGCTATCAAGTCGGCGTCGCCTGCCAAAAAGACCCTTGGTGCCTTCATTTTTGCGGCGACTCATTTGACGCCGCGGCATATGAAGCGGACAGACAAACATTTGTCAAACACTATATGGCAAAGCCCTCTCGCTGATCGAGAGGGCTTTTTTCGGGTTAACGTTTATTCAGTTCCCGCTCAATGATTTGTTCAAAGGTTTCCTTTTGCGCCGCGCCAGGGATTCTCTCATCGCCGATGATAAACGTCGGCACTGCCGTAATGCCGGCTTCTTCATAAGCATGGCGGAGCGCTTCCTGCTGTACGTGTCTGTACGCTCTTGTCTCAAGCGCCTCTTTGAAGGCAGCGCCGTCAAGTCCTGCTTCTTCCGCAAGCTTTGTCAGCACGCCAACGTCACCGATATTTTGTTCTTCTTGAAAGAACGCCTGAAAAACGCGTGTATGGTATTCGCTTCCTTTCCCATGTTCCTTTGCGAAATGAAAGCCTTCAAATGCCAAATCCGTGTAAGGATGCGGTGACACACGGGGGAACGTGATTTCAACGCCTAAAGACTGCGCCATCGGCTCAATGGAGTTTTTCCACATCTGCCGCTTGGCGGGATCATTCACCGGATCAAGTTTCGGCGAGGGGCTCGGACGCAATTCAAACGGCATCCATTCCACCTGTACGTCCTTGTCCTTGATTGCTTCTTCAAACGCCGCTTTGCCGACAAAGCAAAACGGACATACATAATCAGAATATACTTTAATCTGCAGTGTCATTGTAAGTCTCCTTTCCTTTTCATTTTAAGTTGTAACACATATAGTTACAAGTGTTTTTTTAAAAACACCCTCCATATGGAAGGTGTCACGATTCCAGCAGCCTTTGGGCGATATATTCTCCTTTTTTACAGCCGCCGGGACAGGCGAATAAGGAAGAGCCGATCGTTTGTGTGTATTCATTCAGCGCATCCTTTGCCGCCAAAGCCTTCAGCATCGGGACAAATTGGCGGTCCGGGTCTTTTTGAAAGCAGATAAACAGCAGGCCTGCGTCAACATAGCCCGTCTTTGGATCAATCCCGTCCGTATAGGAAAATGCCCGGCGCAGAATCTGTCTGCCGGTTGATTTTGCCACGCTGACATGCGAGTCGGCGGGAATTTGATTCAGCTTCACGGGATCGGTTTCCTTTTTTTGTCCGAAAGGCGCGCCCGAGCTTTTCACCCGCCCGAACGTGTCCTCTTGTTCCTTCAAGGATGAACGGTCCCATATATCTAAAAACATCTTAATTTTCCTAAACGCCATGTACGTGCCGCCCGTCATCCAGTCCGGCTCTCCTGATTGAACCCAAACGATCGAATTCATCAGGTTTTCATCCTTCGTGCTTTGGTTGCCGGTGCCGTCTTTGAATCCGAAGAGGTTGCGCGGTGTTTCCCCGTTTTTCCCGCCGCTTAAGAAACCTTTATTGAGAAAGCGGACTTCGCACACCCCCGATGCCTGTTTCATCAGGTTGCGCACCGCGTGAAACGCCGTTTGTTCATTATCCGCGCAGACTTGTATGACGAGATCACCGCCGCCTTGTTTCTTATCGAGCTTGTCGTTAGGCATCGGCGGAATATCGGCGAGGTGCTTCGGTTTTTTATCTTTCAGTCCGAAGCGGTCCTTCCCGTCTTTCTCGAAAAACCCGGGGCCGAAGCCGAAGGTAACGGTCAAATTCGCCGGTGCCAGATCCTGCGACTCTCCGGTATCCTGCGGAGGCATATATTTATTTTTCTGTTCGCCCGACGGGACGACGCCTGAAGTCAGCAGCTGCGTCAGGCTTGTCCATTGTTTGAAAAGGGAGATGACATCGGCTTTGTCGCTTGACATGACATCAAGCGCCGCAAAATACACATACGTCTGATGCGCCGTTGTGATTCCTGCTTGGTGCTTCCCGTAAAAAGGAACGATTTGATCACGATCCCTTTTTTCATCATTCTTCTTTGAAGCGGTGGCCGCCGGTTTGAAGAGCGGCGCGAGTCCTCCGAGGCCGCTCGCTCCGACAGCAACGGCGGCGCCCGCGACGGCGCCCCACTTCAGGACATCCCGTCTGTGGATCTGTTTTTCCTTGTTATGTTCATCGCTCATGCTGCGTCTTAACTCCTTTTAAAGCACATCGGCAATCTTCGACATGGTTTCAGAAAGAGCCGTCAGCTTCGTGCTTATCTCTCTGATTTGATCTGTACTTAATGTATCACAAGACATATAAGATTGATCGCACGTTTTGTATTTCGACATCAAACCTTCAAATTCGCTGAATTCCGCATCAAGTTTTTCCGTGACGTCGAAATGATCTCTCACTGCGCGCTTTTCACTGTTTCATAGAGGGCTTTTAAGCCTTCGGCGCCGGCGGTGATTGGTTCAGGCGTCACTTTGAGAGAAGCGATAGAGCCGTCAAACGTTCCGGTCGATATTGCAAGCTGATTGCCCTGTTCTTGACATACGGCTTATATTCTCCAAGTCCGTCACTGCCTTTTTGCGCACACAGAAAAAGGGCCGCCCTATCGGGACAGCCCTGCTTTGGAGCGCTGAATTTCCTCTGAAAACTTCCGCGCTGCCGCTTTTGGATCTTCAGCTTGGCTGATGGCGCTGATCATGCTGACGCCGTCTGCACCCGCTTCAATGACGGGCGCCGCGTTGTCAGCCGTAATGCCGCCGATTCCTACAATCGGAATGCTGATGCCCTGACGCCGCACCTCTTCAATCAATGTAACGCCCTGCACAGCTTCAGCATCTTTTTTTGTTTCGGTCGGATAGACCGGGCCCATTCCGACGTAATCGGCTCCGGCTTCTTCCGCCCGCTTCACCTCGGAGACGTTATGTACTGACACACCGAGTATCATATCGCCGATTGCCGCTCTCGTTTCTTCGGCGTCTGCGTCATCCTGCCCGATATGCACTCCGTCCGCCTCAAGGCGCAAGGCCAATTCGACATCATCATTAATGATGAAAGGAATCCCGGCCTGCCTGCAGACATCCTGTACCTGCTTCGCGAACAGGACACGTTCCTCCCCTGTTAAAGAACCGCTCCCCTTTTCCCGAAATTGAAAAAGCGTAGCGCCGCCCTCAATGGCTTTTTTCACCACGGAAACGGGGTCTGCGCTTGTATTGTTTGATCCCATAATAAAATAAACCGATAACATATCCTTCATCATTTCCCGAGAAATACGCGTCATTTTTCTGTCACCCTTTCAATTGCGGCAAGCTCGGCCGCTTCTTGTTCTGAGATGCTTGCCAGCTTGTTTAAAAGCTCAATCTGGAAGCTGCCCGGCCCCTTATGGGAGGTGTCCAGAGCGGCAAGCTGAGCGGCGCTTCCGTATACAGAAACGGCTGAAACGGCCGCTTGCAGAACGTCCTGTCCCGCCGCGCAGAAGGCTCCGATGACAGACGTCAGCAGGCATCCCGCCCCCGTCACCTTCGTCAGCAGTTTATCACCGTTATGTACGGCATATGTGTCGGTGCCGTCGGAGATGACGTCGGTTTTTCCGGTAATCGCAATGACCGTCTTCAGCCCGCTTGCAGCCGTCTTAGCGAGCTGAACCACATCTCCTCCGGCTTCCCCCGCATCCACGCCTTTTATCTTCCAATCAGGGGCGCCGGCAATATTGGCGATTTCCGCGGCATTTCCGCGAATGACGGACAAGCGGACCTCCTGTATGATCTTGCGGGCTGA
Source organism: Bacillus sp. FSL R5-0447 (assembly GCF_038606125.1). NCBI lineage: Bacteria > Bacillati > Bacillota > Bacilli > Caryophanales > Bacillaceae > Bacillus > Bacillus sp. FSL R5-0447. The sequence continues at coordinate 4,043,124 of NZ_CP152012.1, forward strand.
TGCCGTCCGAAACGGCGTGGCGCCGGCGCCTACCGGATCAAAAATGACCGGAACACCGTTTTCATTGGCCGATTTTCCGGCTGCGATCATAGCTTCAACCGACGCCGAATTGAGGGTGCCTATATTCAGGACGAGCGCTCCTGCGATTTTCGCCATGTCGGCTGCCTCCTCAATTGCATAAGCCATAACGGGCGATGCGCCGAGCGCGAGCAGTCCGTTAGCGGTGAAGTTCGTAACGACATTATTGGTAATACTGTGAACGAGCGGGTTTTGATCCCGCACTTTACTCAAGTGTTGAGCTGCGGTTTGTGCGTCCATGCTTAATCATCCTTTTTTCTCTTTTTCGGATTCCATAAATACGATTTCGTATGCTCCAGCCAGGCTCTGGCGGCAAAGGACATATAGCGGTCTTTCCGCCAAATGATGGCTAAATGCCACGGAATGACCGGATGAACGAGCGGAATGGTTCTGACTTTGTCAGGATCAAGACCGCGGCAGATTCTTTCCGGCAAGAGGCCGATACCGAGATTGGCGGATACCATTTCGCTGATAAAGTCCCACTGTGACGTTTCATAAATGACGTGAGGCCTGAATCCGGCTTTCACGCATTCCGTCATAATTCGATTATGAAGGACAAAATCCTCCCTGAAAAATATGAACGGCTCTTCTTTCAATTCGTGAAGACTGCATTCTTTCTCGTCAGCGAGCCGATGTGACGGATGGACGACGAGCATAAGGGTTTCCTTGACGATTGTGAACGTATGAAAAATTTCTTCATTCGCGGGAAGCACGACGACCCCGATATCAAGCGAGCCGTCCTCCACCCCTTGCTGCACTTTAATAGAGCCGTCCTCAACAAGCTGAAACGTCACATCGGGATATGTGACGCGAAAGTCACCGAGCACTCTCGGGAAAAAGCCGGACCCGATCATCGGCGGAAGACCGATGCGGACGTGCCCTTTCTTCACTTCCATAATATCGTTCAGCTCTGACGTCAGGTTTTGGAATGACTTTGTAATTTCCTGCGCCTGCACATACATGCTCTGCCCGGCGTCAGTCAGTTCAACTTGCCGGCCATTGCGGTAAAACAGCTTAATGCCGAGCTCCGTCTCCAGGTTTTTAATCATTTTTGAGATTGTCGGCTGTGAAACATACAGCGACTGTGAAGCCTTCGTAAAGCTTTTCAAACGGGCCACTTCCAAAAAATACGTTAAGTGCCGGATATCCATTACATTTCATCCTTTCTATAGACAAAAGGAATACACATTATTCTTTATATGTATTTTACCTATAGCAAAACCTTCTGTACAATATAAATATAAGGGAGGCATCATTATGAAAAAATTGCTGCTTACCGTTATTCAAATCGCTCTGCTGTTTATATTTGCGCGTCTGATCAATTGGGTCACGGCGGCTCTTCATATAAATATTCCCGGCAGTATAATCGGGATTGTGATTCTTTTCACATTATTGCATTTCAAGATTATCAAACTTGAATGGATTGAGCTTGGCGCAGCATGGCTCCTCGGTGAGCTGCTGCTGTTTTTCATCCCGTCTGCCGTCGGAGTGATTGAATACGGAGATATTATGTCTAAATTCGGCGTAAGCATTTTACTTGTCGTCGTCATCAGCACATTTGTCGTGATGGTTTCAACAGGTACGCTTACACAGCTGATAGCAAAAAGAAAGGAGAAAAAACAAACGTGTTCATCGGAATCATAAGTTTATTCTTAACTGTCTTAGTATATTTGGGCGCGAAAAAACTCTACATTCGTTTTCCGCGGGTGTATACGTCGCCGCTTCTGATTACGCCCGCTGTTTTGGTCGTACTGCTGCTTCTTGTCAATGTCCCGTATCAGACATACAATCTCGGCGGCGGACTGCTGACCGATATGCTTCAGCCGGCAACAGTGGCGTTCGCCATCCCGCTTTATAAATATTTCCCGATTTTAAAGAAATACGCCGTGGAAATTATTTTGAACGTAGCGGTCGGTTCATGTATCGCCATTCTGTCAACGGCCTTTATCGCGAAATGGTTCCATCTCGGCAGCAGTTTAGTCGACAGTCTCGTGCCGCGATCCGTGACGACGCCGATTGCCATGAACGTTTCAGAAATGATCGGCGGGATGCCGGCCGTTACAGCGGTTTTCGTCATTTTAACGGCTTTATTGGGAACGATCATCGGGCCGATGGTCATCCGCTATTTCCGCATTGATAACGAAATTGCCCGGGGCGTGCTGCTCGGAACTAGCGCGCACGGAGCGGGAACATCTAAAGCATTTGAGCTCAGCTCCGTATCAGGAACGATCTCAAGCGTGTCCATGATTCTCGCCGCAATTATGACGCTGTGCGCGGCCCCGATTTTGCTTTCGTTTATGTCATAAAAGGCTGCTCCTTACAGAGCGGTCTTTTTTTATTTGCCACGCAGATTGATTTGTCTGTCCTTCATAAAAAGACGAAAACACGATATGATAAGATATGAAGTGAAAAGACTGAAGAACGGATGTGTCATATGAACGGCCAGCAGCGAAGCAGCATCAGAAAAGGACTTGAAGTCGATATCGTCCTGAAAGCCGATCAGCGTTCAGGAAAGCTGACAAGAGGAATCGTGAAGGATATTTTGACGAACTCAAGCTTCCACCCGCGCGGCATTAAGGTCCGCCTTGAAGACGGGCGAATCGGCCGGGTGCAGAACATTATTGAATAGAAAAGAGCCGGAGCTTCACGCCCGGCTTTTTTTCTTTAATTTCAGCAATGAAATCCTCATATGTTCTCCCTTTATATACAAAAAATCTTTAACCAACTATTGACTCTTACGTTGCGTAATACTTTAGAGTAGCCATTAAGGAGGCGGCAAACGTGATGGGTATGAAAGTAAAAGAAGTAGCTGAACTGATTGGAGTAAGCATACGTACTCTCCATCATTACGATCAAATTGGATTATTGACTCCTCAGGAAACGACCGATTCCGGTTATCGGCTTTATTCTGAAGAGAATCTTGAACAGCTGCAGCAGATACTATTTTTCAAGGAGCTCGATTTCCCCTTAAAAGAGATTAAAGAAATCATTAATAGTCCTTCATTTAACCGAAGGGAGGCATTAATTTTACAAAAGAAAATGTTGATTGAGAAACGGAATAGAGTCGATAAAATGATTGAAACCATCGATAAATCAATCAAACATATGATGGGAGAGATTTGCATGACGAACAAAGAGCGGTTTGAGGGAATGAACTTCAATCATAATCTTTATGAACAAGAAGCTCGCAAACGGTGGGGTGATCAACCTGTCGATAAGGTAAATATTAGATTGAAAAACATGACTGATGGTGAGCAAAAAGATTTATCTGATAAGTGGACTGCAATGTTCAATAAATTTGCACTCCTTATTAACCAATCTCCCAAGTCCCCAGACGTACAAACAGCTATCAAAGAGTGGTTTGATTTTCTCAATGAAAATTTTGGTGAATATTCTTTTGATGCCTTTTACGGATTAGGTCAACTCTATATTGAAGATAAACGCTTCACTAAGAACATCGACCAGTATGGTGAAGGGTTGGCGAAGCTCATGAGTGACGCCATTACAATTTATATAGATCATCAAAAAAAGGGTGGTACCCATTAAAATCATTATCGAGGATACAATCAGGCAATACGAAACGTTATTTTCAATGATTGAAAATAGAGAAGATTATTATCGGTATTCAATGATGAAACCTTTTGAAGATATGTGGAAAAAGATGAATGTTCCCTTAAAGGCAAAGCAGCCTAACGGATATGATGTAATCATGGCTGCAAATATGCTGGGCTATCTGAGCATATTTGATACGGAAACCGGAAGAAAAGCATTGGAGAAACTAAAAGAAATTCAAGCTCTTCAAATTGCATATGGCACTTTAACTCATTGTGTAGAATTTATCCAGCAAAACCGCTTAAAAATAAATGCTGATGAAATAAGGTTTGGGATGTATCTGGCCAATCAAAAAAAGCTTGAGTTACATAGAGGGTATTGTGGATTCGGAGGAATTCCGGGATTTATTCAAGTTTCAATATTCCCCAATTCATATAACATACCGAGACTGCCTGCTGTAATCGCACACGAATTTCATCATAATATTCGTTTTTCGTATTTCAATTGGGATTATGGGAACGTAACGGTTGGTGATTACTTAATTATAGAGGGGTTGGCAGAATCGTTTGCCAAAGAACTTTACGGAGAAGCTCTGTTAGGTCCCTGGGTTACTTCTTTTGAAAAAGAAGACTTAGAATACTCAAAAGAAATCATCAAAGACTCATTAAATGTGAAAGGATTTGCTGAGGTCAGCAGTTACATGTTTGGCGACACCTTTGCAGCCGAACAAGGTTATCAGCCTGTCGGCTTATCACCGTTTGCAGGTTATGCGGTTGGCTACCAAGCGGTGCAATCCTTCATGAAAGCCAACAATGTGGGGATTAGTGAGGCCACTTTACTTAGCACAGATGAGATACTAAGTAATAGCGGGTTGTTTCTTTAAGATGTGAAGATTATTTTATCCCGTATTAACGCGATGAAAGAGGGTTTTCTTTTCCCCTCTTTCATCGCTATAAATGGTCATTCTATTTTTTCCGCAAGAAAACAACCTTCAAATAGTTCCCTTCTTTAAACGCGGGAATCGTTTTGAAATCTTCCGGAAGCGTGTATTCTTCCAAAATGTCGTAACGCTCATTTGTTTCTTTAAAGGCGGTCTCTATAAAGCCTTTAAATTTCTTCATATTGAAGGCGCTGCTGTTTGTCGAAGCGACGATGATGCCGTTTTTTGCGGTGATGGCGATCGTTTCCTTCAGCAGATTTTTATAATCTTTCGCCGCGCTGAACGTCCGTTTTTTTGTGCGGGCGAAAGAAGGCGGATCAAGGATGATGAGGTCAAACTCCAGCCCTTTTTTCTCCGCATAGCCGAAGTATTTGAAAACATCCATGACTTTAATGTCATGCGCCTCATAATCAATTCCGTTGGCGCTGAACTGTTCAATCGTTTTTGCGAGACTGCGGTTGGCGACATCGACGCTGGTCGTTTTCTCAGCTCCTCCAAGCGCCGCCGCAACGGAAAATGCCCCCGTATAAGAGAACGTATTCAGCACCCGTCTGCCGTTTGCATACTTGTCCCGAATCGCTTTCCGCACATGACGCTGGTCTAAGAAAATGCCCGTCATCGCCCCGTCGTTTAAATCCACTGCGTACCGTATGCCGTTTTCTTGAACAATGACCGGAAAATCTCCTCTTTCGCCTTTGACAAAATCGTCGTCTTCCACGTATTGCCCGGCCGTATCGAATCGTTTCTTTTCGTAGATCGCTTTATAAGAAAGCTCCAGTCCGTCAATCGCCTCAATCATGCTGTCCTTATAAGCGTAAATGCCTTTACTGTACCATTGAATCAGCAGATAACCGTCATAAAAGTCAATCGTGACGCCGCCGATGCCGTCGCCCTCACCGTTGAACAGCCGGAACGCCGTCGTGTCGGGTGCCTTAAACAGATGGGCTCTCGCTTCAGCCGCTTTTTTCAGCTTGTCCATAAAGAAACGTCCGTCGATCCGTTCATCTCTCGCGCGGGACAGCACCCAGCCGACTCCTTTATTCTGCAAACCGTAATAGCCTTTTCCGATAAACTCACCCTTCTCGGATGTCACATCAAAAAGATCGCCCTCTGTTAAATGAGCCGAGCTTCCGGACAGAGCGTCTTTTTCAATCAGGGGGAATCCTTTTTTCAGCTTTCCGGCAAATGTATCTTTCACTGTAAGTAGCTTCATTGTGCATTCCTCTTTCGTTTTGCTTTCTCTTATCGTACCATAAAACATGATCAACACCGCATTGTCCCGAAAAATTCAAAACAGGGGGAAAACCATGACAGCCAAAAGAATCGACCATACAGGCATTATGGTCAAAGATATTGAAACATCCATCGCCTTTTATCAAGACGTTCTCGGTATGACGTTAAAGGATCGTATCACTCATACGAACGGCATTATTGAACTTGCCTTTCTCGGCTTTCAGGAAGGGCCGGAGACAGAAATTGAGCTGATCCAGGGCTACAGCAGCGAGCTTCCCGCAGAAGGAAAAGTCCATCATGTCGCTTTATTAACTGAAGATATCGCGGCGGAGTTCACGCATGCGAAGCGTCAGGGCGCCGTATTTATCGATGAAGAAATCACGACGCTTCCGAACGGGTACCGCTACTTTTACATTGAAGGACCTGACGGCGAATGGATCGAATTTTTCCAGCGTTAAAAAAACGGGCGAAAGCGCCCGTTTTTTTTATGTTTCTTCAGTGACGTTTTGTTCCGCCGCCCGTTCCTCTCTCCATTTTTGAAGATCCCAAATTCGGAAAAACGGATAATAGATGATAAATGTAATCAGGAGATTGATCAGCTGCATGACCGAACCGGAGATTTTCCCGCCCGTCGCCAAATAACCGGAAATCAGCGGCGGCATCGTCCACGGCACGGCGATTCCCGCCGGTTTTGCCACCATCCCCGTGCTCATCCCGATGTACGTCGCCGTAATGGTCAAGAGCGGCGCAATGATAAAAGGCACGATTAACAGCGGATTCATGACGAGCGGCATCCCGAAAATAATCGGTTCGTTAATGTTAAAAATCGCGGGCCCGATGCCGAGACGGCCGAGCTGTTTCATCTGTTTGCTTCTGGAGCGCACAAGCATGGTCAGCACAAGGGCAAGCGTCGCCCCGCTTCCGCCGACATTAATCCATATTTGAAAGAACTGTGTCGTAAAAATGCTCGGCAGCGCTTCTCCCGCCTGAAAAGCCAAACGGTTGGCATCCATCGCCCCGTACCAGATCGGCGACATGACGCCGCCGATAATGGACGCGCCGTGTATGCCGCACGACCAAAGCAGCATTTGCACGAATTCAGCGATAAGACTTCCGCCGAGACTCCCGCCCAAAATAGACAGCGGGGTGCCCAGCAGATCGCCTACGACATTGTGGAGGCTTTTAAAAGGAGTTATTTCAATAAACAGACGGGCCAGCCATACAAGCGTAATAATAATGAAACCGGGGATGAGCGCAACGAACGATTTGCTGACCGCAGGCGGCACTCCGTCAGGCATTTTAATGACGATATTTCTTTGTATGATAAACCGGTACACTTCCGTAGACAGCATTGCAATGATCATCGCGACAAACAGACCTTTGCTTCCGAGCAGCGAAATCGGAATGCCGCCTCCCACCATAATCTCTGTTGCCGAGCCGTCAGGAATAAACGGAATCTGATACGGCGTCGCCAATAAAAAGGCGGCAAGGGCAATGGCTCCCGACGACAGGGCATCCACCTCATAGCTTTCCGCAAGCCGGTAAGCAATCCCAAAGGCGGCGACAAGCGCCATAATATCAAAGGACGCATTCACGGGATACCCGAGCTTTTCAACCCAATTTTCACCGAAAAGACCAGCCATAAAATCGGCATAACCGGGAATCGGAAGACTCGTCAGAATCAGAAAAACCGATCCGATGATGATAAGCGGCATCGTCAAAATAATGCCGTCCCGCAAAGCTCTTAAGTGCCTTTGGCCGGCGACTTTTCCGGCGACAGGCATGATTTTTTCTTCCATGACCCGATTGAACGTACTCATTTATCAAAAACCCCCTTTTTGAGTTCATTGCGCAGATGTCTTAAAGCATTTTCTCCATCATATTTTGGAAACGCTTACATTTGCATACAGAAATTTTCCTTATCCCTCAGGAAAAAAAGAATTCCGCACTGCCGATATATAAAGAAAAAGGGGGAATTGCAATGTATCACACCCTGAAACCGATAATGGCCGCGGCCTTGTGTGTCGGCCTGTTCTCCGCCGCGGCGCCCGCGCACGCCGAGACGCACGACCGGGATGTTATCGTGGTGTACAAAAATCAAAACGGCAAGGAATCCGCCATAGACAGCGGAGCGGATGTGGAACAGACCTATCAGCATCTCCCGGCAGTCGCCGTGTCAGCCGATTCACAAACGGTGAAAGACCTGAAACAGGACCCTGACATCTTATATGTAGAAGACAATGTATCCTTTCAGGCAGCAGGCGGTTCTGATATCCGCCCGTTATCAGCGGCCCAAAGCAGCAGTTACGCGCTGCCGCAATGGGATATCAAACCGACTCAGGTCAAGCAGGCGTGGAAAGAAGGCTTGACGGGAAAAAAGGTGAAAGTGGCTGTCATTGACAGCGGCATTTATCCTCATGATGATCTGTCCATTGCGGGAGGCTATTCCGCAGTCAGCTATACTTCCTCATACAAAGATGACAACGGACACGGGACGCATGTCGCCGGAATCATTGCGGCCAAACATGACGGATACGGCATTGACGGTATTGCGCCGGATGTCCGGTTATATGCGGTTAAAGCATTAGACAGAAAGGGTGCAGGGGATCTTAAAAGCCTTCTTAAAGCGATCGACTGGTCGATCGCCAATAAAATGGACATCCTCAATATGAGCCTCGGAACTAACGCAGACAGCAAAATTCTTCACGACGCCGTAGACAAAGCATACAAAAAAGGAATCGTGATCGTAGCCGCCGCAGGAAACGACGGCAACAAAAAACCGGTCAATTATCCGGGCGCCTACAGCAGCGTAACGGCAGTCTCAGCGTCAACTGAAAAAAACGGACTCGCGGCTTTTTCCACGACCGGAAAACAAATTGAATTTGCCGCACCCGGCACCAATATTACGAGCACGTATCTGAATCAAATGTACGCCACGGCTGACGGCACATCTCAAGCCGCGCCCCACGTCACCGGCATGTTCGCGCTGCTCAGGCAGAAATATCCCGAGGAAACAAATACACAGCTCCGGCAGCAGATGCAGCAAAACGTCAAAGATCTGGGCGCTCCCGGACGTGACAGCCGATTCGGATACGGCCTGGTGCAATATCACGTAAAGCAAAAGAGCTTTGCCGAACGGGCCGTAATAAAAGCGGAAAAGACGAAAAAACAGGCAGATATCAATCAAGCAAAAACGGCCGTCAGCAAGCTGTCCAAGTCAAAGGGAAAAACCGCTCTCGAGTCCCGGATCAATAAAGTTCAGACGGCAAGAAATGTGACGGACGCAAGAGACAAAGTCCGGACTGCCGAAAAACAAAAGAAAAAAACCGCCGTTAATGCCGCACAAAGCGCCATTCGCAAATTACCGGCCGGTTCAGAGAAAAAAGGGCTGCAAAAGCGGCTGAACGCTGTCAACTCAAGCCTTTTGAAAACAGCTGAAGCCAGCGTCAAACAGGCGGAAAAAAAGACCTCTGAGGCCAGCACCGCAAAAGCCCAAAAAGCAGTCAGCGAAATCCAGCCGGGAAAAGAAAAAACCGCTCTGGAAAAACGGCTTGACCGGATAAAAGATAAACTCAACCGGCAGCAGGCTAGAGACAAAGTAAAAACGGCTGAAAAAACCAAGACGAAAAAAGCAAAATCAGCGGCGCAAACGGCAGTCAGCCGATTGAAGCCGTCTGCCGAAAAGAACGGCCTGCAAAAACGCGTGCGTGCGATTCGGGTGAAATAGAAAAAAAACGCTTATGAGCCGGATAACGGCTTCACAAGCGTTTCATCACACCTGCCTATTGGTTCATGGCCGGGCGGTCGATCGTGTTCCATTTCGTAAAGGACATATATCGGAAATAATGATCACGATACGGGTGCGAGGTGCCTGTATTCCAAGGCTTGTCGCTGCCGCAGAAATGGACGATGGCCGGTTCGGCACGTGTTTCTCTGTAACGTATACGGTCGATCAGTTCAGGAGGCGTTTTCTCATTCATGATAATATGCGTCTGCGCGTTCCAGCGCGGATGCAGTTCATGCCATTGATCATATAAGATCGCGTTAAGCGCGTCCTGATCATGAAACACGAGAAAATCCTCCGAGCTGTTTTCGTTGATAAAATCAATCACCTTTTCGGAAATATTTTGTTTTCTCCAAGGTTCGAAATCTATAATCATAATGCCGGAATTAAAATACTTGGCAGTTTCGCTGATATTCATTTTTTTCAGTCTTTCATGCTGTCCGGCGTCTTCTACTGCCGCAACTATTGCCGGGGAAATATCCAAGTCCCATAAAACCGAAATATCTTCCATCACAATTGCATCGCAATCGATGTAAATCATCCGCTTTACGGACTCATCCTTAATTAAATCAGGGATGGAAATGCGGTAATAAGCCGCTTTTGTAATGTGGCTGCTTTCGACTGCATGCTTGTATTGATCAGCGTCTACTTCTAAAAATTCAAGCGGCGTCCCGAATGACATCGCGGTCTGTTCAAGCTTGTCCTTGTTTTCGGCAGTAATTCCGCCGTCAATCACATATAATTTCGCATCCCTTGTTTTATCCATATTCATCAATAAAGAAGCGAACATCCCACCCAAATGACGAGCATAATGATCATCGGCACATGATACGATATGCATTGTTTCATTCTTTCCCACTGATATTCATCTCCCTTTTTGTTGTACAAATGTCTTTCCCTTTTTTAAAAAAGTAAACCTCGATCTTACACATTTTTTCTGCGGGAATGTGCTGTTTGCAATTTGATATCTTTTGCATTCCCTGTTCAAATTCAATCAGGATTTCAGCCTGAATCATCGTCAGAATATATCGCGCAGGAAAGCGAAAACACGTAAACATAAAAACAACCAGCCGGACTGCACATAAAAGCGGTCCGGCTGGTTGTGATGCGTCGATCGTTTAATCGACTTCTTTCTTAATCCCAAGCATCTTTTCGTCTAAATAATGGGCAATGTCCGCCGCTTCCTTCAGCTCGTCGGTCAGATGCTTTGGGACTTCGTTATTTAATTTGTAATAAATTTTATGTTCAAGACTCGCCCAAAAATCCATGGCGATGGTGCGGATTTGAATTTCCGCCTTCACATATTCCACACGATTCGTCAAATAAACGGGAATTTCAATGATCAAATGCAGACTGCGGTAGCCGTTCGGCTTCGGTTGTTTGATATAATCCTTCACCTTTACGATCTTCAGGTCCTTATGCTGCTTCAAAACCTCAGCGACATTATAAATATCGGAAATAAAGGAACAGATAATCCTGACACCCGCAATATCATGAATATGCTCTTTCATTTCCTGCGTCGTCACATCGCAGCCTTTGCGCATCAGTTTATTGACGATACTCTCAAAACTTTTCACGCGTGATTTTGTATGCTCGATCGGGTTATGCCCGTGAATCAGATTATATTCCTGGCTGATGATAGAAAACTTCGTATCCAGCTCATCTAAAGCGAATTTATAAACTAATAATTCATTTTTCCAATCTTCCATGACCGTTTTCAAATCATCCATATGGGCTGTTGACAAGTCCATTTTTTTCATCTCCTTGCTTTGCTGTCCGTATATGAGACGTGTCAGTCCGCGGTCAGGTTCTTTACAATATCGTGAAGATTATGTCATAAAAAAAAAGCAAATGCCGGTTATGGCATTTGCCCTTTCATTTGATCAGCGGAAATAACTGATCAGGAGTCCGATGGAAAGCAGGAATCCGAAGAATGTATTGGTTTGCGCCGTTGATTTCATCGCAATAATCATGTTCATCGGCATTTCGTTTTTCACAAAGCCTTTCACGGCCTGAACGGGTTTCGGCACGCTCAGGAAGACCAGGAACAGCCACGGGCTTGTGTAACCCATGATGACAAGACCGATGATCCAGATGTAAGCGATGGCAAAAGATGCGGCCAGTATCATGACGGCCCCTCTATGCCCCATCAAAATGGCCAGGGTTTTACGTCCGCCCTTTTTATCTTCCTCAATATCACGGATATTGTTGGACAGATTAATGGCTCCGACCAAGATGGCGATCGGGATGGAAATCAAAATGCTCTGTTCATTAATTCTGCCTGTCTGAATGAAGAAAGAAATAAGGACAAATACAGAGCCCATGCAAATGCCGGAGAACAGTTCCCCGAACGGTGTATACGCAATCGGCAGCGGGCCGCCCGTATACAGATAGCCGATCAGCATGCCGGCAAGGCCGATAGCCGCAAGCCACCAGCTGCTGCTCATGCAGATATAAACACCGAGCACGAGGGCAATCGCATAAGAGCCGAGCGCCAGCTGCAGAATTGTTTCCGGCTTCATGCCGTGGCGGACGATCGCTCCGCCGATACCGACGGAATCCTCCGTATCTAAACCGCGTTTAAAATCGTAATATTCATTGAATAAGTTCGTGGCGATCTGGATCCAAAGGCAGGAAAACAGCATGGCCAAAAACAGCAGGAAATCAACCTTTACGTAAAACATCGCCAATACGGTGCCGAGAAGTACGGGCACAAACGATGCCGTCAATGTATGAGGGCGGGTTAGCTGCCACAAAATGCGGCCCATGCTTTCTTTCTCGGGCGTCTTTTGGCTGCCCCCCATATTGTTTTGATTCATTTTCCTCTTCCTTTCTATTAAAAGGCTTTCACAGTCAGCCGATAACAGTAGTGTTGAATTGGGGTTTTCACGTTTTCTGCTACCTTATCTATCATAATAATTTCTTCCTCATTTCACAAGATGCGGCGCTTTATCGGCTATCCTGCCGGAAACGGCTTTTCGCCCTTCTCCATTGGGGTTCGGCACAAGCCTGCTTAAGAAAAAGCCGCCAAAATTTTTTTACCTCGTTTATATTTACGATAAGTTAAAAATCCCGCCTGAACAGCGCCTTTTTAGTATGATCATTTGCCAATTTATACATGCGTGTTTTCCATCCTTTTGTTTCTCATTCATTTTTAAGGAAATTTTAAGCTTAGGATATTAGACATATTTTGAAACTTTTTGTTAATCTAATCGTCATATACTGGTGTAATTATTGAATACGCGGGGAAGGAATTTTGAATATGATGCAAAAATTAAAACGTGCTTATGAAAATACATTGATCAAATGGACGTTTCATACGGGCTTTTATTTTCTGATATTAGTATTGCTCTTTTGGATGTATGGATTTCATACAGCGAATACCGGCACTTATATTTACAACGATTTCTAATCGGGGAGGATAACTATGAAACTACTTGATGCTATAAAAACATACGCAGACGCCAAGCCGCAGGCCGAAGCGTTTCGTTCCTTAGATCATTCCCTCACTTACGGGGAATTATGGGATTTGTCGGAGCGGGTTGCGTCCGGCATTCAAAAACATACAGCTGACGGTTCGAAAGCGCCTGTCCTGGTTTACGGACATATGGAGCCGAATATGATCGTTTCTTTCTTAGGAAGCGTCAAAGCGGGCCGCCCTTACATCCCTGTCGATGTTTCCATTCCGGCGGAGCGGATCGTCAAAATCATTGAAAGCTCAGGCGCAGAGCTGCTTATCAGCGTATCGGGCGATGCAGTCGATACGGGAAGCAATCTGATTAAAACCGTTACGCCCGAAGAGCTTGCAGCTGACGGAGATGCAGACCTCAGCCGTGAGAATTGGGTAAAAGAGCTGGATACATTTTACATTATTTACACGTCCGGCAGCACGGGAAATCCGAAGGGCGTGCAGATATCGGCTGATAACCTGCAAAGCTTCACTGACTGGATCTGCAGGGATTTTCCTGTGGGCGGGGGTAAGACTTTCTTAAACCAAGCTCCGTTTTCTTTTGATTTATCTGTCATGGACATTTTCCCGTCGCTTCAAACGGGAGGTACGCTGCATTGCGTAACGAAAGACAAAATCAATAAACCGAAAGTACTATTTGAAGAGCTGGAGAAATCCAAACTGAACGTCTGGACATCGACGCCGTCTTTCGTCCAAATGTGTCTGATGGACCCCGGCTTTACGCAGGAGCTCCTGCCTGAGACAGAAGTATTTATGTTTTGCGGAGAAGCGCTTCCGGCTGCCGTGGCACAGGAACTGTTAAACCGTTTTCCGAAGGCCCGCGTATTCAATACATACGGCCCGACTGAAACAACGGTTGCCGTCACCTCCGTTGAAATTACGCAGCAGATCATCGATGAACATGAATCTCTGCCCGTCGGTTTTGCAAAACCCGATATGAATATCTTCATCATGGATGAAAACGGGAATAAGCTTCCGGACGGAGAAAAAGGGGAAATCATCATCGCGGGCCCGAGCGTGAGCAAAGGCTATCTCGGAGAGCCTTCTCTGACGGAAAAAGCGTTTTTCCCGATCGACGGCCAGTGGGCATATCACACGGGTGATGCCGGTTATGTTCAGGATGGTCAGATTTTCTGCCAAGGACGCCTTGATTTCCAGATTAAGCTTCACGGCTACCGCATGGAGCTGGAGGAAATCGAAGTACATGTAAGGCAGTCTCAATATGTGCGCACGGCGGTTGTCATCCCGTATCAGCCTAACGGACCTGTCGAATATTTAATTGCCGCCATCGTGCCTGAAAAACATGATTTTGAAAAAGAATTCCAGCTGACAAGCGCCATTAAGAAAGAACTGGCCGCTTCGCTTCCGGCCTACATGATTCCGAGAAAATTCATTTATCAGGATCACATCCAAATGACTGCGAACGGAAAAATCGACCGTAAACGCATTGGCGAAGAGGTTCTTGTATGACGCCTTACAGCTCGTTTTTCTTCTTTATCTTACTTGGAATCCTTCTTTTGCCGACGATTATTTTAGGGCTGAACGGCAAGAGATTCCAAGGATACAACATGTTTATATCCATCATCGTATTGGCTTTGATTTTCGCGCATGATCTGCACGGCGTGATCGCACTATGTATCTTTACGCTGTGGCAGGTGCTTTTAATCAGGGGTTATCTCGCTTACAGACTGAAAGCCAACAGCGGCTTTGTCTTCAGTATGGCCGTGATCGCGTCCATTTTACCCCTGTTTTTATCTAAATTATGGCCGTTTTTCTTTCCGCCGGCGCCTCATCACCCGGTTCATAACCTGATCAGTTTCTTAGGAATTTCTTATTTGACATTTAAAGGCGTCCAGCTGATCATGGAAACGAGAGACGGGCTGATTAAAGAAAAAATGCCGCTTCACCGCCTTTTGTACTTTATTATGTTTTTCCCGACCATTTCTTCCGGTCCGATCGACAGATACCGCAGATTTGCCAAGGACGAACAGAAAGTATGGACAAAGGGAGAATACGCTGATTTACTGTATACCGGCATTCATAAAATTTTTATCGGTTTCTTATACAAATTCATTATCGGATATGCGATTAACACGTATTTCATTATGAATCTGTCCCATATCACCCACAGCAAACTGTGGGGTAATGTGCTGTACATGTACGGATACAGCTTGTACCTGTTTTTTGATTTTGCGGGTTACACGATGTTTGCCGTCGGTGTAAGCTATATCATGGGCATCAAATCTCCGGAAAACTTTAATAAGCCGTTTATCAGCAAAAACATTAAAGACTTCTGGAACCGCTGGCACATGTCCTTATCCTTCTGGTTCAGAGACTACGTATTTATGCGCTTTGTTTTCTGGATGACAAAGAAAAAATGGATAAAGAACCGGATGGCCGTCTCGAACATCGGGTATTTCCTGCTGTTCATGCTGATGGGCGTCTGGCACGGACTCGCCCTGCAATATATTGTATACGGCCTGTACCACGCCGTATTAATGACCGGGTATAACTTTTTTGAGAAATGGAATAAGAAATACAAGTGGCTGCCCGCCAATCGTTTTACGGCCTTTTTAGCCATCGTCATCACATTCCATTTCGTATGTTTCGGATTTTATATTTTCTCAGGAAAACCATTTCATCACTAAAGGAGATTGAAAACACATGGAATTTAAACAGGAAGTATTAGACGTATTAGCTGAAGTTTGTCAGGAGGACGCTGTGAAAGAAAATCCTGATATTGAAATCTTTGAAGAAGGACTGCTTGATTCTTTCGGAACTGTAGAACTGCTTGTCGCCATCGAAAACCGCTTCGGCATTACAGTGCCGATCACTGAATTTGACCGTGACGAGTGGAATACGCCAAACAACATTGTAAACAAACTGACTGAGTTGAAGTAAATGAAAAAGCGTTTCTTTGGACCAATTATTTTAGCGTTTGTCCTGTTTGTCGGAGCTATCGCAGTTCCGGCTTCATGGCTTACGCGCTTCATTCCTGAAAAACGTGTCGAAGAGTCGGCGGCAGCCTTAAATCCGAATATGTTCCAGGGACTCTATCTTCAAAACAAAATGTTCGAAGACTCGAAGTATCTGCCGATTTTCGGTTCTTCCGAGCTTTCAAGACTGGATGAGTTTCACCCGTCCAACTATTTCCAAGTGAACAACCAAGGCTTTACGCCTTATCTTGTCGGAAAAGGCGGGGACCAATCCTTGATACACGCCGTGAACTTTGCGGCGCATTATCAGCAGCTGAAAGGCAAAAAACTGGTATTCATTGTTTCTCCGCAATGGTTTATCAAAAAAGGTTCTGATGAACAGCACTTTGCGCCGAATTTTTCATCACTTCAGGCATTGGATTTAGCATTTAATAACCAGATTGATCCCGCGGTCAAAAAGAACATGATGAAGCGCATGCTCCGTTTTAAAGTCGTTCAGCATGATGCCGTCCTTTCTGAATTGTACAAGGGAATGGTCAACGGACAATCATGGAAAGTGAAAGCGGTCATGCCGGCCGCCAAAGCTTATTATTCTCTGCTTGAGAAAAAAGATCTTTATTATTCAATGGGAGAAAACAAGGGCCCTGAACGGACGATCTCTGAAAACCTGAAAGGGAAATCGTGGTCAGAGTTAAAAACAGCCGCCGCTCAATTAGGAGAACGGAGCTCCAAGTCCAATCCTTTCTATATCGATGACGCTTCTTATAAAAAGATTAAGAAGAAAGTAAAGAGAGTGAAAGGAATCAACAAAGGAAGAACATACGCCAAATCAGTCGAATACCACGACTTTGAGGATATGCTGGACATTCTGAAAGATGCCGGCGCTGAACCGATGTTCGTGGTTATTCCGGTCAACGGAAAATGGTATGACTACACCGGCTTCCCGAAAAAAGGCCGGACTGATTACTACAAAAAAGTCACTAAGCAAATTAAAGCGAAGGGCTTTCAGGTTGCCGACTTATCCGGGCACGAATATGATCCGTACTTTATGAAAGACACCATCCATATCGCCTGGAAGGGCTGGGTGTACGTCGATAAAGCAATGGAGCAGTTTTACAAAAACGGCAAGGTGACGGTTCACTGAGCACGGTGATGACAGAATACGTAAAAACGAACACGCAGGGGGGCATTCTCTCCCCTGCTTTTTATGTGATTTGATTTTTTCACAAATTTGAGGAAAACTATTGCGAATATTTGTTGAAGGTATACAATAGAATATAAATTATTTTCAAATAAGTTTGACAATAACACCAATAGGGAGACAGAACATTATGAAACAAGATATTCGTGTTGAATTGACTTCAGCCAAAAAACCGAAACCGGACCCCCATGACCTTGCGTTCGGCAGAATTTTCACCGACCATATGTTTGTTATGGATTACGATGCCGATCAAGGCTGGTATGATCCGAGAATTATCCCTTATCAGTCCATCTCAATGGATCCTGCGGCCATGGTTTATCATTACGGCCAAACCGTTTTTGAAGGGCTTAAAGCGTATGTAACGAAGGATCAGGAAGTGCTTCTGTTCAGACCGGAGAAAAATATGGAGCGCCTGAACCAATCAAATGACCGCCTTTGCATCCCGCTCATTGATGAAGAGCTTGTTCTTGAAGGCCTGAAACAGCTCGTAGCCATCGACAAAGACTGGATTCCGAAAGCGGAAGGCACTTCCCTTTATATCCGTCCGTTTATCATTGCGACTGAGCCTTTCCTCGGTGTAGCGGCATCCCATACGTACAAGCTGTTTATCATCCTTTCCCCGGTCGGCTCTTATTACAAAGAAGGCATTAAACCGGTAAAAATCGCCGTGGAAAACGAATTCGTGCGCGCCGTCAAAGGCGGCACCGGAAACGCGAAAACCGCCGGCAACTACGCATCAAGCCTGAAAGCGCAGCAGGTTGCGGAAGAGAAGGGATTTTCCCAGGTTTTATGGCTTGACGGCATTGAGAAAAAATACATCGAAGAAGTCGGCAGCATGAACATCTTCTTCAAAATCAGCGGCGAAATCGTGACGCCGGAACTGAACGGAAGCATTCTTGAAGGAATTACGAGAAATTCCGTCATCACCCTTCTCAAACATTGGGGACTGACTGTGTCTGAGCGGAAGATTTCGATCGATGAAATCATCCAGGCGCATCGTGACGGCCGATTGGAAGAAACATTCGGAACCGGTACGGCGGCGGTCATTTCTCCGGTCGGCGAATTGATCTGGAATGATGAAAGTCTTGTCATCGGCAGCGGTGAAACCGGAGAGATCTCGAAGAAATTGTATGATACCATTACAGGCATTCAAAAAGGCGCGGAAGCCGACGTGTTCGGCTGGACGACGGAAGTCGCCTCACTAAGCGAATCAAAATAAGCAAAAAACCCGGAATCGAATCCGGGTTTTTTTACTGCTCTTATGCTTCAATCGACTTAAAGAAATGAGGCAGATGTTCTTTGTGGGCCTCAAGCATTTCATCCAGAATGGCCTTTGCCACGGAGTCTGACGGGACGAGAGGGTTGATCGTCATCGCAAGTAGCGCCGTTTGATAATCTCCCGTGACGGCTGCTTCAGCGGCGACACGCTCAAATGATTTGATTTGCTGGACGAGTCCGCGGACAGACACCGGCAGATCACCGACGGCGATCGGTTTCGGACCGTCTTTCGTCATAACACAGTTCACTTCGACCGCTGAGTCATTCGGAATGCTGGCGATCGCGCCGTTGTTGATCGTATTGACGGGCTGGATATCATGTTTGTCGTTATAGATGGAGCTGATCAGGTTGCAGGCCGCGTCACTGTAGTACGCTCCGCCCCGTTTTTCAAGCTGCGGCGGTTTGATGGCGAGATTCGGATCTTTGTACAGTTCGAACAGTTCTTTCTCAACCTTCTGCACGACCTCGGCGCGTGTGCCCTCCGTCTGTGACGCTTCTATTTCATGCTCGAGCATTTCTTTCGTTTTGAAATAATAGCGGTGGTAGCCGCAAGGAATCAGATCGAGCGCCTTCAGGAATTCAGGCTCCCATTCCGCCCCTGAAATATTTTTCATCGTCATGGCGTTTTTCGGGTCTCCCATGGCTTCAATGACTTGATCTTTCACGCTGACGCCGTCTAAGAAAACATCTAATCCGAAGACCATGTGATTCAGCCCGGCAAATTGCACTTCGATCCGGCTGACATCCACGTCCAATGCTTTTGCGACGCCCATTTTAATGCCGATCGGCACATTGCAGAGGCCGACGACTTTTGTGAGATTCGAGTAGCGGAGCAAGGCCTCGGTAACCATGCCGGCAGGGTTTGTGAAATTCACGAGCCATGCATTCGGACAAAGCTCTTCGATGTCTTTCGCGATTTCCAGAATAACCGGGATGGTGCGCAGCCCTTTGAATAAACCGCCCGGACCGTTTGTCTCCTGGCCGATTACGCCGTATTTTAACGGAATCCGTTCGTCTTTGGCGCGGGCCTCAAGAAGACCGACGCGGAATTGAGTCGTTACGAAATCCGCATCCTTCAAGGCTTCTCTCCGGTCAAGCGTCAGGTGAATCTCTATCGGAACACCCGCTTTTTCGACCATGCGTTTTGCAAGCGTGCCGACAATATTGAGTTTTTTCTCGCCTTCGGGAATGTCGACGAGCCATAATTCTCTGACAGGCAGTTCCTCATAGCGTTTAATGATGCCTTCCACAAGCTCCGGTGTATAGCTTGAACCTCCGCCGATCGTTACAATTTTAATTCCTTTTGTCATATTTTTGCTCCCCCTTGCAGACTCACTTTTTCGTAAATCTCGACTAACTCAGCGGCCAAGTCTTTCACGGTCATGGCATTCATTAAATGATCTTGCGCATGCACCATTAAAAGCGTCATGTCTGTTTTTTCTCCGCCGGCTTCATTTTGGATCAGTTCTGTCTGATAATGATGGGCTTCGGTCAGTTCCCTTGCGGCTTCCTGAAGCTTTTCTTCCGCCATGGCTCTGTCCCCCCGCTTTGCGGCGGCAATGGCTTCCATTGATGCGCTTCTGCCGTTGCCGCCATGCAGGATGATCTGAAAAATGGTCTGTTCCATTTTTTCATTCATGTGTTTCACTCCCTTTCTCTACAGCACGGCTTTTTCGTCTCCCTGTACGGCTGGCGCCTGCGATTGTTCAAGTTCGTTTTCTTCTTTCAGCTTTTGCGAATCCCACATTCTGAAGAACGGATAGTACACGATAAAGGCTGTGATGATGTTAATCGCCTGCATGACAGCCCCTGATATTTTTCCGCCCGTGGCAAGATAGCCGGAGAAAATCGGCGGCATCGTCCATGGGACGGCAATGCCGGCAGGTTTGGCGACGAGGCCAGTGCTCATGCCGATATAGGTAAGGACCAGTGTGACAAGCGGTGTGATAATGAACGGAATGAGAAGCATCGGGTTCATGACGATCGGCATTCCGAAAATAATCGGCTCATTAATATTAAAGACGGCCGGCCCGATGGCGAGTTTCCCAAGCTGCTTCATCTGCTTGCTTCGCGAACGGAGAAACATGGTGACCACGAGCGCCAGTGTCGCGCCGCTTCCGCCGATGTTGATCCAGATTTCAAAAAACTGCTGGGTGAAAATATTCGGAAGCGCATCGCCCGCCTGAAACGCAATCCGGTTGGCATCCATCGCTCCGAACCAGATCGGCGCCATGACGCCGCCGACTATGTTCGCCCCGTGTAATCCGCACGCCCACAAGAGCATTTGAACCGCTTCGGCTATCAGGCTTCCGCCGAGACTTCCCCCAAGAATCGAGAGCGGTGTCCCCAGTACAACGCTTACAATGTTATGAAGGCTTTCAAACGGTGTCGCTTCGACAATTAAACGCGCGCCCCAGATCAGAAAGATGACGGCAAAACCGGGAATTAAAGCGATAAACGATTTACTGACCGCAGGAGGCACGCCGTCCGGCATTTTGAAGACGAAATTCCGCTGGATGATCAGGCGGTAAATTTCCGTCGACAGCATGGCGATGATCATCGCGACAAACAGCCCTTTGCTTCCCATGAGAGACAGCGGGATGCCGCCGCCGACCATGATTTCCTCTTTGGCGCCGGAAGGCAGAAACGGAACTTTGTACGGCGTTGCCAAGAGAAACGCCGCCAAAGATATCGCACCGGCCGATAAAGCGTCCACACCGTATTTTTCGGCCAGGCGGTAGGCGATTCCGAAAGCGGCGACAAGACCCATGATTTCAAAGGTCGCATCAACCGGATATTGCAGTTTTTGAGACCAGGCGCTTCCGAACGTTTTTGCCATGAAATCCGCATATCCCGGAATCGGCAGGTTGCCGATGATCAGAAAAAACGAACCGATGATGATAAGCGGCATGGTGAGGATGATCCCGTCACGCAATGCTTGCAGATGCCGCTGGGAGGCAATTTTTCCGGCAATGGGCATGACTTTCTCTTCTAAAAACTGGTTCACCTTATTCACACGGCCCGCCCCTTTCTACGATGCGTTTCCGAGCTGTTCCGCTGATTTCAGAACCTCCGCTCCGTTGCATGTGCCGTAATGGACGGTATTGATGACTTCAACCGGCACTCCTTTTGATTCACCCAATTTTTTCAGCTGCGGAAGCAAATAACGGACTTGAGGCCCAAGCAGCAATACGTCCGCTTTATCAATATGCTGGTTGACTGAATCGCCTGACACCGCCCAGATTTTATATTCTTTTCCTTGTTCCTGCGCGCTTTTTTCCATCTTGGTGACGAGTAAGCTTGTTGACATCCCTGCTGCACAAACGAGTAATATATTCATGTAAAAGACCTCCTGAAAGTTTGATATTTTGTATGTCTCGATGTTAGTACCATCATATTATGAAATCGCTTTCATAACTACTCAGGCTTTTTCCGCTGTTAACGGAAAAAAGGTGTATCCCGGTCTTTCTCTGATCGTTTGTCTCTGAATACTCGTAAAACCTCCTGATAGGCTGTGCATTTTAAGAGACGGCTTACCGCGGCCGGATCATCTAACATCCCGCCGAGCCATTTGTACATATGCTGGAGGTCGGCTTTGCTTTCTTTCTCGACGCAGAGCAGGCAGACAAATTGGACACGCTTATCCGCCCAGTCAATCGGCTTCTTCAGCGTGCATACCGCCCAAAACGTCGTGTCTGTCTGCGGAACGAGCGGGTGCGGAATCGCCGTAAGATTGCCGAAACTCGTAGGAGAAATCGCTTCCCTTTCAAAAATAGAATCGGTCAGAGAATCAGAAGCGAGGCCGGCTTCTGCAACCTGCTGTCCGAGAAAACGGATGACGTCCTCCTTCGTCTCCAGATCCTGTTGCAAAAATACCAGCTCCGGTTTCAGAAAGTTCAATTGTTCCCGCTTTTCTTCCAGCATGGCGTCGATTTTTGTAAAATCCCCGCTGCCCAACAGCGTATGAACCTTCAACACGGGAACGGGCAGGTCTTTTTTGATCGGCACTGTGCTGACCACAAAATCAATCGACTCAAAGGAAAGCTGGTCAAGGCTGCAGTAATCAGCCGTTCCGACGATTTCAAGACGCTTTGCGAACCGGGAACGGAGCTTTTCTCTTAAAAGCTGTGCGCTGCCGGCGCCGGACGCACAGACAATCAGACAGCGCTTAGGCGGCCGTTCCGTCTTTCTCCTTTCGATGGCGGCTCCGAAATGAAGCGCCAAATATCCGATCTCATTCTCATGAATATCAATGCCGGTTTGCTCCTTGATCACGATTCCCGCAATCACTCCCGCTTCAAATGCGAGCGGATAATTTTCCTTTATGGCGGAGAGCATCGGGTTTCTCAGGTTCATTCCGTACCGGTTTCGGTTAATCGCCGGCTTGATGTGGAGCGCAAGACCCGCTTTCAGCTCATTGTCGTCCGTGATTCCGAGCTTCAGCTCCCGCTCAATGGCCTCGATCATGGCCTCCGTCAAACGGCTGGTTTCTCCGTCTATCAGCCTTGTAAGCTCTTTTCCTTCCAGTTGTGACTGGGTCATGCGCTTTGTCCCGAGCAGGTGAATGGCGATATAGGCGGTTTCCTGTTCGGGAAAGGTGACCGAAAGCGCCGATTCAAGCTCTTTTACGATGGCTTCCGCTGACTGATATTCTGTTTCAAGCTTAATATCATGAAGATCTTCCGGAATGAGAGATACATAGTTTTCTGTCCGGATTCGTTTGCAGGCAATGGCGATATGGATGATGAGATTGTTCAGGCCGAAGAAAGAAAGCGGGATCTTATGGTTTCGAACCTGCTTCATAATGGCTGATCGGATCACTTGAATGTCGTCTTTCGGCAGAATACCGGCCTTTTCACTCAGGAGATCAGGCTCAGGCTCGCGGTCGTCCACTAAGTATTCCGCCATACAATAACGGAGGCGGAGCTCTTCGCCGCGCAGCTTAAAGCCGTAGTTCGGCCTTGTTTCCAAAATGATGTCATAGGGGCGGAGCCGTTTTTTGACTTCTTTTAAATCAGATTGAAGTGTGGATTTACTGATGAATAGTTCTTCCGCCAAGTCATCCAGCTTGAGGTAGCCGTCGGCCAGAAGCATTCTTTTCATAAGGTAATCTATCCGTTCATCGGGAAAAATCGGCACGGTGCTGTTCTGCTGGAAATTGTCCTGAAGCCAGTTTTTAAACGGCTGCTCATTCCGGATCAGCAGCTTATAGCCGCTCCCTCTGACAGATTGAATGGATGCGCCGTGTTTTTCTACAATGGTTTGCAGTTCCTTTATGTCATTGCGGACCGTCCGCGTCGTTACCTTTACATTTGCAGCGATGACTGAGCTTGTAACCGGTGTTTCAGCAGCTAAAAGCAAGCGCAAAAGTTCACGAAGCCGCCCATGAAGCATGAGAAAAACCTCCTATCAGATCAGATGCAGACGTGAAAAATGGGCAAATAGAATGAGGAAGGGGTAAATGTATGTAAATTCTATAATGGGGAGGATTTCAAGTCAATGCGGCAATCCGATGCCAAGCCCGTAAAAAAACAGCCGGATCAGCCGGCTGTTCGGGATGCGGACATGCGGTTCCGCTTAGATGCCTTCCGTTCTTTTATGATTTTTCTGATGATCGGATAGATGACGGGCGCCCATTTGATAATCGTTTTGAAAAATTTTTTCAATGTCTGAATCCCCTTTCTTTTACCTTGTCTTTCCCCTGTTATCAGCGTTTATAAACATGGTCAGCGTGAGACATACCGGTTCCCCGTCACCCAATAGCGCCACGGATAATCCCGGGCTTCTCCGCTGTTGTCAATCCCGATTCTCGGGCCTGTTGATATATGCTCAGGCGTAAAGCCCTCCGTAATATACAGCGGCGGTTCCGTGATCATGCCGCCGTAGTCGTTCATTGAAATGCCCATCGCCTTCGTCAGTTTTCCCGGGCCGTTTGTCCACTCTCTCGGGGGTCTGCCCGGTCTCCTGCTCTCCATCAGGAACTGTCCTTCATGAGGCTCCGCCGCCCTGATTAACACGGCCTGCGGAATGCCGATGTCCGCGGCGACGACGTTCATTAATGTATGAGTGTGCATGACGTATGTATAAATGCGGCCCGCCTCATGGAACATAATTTCCGTCCGTTTCGTGCGCCGGTTGCCGAAGCTGTGCGCCGCCCGGTCTTCCGCTCCCATATAAGCTTCCGTTTCCACGATAAAACCTGAAGCCGTTCCCTCATCCGTCTCCTTCACCAAGAGACAGCCGAGCAATAAAGGGGCAAGCTCCACTGACGGTCTCTGGTAAAATTCAATCGGCAAAGGCTTTCGTTCTCCCGCCATTTGCCTCCCTCCTTTCTGAATATAGCGATTTCCTCTTTCACGTTTTTCACTTCTTTTTTACAATATAAACATGAGAGAAAAAAAGGACATTATTGTTGAACGCTCTATTGCGTTTTGAAAATCGGCTCGGTATAATATGATGGTTCAAATGAAAATGATTCTCATGTTCAATAAATACCGGACAATGATCATAAAAGTAGGTGAATTGATTTTTGAGCGATTCTGTCAGGTCCGCAAACCGTCTGATC
Organism: Bacillus sp. FSL R5-0447; assembly: GCF_038606125.1. Taxonomy (NCBI): domain Bacteria; kingdom Bacillati; phylum Bacillota; class Bacilli; order Caryophanales; family Bacillaceae; genus Bacillus; species Bacillus sp. FSL R5-0447. Next base: position 4,068,160 of record NZ_CP152012.1, read on the forward strand.
AGCATCTTAAAAAATGGGGTTTTCTTCCTGATCGCGGTGATCGGGCTGCTTGTATCTATTTTTTTCGCCGTCTCATTCGGCGCGAAAGACATTACTTTACATACGGTTTGGTCGGCTGTTGCTGATTACAATCCGAATATAACGGGCCAGCAGATCATTCATGAATTGCGTCTTCCGAGGGTGCTCGGGGCGGCCGTTACAGGAGCCGCTTTTGCCGCAGCCGGCGCCCTCATGCAGGGTGTCACGAGAAACCCGCTTGCCGATTCGGGTGTCTTAGGCGTAAACGCGGGCGCCATGTTTGTTGTTGCGCTCAGTTTTGCTTTTTTCCCTCATTTGTCATACGCCCTGCTGATGGTGATGTCATTTTTGGGAGCACTGGCAAGCACCGGCTTGATTTTCTTTATCAGTGCGGCGGGAAAAGGCAGCATGACACCTTTAAAAGTGACGCTTGCCGGGGCGGTCGTGGCCGCTCTTTTACATTCACTCAGTACCGGTGTGGCGATTTATTACGATTTAAGCCAGGATTTGGCCTTCTGGTACGCCGGCGGGGTGTCAGGGATCAAGTGGGCTCATCTACAAGTCCTTGTTCCCGTGATTGCGGTCTTCATCATTCTCGCGACATTCATGGGCCGGTCCGTCACCCTTCTCTCAATGGGAAATGACGTGGCGGCGAATTTAGGGGTGAACACGGCTCTGACGCGTGCCGCCGGATTAATGATCGCCGTCGTTCTTGCCGGTGTGTCTGTTTCCGCTGCCGGCGCGATCGGCTTTGTCGGGCTGGTCATTCCCCATATCGCGCGAAAGATCGTCGGCGTTACGTACAGGCTGATTATTCCGATGTCCGCGTTACTCGGCGCGATTCTATTGATTTTGGCTGACCTGGCCTCGCGCACGGTCAGTCCCCCGAGGGAATTGGCGATAGGCATTATGGTCGCACTTGTCGGTGTCCCTTTCTTTCTTTATATTGCCCGCAAGGAAGGGAGAGACTTATAAATGAAAGTGCAGAAAGAAACAAAAAAAGCGGCGGCGGCAGGACTCATTCTGCTGGTCATCGCCGTTTGCATTATTCTGATCGGGCTGCATACGGGCTCATTCCGGCTTTCTCCTCTCACGGTGGGAAAAACGCTGTTCGGATACGGCACGTTTCAAAGCACAACCGTTTTATTCGATTACCGGCTTCCCCGGATTCTGGTGACGATGCTGGCCGGCATCGGTTTAGGAGTGTCGGGCGCTATTTTGCAGGGTGTATCCCGAAATCCGCTTGCCGATCCGGGCATTCTCGGACTGCATGCCGGCGCTTCCTTCGGTTTGATGATGTATATCACGTTCTTTCATTCCCTGGAGGCGCAGGCATCGATGTTCATCCCGCTGTTTACGTTTGCGGGCGGAACACTCGCCGCCCTGCTGATCGTAGTGCTTACGTACGACAGGCTGAACGGTTTTTTAACGATCCGCATGCTGTTAGTCGGGATCGCCGTTTCCGCGGGCTTCAGCGCCGTTACATTGTTTATGTCGCTGCGACTGAATGAAGAAACTTATACATTCGCTTCCCGCTGGCTGGTGGGAAACGTCTGGGGCAGGGATTGGATTCACGTGTGGTCGCTATTGCCCTGGATCGGCATTCTCGCACCGCTTGCATGGCTGAACGCCCGGTCTTTGAATATTTTAATGCTCGGTGACCAGGCAGCCGCGGGGCTCGGCGCACACGTGCAGAGAAAAAGGATCATGCTGATCGCCATAGCGGTCGGCTTGTCCTGCGCGAGCGTCGCGATGGCCGGGGGAATCGGCTTTATCGGCTTTGCCGCCCCTCACTTGGCAAGACGGCTCGTCGGCACCATGCATCAGCATATTATCCCGATTGCGGGATTAATCGGACTCGTCATTCTTGTCGCGGCAGACACCATCGGCCGGTCTTTGTTTCAGCCGAACGCCATTCCGGCCGGCGTGGTTGCGGCAGCCATCGGCGCGCCGTATTTTCTCTATCTCGTCATGAAAATCAAATCATAAAACAAGGAGTATTCCCATGAAAAAAATAATTGCGCTCGTCAGTTTCATGTGTATTTTCTTATTGGCTGCCTGCCAATCCGATTCAACACAGCCGGAGTCAAAAAAGAAATCCGGCGATCATAAAATCGCTTCGATGTCCATTCACCTGACAAATGATCTGCTGGCTCTCGGCGTTACACCTGCCGGTTCCGTCGTGGGCGGAGAATTGAAAGATTTTCTCCCTCATGTGAAAAATCAGCTGAAAGACACGAAAAAACTCGGACCTGCCTCAGACCCGGATATGGAAGCTTTACTTGAGCTGAATCCAGACAACATTTATCTTGATAAAGAATTTGCGGGAAAAGATGTGTCAAAATACAAGAAAATCGGAAACACACACGTTTTCGACCTTGATAAAGGCACTTGGCGCGATCATTTAAAAGATATCGGAAAAATCGTCAACCGTGAAAAAGAAGCGAAAACATTTATTCAAGATTACGAAGATGAAACAAAACAAGTCAGATCCATGATGAATAAGGAATTAGGGAAAAACGCCAAAGTCATGGCGATCCGCGTGAACGCAAAAGAGCTTCGCGTCTTCAGCACACGCCGTCCGATGGGACCGATTCTGTTTGACGATCTGAAGCTGAAACCGGCTGACGGCATTAAAGAAATGAACACCTCCCGCCCTTATGAAGTCATTTCTCAAGAAGTGCTGCCTGATTACAACGCAGATGCGATTTTCGTCGTCGTTAACAGAGACGACAAATCACAGCAAGCCTATAAAGAATTGCAAAAAAGCGCTGTATGGAAAGGGCTGAAGGCCGTGAAAGCAAACCACGTCTATAAAATTGCCGATCAGCCTTGGCTTGATTATTCAGCACTGGGAAATAAATTAGCAATGGATGAAGCGAAAAAACTGTTCCAAAAATAAACACGAGCCGGTTTTGCAAAAAGTGCAAGGCCGGCTTTTTTATATTGTCGTTTACTTATATAAACATCTGCTTATATAATAGTGTAAAAAAGGAGTGAGCGCATGGAACGAAGGCATCATGCTTTAAGTTCCGAAGGGATCAGCCAGTGCCTCAAACTTCTAAGCGACCCGACGAGGCTTTTGATGCTGAAGCTTCTGAAGGATAAGGAATATTGTGTCTGCGAGCTGACAGCTATTTTTCATATAAGTCAGCCCGGCATCAGCCAGCACTTGAGGAAGTTAAAGAACGCCGGCCTTGTGCGGGAAAGACGCGAGGGCCAGTGGCGGTACTATGCCATTCATCCGTCCGGTCCGGAATACGCGCTGGTTTGCTCGATTCTGCAGCAGATAGATGAAAAGGACGAAGTTTTACAGACATTGCGGCAAAAAGAAGTCACTGTTACATGCCGGTAAGGGGGATATATTCTTGGGAGTTGCGGTTTTATCAGCGCTGATTTTTGTGCTGACACTTGTGTTTGTCATATGGCAGCCGAAACATATATCAATCGGCTGGTCTGCCTGCGGCGGGGCGGTCCTCGCTTTGATCGCCGGAGCAGTCAGCCTGCACGATATCGCGGAAGTGACGGGAATCGTCTGGAATGCGACACTTGCCTTTATCGCCATTATTATCATTTCATTGATTCTTGACAGTATCGGTTTTTTTGAGTGGGCCGCGCTGCATATGGCCATGGCGGCCAAGGGCAGCGGGCTGCGGATGTTTCTCTATGTGTCGGTCTTAGGGGCTGTTGTCTCCGCCCTGTTTGCCAATGACGGAGCGGCGCTCATTTTGACCCCGATCGTACTGGCGATGGTGCGGGCTTTGAATTTACCTGAAAAGCTGGTTTTTCCTTTTATTATCGCCGGAGGATTCATCGCCGACACCACCTCGCTTCCGCTCGTTGTAAGCAATTTGGTCAATATTGTATCCGCCGATTACTTTCATATCGGATACATTGAATATGCATCACGCATGCTGGTGCCCAACCTTTTTTCTCTGGCGGCAAGCATTTTGGTGCTGTATCTCTATTTCAGAAAAAACATTCCGAAACGGTATGACACCGGTCTTGTGAAACATCCGGCATCCGCGATTAAGGATGAACGCCTTTTCCGGTTATCGTGGGCTGTGTTGGCCGTTTTATTGATCGGATATTTCGTCAGCGAACTGCTGTCGATACCCGTTTCCTTCGTTGCCGGCTCCATCGCGGTCATTTTTCTCATTCTGGCGCAGCGAAGCCCCGCCGTCCCTGCGAAACAAGTCATCAAGGACGCCCCGTGGGCCATCGTGTTTTTTTCTGTCGGCATGTATGTTGTCGTGTACGGCTTGCGGAATGCCGGACTGACGGATCTTCTTTCTCAGCTTATACAGAAAGCGGCGGATCACGGTTTGTTTGCGGGCACACTCGGAATGGGGTTTATCGCGGCGATCCTCTCCTCCGTTATGAATAACCTGCCGACGGTGATGATTGACGCCATAGCCATCAGCGGAACGGACGCTCACGGGCTGATGAGAGAAGCATTGATTTACGCGAATGTTATCGGTTCGGACCTCGGGCCGAAGATCACGCCGATCGGGTCGCTGGCGACGTTGTTATGGCTCCACGTGCTGAGCCGGAAAAACGTGAAAATTTCCTGGGGAATGTATTTCAAGACAGGTCTGATATTAACCATTCCGACGTTATTCATCACCCTGATCGGACTTTATTTATGGCTGTTATGGCTCGCTTGAGATGAAAAACCTTTTAAGTTGAATCTTAAAAGGTTTTTTTGTGTCAAAAATCCGAAAAGTAAAACTTTTATATTTTAAAAGTATAGACATTTAGTTTTAAAAGATTATAATATTCATGAAAACGTTTTAACTTTATGAAAGAAGGGATTTCTCATGAAAAGAATTTTATTAGCCTGCAGCTCAGGCATGTCCACCAGCCTTCTTGTTACGAAAATGCAGAATTACGCCCGCTCCATCGGTGAGGAAGCCGAGATTTGGGCAGTCGGACAGGATAAAGCAAAAGAAGCGATGAAAGATGCAGACGTCGTACTGATCGGCCCGCAGATGAGTTTTTTAAAAGGTGAGCTTCAGAAAGAGGCGGACCCGCTTCACATCACCGTTGATGTGATTGATATGATGGCATACGGCATGGGAGACGGCAAAAAAGCATACGAACAGGCCGTTGCCTTGATTGAGAACAAATAAAGGAGGCGATAAGCATGGAAACGTACACGGATGAACAGATCAGTTTTCAGCTGATTCTTCACAGCGGCAATGCCCGCAGCAATATTATTCAATCGATACGCGCATATAAAGACGGCCGGACAGATGAGTCAGACACCTTTCTGACAAAGGCTGAAGAAGAACTGGGGAAAGCGCACGACATCCATTTTCAGATGATTCAAAAAGAAGCCGGCGGCGCCAAGACGGATGTCTCTCTGCTTTTTATGCATGCTGAAGACCACTTAATGTCAGCGCTTTCAATGAAAGAGCTCGTCAAAGAAATGCTCGATTTATTTCAATCAAAGAATTTATAAAAAGCCGGGGGTGAAGACGTGTTTGAGAAAATCAGCCAATTCCTTGTTCCGATCGCGGGCAAATTAAACAATAACCGCTACTTGCAAGTCTTACGGGATGCTTTTATGCTGGCGTTTCCGCTGACCATTTTCGGTTCGGTGTTCGTCGTGCTGACGAACCTGCCGTTTTTAAACAAAATCATGAGCAGCTCCGCCCTGTCTGTCTTTCAATCCGGATTTGGCGGCGCTTCGACGGCGACGATGGGGATTATGTCCATTTTTGTCGTCTTCGGGATCGGCTATTACCTTTCCAAAAGCTACGAAGTGGAGGCCGTATTCGGCGGAGCGATCGCATTGGTTTCTTTTCTGCTGCTCACCCCGTTCGTTTTAGAGCCGGAAACGGGCAAAGCGGTCGCAGGCGTCATTCCGGTTGACCGGCTTGGAGCAAAAGGGATGTTTCTCGGCATGATGACCGCATTTTTGTCAGGTGAAATCTACAGAAGAATCGTTCAGAGAAACTTAACGATTAAGATGCCTGCCGGTGTTCCTCCGGCTGTTGCTAAATCGTTCGCCGCATTGATTCCGGCTTTTATCACGCTTACCGTCTTCCTCTTGATCAATGCGGCTGTCACCCAGATCTTTCACACCAATCTGCATGATGTCATTTATCATACGGTTCAAGCCCCGCTTGTCGGACTTGGAAGCGGTATCATTCCTACATTAATCGCTGTTTTCTTTATTCAGATTTTATGGTTTTTCGGACTTCACGGACAAATCATTATCAATTCCGTGATGGACCCGATTTGGAATACATTACAGGTCGAAAATTTAGCTGCGTATACAGCGGGAAAAGAGATTCCCCATATTATTTCTAAGCCGTTTATGGAGATTTACACCGTCGGAATGGGCGGAACCGGAATGACATTGGCCATAGTGATCGCCATCTTGCTTTTTATGAAAAGCAAACAGATGAAACAGATATCCAAACTCGGTCTCGCGCCGGGCATCTTCAACGTCAATGAGCCGGTTATTTTCGGTTTGCCGATCGTGATGAACCCGATCATTATCATTCCGTGGGTCATCGCGCCGATGGTTGTCACCCTTGTCACCTACCTGGCCATGTCGGCGGGGATCGTGCCCCCTCCTACCGGCGTGACCGTGCCTTGGACCGTCCCCCTTTTCATTAACGGGATTATGGCGACCAATTCCGTCATGGGCGGCATTATGCAGCTGGTCAACCTCTGTATTGTGTTTGTCATCTGGTTCCCGTTTCTTAAAGCGCTGGACAAATTAAACATGGCAAAGGAAAAAGAAGCTGAGACCGAGCAGCATGCCCGGGATGACAGCATGAGTATGTAATCAAAATCGCAGTAAGGGAGAGAAATCAATTGACTGAATCAAATATTCAATATCGTTTTCCGGAAGGATTCTGGTGGGGGTCTTCCGCCTCCGCCACCCAAACAGAAGGCGCCGCTGACAGAGACGGAAAAAGCCAAAACATATGGGATTACTGGTATGAAAAAGAGCCGAGCCGTTTTTTTAACGGCGTCGGCCCCGGCGACACGTCACGTTTTTACGATCAATACAAGGAGGATATCCGGCTGATGAAAGAAATCGGCCATAACTCCTTCCGGCTGTCTATTTCCTGGTCAAGATTGATTCCGGACGGAACTGGCGAGGTCAATCAGAAAGCGGTCGCGTTTTATCAGGACGTCATCGATGAAATGCTTGCCCATCGCATTGAGCCGTTTGTCAATTTGTTTCACTTTGACATGCCGCTCGCCCTTCAGCGTAAGGGGGGCTGGGTCAGCCGGGACACCGTTGACGCGTTTGAACATTACGCCGAAACCTGCTTTTCGCTATTCGGTGACAAGGTGAAAAAATGGTTCACTCACAACGAGCCGATTGTGCCGATTGAAGGCGGCTACTTATACGACTTTCACTACCCGAATCACGTTAATTTTCAAGAAGCGGTGCAGGCCGGTTTCCATACCCTGCTGTCGAATGCAAGGGCTGTCAAAGCCTACAGAGAATTGAAACAGGACGGACAAATCGGAATCATTCTGAATTTGACGCCTTCTTATCCGAGAAGCTCACATCCTGAAGATGTCAAAGCGTCCCGGATTGCCGACGCCTTTTTCAACCGCTCATTTTTAGATCCCGCCGTAAAGGGCGAATTTCCTGAGGAGCTTGTCGAGATTCTCAAGGCGGAAGGCTTTCTGCCGCGTTATGAGAAAGAAGATCTCCGCCTCATTCAGGAGCATACGGTCGACCTGTTAGGCGTGAACTACTACCAGCCGAGGCGCGTCAAGGCAAAAGAACATGTTCCGAATCCGCATGCCCCTTTCCTGCCTGAGCGTTTCTTCGACCCGTATGTCATGCCCGGCCGGAAAATGAACCCTCACCGCGGGTGGGAAATTTACGAAAAAGGAATCTACGACATTCTCACCAATCTCAGAGAACATTACGGAAATATCGAGTGTTTTATTTCCGAGAACGGCATGGGAGTAGAAGGCGAGGAACGCTTCCGCGATGAAAACGGCATCATTCAGGATGATTACAGGATTGAATTTATCCAGGAACATCTCAAATGGGTGCATCGGGCCATCGGAGAAGGTTCAAATGTAAAAGGCTATCACCTGTGGACTTTCATGGACAACTGGTCTTGGACAAATGCTTATAAAAACCGCTACGGCTTTGTATCTGTCAATCTGGAAAACGGGGGCGAACGAACCGTCAAAAAAAGCGGCCGCTGGTTCAAATCCGTTTCCGATCAAAACGGATTTTAACAGATGAGGAGGGACGGCCATGCTTGGAGGTATTGAAGCCGGCGGCACGAAATTTGTCTGTGCCGCCGGACAAAGAGACGGCACCATTCTGGACAGAGCAGAGTTTCCGACGGGAGAACCGGATGACACACTCAGACAGGTCATCCGGTACTTTAAAGATTTCCCGATAGAAGCCATCGGCATCGGGTCGTTCGGGCCGATTGATATCCGTCCTGACAGTCAAACATACGGGTGCATCACCGCGACGCCGAAGACAGCCTGGCGGAACTGCCCTATTCTTCAAACGATCAAAAGCGCTCTGGATATTCCCGCAGGCTTCACCACCGACGTGAATGCGGCGGCGCTCGGAGAAGCTTCTTTCGGCGCGGCCAAAAACACGGACAGCTGCCTCTATTTGACGGTCGGCACGGGCATCGGCGCGGGCGCCATTATGAACGGCAGATTTGTTCAAGGGCTGTCTCATCCTGAAATGGGCCACATTTATGTCAGAAGACATCCGGACGACGGCTACAAAGGCAATTGCCCATACCATACAGATTGTCTGGAAGGTCTCGCGGCAGGCCCCGCCATTGAGAAACGCTGGGGGAAAAAAGCATTTTTGCTCACGGATCAGCAGGAAGTGTGGGAGCTTGAGGGCTATTATATTGCCGAAGCGCTTGTGCAGTATATTCTCATACTTTCGCCGGAAAAGATCATTCTCGGCGGAGGCGTCATGAAGCAGCGGCAGCTGTTCTCTTCTATCCGTCAGCACGTGAAAAAGCGGCTGAATCAATATATTGATCTGCCCGACATTGAACACTTCATCGTTCCCCCTCAATTAGGGATTCACTCCGGCGCGGCCGGTTCGCTCGTATTGGCGGAGCAGGCCTTAGAAGCGGCAAACCGGGAGGCGGGAAAATGACGAAACTCTTATTTTTGGAACCGGTTTTTAAAGAAAGATTATGGGGCGGGACGAAGCTGCGCGATACATTCGGGTATGAGATTCCTTCTGAGCGGACGGGAGAGTGCTGGGCGATTTCAGCTCATCCGCACGGCACATCCATTGTGCGGAACGGGCCTTTTTCCGGAACATCATTACAGCGTCTCTGGAGTGAACACCCTGACCTGTTCGGACATCCGAAAGAAGAGGCTTTTCCCCTGCTCACAAAAATTCTTGACGCAAATATGGACTTATCCGTGCAGGTTCATCCGGATGACGCATATGCACATCGGCATGAAAACGGAGAACTCGGAAAAACGGAATGCTGGTACGTGTTGGACTGCAAAAAAGACGCGGAGCTCATTTTAGGGCATCGCGCCCAAACAAAAGAAGATTTCGTTCGGCTTATTGAACGAAACGAGTGGGATCACCTGCTCCGCCGCATCCCCATTAAGCCCGGCGACTTTTTCTATGTCCCGAGCGGCACACTGCATGCTTTATGCGAAGGTACGCTCGTTCTTGAAATCCAGCAAAGCTCTGATGCCACCTACCGGCTTTACGACTATGACCGGACGGATGGGAACGGGAATAAACGCGAGCTTCATCTTCAGAAAGCAATTGACGTAACAGGCATTCCGCATACCGATGAAAATGTAAAAAGCACAAAGCATCGGATCAGAGATGCTCTGATTACGATACTCGCCGAAACACCTTTCTTTTCAGTTTATCAATGGGATGTGAGCGGGAAAGCATCATTCCCCGCACCCGGCCGGTATTTACTCGCAAGCGTCACGAAAGGACGCGGAGAACTGGATGGATGCCCCATTCACAAAGGCGATCACTTTATCGTGCCGGCGGATTCCGGAGATTTTGTTATAGAAGGAGATTGTGAGGTTATCGTTTCACATCCTTCATCATCTTAAAAATCAGGAGGTCTTTTATATGCTCAAAAAGTTAGCAGTCTGCCTGTCTATCGTTTTATTACTCTTAGGAGCCGCCAGCCCGATATCGGCTCACACCGTTTATCCCGTCAACCCAAATGCCCAGCAGACGACAAAAGATATCATGAACTGGCTGGCGCACCTGCCCAACCGTTCAGAAAACAGGGTCATGTCCGGGGCGTTCGGCGGGTACAGCGATGTCACTTTTTCAATGACAGAGGAAAACCGCTTGAAAAACGCGACGGGACAGTCTCCCGCCATCTACGGCTGTGACTATGGGAGAGGATGGCTTGAAACAGCGGATATCACCGATTCTATCGATTACAGCTGCAACAGCAGCTTAATCTCATACTGGAAAAGCGGCGGCCTCCCTCAGGTCAGCCTGCATCTCGCAAATCCGGCTTTTCCATCCGGAAACTATAAAACAGCCATCTCAAACAGCCAGTACAAAAACATTCTGGACCCTTCAACTGTTGAAGGAAAACGGCTTGAGGCGCTGCTCAGCAAAATCGCCGACGGCCTTACTCAGCTGAAAAATCAAGGCGTCACCGTTCTGTTCAGACCGCTGCATGAAATGAACGGCGAGTGGTTCTGGTGGGGGCTGACAGGCTACAACCAAAAAGACACGGAAAGAATCTCGCTGTACAAAGAGCTTTACAAGAAGATATACCGCTATATGACAGAGACAAGAGGGTTGGATAACCTTTTGTGGGTGTATTCGCCGGATGCCAACAGAGACTTTAAGGCAGACTTTTACCCAGGCTCATCTTATGTGGATATTACCGGTCTGGACGCTTACTTCACTGATCCGTATGCGATATCAGGCTATGATGAAATGCTGTCTCTGAAAAAACCGTTTGCCTTTGCCGAAACCGGTCCGTCCGGCAATATCGGAAGCTTTGATTATGCTGCTTTTATCAAGGCGATCAGGCAAAAATACCCCGAGACCACGTACTTTTTGACATGGGATGAACAATTAAGTCCGGCGGCCAATCAAGGCGCGCAAAGCCTTTATCAAAACAGCTGGACGCTGAACAAGGGCGAAATATGGAACGGCGGGTCCTTGACGCCGATCGCGGAATAACCGCTTCTTTTGAAAATCGGTTTTAAGAAACGGCTCTGCTGGGCATATTGTTACCGTTCAAAAAGGAGGGTTCAACAATGGAAAATAACAAAAACAGCGAAGAAACGCTTTCCAGTAAGACGACCGGTAAAGGCGAGTCAGAAGACACGCTGACAAACCGGCAGGGCCATCCGGTCACTGACAACCAGAATGTCAGGACAGTCGGCAATAGAGGACCGACGACATTGGAGAATTATGATTTTTTGGAGAAAATCAGCCACTTTGACCGCGAACGGATTCCCGAGCGCGTCGTTCACGCGCGCGGCGCCGGCGCACACGGATACTTTGAGGCGTACGGAAGTTTTGGAGACGAGGAGATTTCTACATACACAAGAGCGAAAGTGTTTCAAAAGAAAGGAATGAAAACTCCGGCGTTTGTGCGGTTTTCTACCGTCAACCACGGAAAGCATTCCCCGGAAACATTGCGTGATCCCCGGGGGTTTGCCGTTAAGCTTTATACCGAAGACGGCAACTGGGATCTGGTCGGCAACAACTTGAAAATCTTTTTTATCCGTGATCCGCTGAAGTTCCCGGATCTTGTGCACGCATTTCAGCCTGATCCCGTTACGAACATTCAGGACGGCGAGCGTATTTTCGACTTCATTTCCCAATCACCGGAAGCGACTCATATGATCACTTTCTTGTTTTCGCCGTGGGGCATCCCGGCCAACTACCGGCAGATGCAGGGCTCAGGCGTCCATGCCTACAAATGGGTCAATGAAGAAGGAAAAGCCGTGCTCGTCAAATATCACTTTGAACCGAAACAGGGCATCCGCAACCTGACACAGAAGGAAGCGGAAGAGATTCAGGGGAAAAACTTTAACCATGCGACACAGGATTTGTATGAAGCGATTGAAAAAGGCGATTACCCTGAGTGGGAAGTGTATGCGCAAATCATGACTGATGACGAACACCCCGAGCTGGATTTTGATCCGCTTGATCCGACCAAGCTGTGGTATAAAGACGATTTCCCTTGGAAGCCGATCGGTAAATTGGTTCTGAACAAAAACCCGGAAAACTACCATGCCGAGGTGGAACAAGCGTCATTCGGAACGGGCGTGCTTGTGGACGGCCTTGATTTTTCGGATGACAAATTACTTCAGGGGCGGACATTCTCCTATTCAGATACCCAGCGGTACCGCGTCGGCGCAAACTACCTGCAGCTTCCGATCAACTCGCCGAAAAAGCATGTCGCCACCAACCAGGAAGGCGGGCAAATGCAGTATCGGGTCGATCGGGCAGAAGGACAAAACCCGCACGTCAACTATGAGCCGTCCATTATGGGAGGACTCAACGAAGCAAAGCAGGATGGGAAAGACCATACACCTCATGTCGAAGGCGATGTGAAGCGGGAAGCGATCGACCGGTCGAATAACTTCGGCCAGGCCGGAGAAACATACCGCAGATTTTCGGAATTTGAACGGAACGAATTGATCACAAACCTGGTCAATACGCTTTCTTCCTGCCGGAAAGACATTCAGGATCAAATGATTGAGAATTTCACAAAAGCAGATCCGGACTACGGAAAACGTGTGGCGGAAGGGCTGAAAAAAGCCTCCGAAAGCAACAGCGGCGGGCCGATCGGCACTACTGATACAGCACAAGCCGCAAAACAGGCTGAACAGGAAAGCCATCCGTCTGATCCGTATTAAATAAAAAAACAGGACAATCGCGTCCTGTTTTTTTGAGCTAATTCAGCTCCTGTATATTCTGCTCCGCCGCGGCCGCAAATACTTTCGGCTCCGGACGGTCAAGATCTTCATGGAATAAACTTACTTTGTGAATCTGCCGGTTGTCGTACAGATGAAAGTAGTAGTTCCCGGTGTCACAGCACATGACCGACGTATACTGCGTATAATCAATTTCATTCTCCTCTGTGATCACCGCGCCTTTTGGAATATTCACATTGGACAGCACGTGAAAAGCGGCCGTAACGCCATCCGTTTCATGAGCGGCAGGCTCTAAATGCTCTTTCAGATAAGCGGCTCTGATGAATCGGGATGGCGGCGTGTAATCACCGGGAAGCCCGATCGTTCCAGATCCTTGGCCGAAAGCGGTTAATGTCATTCCGCCCAATGTTTTGCTTTCTGACTGCTGCGGCCTGATTCCGATATAATGGCGCAGATTGGTCACATGCCAAGGAAATTCCGGACTGTTGGTCATCACTCCGGGTTTGTTGTCATATACTTTCATTCCCTCCGGTGTCGGCTCGATGACAATGCAGCCGCCCGTGCGGTCTGATAAAATCCAATGAAGAGGCAGCACCGTATCCAATAACATTAACTTCTTCTCTACAATCGTCAGCATTGAGAGCTTTTCCTTTATGTCTTCAAGAGATTCACAGTTTGATAAGGCCCAGGTGACAAACTCATGAGGAGCGATGTGACAGGTGCCCTCCCGTTCCGCTTTCTCGTATCCCGCAAAGCCCGGAAAATACAGCGTCGCACACGACAGCCCTTTTTCATTTACGCCGTCGGCAAACAGAACATTGCCGAGATTTCTCCCCATGCCGATAAATGCGTATTTCGTCTTATGCATCCTGCCGTCAGCTTCGCTTTTCCAGCTGTACTGACGAGGATAAAGCACGACGTCCGTCCCGAGCTGAAATGCAAAATCCATCGTTCGCGCCAATAGGTGATTACCGTCTGTCGTTTTCAATGTAAGACTTGTACACATATCATCAATCCCCTTTTCATTAATGAAATTTACACAAAGTAAACTATTCTTCCAGCTTAACGAATAATGGCTCCATTCGTCAAAAGATTGACACATTTCTCCTTAATACATATTAGTCCGTAAGCATATCCATGCCTTTTAAACCCTGGCAAATCGTTTTGGCGGCAGTGTTTGTTCCGTTTTTTCAAAAAAATTTTGAACGGCTGTCAACGAGGCTTTACATTGTTTTTCCTGCATGCTGGAATTTGTAAACGGCAGGTCAATCTGTTAAGCTATGTCTTTATGTTAAAGAAGAACATACGGAGGAGATTATCTATTGAAAGTAGAAAGGCGAACGATTGAACATATTCCGCATGACGAAAGACACGGAAAGGCTAAAGATTTATTCCCCGTCTGGTTCGGGGCTAATATGCATATTACGACGTTAGTCACAGGCACACTGCCCGTTACAATGGGACTCGATCTCTTTTGGAGTATCGCCGCCATTATTATCGGGACCTTTATCGGCGCAATCTTTATGGCGTCTCATTCCGCACAAGGGCCTCAGCTCGGAATTCCGCAAATGATTCAAAGCCGCGCGCAATTCGGCGTGATCGGAGCGATTCTGCCCCTCTTTTTGGTCATGTTTATCTACCTGGGCTTCTTTGCGAGCAGTACGATTCTCGCAGCCGGTACACTGAGCAGCTTTGTACCGATTCCGGCTTCATGGTGTATTATCGGCTTAAGCGCCATCTGTTTTTTACTCACGATCTACGGTCATGATCTGATTCACAAAATGCAGAAAATCCTCTCTTGGACCTCCTTTGCCGTTTTTTTTGCTGCAACGATTCTTATTTTTCAACTGCCGATTCCTTCAGGAAGCTGGGTGCCCGGCTCATTAGACCTGCCTGTTTTCCTAGTGGCGGTCAGCGCGGTGGCCACATGGCAGCTGGCATACGCGCCATATGTCGCAGATTATTCCCGTTATCTGCCGGTCAAAACACCGGCATCGCATACTTTTTGGTACAGCTACGCAGGTACGTCAGTCAGTTCCATCTGGATGATGCTTCTCGGCGCCATTTTGACGACGGCGCTCCCGGAATTTACCGCTAATGCGGGAAATGAGATTGTCCGATTGTTCGGTCCGTTTTCCTTTATTATGCTGATCATCGTCCTGTTCGGGCAAATGGCGATCAACGTCTTTAATTTATACGGAGCCTTTATGTCAACGACGACTACCTTGGAGCCGTTTTTAAAACTGAAGGTGACGCCGAAAACGAGAGTGGTAATGATCCTTTGTGTGACGGCAGCGGGTACTGTATTAAGTCTCTTGGGCCAAAGCAATTTCATGGAACTGTTTTTAAATTTCATCTTTTTCATCAGTTATTTCTTAATTCCATGGACGGCGATCAACCTCGTGGATTACTATTTTATCCGCCGCGGAAAATACCACGTCAAATCGATGTTTGACGTCAACGGGCAATACGGCAGGGTCAATTGGATTACAGCGGCCGCCTTCGTTTTGTCGATTATATTAGAAATCCCATTCATCAATACATCCTTTTACATCGGGCCGCTCGCTGAAATATTCGGCGGAGGCGACATTGCCTGGGTCATCGGCCTGGCCGTTCCGTCGCTGCTGTATTATGTCCTGATGAAATCAAGGGTAAAACAACAAGAGGCGCCTTCTCTATGAAGACGCCTTTTCTTTATTCATATTCCTTCCATACACGCGGCAGCAGTTCAGAAAGTTCGTGCGCCAATAAGGTATGGGCGGAGCGCTCTTTCGTCCATAACTCCGCACATTCACCGTGAAGGCGGACGGCGTTCAATACGGCATGCTTCGGGTCTTGATGACAGCACAGCATGCCGAGAATCATTCCCGTCAGCGTGTCGCCGGTCCCGCCTTTTGCAAGCGCGCCGTTTCCGGTTGTATTCCTGCGGCATTCCCCGTCGGGAAAAGCGATAATGGTTTCGTTTCCTTTCAGGACAATCGTGACGTGAAGCCGCTCCGCCCATTCCGCGGCATATCCCGCTCTGTTCTGCTGAATCTCTTGAATCGGAAGGCCTGTCATTCTGGAAAATTCGCCGGGATGAGGCGTCAAGATCACGGGGGCTTTCCTCTTTGGATAGGTTCTTTTCGTAATGGCGCCCGCGTCCAGTATGACGGGATAATCGGCAGAAAGCAGCTGATCAGCCGCCTGCTGCACTTCGTCTGTTTGAGGAAGGCCCGGCCCGATGGCAGCGGCCCGGATGGTTTCCCCGGGCTGGCCCGCCGCGGCTTTTTTCCAGCCGTCACGCCAGTACGTCGCTTCCGGCAGCACCGGGACGATAAGCGGGATGACGCCTGCCGATGTACCGATGACGAGCTTGCCGACACCGCTTCTCATCGCGCCCAATCCGGCCAGAAGGGCGGCTCCCGGCATGTCTTCGCTGCCGGCCAGCAATAACGCCGTCCCGAACGTCCCCTTATGGCTGTCTGCCTCCCGTTTCGGCAGCGTATCTTTCACATCCTGTTCCGTCCAATCCATTATATTCATCTCTGTACCTCCTCTTCTGTCTCCTATTTATATTCCAAACAAGAAGAGATTTTAAACCGCACAAAAAAAACAGCCGCTCGTTTGCGGCTGTTTATGTTCTGATCGGAACATCAAGACGGTAAAGCTTCCGGTACCGTTCGTTTTCTGCAAGCAGCTCTTGATGAGTTCCTTCCATTTCTGCTTTTCCATTTTCTAAAAAGACGATTTTATCAGCTGTTTCCACACCCGCTAAATGGTGTGTAATCCAGAGAATCGTTTTCTCTTTAAAGACATCAAAAATCGTATCAAGCAATTCGCGTTCAGTGACCGCATCAAGGCCGACCGTCGGTTCATCAAGGATGATGACCGGCGTGTCTTGGAGCAGAATACGGGCAAGCGCGATCCGCTGCCGTTCCCCGCCTGAGAAACGAATCCCCGTCTCCTGGACGGAGGTTTCATATCCGTCAGGCAGTGATTCAATATAATCATGCAGCTTCACCTGCCGAGCCGCACGCTTAACATCTTCATCACTCGCCTTGCCGTTTCCGAGCCGGATATTGTTCATAATGCTCGTGTTAAAGAGATGAGGTTTCTGATTCAAAACGGCCACCGCTGAGGAAATCTGCTCCTGCACGGCCGCAGTTTCCAGCCCGTTCAGCATCACTTTGCCCGAATCGGGAACTAAGGCGCCTTCAATTAAAGCGAGAGAGGTCGACTTACCGGAGCCGCTCCTGCCGAGCAGCGCCATTTTTTCACCTTGGCGGAGAGTGAAGGAAAAACGGTCAAGCACATGACTGTGCTGATCATAAGAAAACGTCACGTTATCAAATGTAAGTGTCACATCAGATACATCCAGTTTCTCATCTGTCTGCTTCACCTCACGACTTCGCAGCTCCGGAGCCGCCTGACTCATTCTTTTGATGGAATCCTGATAAGAAGGCACTTCCGTCAGCGCATCCGAAAGGGGCAGAAACGCCTCTGTCAATGGAAATACGACAAGCACAAAGGCCGCGATCATCGTGTTGGCGATGCTGCCGTCCGCATACTGACCCGCCGTCCAGAACAGCATGATCAATATGAAGCCGCCGACAAGACATTGCGCGGCGAGATCACGCCATCTCGTAAACCGCTGACGTTTGCTTTCAAGATCAAACCATGCCTTCTCTTTCTCTTCATAAGAGGAAATAAAGGCCGCCTGGCGTCCCGAGAACATCCAGTCGCTCACGCCGAGCACGGCATCTGTCAGCCGGCTGTAGAGCGTATTCCGGCCGCTTTTCAGCCTCATGTTTTTCGCTCTCGTCACAAGAAGCGACACAACCGGAAACATTACAACCAATATAAACAGGTAAATCGCCGCAAAAGCGGCAAACGGCCAGGAATAAAAGCCGAGTCCGATAACGGAGGCCGCATACAGCAGCAAAGCGGAAACCGCAGGGAAAATCGTTTTTAAAAACGCATCCTGCAAATGCTCAATATCCTCAGCCAAAATGCCGAGCATGTCGCCCGTCCGAAAACGGGATGAAAGCATGAGCGAGGCCGGCTCCAGCATATTGTAAAGCCGCACCCTCATGTCGGACACGATTTTCAAAATGATATGGTGCCCCGTCAGACGCTCGGCGTACCGTGAGACTGAACGGGCAATCCCGAAGGTCCGCACGGCTACAATCGGAACGTACACCAGCAGGATATTCTCAGGCCTGGTCGCCGACTTAGAGATCAAAAAACCGGAAGTGAACATGAGAAAGGCCGCCGAAAAAATCGTCACCGCGCCTAAAAAAATCACAAGAACAAACAAACGGGCATTTTGCTTCATATACGGCAGAATCCATTCTTCTTTTCTCATGTTCTTTCCCCCAGTTGCGCCTTTACAAGTTTGGCGTATACGCCTTGTTTCGCCATCAATTCGTCGTGGGTGCCGATTTCCGCCACCGCGCCGTCATCAAGCACGATAATTTCGTCCATCTCAAGCATCCAGTGAAGACGGTGAGTGGCCAGAAAAACAAGTTTGTTTTCAAACAGGTCTTTCATCGTTTCTTTTATTTCATATTCTGTTTCAATATCAAGGTGAGCGGTCGGCTCATCCAAAAGGAGAATCGGCCGGTTTCCTAAGAAGGCTCTGGCCAGCGCGACACGCTGAGCCTGTCCTCCGCTGAGCGCCCGTCCGCCCTCGCCGATCCGGCCGTCAAGACCGCCGGGCAGATCACGGATCAGTTCGGAAAGACCCGCCGATCTAGCGGCCTGCGCCGTGTCCTCACGCGAAGCATCAGGATGATAAAACCGGATATTATTCAAAAGCGTGTCATCAAAAATATACGGGTGCTGCGGAATATAAAGCAGCTGCTTCTGCCAGCCGTCCGACTGCAGATGCGAGCGTGATTCACCGTTTACCTTGATCTCACCGGACGCAGGCTCTAAAAAGCCGCCCAGCACATCAATGAGTGTCGATTTTCCCGCACCGCTTTCCCCGATAATCCCGATTTTCTTCTTCCCTTTGAAGGACAGATGAAATTCAGACATCGATTCTCGGACGGACAAACGCGTAAGCTGTAATTCATCCCCGTCAGTCCACGTATCAAGTTCGAGCGGCTTTTCTTCTTTAAAACCGGGCTGCGCCAAAATCGCTTGAATGGTTTTCCCCGCCTCCTGCCCGTTTAACGTCGCGTGGTAATCATTTCCCACTTCGCGGACCGGGAGAAAATATTCAGGCGCGAGAATGAGCGCGGTCAATGCCGGCCCGAGCAGAATTTGTCCGTCTATCAGCCGCAAGCCGAGAAACACCGCCACTGTCGCCACCGACAGCATCGTAAAAAAGTCCAGGGCGAATGATGATAAAAACGCGACCCGGAGCGTGCTCATCGTCGCCTTGCGGTATCTCTCACTGACATGAAAGATATTTTTGCTGTGTGATTTGCTTAATCCTAAAAACCGCAATGTCTCCAGTCCGCGGAGCGAATCCACGAAATGATTGGAAAGCGTCTGATATGACTTCCATTGGCGATCAGCTTTTTTCTGTGCGACAAGTCCGAGCAGAATCATAAATACAATCAAAATCGGAAGCGCAAGAATCAGAATCAATGCCGATGTTTTATCCTGAAAAAACACGTAAATGACAACGGCCGCCGGCACAATCGCCATGCTGACCATTTTCGGCAGAAACAGCTCTAAATAACGGCGGAACTGGCTGATGCCTTCCATCGCCAGCGTCACCATCCGGCCTGTCCCCTCTTTTTTCGCAAAGCGGGGGCCGAGACGGAACAATTGCTCAAGAAATCTTTTTCTTACGTCTGCGCCGGTTTGCGCGGCATATTGGTACACGATTTTCTGCCGGACCGTTGTCACCGCATGCCGGACCAAAAACGCAAGCAGGAAAAAGCCGATAACCGGATAAAGAGAAGCAATCCGCTTCCCGTTAAATAATCCGGTTACCGCCTGGCTCAGCCATTCCGCCTGCAAGATGATGGCGGCCGTTTGTATAATCGTTAATCCCGTAATGATCGCAAGAATCCGCTTCATTCCTTTATAAAGAAACAGGTCTTTTCCCATTAATAAGTCATAGGCTCCTTATGGCTGACGCGTTTCCGGAAGACATAATAGCTCCAGATCTGACTGCCGATGACAAACGGCAGCAGAGTCAGTGCGGCAATTGTCATGACCTTAAGTGAATAATCACCGGAAGACGCGTTAGCTACTGTTAAGTCATACGCGCTTTTCAGCGAACTGACCATGACGCGCGGGAACAGAGAGATAAAAATCATCGCAACTGTCAAAGCAAGACCCGCGCCGGTCATACCGAATGCCCAGCCGTCTTTTTTCTTGCTCATGAACACAACGGCAAGAACGTTGCAGATGACAATCAGCACGAATACCGGAATCGTGATGTTTGCCCGGCGTGTAAACATATCCGTATCGTATGCAGACATCGCAAAGAAAGCAAGTACAACAAGAAAGATAACACCGATTACGCGTTTTGCCATTTTTCTCGCACGCTCTTGTAAATCACCGATCGTGCGCAGTGTGACAAACATTAAACCGTGCAGGAATGAAAGAAGGGTGACGGCCGCTCCGCCAAGGACGGAATACACGTTCACAATATCTGAGAAACCCGCATGCATATTCATATGGCCGTCAATCGGCATGCCGCGGAACAAGCTTGTGAAGATAAGGCCGAATACAAACGGCGGGATAAGGCTGCCGAAGAAAATCACCCAGTCCCATGTTTTGACCCATTTTAAATGATTCACTTTTCCGCGGAATTCAAACGCCACGCCGCGGCCCATTAAAGCAAGAAGGATGATGATAAACGGAATATAATATCCGCTCAGCATCGTCGCATACCAGTTCGGGAATGCCGCGAAGATCGCTCCCGTACCTGTCAGCAGCCATACCTCATTCGCATCCCAGAACGGGCCGATGGTGTTAATCAGCACTCTGCGTTCTAATTCATTATGGCCAAGAAATCGGGTCGAAATGCCGACACCGAAGTCAAAACCTTCTAAAAAGAAAAATCCGACAAACAAAACTGAAACGAGTACAAACCAAAGATCATGAAGTGACCCCATGGTAAACCTCCTGACTGAACGGATCCGTTGATACAGGAACATCCTTATGATCATCATGGTCCGCACCTTTTTTAATTTCACGAACGAATAGGAAGACAAGCAGCGCGCCTAAAATCAAATACATGACGCCGAAGCCGATAATTGAAAACAGCAGAGATCCCGTCGTTACGTTAGGCGAAACGGATTGTGCGGTCGTCATTTGCCCCATAACAGTCCACGGCTGGCGGCCGATTTCAGTCATAATCCATCCTGCAGAGTTCGCAATGAACGGGAATGCGATCAGCGCGATCATGCCCCGTAAATACCACTTGCTCGTATGAAGCTTTTTGCGGCGGTTCAGAATAAAGCCGGCAATCGCGGCAAAAATCATAAGCGCGCCCGCTCCCGCCATAATGCGGAAACTCCAGAACGTCGTTTTGACAGGCGGGATATAGTCGCCTTTTCCGTACGTTTTTTCATATTCTTTTTGAAGTGTTTTCATCCCTTTCACACTGCCGCTGAACTTCTGGTAAGCCAAGTAGCTGAGTGCGTAAGGAATTGAAATCTCTGATGTGTTTTTTTCTTTATTCGTATCAATATTCGCAAAAGCCGTCCACGCGGCAGGATCACCGCTGTCATCCCAAAGCGCTTCACTGGCAGCCATTTTCATCGGCTGCGATTCCATTAAATGCTCAGCCTGCATATGTCCGCTGAACGCAACGCCGATACCTGCGATCAGACCGACAATCATCGAAAGCTTGAAAGATTTATGGAAGAAAGGCACTTCTTTTTTCTTCAATAATTTAAATGCGCTGACACCGGCAATAAAGAAAGCACCCGTCGCAAGCGCCCCGAAAATGACGTGAGGGAATTCAACCCAAAGCTGAGGGTTTGTCAAAAGCGCCCCGAAATCATTCATTTCCGCGCGGCCGTTTTTAATCGCAAAGCCGACCGGCTCCTGCATGAATGAGTTTGCCGTCAAAATCCAGAAAGATGACATAATCGTTCCGAAAGATACAAGCCAAATGCAAAGCAAATGCACTTTTTTAGATAAACGGTCCCAGCCGAAAATCCATAATCCGATAAAAATAGACTCCATAAAAAACGCCAAAAGCGCTTCAATCGCAAGCGGAGCCCCAAATACGTCTCCGACAAAACGGGAATAATCAGACCAGTTCAATCCGAACTGGAATTCCTGAAGAATCCCTGTGACGACGCCGACAGCGAAGTTAATTAAAAAGAGATGCCCCCAAAATTTAGCCATTTTGAGATAGGTCTCTTGTTTTTTGACAACATAAAGCGTCTCCATCAAAGCAACCATAAACACAAGCCCGATAGACAAAGGCACAAACAAGAAGTGAAACAATGTTGTAGATGCAAATTGAATGCGGGCTAATACCAACTCACTCATGATGTTTTTCCTCCAATCTGGTAAATTGCTCAACACTTCACAAACATAGCGAAATCATTGCTCGGTATTTCACAAAAAATGATATATTTGCTCAATGTTTCACAAATTCGTCAAAACTATTGAAATATCAGCCTGTACACCCTGGGGGACAGCGGCTGTCATAGAAATGATTCAATATCATTACTTTACAACGATTCAGCCTAAAAAAAAAGATCAATATACCTAAAATAAGGCTGAAATTGTGACCGATTATTGTCGGATTTGTAGAGATTTTATGTCAGCACCTAGGATATTTGTCCCTTTGATATCGTACCTCTTTTTTATTCGTGTGGCGAACAAAATGCTTTTCTCGGTGAAAAATCCCGCCAAATCGCCATTTTGAGAAAGAAAATGTGAAGAAAGCATGCCCACTAGTAAATTCATAATATATGAACAATTTAAATTTTTTAGTATACTTTAAATGGGGATATTTTTTCACTACATAACGACTGGGGGAACAAGCATGGGAGAACTTCAACCAAAATTGCAAACGGATTCAATCCAAAAACAGGAACGGACTGATAACTGGTTTGCCAGAGCAATGAATATAAGAATCGGCATTATTCCTCTTCCTATCTATATCCTGCTTTTCTTGCTTATTACGGTGTTTGTCATGAGCCGTGATGTAAAAAGCGACATTCTGACATCAATTGCCGTCATGAGTTTTTTCGGATTTACCTTCGGCCAGATCGGAAAATCCATTCCGATCGTGCGTTCCATCGGCGGCCCTGCGATTCTCGCAACCTTTATTCCATCCGCTGTCGTCTACTACCACTTGCTTCCGAAAGACATTATTACTTCAACAACAGAATTCACAGAAAGCTCCAACTTTCTCTATCTATTTATTGCTAGTATCGTCGTCGGCAGTATTCTCGGGATGAAAAGAGAGACGCTCGTCAAAGCTTTCGTCAAGATTTTTATTCCGCTGATCGCCGGCTCGATCGCGGCCGCCATCGTCGGCTTATGCGTCGGGATGCTGCTCGGACTCGGCTTTCAGCACACATTGCTTTATATTGTCGTTCCGATTATGGCGGGGGGTGTCGGTGAAGGCGCGATTCCTTTATCCATCGGCTACTCCGATATTATGCCGATGTCCCAGGGAGACGCCTTTGCGCTTGTGCTGCCGTCCATCATGCTCGGCAGCCTGTGCGCCATTATGTTATCGGGTTTGCTGAATGTCATCGGGAAACGCAAACCGGAATGGACGGGCAACGGGAAGGTTGATAAGTCTGATCATTCCGCTCCCGCATTGGAACAGCCGGCCAATGATAAAACGTTTGATTTGTCCTTTTTCGCTTCGGGCGGTATTTTAGCGGTTTCCCTCTATTTAGTCGGCATGCTGGCGCATGATTTCTTTCAGCTTCCGGCTCCTGTCGTGATGCTCGTCCTTGCCGTTCTCATTAAGCTGTTCAGGCTGGCGCCGGCTTCGATTGAAAACGGAGCCTTCGGCGTCTCGCGCTTTTTCTCGACAGCCGTGACCTATCCGCTCTTATTTGCGATCGGCGTTTCAATGACACCGTGGGACAAGCTGATTGCGGCATTTACGATCAGCAACATCATTACCATTTTATCAATCGTCGTCACGATGATGGCCGTCGGTTTTCTGACCGGAAAATGGCTGAATCTGTACCCGATTGAGACGGCGATTATTAATGCCTGCCATTCCGGCCAGGGCGGCACCGGCGACGTCGCGATCTTGAGCGCCGCTGAACGGCTTGAGCTTATGCCGTTCGCCCAAGTGTCGACCAGAATCGGCGGAGCGATTACCGTGAGTGTCACCCTTCTGCTGCTTCATCAATTCTATTAAACTGAAAAAAGCCTCCGCATATGCGGAGGCTCTGTTATTTCATCACATTTTGAATATAAGAGCCGAATGCCGCCCCGGACATGCCCGGCGACACACGGACGCGGTGAAGCCCGTAAAGCCCCTGATCTCTTGACGCCGCTCCCGGCTCCGTCGTGACCGCCATACGGTAGCCAGACGCGGCGGCGGCTTTTAATGTTTCCTTATTATATCGTCCGACAGGGTAGCTGATCATAGACGTCCGCTGCCCGAACATTTGATCAAATAAACGCTTAGAGTCCTTCATTTCACGTCGCTGCTGCTGCGGTGTGAGCCCGTTCAATTCGAGATGGTTCATCGTATGGCTCTGAATGGAAATGCCGTGGGCGGCCATCTCCTTCATCTGCTTCTCAGTCAGATGATTCTTATGCCCGATATAGTTTCCGATCATAAAGATTGTCGCTTTCATCTTGTATTTCTTTAAAATGGGATAGGCCGCTTTCACATTGTCGGTATAGCCGTCATCAAATGTGATAAGAACACATTTTTCACGCGGCTCCTTATCCTCCGTCAGCATCAGATAGGCCTCTTCAGGAGTCATCGTATAATAGCCGTGATCATGAAGCCACTTCATATGCTGCCGGAATTCTTCCTTCGGCACACGCAGGCTGTTTCCCTCAGAAATGCTGTGGTACATCAGAATCGGCAGTCTTGCCGTTCCTTTCGTTTGAACCCAGGCGGACGTATCCGGCTCTTTTTTGATTTGGCGCTTTACAGACTTTTTATCGTGGTGCGCTTCTGCCTTCGGAATGCTTTGTTCGGCGCTTGCCTCATGGCCCGAGCAGGCGGCAAGCGTAAACACGGCAGCCAAAAGGCACACGCACATGATCATGCGTTTCATCGTTTTCCTGCTTTCTGTCTTCTATTTACTTTTTATATCGGTTATGCGTCATAAATTGTTACACCAAAAAAGCCGGACATCCAGCTGTCCGGCTTTGCGTTATGAGCGGATTCTGATTTCTGTTTCACTGTCAAAAAAGTGAGCTTTATTCATGTCGAAAGCGACGGTCAATTCTTCACCGGCATGAATGTCATGGCGGGCGTCAATCCGGGCGATAAAATCCTGATCCCCGATCCGGGAATAAACCATAATTTCTGACCCGAGCAATTCCGCGACATTGATTTTAGCTGTGATGGATGAATTCTTATAGGATTCTACCACAATCAGCTCGTCATGTATGTCTTCCGGGCGGATGCCGAAGATAACATCTTTGCCGGCATACCCTTTTTCCCGGAGCATTTTCATTTTCCCTTCCGGCACGCTGAGAGCGGCTGAACCGATCTGAATGGCGCCGTCCGTCAGCTTTCCTTTGAAAAAGTTCATCGCTGGGGAGCCGATAAACCCGCCGACAAATACGTTTTCGGGATGTTCATACACGTCTTTCGGCGTGCCGATCTGCTGAATTTTTCCGTCCTTCATGACGACGATGCGTGTCGCCATCGTCAGTGCTTCTGTTTGGTCGTGCGTCACATAGATTGTGGTTGTTTGCAGCCTTTGATGCAGCTTAATTATTTCTGCCCGCATCTGCACCCGAAGCTTTGCGTCCAGATTTGACAGCGGCTCATCCATTAAAAACACTTTGGCGTCCCTGACAATCGCCCGGCCTAATGCAACCCGCTGCCGCTGCCCGCCGGAGAGCGCCTTCGGTTTGCGGTGCAGATACTCTGTGAGCCCCAGCATTTTCGCCGCTTCTTCGACCCGTTTTTTTATCTCAGGTTTCGGCATCTTCCTCAGCTTCAGACCGAAAGCGATATTATCATAGACCGTCATGTGCGGATATAACGCATAGTTTTGAAACACCATGGCGATATCCCTGTCTTTAGGAGCGATATCATTCACTCTCGTGTCACCGATATAGAAATCGCCCTTCGTAATGTCTTCCAGCCCGGCAACCATCCGCAATGTTGTCGACTTGCCGCACCCCGACGGACCGACAAACACGATAAACTCTTTATCTTGAATATGAAGGTTAAAATCATCGACAGCCGCTTCTTTTTGATCGTAATACTTATAAATATGCTCCAGCCGAAGTTCCGCCATGTCATCTCCCCCTTTTTTGTAAACGCTTTCTTTAATAGGATTGTAACAGCGTCAGACGGCGGCGGATATAGGCAATGTTCATAAAAAAAGTCCGCTGCCTTCGTGCACATTTCCCATTTAATGTGATTTTTCATACTGCAGACAAATGAAATAAGCCAGCAGGGCGCCCTGATATGTCTTAATATCAATACCCGAGCGTTCCGCAAATTTATCAATCCGATATTGAAGACTGTTGCGGTGCAAATGCAGTCTTTTCGATGTGAGCGACATGTTCGAGTTATGTTCAATAAAAGTCTGAATCGTATGCTTCAGCTCCGGTTCTTTCTGAAACAGCAGCACCGCTTCTTCGTGAAGCAAGGCTGAGAGCTTTTCTCTGCTTTCTTCCGTGAGCATGGCCGGAAATACCGTTTCCGCGGTCAGCGTGCTCAGCTGCGGGAGATAACGCCGGCCAATCTGACAATATTGCTGTTCTCTCCGATAATGAAGGCGCAGACGTTCTCCCGCGCCGTAATACCTTCCGATGAAAAAACGGACACTGAAATAAAAATCGCCTTCGAGAATCTTCACAAAAGATGCGATGTCATCCGAATCTGGCGCTTCCAGCTTTTCTTCCTCCACAATCACGCCCTGATCCCTTCCCGTCCGGACAACTGTATATGAAACCGGCCAGAAATGGCGCAGCGCTTCCGTAAATGCCCCCCAGTCCCGTTCTCCCAATAAGTCATAATGGATAAAACGGACACGCGGCTCTTTGACATCAGGCACCGGGCCTTCTTCCAGCAGAAAACGCCGCCACCTCTTTGCTGCCGCCGTCTCCGGAAAAAAATCGCCTTTCTCTTCAGCGGGCGTCAAAAGTGATTCCAGAAGCAGTTTCTCCTTCGGGGTGATATCCTCCTTCGGAATGGCGACATAGACCCGCCTTTTCTCATCATAAAAGCAAAAGACATCTTCCGCCGTACAGCACGTATCAGACAACACAGCCCTCGGGTAAATTGCCAATAACGGATTCATATGCGCTCCTCTCTATCGCTCGATCATATTTTCAGTATAAAACGTCCGGCCGATTGTATCCACTTCGTTTTAAGAAACAGCTTTCAGGCTATTTCCCGGGAAACGGATCATAACAGCTTCTGCCGGCATAAGAAAAAAAACCTCCGCGCAGGCAGAGGGATCCTTTTTATTTAGAGATATCGACGAAGCCTTCACCAAAGACGTCACGCACATCATGAACAATGACAAACGCTTTTGTATCACAGCTTTTAATAATTTTTTTGAGCATGGAAAGCTCTTGTTTCTGGATGACGATATATAAAATTTCCTTCGACTGCCCCGTGTAATTTCCTTTACCCGACAGCAGCGTAACCCCTCTGTCCATAAGCGTGTTGACCTGTTCGGCGATTTCGTGCTTATGCTCAGATATAATCGTCACCGCTTTTTTCGTATTCAGGCCTTCAATGATAAAGTCCATCACCTTCGTTCCGATGTACAGCATGACAATGGTAAACATCATTTTTTCTGCACCGATGATGAAATAAGAACTGAAGACGACAATCAGATCAAAGAACAAAAGCGCATAGCTGATATTCCAATCGAGATATTTGTTCGCAATCCTCGCCAAAATGGCAGAACCCGCAGTCGTGCCTCCGACTCGAATAATGATCCCGATTCCGACACCGGCAAACACACCCGCAAAAATAGTATTAATAATGAGTTCATGTGAAGGCGAGTGCCAATCATGCGTCAGATGCAGAAACAGTGAGTTGGCGACAACGGTAATGATCGTATAAAGCGTTGTTTTTCCGTCTAAAAATTTATATCCGATAATCAATAAGATCCCGTTCAAAATGATATTCGTCACCCCGGGCGACCATTCAAACACATAGTACAAGATCAGGGTGATTCCCGTTACCCCGCCCTCTCCAAGATCATTCGGAATGGCGAATAAATTAACGGCCAAAGCAAAGATAAAAGCCCCAATAATCAGCATCAGCACATCCAGCAATCTCTTTTTCATCCCAGACACTCCCTTTATATAAAATCAAAAAAGCCCGGGAGAGCACTCTTCATTAAAAGAGCAGAAACTCCCGGGCTTTTATCCCAACGTGTCACAGCAGGAACCTGCTGTGTGTTTTCTCTCGGTCCAGACCAATTCAGCATTGCGGAACCCTAGAAAACCACTGTTTTTTATGTTCAGTTTTTGTATATCTTTCAAGATTATACGGGAAATCACGAACATGTTCAACCACTCTTTTTTCAATAAACGTATAAAAAATATGAGCGATCTGCCGATACTAAAAAAGGTCCTTAAAATACGTGACTAAAAAATCATTAAAATACTTTTTTTCTCAAAATATCATTGACTATAGGTTATTTTACAGGCATTATAGTATGTAGTTTTCAAGAAATAGTTTACATGGGAGGAAATATTATGGCAGGCAACCTGGTGTCTTGTAAGGCATGCGGCAAAGAAACCGCTAAAGGCGTTAAAAAATGCCCAAACTGCGGTAAAGATCAGAGAAACTTTTTTATGAGACATAAAATTATCACATTGCTTCTGGCAGTAGTGGTTATTATCATTCTCGTAAACATCGGCGGCGGAGGCGGATCTTCATCATCTAAAACCGCGTCTTCAAAAGCTGCGGAATCCAAGGAAAAACTGTATAACATCGGTGACACTGTTAAGACTGAAAAAACAGAAGTTACTGTTACGAAAGTGGAAAAAAGAGATTCAGTAGGCTCTCAATTTGTCGAGAAAAAAGCGTCTGACGGCGGCGTTATCGTAGCTGTTCAATACACAGTTAAAAATGTTTCAAACAAGCCGTTAAGCTCTTTCTCCATTCCAAGAGCGAAATTAGTAGATTCTAAAGGAACATCCTATGATTCAGATATTGATGCTTCTTCAAGCTATGCAACAGAAACAAAAGTAGACAACAGTAAAATTTTAAGTGACTTGAACCCGAACATTAAAGTTACTGACGTAAAAGCTTTTGAAGTTGATAAAAACGCATACTCTAAAGGCACTTGGAAATTAAAGTTCAGCAACGATGTTGAAGTGAAAATTAAATAATGACCGTAATAAAAGAGACCTTCACCATTTGAAGGTCTCTTTCTTTTTACACCTTTTGGTACCCGTTCACATTGGAGGACTGCCACTTCCAAGAGTCGGCGCACATTTCTTCAAGCCCGCGCTTTGCTTCCCAGCCTAATTCAGCCTTCGCTTTTGCCGGGTCTGCGAAGCATGCGGCGATGTCTCCCGGGCGCCGGTCGGCAAAACGGTACGGCACTTCTTTTCCAGATACTTTTTCAAACGCCTTGACCATCTCAAGAACGCTGTAGCCTCTTCCCGTGCCGAGATTATAGGCATCCGCGCCTGTTGTGTTCAGCACCTTCTCAAGCGCTCTGACGTGGCCCTCGGCAAGATCAACGACATGGATGTAATCCCGCACGCCGGTGCCGTCCTTTGTCGGATAATCATTGCCGAACACCTGCAATTGCTCAAGCTTGCCGACAGCGACTTGGGCGACGTACGGCATTAAATTATTCGGGATGCCGTTCGGGTCTTCTCCGATCCGGCCGCTCGGGTGCGCGCCGAACGGATTAAAGTAGCGGAGCAGCGCAATGCTCCATTCAGAGTCCGCTTTATGCAGATCGCGTAAAATCTGTTCCAGCATCAGCTTTGTCTGCCCGTAAGGATTGGTCGCGCTTAATGGAAAATCCTCAGTGATCGGCGTTGTTTCCGGAACGCCGTAAACCGTCGCTGAAGAACTGAAAACGATTTTTTTCACACCGTGTGCCTGCATGGCTTCACATAAAATAAACGTCCCCGTCAGATTATTATGATAATAACGGAGCGGAACAGCCACAGACTCACCGACCGCTTTTAATCCCGCAAAATGAATGACGGCTTCAATCTCATTTTCAGCAAACACCCGGTGAACGGCGTCACGGTCAAGGAGATCCGCCTCATAAAACACAAGCCCTTTTCCGGTAATGTCTTTCACACGCTCCAATGCTTCCGGTGAACTATTTGACAGATTATCCAGAACCACGATGTCATAGCCGCCGTTTAACAGCTCGACACATGTGTGGCTTCCGATATAACCCGCTCCGCCTGTCACTAAAATCGCCATGAAGAAAGCCTCCCCTATTGAATGAATTGACCATATTATATCGGTTTTTTCTTCCTCAATCATCCATTTCCAAAAAGTTTAATCGTTTAGTCATCGTTTCTTCATAATTTGTTTTCATTCGCGTAAAACACAGAGCCTTCGATTCAAACCGGTTGCGAAATAGAAATCCCTCCCCCGCGCATGGTAAGATAAGACAAAGGAGATGACGGTATGAAAAATGAAATCATTGAACGCTTTACCTCTTATGTAAAAGTCGATACACAGTCTGACGAAAACAATGAAAACTGCCCTTCAACCCCCGGCCAGCTGACATTGGCCAACATGCTGGCAGATGAATTAAAGTCGATCGGCATGACAGAAATCACAGTCGATGACAATGGGTACGTCATGGCGACTCTGCCGGCGAATACGGATAAAGACGTGCCGACTGTCGGTTTTCTGGCTCACGTGGACACCGCGACCGATTTTACCGGAAAAAATGTGAATCCTCAGATTATTGAAAGCTACGACGGACATGATATCGTTTTGAATGACAAACTCAATGTCGTCCTGTCGCCTGAGCAATTCCCGGAGCTCTCCCGCTATAAAGGCCAGACGCTGATCACAACAGACGGCACGACGCTGCTCGGAGCCGACAACAAAGCGGGCATTGCCGAAATCATGACGGCAATGGCGTACTTGATCAAACATCCGGACATCAAACACGGAACGATTCGGGTCGCGTTCACGCCCGATGAAGAAATCGGCAGAGGCCCTCACAAATTCGATGTCGGCCGCTTCAACGCCGCATTCGCCTACACGATAGACGGAGGCCCCCTCGGCGAACTGCAATATGAAAGCTTTAACGCAGCCGCCGCAAAGCTGACTTGTTACGGAAAAAGCGTCCACCCGGGAACGGCGAAAAACAAAATGGTCAACGCTTCAAAAATCGCGATGGAATTTCATCACGCGCTGCCGAAAGAAGAAGCGCCGGAATATACGGAAGGGTATGAAGGCTTCTATCATTTACTTTCCATGAACGGAGACGTTTCTGAAGCCGCCCTGTCGTACATCATCAGAGACTTTGACAGAGACCGCTTTGCAGAACGAAAAGAATATATGCAGAAAACCGCCGATGCGCTGGCGGCCAAATACGGCAACGAAAGCATCAAGCTTGAACTGCGTGATCAATATTACAACATGAGAGAAAAAATCGAACCGGTCAAAGAGATAGTCGATGTCGCCTATCAAGCCATGAAAAACCTCGACATCGAACCGATTATCGAACCGATCCGGGGCGGAACCGACGGATCACAGCTCTCTTACATGGGGCTGCCGACACCGAACATTTTCACGGGCGGCCAAAACTTCCACGGAAAATATGAATACATTTCCGTCGATCATATGGAAAAGGCGGTAAACGTCATTGTTGAAATCGCCAGGCTCTTTGAAGAGCGCGCTTAAAACCAAAGCCCCCTGCTTTGGTTTTTTTCTTTCACATGAAACCTTTCCTTCTTTCTTTCCGTATATAAGGTATGAAATGGAAAGAAGGAGTGAAGACTATGGCAAGAGGGACTGTAGCGAAAGAATTGAAAAATACCTTAAAAGACCCGCGTGTTCTGGAGACGAAATCAAACCCTTTTAAAAAGCTGCGGAAAATGTTCAAACGATTTTTTTAAGATAACATCTCGTTTTCTTTAAAAAAATAAAGAAAGCGCTGTCATCCTGCAGTCATCTGTTAGAAGCAGTTATTTTGCATATTATAAGATTTTTTAGGGTACTGAATAACACAGGGCAAACGAAAACAACGAAGTAGTTAATTTGATGCTTACAAAAAATAGTGAAAAAGTTATATAAACGATTATCATTCATCAGCCGATACAATCTATAGAACCACAACAAGAGCAAAACATCTTCAACCCATAGTCATTTTTACGGAAAATGACGTTATTTTTTAAAAAAGTGACAATTGTTTGAATACTTTTCGTTTGTTTTTTCGTACAATAATAATACCAAAACTTTTTTTGGGAGGTATGTAAAATGATGCTACTTATTTTTGCTGCTTTGACAGGGTATCTTGTTTTCTCTTTCAGTAAGGACAACCGCCGGAAAACGCCAAAGACAAGCCCGCTGGTGACAGCTGCCGACACGAATAACATCATTGATTTAAATGCGATCCGTCAAAAACGCCGGATGCCGCTATCATAAAAACGACAGCTGCCGCAAAATCGGCAGCCTTTTTTTATGCACCCGGCCGATATGAAACCATCCGCCTCCTTTTTTCGTACAACATTAAAAAGGAGTTTTTTTATGTACCATTTTTACATCAAAGAGCGAATGTTTACGTTTAAAAATCGTTTTCAAGTGTTTCTTGAAAGCGGAAAAGAAGTCTACAATGTTGAAGGAAAGCTGTTTTCATTCGGTGATGAACTGAAGCTGACTGATTTGGACGGCCGCACGCTCGCCAGCGTCAATCAGAAACTGATGTCGCTCGTTCCCCGTTACGAGATTTCCGTCAGCGGCAAACCCATCTGTCAAGTCATCAAGAAAGTCACGCTTTTCAAACCGAAATTTGAAATTTCCGGACTCGGCTGGGATCTTACCGGCGATGTGTGGGGCCGGAATTTTCAAGTGACAGACGGAAAATCAAACCGGATGACTGTCACCAAATCATGGATGAGCTGGGGCGATTCCTATCATTTGCAGATTGAAAAGGAAGAGGATATCGTTCTTTGTCTCGCGATCGCCATTGTGATAGATATGATTCTATTTGAGGGTGACAAATAAAAATATTTATCGAAATATATTGACAATATGAGAAAACATACTAAGATTAATAGTAATACAGTTTATTCTGAAAAATAGCATATTTCCTTATCAAGAGAGGTGGAGGGACTGGCCCTATGATACCCGGCAACCGCTGTTCAGCAGAATGGTGCTAAATCCTGAAGATAAGGTTGAGATTTGCGGACGCAAGCTCTTCCCTATCCGAGGGAAGAGTTTTTTTATATTTCATCAGGAAAGAAGGAATCGTTCATGTCACAGCAAAACACAGAACAACCATTGCATACGCTTCTAAGAAAAAACCCGCCGTTTCGCGCGGATCAGGTCGGAAGTCTGCTGCGGCCGGCGGCTGTGAAGCAAGCCCGCCTGCAAAGAGCGGCGGGTGAGATTTCGGCAGAACAGCTGCGCGAAATCGAAAACAAAGAAATCATCCGCAGTGTGAAAAAGCAGAAAGAAACCGGCCTCAATGTCGTGACTGACGGCGAATTCCGCCGTGCCTGGTGGCATTTTGATTTTCTCGAAAATTTAGACGGCGTCGAAGCGTTTACGCCTGAAAGCGGCATTCAGTTTCACAACGTACAGACGAAAGCGCGCGGCATTAAAGTAACGGGAGACATTGATTTTTCTCAGCATCCGATGCTCGAAGATTATAAATTCCTGCACAGCATTGCCGGCGATGCTGTTCCGAAAATGACCATCCCAAGTCCGAATATGCTGTTTTTCCGCGGAAAATTAGAAAAAGCGTCCTACCAGAATGATTACAAACAATTTCAGCACGATGTGTCAAAAGCGTATAAAAAAGCGATTCAAGCTTTCTATGACGCCGGGTGCCGCTACCTTCAGCTCGATGACACCGCATGGGCCGTTTTCTTATCAGAAGCGGGGCTTCGTCAGATTGAAGCTTTCGGCACGACGCCGGATGAGCTGCGCAAGCTGTTTGCCGCTTCCATTAATGACGCCATCAAGGATCGCCCTGACGATCTGAAGGTTACGATGCATATCTGCCGCGGCAACTTCCAATCCACATGGACGGCTGAAGGCGGCTATGATGCAGCGGCTGAAACGATTTTTGACGGGCTTGATCTTGACGGATTGTTCCTGGAATATGATGATTCCCGCTCAGGCGGCTTCGAACCGCTCCGTTATGTCAAACGCTCTGATCTTCAGCTTGTGCTTGGTTTGATTACGTCGAAACACGGCGAACTTGAAGACAAGGACGCGATTAAACGCCGGATTGAAGAAGCTTCACAATATGTCAGCCTGGACCAGCTTTGCCTCAGCCCGCAATGCGGATTCGCCTCCACTGAGGAAGGAAACCTGATCACAGAAGAACAGCAATGGGCGAAACTGCGCCATGTCGTCAACATTGCCGGTGAAGTCTGGAAATAAAAAAAAGACACGCGATTAGCGTGTCTTTTCCGTTTTACAGCGGATCGGTTCCGATTAAAATATCGATATCTATCGTGACAGCAGCCTCTTTCCGGCTGATAAACCGCCGGATGCTGTCATCAGTACATTTCCATGTTAAGGGCGTCATTTTCACAAGCCGCTCGAGGTCAGGCTGCGATAAGGTCTTTGTGTAACACAGCCGTTTACGCTCAAAGGTTTGGAAGCCCGCTTGGAATCGTCCGGCCGCAGAATCGGCGGTGTCATTCCGCCGAGGGCTGTCTCCGAAGAAGAATTCCCTTACTTCCTTCAAATAATCACGCCGCGGCACCGCTTTAATGACTGTGCCGCCCTTTCGTAAAAGCCTGCTGCATTCCTTGTAATTCCAAGGTGATAAAACAGACATTACGACATCAAAACGGCTGTCGGCAAACGGCGCATCCGCCACATCAGCGACGGCAAAAACCATATGATTCCCGAAGGCCTTTGCGGCATGCAGCACACCTTCTTTCGAGAGATCAATGCCGATTCCCGTCACGGAAAAAGCAGGCTGAAGCCATTTGCATACGGCGGCTAAATGAGACCCTTCTCCGCACCCCGCATCCAATATCGCCGCTGATGTTTGCGGAGATTGAATATGGGTGATGATGGCGGCGATCTCCTTTTGAACCGGCCCAAAAAATTCCCGGCTGTCAAAAAGCTCGCGTCTCGCTTCGAACAGCTGCCTGTCATAGCGGGTTTTGACCGATTTATTGAGGAAATTCACATATCCTTGTTTTGATATATCAAATGTATGCCCCTGTCCGCAAATCAAGCTTCGGTATTGTGAGACCGCCATGGCCGACCGGCATAGCGGACACCTGAACACGGACTGGCATGATTGCAGTAATTCCGCGCGTATTCTTTTTATAGACGTCAAAAAAACACCTCATTCATTCGTTATTCCGATGAAATGAAAAAGGCATAGACAAATAAACCTTACCGAATTGGAAGGTTTAACCTATTCATCTATACCTCTCATTATCTGTAACGAATGAACTGGATGATCACGAAAATGACCCCTTTTCTGCCGTCTTTTGAAGGCTGTGCCCTCAGATCCATTTTATCAGCTGGATCCCGTCTTTACAATGAATCGGAACGGTTTTCAGGGGTTTTTTATACCTTTATTATCCAATTACTTATGAACATCCTTTATTTTCTTTATTTATAATATAAATTTATTATTTTGAAAATATCTAAAAAGGTTGATTTTCAAAAATTGAAACGATAAAATACTGCTATCTCATGTAATATCGTTATTCTTGTATATGATCAGTAATATGGTCTGATTGTTTCTACCTAGTGCCGTAAAAGACTAGACTACAAGAAAGTTTGCATAAATTTGAACGAGTGAAAAGCATATGACGCTGTCTATTCTTTTCTTTTGGCTCTTATTTATCACACTTTCTGACTTTCAGGAATTTGTGACGAATAAGAGCTTTTTTTATTTCCATAATACCCTTATAGGAGTTGCTCACATGTACTTTTTATTGAACATTGTCGGTCTCATTGTTGTCATGGCTGTTGTTTTCTTATGCTCTCCCAACAAGAAGAAGATTAAATGGCGTCCGATTGTCATGCTCCTCGTCTTTGAGTTTCTGATTACTTGGTTTATGTTAGGGACAAAAGTCGGCGGCTTTGTCATCGGGAAGATCGGCGCGTTCTTTACATGGCTGATTTCCTGCGCCAGTCAAGGGATTGCGTTCGCTTTTCCGTCTGTCATGGCCAATCCGACGGTTGATTTTTTCTTCAGCGCATTGCTGCCGATTATCTTCGTCGTGACCTTCTTTGATATGCTGTCGTATTTCGGTATTCTGCCGTGGCTCATTGATAAAATCGGCTGGCTGATTTCTAAAATATCCCGTCTGCCGAAGCTGGAGAGCTTTTTCTCCATCCAGATGATGTTTTTAGGAAATACGGAAGCTTTAGCC
Organism: Bacillus sp. FSL R5-0447; assembly: GCF_038606125.1. Lineage (NCBI taxonomy): Bacteria > Bacillati > Bacillota > Bacilli > Caryophanales > Bacillaceae > Bacillus > Bacillus sp. FSL R5-0447. The sequence continues at coordinate 4,104,688 of NZ_CP152012.1, forward strand.
GTCATCCGCCAGCAGCTTGCCGCCGTCAGCAACAATCGGCTTTTGACATTCGGGCTGATGAGCATGAGCAGCATCAGCGGCTCGATCATCGGATCATACTTGACGATGGTTCCGTCCACTTATGTGTTTACAGCCATCCCGCTGAATTGCTTAAACGCGCTTTTAATCGCCAATATGCTGAATCCCGTGGACGTTTCTAAAGAGGATGATATTATTTATGTTCCTTCAAAAGCGGAGAAAAAAGACTTCTTCTCCACGATTTCTAACAGTATGCTTGTCGGCATGAACATGGTCATTGTCATTTTAGCGATGGTAATCGGCTATGTGGCGTTAACGGCCGCGTTAAACGGCGTACTCGGGCTGTTCATGCACGGGTTGACCATTCAAAAGATTTTCTCATACATCTTCAGTCCGTTTGCCTTCCTTCTCGGATTAGGCGTACATGACGCGATGTATGTCGCACAGCTGATGGGCATCAAGCTCGCGACGAATGAATTTGTGGCAATGGCCGATCTGAAAGGGCAGCTGAATTCACTTCCGCCGCACACGATTGCCGTGGCTACAACATTCCTGACATCATTCGCAAACTTCAGCACCATCGGTATGATCTACGGATCTTATCAATCTCTGCTTGATGGTGAAAAATCAGCCATCATCGGAAAAAACGTCTGGAAGCTGCTTGTCAGCGGAATTGCCGTTTCCTTATTGAGCGCGGCGATTGTCGGATTGTTTGTCTGGTAATAGAAAAAGCGATACCGCTCCGTTTTGGAGTGATATCGCTTTTTTTTATTGATAGACGGATGCAGGCACGAAAACGTCCCGGATTCCTGCCGCGTACGGCCCGAGATCATATTGTCCGAACACAACGGCAATGCCGTTTTTCGTAAAGAAGAAAGGTCTTTCATTATTCAGGATGATCTCCTGTTTTTTAACGTCCTGATCGAACAGATCGTCATGTTTCTTGATGTAGCCGTAAAGATAGTCTCTCGTTTTGTTAGCTTTCGTTTTTGTATTCAGCACATTATCGAGTGTGACCCGTTTTTTTGCGGCCAGGTCGTAATTAAAGGTCTGAACGGATGTCAGCCCGTGTGCGCCGCCTGTGTAACTGTAGTCTTCCGTCTGAATGCTGAGCTTGCCGTCTTGATTATACTTCAACTTGAAATCTGTTTGGTATTCCGCTTTGTAGCCTTGTTTCTCACCGTCTTTTTTGTTTTTCACATATTCTTGGTACGATTGTTCAATATAGCGTTTGAAGTCCTGATTGATTTTCTTTTCAAAAGATGCGTTTCCCGTATTTGCGACCTCGGGGTACGTCAGCTGTTTTACATGCTTATACGTATGGCTTTTGACAACGGGCTTTGCGGTTTGCGCGGCCTCGGCTGAAGGCGCGAAACCTCCGAACGGCGCGGCTGTCAGCACGGTTAAGAGCACGGCCGCCATCATTTTGAATGCCTTTTTCATCACAACTCCTCCTTTTCATTACCGTTCCCTTTTTGAAAACGGGTTACACTCTATAGACAGCGCAGATCAGTAAATTGTTTCTGGGCCTTCTTTCACATTTTCTCCATGAAAAAAAGAGACATGGAAAATCCACGCCTCTTTTACCGTGAAGGTCTTTGCGCAATGGCTTCATAAACGGCTTCCGCCAAATCGGAGTTGCCGAACATCTCCAAAACGCCGATAACGGTTTGATCAGGAATCGGTTCTGATTCCTCCTTCGGCACGACAAGCTCTTCAGCCGTTTTTCGCAGCTCTTCGTTTAAAGGCTGTCCGGGATAAGCCTTGCTGTAAATGGCCATCGGATCAAGGTCATGATTGACGCACCATTGGGCAAACACCAAAATCATCATGTTTTCGTCACGCCGATAATATTCTTCAAGTTGTTTTTCGGTAAACGGCTTCACTATCATTCGCTCCTCCAGAAAATCTACCCCTAAGATACACAAACACAGAGCGGAAGTAAACCAAAGATCATTTCACCATCAGTCAGAACCCTTTAAATAATGCAATGCCCTGACTCTCTAAAACTGTTGTCTGAATGTCCCGGACAGCGGAAGATACGGATTTGCACGGAAGCCATTTTCGTTTTCTCCCAATATTAATGCTTCGTTCAGATATTTCACTTTCACAAGAAAAAAGCGCCCCTCTCATAAAAGGCGCTTTTTCATTCTTATATGTTTCTGTCCCAATGCCGGTGCTCAGCCACGGCGTTCAGAAATTGTTCATGGTTTCCGTCCGGAACAAGGCCGGGGCCGTTTTCGGTTCCGGCGGCGAGGGCGAGAAGTTCTTTTCCTTCACCGGAGGCGCCGATCGCTTTGTAATGGCTGAAAGCTTCGCTGACGAAGTCTCTGGCCGATTTTTGGGCTTTGAGGCTGTCTGTGCTTTGTTTTCCGCCCGGAATGAAAACAGCGTCGTACAGGACGGAATCCGCTGTCAGGAAAGTGGCTGACGCTTCGAGCTCCGTGCCGTTTTCCCCCTTGACGGTTCCCAGCGCGGGGCTGATGATATCGGCTCTGACTCCCGCCTGTTTGCATGCGTCAAGCACTTGTTTGACTTTCTCATCAGAAAACCCGTGGTCGGTTAAAACCGCGACCTGCCTTGTCGCTGCCGTCTTCACCGTGTTTTCCTGGCTTAAGGCCGGGGAAGTGAACGTTTCATCAGATTCACGGTCCTTCGGCGGCGGGTTCACGCCGATTCCTTTCGCAACACGCTCGGCAAGCCCGGCGTCGACGTGACTGAAGACATCAACCACCTGCTGCTGCACGTCCTTGCTGTTCACTTTTCCGACTTCAAAACAGAAAGCGGAGATGATATGTTCTTTCTCGGCGGGAGACATGCTGTTCCAGAACATCTTGGCCTGAGAAAAATAGTCATTGAAGCTCTCGCTGCGCTGGCGGATTTTTCTGCCTTCTACTTTTTCCTGGTAATGAACGTATCCGCCTTCTTCTTCTGAAGCCGGCGACGGATCATTGTTCTGCAGGGAATTTTTATGATAGGCGACGGGACCCTTATTAATCGTCATCCGGTGGTAGCCGTCGTATTGGTTGTTATGGAACGGGCAGACCGGCCGGTTGATCGGAATCTCGTGAAAATTCGGCCCGCCAAGACGGATGAGCTGTGTATCCGTATAAGAGAAAAGCCGGCCTTGAAGAAGCGGATCATTGGTGAAATCAATGCCCGGCACGACATTTCCCGGGTGAAAGGCGACCTGTTCCGTTTCCGCAAAGACATTGTCCTGATTGCGGTCAAGGGTCATTTTTCCGATCAGCTTGACGGGAACCAACTCCTCCGGCCACAGCTTCGTCGGATCAAGGATATCGAAATCAAACTTAAATTCATCTTCTTCGTCAATCATCTGAACACCGAGCTCATACTCGACTTTGCCGCCGTTTTCAATCGTTTCCCACAGGTCGCGGCGGTTGAAATCGGCATCTTTCCCGGCAATTTTCTGCGCTTCATCCCATACGAGGGAATGAACGCCGAGCACGGGTTTCCAGTGGAATTTTACAAAGCGCGCTTTTCCTTTCTCGTTGATGAAACGGAACGTATGCACGCCGAAGCCCTCCATCATCCGATAGCTTCGCGGGATGCCGCGGTCAGACATCGTCCACATGACCATGTGAGCCGACTCAGGGTTATTAGCGACAAAATCCCAGAACGTATCATGAGCCGTCGCAGCCTGCGGCATTTCATTGTGCGGTTCCGGTTTTATGGCGTGAACGAGATCCGGGAATTTGATCGCGTCCTGAATGAAGAACACCGGAATATTGTTTCCGACGAGGTCATAGTTCCCTTCTTCAGTATAAAACTTCGTCGCAAATCCCCTGGCGTCACGGACGGTGTCGGCTGACCCCTTGGAACCCGCCACTGTTGAGAAACGGACGAAAACAGGCGTTTTGACGGACGGGTCTTGCAAAAATTTCGCCCGTGTATATTCCGTCATCGGTTCGTACACCTGAAAATGCCCATGAACGCCGTACCCGCGCGCATGAACGACCCGTTCCGGAATCCGCTCGTGGTCAAAGTGCGTCATTTTTTCACGAAAATGAAAATCCTCCATCAGCGTGGGGCCGCGGACGCCCGCTTTTAAAGAATGTTCATCCTCAGACACGCGAAGCCCCTGATTGGTCGTCATTTTTTTGCCGCTGTTATCAGACCGGTACTGCTCCAGCTGTTCGTCCTTTGAGTGTTCATTTACTCGTTTGTTTTGATCATCACTCATGTCAGTTCCCCCTTTTAAAACGAAACATTCTACAGCACATTTACCCGCGGCGTTCTTCATATAAACTGCTGATCCGCTCATTAGGATTTTAGGTCTGTATTTACATATGCGGTCATACACATTTTGAAATAAGCCATTTTCACAGAAATAAATTGTGAAAGCGCTTACCAATACAGCTGTTGAACAGGGGAGGTCATATCGTGCTTGCCATACTCGGTTTTGTGATGATGATTGTCTTTATGTATCTTATTATGTCTAATCGGCTTTCCGCTCTTATTGCTTTGATTGTCGTTCCTGTTGTGTTTGCCCTGATCAGCGGATTTGGCAAAGATCTCGGCGAGATGATGATTCAAGGCGTTACAGACCTCGCTCCTACCGGGATTATGCTGTTATTCGCCATCCTGTATTTCGGCATTATGATTGACTCAGGTCTGTTTGATCCCCTCATTGCCAAAATTCTATCGCTTGTCAAAGGGGATCCGTTAAAAATCGCCATCGGCACGGCGGTTCTGACGATGACCATTTCGCTGGACGGAGATGGGACAACAACGTATATGATTACGATTGCGGCAATGCTGCCCCTTTACAAACGGCTCGGCATGAACCGTTTGGTGCTGGCGGGGATCGCGATGCTCGGTTCAGGAGTCATGAATATTATTCCGTGGGGCGGGCCGACGGCGAGGGTTTTGGCTTCCTTGAAATTGGACACGTCGGAAGTCTTTACGCCGCTGATTCCCGCTATGATTGCCGGCGTTCTCTGGGTGATCGCCGTTGCTTATCTCCTCGGAAAAAAAGAACGGAAGCGGCTCGGTGTCATTTCAATTGAACACGCGCCGTCCTCTGATCCGGAGGCGGCGCCGCTGAAGCGTCCCGCTCTCCAATGGTTCAACCTGATGCTCACTGTCGCCCTGATGGCCGCGCTGATCACCAGCCTGCTTCCCATCCCTGTTCTTTTTATGATCGCGTTCGCCATCGCCTTGATGATCAACTATCCAAATGTCAAAGAGCAGCAGAAACGGATTTCAGCGCATGCGGGTAATGCGTTAAACGTTGTCTCAATGGTGTTTGCGGCAGGCATATTCACAGGCATTCTCTCCGGCACAAAAATGGTGGATGCGATGGCGCATTCTCTCGTTTCCCTCATCCCTGATGCCATGGGCCCGCATCTGCCGTTGATCACTGCGATTGCCAGCATGCCTTTCACCTTTTTCATGTCAAATGACGCCTTTTACTTCGGTGTGCTTCCCATCATCGCCGAAGCCGCTTCCGCTTACGGAATAGACGCCGCTGAAATCGGAAGAGCCTCCTTGCTGGGCCAGCCGGTGCATCTGCTCAGCCCGCTTGTGCCATCCACCTATCTATTGGTCGGAATGGCGGGCGTCAGCTTTGGCGATCATCAAAAATTCACCATCAAATGGGCCGTGGGGACAACGATTGTGATGACGATTGCGGCGCTTTTGATTGGGATTATTTCGTTTTAATTAAAAAAGGATTTCCGCCAGCGGAAATCCTTTTCTGTACATTATTTTTTTGTATAGCGCACCCAGTCATAATGAGCGTATAGCGGATTTACACCATTGTAGGAACCGAGCCAGTCATCGACACCTATCCCATTCCACAAGTTCATCATGATCTTTCCCGGGTTTGTCGGGATTTGGCTTGTCGCAGTATGTTTTAATTGCCCATCGACATACCATTTAATAGAGTTTGGCTGCCAATCGAACGCATACGTATGATAGGCATTGGCCGCGTCAAATCCGAGATCCGCAACCTTCTCATGGTTTCCCGCGCCATTTGTATAATAGTTAAATTGAACCTTTGTCGTGTCTTTTCCTAAAAATTCGATATCAATCTCATCCCAAGGAGTGCCATCCGTTGGACCTGTATAAGTGAAGAACGATGAAACGATCCCCGTGTTTTTAGCCGGTTTCATTCTGACTTCATAAAGTCCATAGCCATAGGTTTGAACGGAGCGGTTCTCCCCGCAGTCAAACTTGTTATAAGACGGGCTTGTCAGCGCCAAACGCATTTCACCTGATGACGTCATTGATACATTATTTGCACGCCACGTGCAGTTGAACATATCTCCATTGGAATAACCATTTGCTTTTTGCCATAATCCGGAGTTATAGCTGTTAAAAGGTTCAAAAAACGATCCGCCTGTTTGAGCTGATGCAGTAGAAGTGATCGCACACAAACTCAAAAACAATCCAGTGACAAGAAGCAGCAGCACTCGTTTCATACGATAAAACATGTCGGCATTCCCCTTTCTTTGAAAGCGATTTCTTTATTGATCATACATGATTCTGTTAAAAGGGGACATCGGTCAGAATAATGATAATAATGAATCTTAAAAAAACCTAAATTACCATCAGCACAAACAGAAATGATCAGCGCTCATTGTAATTTAGGTTTTGCCTGCTTATCAGTAACAATCCTAACAAGATCATATGTGAATGAAGAAAAAAATGCCAACGCTTTCATTATGCTTATTTGACTACCCTTTCTATGTGAATCGTTAAATACAGCAGCTCGTCACTGGTGAGCTTGTGTTCATACGCCCTCTCAATGCATGTTTGGATTTTCTTCGTGCATTCATACGCCCGATGGTACTTTTCTTTCACTGTCTCCAGCAAAAAATCGTCCTGGCTTTCCATATGTGTGCCGTTAAAAAGACGCTGCGCGAAAAACTTTAAGTGGGTGACAAACCGATAATAGTGAAGTGATTCCTCGTTGAAGTCAATCTTAAAATGGTATTTTACGATTCTCAAAATCTCTTGCATGACTTTTGTAATGTTGATGATATTGGGCATCTCTTCATTCAGCTCGGCATTGACAATATGCAGCGCAATAAAGCCTGCTTCATCCTCCGGCAGAGACACGCCAGTCTTGTTTTTTACCATGGCCAACGCTTGTTTGCCGATTGCAAATTCGTCTTTGTACAGCCGTTTCGTTTCCCACAGTAAGGCGTTTTTGATATCCAGCCCTTTCTTATTGCGCTGGATCGCAAAGTTAATATGGTCGGTCAGCGACACATAGATGCTGTCATTGAGCTTTTTGCCGAGCTGTAATTTCGCATAGCTGATAATCTCTTCGGATACTTCCATACATTCGATCGGGATATCATACAAAAGGGTTTTGAACTTTTCGGATACATCTTTGTTATCGAGCGTGAACACTTTCTCAATGCGGGCTTCATCTACCGGGTCTCCCGTTTTCTTTTGAAAAGCAATGCCCCGGCCCATGATGACCAATTCCTGATTGCCTTCTTTGAGCACACTGACGACATTATTATTAATGACTTTCGCAATCTTCAATTCTGTCTCCCTCCCGCCTGACCATTTACCTGCTACACCTTGATTTTACATCCTTTTTGAACTAGGTCAATATCTCCAGGTCAATCAGAAAACGCCGTTCAGAAATCATTGTCCAACGATGAGGCAGCGGCGCATATAATGCAGAGAACCGGTTTTTGGGAAGGAGCGTGTGTGATGAAACGGTTTTCGAAAGAAGAAAGCAGCTGGATGCTGTATGATTGGGCCAATTCAGCTTACTCGGTCATTATTATGACGGCGGTATTCCCCTTGTTTTTTAAAGCCGCGGCGACGGAAAACGGTGTCAGCGCGGCTGATTCTACCGCTTATTTGGGCTATACGATTGCCGCCGCGACTTTTATTTTGGCGATGCTCGGCCCCGTCTTAGGAACGATTGCCGACTACAAAGGATGCAAGAAACGGTTTTTTGCCTTCTTTTTTCTGATCGGTGTGGCGGGCACCGCCGCGCTGGCTTTGATTCCCGGCGAATCTTGGATGCTGTTATTAATTTGTTATACGATTTCCACGATCGGCTTTGCCGGGTCTAATGTGTTTTATGATGCGTTTCTCGTTGATGTGGCCGCAAAGGAGCGGATGAATATGGTGTCCGCCAGAGGGTTTGGGCTGGGCTATATCGGCAGTACGATCCCTTTTCTCCTCAGCATTGCCGTGATTCTTTCAGCTCAAGCGGAGGTGATTCCGCTGTCCGCCCAGGCTGCCGGCCGCATTGCCTTTTTGATTACGGCGGCATGGTGGGGGCTGTTTTCGATCCCGCTCCTTCTCCGCGTCCGCCAGCGCTATTATATCGAGAGGGAGCCGCGGCTTGTACTCAGCAGTTTTATACGGCTGGCCGGCACGCTGAAGCAGATCAGGAAGCACCGGGCGCTGTTTTTGTTTCTGCTCGCCTATTTCTTCTATATCGACGGGGTCGGCACCATCATTACGATGTCCACGTCATACGGGGCTGACCTCGGCATCAGCGCGGCAAATCTGCTGATTGTTTTATTTGTCACTCAGGTCGTCGCCGCGCCTTTTTCGATTTTGTACGGACGGCTGGCCGAACGGTTTAAAGGAAAAACGATGCTTTATGCCGGAATCGGCGTGTATATGATTGTCTGCACGTATGCTTATTTTATGGATTCCGCTTTTGATTTCTGGGTTTTGGCTATGCTTGTCGCCACTTCCCAAGGCGGTATTCAGGCGCTGAGCCGCTCTTACTTTGCAAAGCTTGTCCCCAAACAGAACGCCAATGAGTTTTTCGGCTTTTATAATATCTTCGGCAAGTTCGCTTCGATTATCGGCCCTCTTTTGATTGCCGTCACCGCCCAGCTGACCGGGAATTCGTCAGCCGCCGTGTTCAGCCTGATCATTTTGTTTGTAATCGGGATTGGCATCCTTGCGTTTGTCCCCGAGGAGACGGCGTAAAAAAGCCTGCGCGCGGCAGGCTTTTTTTTATTTCTTGGCTTTATGGACTTTCAGTTTTTTGCCTTTGACCGTCGTATTTTTCATGATGTCAAGAACGTGCGGGCCTTTGCCGTTCAGAATTTCGACGTACGATGCGTTGTCCAGAATCGTGATAATCCCGATATCATCGGCTGAAACGCCGTCGATTTTCGCAATCGTTCCGACAAAATCGACCGCTCTGAGTTTTTTCTTTTTCCCGCCGTTAAAGTACAGCTTCATGATGTCTTTGTTTAACTGTTCGCTTTTGTCTGTTTTGACATCGGGGCGGGCGTTCAGTTTTTCCGCAAAAGCCGCTTTCCGTTCCGCTGTTTCTTTTTCTGACGGTGCTTCCCGCTTTTGGATGCGGAAACCGATATATTTCTCAATGTCATTCAGAAACCGCGCTTCAAACGGCGTCACAAACGTGATGGCCCGGCCGCGGTGTCCGGCGCGCCCCGTTCGGCCGGTGCGGTGCACATAGCTTTCTTTTTCAAGCGGAATATCATAATTGATGACGAGGCTGATGTTTTCGATATCAATTCCTCTGGCGGCAACATCGGTCGCAACGAGATAGCGGAACTCGCCGCGCTTGAACTCATTCATGACGTCAAAGCGGTCTTCCTGCACCATGCCGCCGTGAATTTTATCGCAAGGATAGCCCAGCCTGTCCAGCTCATCGGTTAACTGGATGACTCTTTCTTTTGTCCGGCAGAATATGATGCAGCTGTCCGGATTTTCGGTGATCAGGACATCACGCAGCAATGATGATTTATCCTCTTCTGCTGTTCCGGTGACAAAATGCTCAATATCTTTTGTCGTCAGGCCTTCCGCTTTTACTTCAATCAATTCAGGGTCTTTCATATATGTGCGGCTCAGCTTCTCGACGTCGTCCGGCAGCGTCGCTGAAAACAGCATGGTGACTCTGTTTTTCGGCAGATACTGAATGATGGCTTCCACCTGTTCAATAAATCCCATATTCAGCATTTCATCCGCTTCGTCAATCACCACATACGCCAGCCGTTCGAGCGGCAGCGTCCCTTTTTCTATATGATCAAGCACACGCCCCGGCGTTCCGGCAACGACGTGGCTTTTTTGCTTCAATTCGGTTTTCTGTTTGTCAAAAGAAGCTTTTCCGAAAACCGCCGTGGCTTTTATCCGTTTGAAACGGCCGATATTCGTGATATCTTCTTTAATCTGCGCCGCAAGCTCGCGGGTCGGCGTTAAAATCAGCGCCTGCGGTTTGTTTTCCTCCCATTCCGCAAGCTCGCAGATCGGAATGCCGAAAGCTGCGGTTTTGCCGCTGCCCGTCTGCGATTTGACGACGAGGTCTTTTTTTTGCAGCGCGGCGGGGATGACGCGCCGCTGCACTTCAGTCGGCTCGGTGTATTGCAAGCCATTCAGCGCCCGTCGGATCTCGGGGCTGATCGCATATTCATTAAACTCATTCATGACTAAACTCCTTCTCTGTCCGGCTCCCCTCATTATACGCGAAATGCCGCCGCTTTACCCTGACGTTTTGCCGGGCCATTCGGGGGACTGCTTTTTCTTCATGTCAAGCACGACCCATTTGGCGCAATAAAAGCTCATGCTTCCTTCCCCGTCATCGACATAGTAGCGGATCGATTCCCAGCCGCCGTCGACCGGGCTGATATCCAGATGGATGTCGGTGATGCTTTCAAGATCATCCAGCCGGGCAGCCCTCACACCTTCAAACCGCAGCACAGCATCATACTGTCCATCAGCCAGCTTCACCTCAAACACCGGGATTTTATCATAATACTCGTTATACCCGGTATAGAACGTAAACTCCGTCAATTCAAAACAACCCGGCGAATCCGGCCCCAGCAGAACTGCTTTCTCATGTTTGTGCCATTCCATTTTGTGCCTCCTTTTTTTCAGCTGAATTGGCATGTCTGACTCAAATGAATTTTTCTTACAAACCCCCATGAATTTCTTTATATGACTGCACCCAATCTTTTAATTCTTCAATCGTATGCAGATACGAATCAGGCGAATCTTTCAGATCAAACCCGCTCAAATACACGAGCATCTCCCAAACGTTTTCATCCTCAACCTCCGGATCATCTGCAGCCACGTACTCGCATGCCCAATCCGACACTTCTTCCCTCGCCGCTTGACCGTTCAGGATCAGATCAGCCTTCTTCAGACATTCTGCTATTGTGGGTTCTTTCACGTCAGAAGCCTGCCTTTCTTGTTTAAAATGCTGACCAACAGCCCTCTTACCCGTTCGTGCCGCCCGATTTCCCGGCTGAGCTCCGGATAATCTGTTAAAGCGTTTTTCAGCTGCGCATATTGCGGATACAGCTCAAAAAAGGATTTATATAAGGCTTTACGCTGGCGCTTAGGCATTTGTTTATTCGCCAAAACAAAATCTAAGCTGCCGCAGACAAGCGCGAAATACTCATAAAAATCCCCCGCGCAGGCAGCCCCCTCAAAGTCTTCTTCGAATCTCCCTGTATCTGAAGGCAGCGGACCCTCTAATTCTTTTTTGTGTAATTTCAGGTTTTGGATGACGTCATCATTTAAAGAATATCTGTTGGATTTCATCATCTCATTTTGCCGCTTTCCAATTACTGATATCCCGCTTATAAATCCCCGAATTCGAGACCACGTAAATGGCATTGCCAGTCAGCTTCAGCTGATGCACGGAAAGCTCATCGCCATCCGGATCACAGCACGTCACCTCTTGCATCGGCAGACTGACATCGGCCGGTATGAGAGACAGTGAATGATCATCTTTGCATACCCAAAACCCGTCTTCTGAAATCGCAAGCTGGTCGTAAACCCCGGAATATGCTTTATCAGAAATAATCCACACTCGTTTCACGTCGGTTTCATCAAACGCAGCAATGACTGTATAAGAGTAATACAGCATGTAGATCAGTCCGTCTTTTTCTGCAAGTGCATAGCAGTCATCTGCCGCGGGCGCGTATATTTCCGAAAGCTGCTGATCAATGTGAGTTTTCTTCAGCCGGCCATCTAATGAATAGCACAGCACACTGTGCCCATCAGGATTTTCATCACTATAAGTACCTTCATCACTTAAACCGATCCACAGGTTTTGTTTTTCATCCAAAAGACTGCATGAAACCCCTGAAGGCAGAGAAAATGCACATTGTTCTGTTCCATCTGCTGAAAATACCTTCACTTTATACTCATGCGATTCAAAGTAAATCAACACATACCTGTCAGCCAAACTCTGTTGAAACAGCATAATATCCTCACACAGAATTTGTTCATCGATATGAATCACTCGAATATCACCTAATTCATCGATAATCGTAAACGAAAGCCCGTCATTCTGATGCCGTCCGAGATACAGATGCCCGCAGTTATCAAAATGGAAGAAACGTCCTTTTATTGATTCGTCATGTATCTTATTCATTTTTATTTTCATGTCATTGCCCCTTGAATTTATAATGCGCGGCGAGCTTTTTTTGAAATTCATCCGGAACGATCTGATCCGGGAATACAACTGATACCCAGTCTAAAACAAGATTATCTAAGGGCCTCCATGATCCTAACGTTTTTCCCGCAATCTCCTGATCAATGCCTAGAATACAGATCTCAAAATCTCTCTCTCCGTAAATCGCCCACCTTAAAGTTGGTGAAGCCCATACGACGCGGGATGCAATATTCATTATGCAGTCATTTTTACTGTGCTTTGGATAATCAGTTAAGATTGAAAGATATTCATCTTCGGTTATATTTAAAGGAATCTTTAACCAGTCAAAATAGCCGAATTCCACGTGAAACCGATTCATATCATCAGGTTGTTCCAGAACAGCCATTAAGATAAATTCATCGTGATGATGATGCGCCAAACTTTTGAGCATCTCCCAGCCTTCTTCAGACAAGACCCAGTGGAATTCCTCGAATAGATAATAATGTTTTTGTTGTTTAAATACTTGTTCGGGCAACGTTTTATTTTCATGAAATAAGGAATATATTTGGGATTGAAAAATCGCCAATTTCTTTGTGTTCTTTATAAAAAAGGGATGCATCTTGTACCTCTTTTCGACGGTTTACACACAAGCTCACAGCCGTATTCTGTGCCACACAGACGCACTTGTTTCATTAAAAAATGCCTCTTGTTTTCCCCAAGCTTGTCCATTAACTTTTCTCTTATCACTGAGCACTTCCTTAGAAGTTATTTTCAGGGTGCACAGAACTATCAAAACTTTACCAAATATAAATCGTTATCATTAAAGATAAACATGCGGTCCTGGACGGCTCTGTACATTGTTTCTCTTTTTCTATCAATACCGTGTATCATGACGTCAGCCTCTGATAAGCCTTTGTTCTCTTCATGAAATGCAAATAGGTTATCCTCGTGACTCTGAATCAGAAGCACCCTTTTTTTCGAAACGGACAGCTGATCACAATAGGAGTATTGATCGCCGTCCAGCACATATTCTGCAACAGTACGAATTCTGTCACGTTCAATCTGATAATGCCCGATGACACAGCAATCCTCTCCCTCGAAACAAGCATACAAATCGGATTGGATCGATTGTACGGCATAGCATTCATGCATCATTTCTTTAAAATCGTCTTCAAAATAAAACGTTCTGTCTTCTGTATGAAAAGCAAATATCGCTTTCCCTTGAGGGTTTCTCTCATCATACATACCCTCGTCCGTTAATCCGATCCATAATAATCCATCCTCACCCAGATGAAATACATTGGCGCTTAATAGAAAAGAACAAATCGGATTGATTTTATTACTGTTTACGCAGTATACGGCTAATTGACACGTATGATTTTCCAGGTAAACGATCACGATAGTGTCATCATACGAATCAACCAGATAGAAATGGGCATCTTCAGAAAATCCGTGTAACTCTTTTTTGATTAAAAGAGAGCTGCCTTTCATAACCTCCAATATTACTTTGTGATCGTGCACCGACACAATAAATACTTGATCATCCCGACCCGCATTGAAATAAATGATATTTTCCCTTTCATATGACCCAACACGCTCCGCGGTAAGTTTTAACATCAGCAACACTCCGTTGAATAGGAACCTGAAATTTTATATTAAATTAATCAATGATATATAAATCTGCTGCATCGTATTCAAACCAAATGATTTTTTCATTACTTTCAGTAGTTACATCAACCTTTTGAGTGTTCAGGTTCATGTAGGACTTATTTTTGGCAGGATTTGCTATTATAACAACAAAATCATTGATCGATGCTAAAAAATATAATTCATCTAATAAGTAATCTGCCATCAGTTGTTCTTTGGTTAGGACACATTCAATATGAATTAACTTTTTCGATACAGTATTCATATTTATCATTTTCTTTTCAACCTTCCTCTTCCATTCTTCAATAAAAGAAGGTGTTCCATAACTTCTATCAGAACGGTTCCAAACTCTAAGTCATTCATTAATTGAGAAAAAGTATCTTTACTCACTAGATCACATGAATATATCGAGTTGTATTGAAGCGGATTAATCACATCCAGATTCCCTATAGCCCTCAATGATTCTTTTTGTAAATTTAAAGGAGTGTTCATGTTTACCTCCGCGAACGATTTCGTTATGTAAGAAAAGAGAGGCTGGGAACCTCTCTTATTTATGATTTCGAATGATACGCATAAAATGATTGATCATCAAAGCGAACTGTTTCAGCTTCTACAGCAATCAGCATTCTGTTCATGCCAATGAGAAAATTAGCATTTGATTGATACTCCGGAATTACAGCATTTGATAGATTACCGATTCCTTCCGGGTGGTAACTCATCTCAAATACTTGCCAATTGTATTCTTCCGGATCTATTTTTTCTAATCTCATATCACCAATATCTGCACTAAAATAAACAGATGCTGCATTTTGAAAAAGAATGTTATGCGTAAATTCGGCTTTATTTTCAACGACCTGAATCTTAAGTGAAAGCTCTTTTTTAAACACATGAAAGTCACAATGAAGGACAGCGCACCCTCCGTCTATATAATCTACCCATTCATTAATTGTCTTGTACACCGTTTATCTCCCTAATGAAGTTTTGGAGTCTTTGAGATCTGATTTTAAAGTCTTCACGAAAATTTCTAGCTTTTCTTCATTACAGTTCAATTTATAGAAGGTTGTATTTGAATTATTTTCCATAAATCTAATGATAAATCTGTAATGTTCGTTTTCTTTATCAATACTTAGTATAAAAAATGGTTCAATTGTTTCTAAACGTATCCTGTCTTGATTGCCTGCTGATAATGCTTCAATATCTGATATCAGCATTTTATATTCACTTTCTAATAAAACGGCAGAGTAATCGCGAACGATTGCTTTATTATGTTCCAACAGTTCAAACATTGTTGAGATAAAAGGATCATCCTCTGCTTCTTGATACCTTCTCGGTGTTATTTCAAGTTCCAGACAACCGTCTCCGATTTTGGCCATGCTGTCTCCTCGTTCTCTACTTAATAGCTTTAATTTATTAGTAAATGATTTGAATGACGCTCTGGAATTCAAGCTAAGTTTCAATCGATTGTTCACCTTTTACTGTCTCAGTTCTAATCACCTACCCACTTATTATCTATAATTTTTTTAAAAAAAGCCTGTTGACCAAAAGATGATCAACAGGCTCATCTATTTTTTATTTAATGCCCTTATTTAATAATGTTTGTAATATTTTCTCTATGTCTAGATCCTATTCTGATTGTCTCGGAATCTGTTATTTCTATATGATAAAGAACATAATCCAGTAAATCTTTAATAATTGTTTTCTCTGCTAAAGAAGCTCCATTTAATATATCTTTTAACTCAACATCTTTTTCCAATAAGATTATATTTTCATGCGCAATTATTGTATTTTTGTACTCTTCTGCTGAGGTTTTTATAAATGAGATTTTTTTATTAAACAAAGTATTTGTTTTTAAGCTCGCTGAGAATATACAAGTATCACTATCTTTATTTGAAACAGAGTAAGAATACATTGCATATTGTTTATTTTCCATATTTTTTAATATAACAAATATTAAATCCTCTATTGTTTTATACTCTTTTTCAACCGAATCATAGTCATTGAGAGTTGATATTTCATAAAAATAGTACATTTAATTCTCTCCTTCTATCTTTTATACACTGTAAACGGCATGAGATAGAATAAGTTTCTTCGTCGTATTGATAGCCTGTTAGCGGTAGCGCTTGTCTTTTACTTCGTCTCAGCAGTATGTTATTCCCACATGTTCCGTGTGTAGTTTGGTTTTTATCATATAAGATAAGAGAGGCTGGTAACCTCTCTAAATCTCTTCTCTAAAAATAACTAAAAGAAGCTATAAATCATTCTTTTAATTTTTTTATTATATCTGTAGCTTCTAAAAACAATTGATTTATCTTACCTTGGATTTCTTTTGCTATTTCCTCTTCACTTTCTAAATCTGTTAAATATCCCGCTTTCCCCGAAAACAACCTTCTTTCACAAACCCATATATCTAAATGGTCTACACAATAGCCGTCTTCATTATCGTGAAAGTCGGTGCCGTTCAAATAAGCTACAGAAAAAAATATCAGTGAATTATAGGTATTCTCAAAACAATCTGAGGGCTGTACTTCTTTTCCTATTTCTTTTTCGTTTCCGACTCTTCCAAAAGCAGCTTCAATTTTCAAACCCATTTTTCTAAACTTTTCTTGATTGTTTCTTATTTTGTTTAATGCAATCCGTTCAAATTGTTTTTCTATTTGTAAGATCTCTTTTTGTGTAATAGATTTCAGGTTGATTTTCTTCATATTACACCTCGTTCAGAACTCAAAACATTTACTACTGTCAGTATCTGTACAAGCGAATGTGAGAAATCAGTCTTTTACAATTCAGTCTTCATGATTTCTTCCATTGACATTCCTTCAAAATATTTATAGAGAATAGATTCTACAGCCGAATGTCCAAATATACCTAATGGGTTAGGGATGTCTTTGCCCGTTTTCTCATCTGCCTCTGCTAATTCATCTTCTGATGCAAATGAATCGCCTTCACTTATGAGATATTTACCGTCTTCATATAAAACAAATTTTAATTGAGAATGACTGTTTTTCTCTATTATCTCTTGAGGCATCTTGGATATTACTTTCCAATCTCCTTGCAGAAAACCTGTGTGCCCAGTATTAGCCGCAAATATTTTCTTATTTTCTTCTTTCATTAGACGAATGATTTCTTCTCTGCTAAGTGTATTTTCAGTGAAAATATTATAATACTGAATAAGAATGTCATCGTCTTTATTTTTTGATAGATCACCTTCAATAACCCAAGCATAAGTATACTTCCCGATCTTATCCAAAGGTATTTGAATAACAGCTCCCGGTATTACTTTAGCTATTGATTTCGCTTTCCTGGTCGTTGCCTTTATTTCTACTATTCGCTTATCAACTAACTCCGTGAAAGAAGAATTTCCATTTGTATTCATAACGGTAACTAAAGTTGCTAAGAATTCTTCTAATATCGGTTCTCTATCCAGCTCTCTCTTATATAATTCACAAAATTTTTCTACAGCATCAAAACATATATCTAAGCCTTCATCACTAAGTAAAACTTTCTTGTTTTTATATTCTTCTTCCCAATATCCCAATAGAACGGCCTTCTTTCTTTTCTATTTCATACCGCTCATTCCCTGAATAATATCGTGTCTGAATTCTGTACGCCCAGAGGTTAAAAAGGTTTCCTTCATCAACTACTCAATATCGTAATCCTCCCACTCCCTCCAGTTATTATTTACATCACCTACATCAACTGAACCTGCGCCTTTTTCAAGATATTGCGCAAATGATTGAAAAGAAATTAATTGGCTTGGATCTGTTAGGTAATCAGGATATTCCCAATCCTCTGTTTCGAATACTCCTTCTGCTTCGCTTTTTAGATCCAGTATATTTAATAGTTTTTTTGGCTTTATCCAAAGCGCCTCTCTAAAAGAAGCATCCTCAAACAAATTCCTGAAATAAGTTTTCCAAGCCCTTTCTTTTGTACTCTTTTGGAATTCATTTCTTTGGTGAATATTTACGCAATAACGAGACTCTTTAATTTCAATTTCCACTACTTCGCTTAATTGTTGAAAATCACTTTCACTATATGTTATTTTCTCACCTGCTTCAGTCTTTAGGGCGAAGTCATCAATTATTATCGATTTGTAGTTGTCTGAAAAACAGTTACTATAGGTATGAATAGCCAGAAAAGGTCCTTTAGAATCTACTTCGAAGCAATGAATTGCCAGTAACCAATTGTCATCATTTAATCTTAATAAGGTACATTTACTCCCAACATAATTAGATTCACGCCATTCAAAAATTGGTCGGTTTAATTCACTAAATTCATCATCTAATAGGCTAAGAATTTCTTTACTTTTAATCAAAATTCATTCTCCTTATTAAATTATTTTTATATTTTATCTTCCACATAATAATTTATTTAATATATAACGGATTATTTCCAATTACTGCATGTCTATAATATCTTCAAAAGTATTGAACAGAATCTGTGTGTGCCCATTTTGGCCACTCTGTGTTACCATCATCATGTTTTTGAATATATGCTATCTCTTGACGGGAAATTGCTTCGGCAATTGATTGAAAGAAAGGAGACAAACTAGGCAAATCTTTTTCTCCTTCTGGATGCATCCATAATTCTGTTGAATACAATTGTTCATACTCCGAAGAGAGACCCGCTATTTCCAGTTGTTCTTGTTTCGTCAGCCAAAGTGTGTCAAGAAATAATCTATTTTTGGTCATATGCCTCAAACATGTAATCCATTCATTCTTTGGGGAAATCTTATCTTTTATTTCCTGCTCAATAAAAAATTGAAATGTTTTCTCTCTAAGAGACACATTGATTTGTTTACTTGTAAAACCCGATTCTATATCTTCCAATTCCAGCAAATTTCCTTTTTCATCTGCAAATAAAAACGGTTCATCATCTAAAAAACTTACTTCATTATTTGTTAATTGATTACCCACCGCATAAAAATCAATAGCTGGTCCCAATCTCGACAATCCAAACAGCTGGAACGTTAAAAGCCAGTTATCTCTTTCAATAAAAATCGAAAGCTTCCCTTTTGCGAAGTCAAAATTCTCATTATCAAGAAACGGAAACTCTTCCTTATTGAATGAATCGTTAAGCAATGCGAGAATGGCTTCTTTTTTTCCACCCAACATCCTCACCTCCGTTGATGTCTTTTTCTCAGAATAGCACTAGTATATCCTCCTTGTTTTCGTGAACAAGTTTGACAATGAGGATATAGCCTTTGTCGCTGGCCTTTCTTCCTTAATTTTGATACTGGTTGGTGATCCGCAATCCAATTTCTGCTTTTAGTTCCAGGGTGCCTTCTACCACAAGTATGACAGCCATATTTATTCCCAATTTTGTTTAATACTCTTCTTTCCTTTTTATTTAACCTGCTACTTGTACTTCTTGCAGGAATTGACCTTCTAGCGTATTTACCAGGTTTTAAATACTTCTTGGCGGCCTTCGCAAATCCCAAAGCCTTCTTAGCGCCTTTAAACACTTTCCCGGGCCCAAAGTTCGAAGCCGCTGCCCAGGCTGCACCTCTCCATCCTTTACCTGATTTATAGGCCTTATATCCATCATAGGCTGCAAATCCGGCATTTACTACAAGCCACACCCAATGCCCATCCGGATCGACGTTCATGACTGGGTTGTTGTTTCCGTATGCATATCCATTCTGATCTAAAGAATCCCCATCGCTTCCCGGGTCTGGATCGAGTGATAAGAATACGCCGTTTCTTGGCTCGTAGTAGCGGGCCATGAGATAGTACAGGCCGGTTTCTTCGTCGTATTGGTAGCCTGCGTAGCGGTAGCGGTTGTCTTTTACTTCGTCGCTCGCTTCGGTTTTTGTCGGATTTCCCCATGCATCGTATTGGTATTTGGCAACGGTTTTTCCGGTGCTGTCTGAGATCGCGATGACGTCGCCGTGTGCGTTGTAGTGATAGAAATATTTCTTGCCGTTCTTTGTATAGGATAACAGCTGGCCGCTGTCACCGTACGTGTATGATTTTGTGACGTTGTTGTCTGCGTCTGTTTCATACAGGACATTCAAGCTGTCTCCGTCGTAGAAGTAGTTCGTGACGTTTCCGTTGACGGTTTTTTGGATTCTGTTTCCTTTTTCATCGTATTTGTATGTTGCGAACGGCTTGTCTTCGCCTTTTTTCGTGACGGCGGTCAGGTTGTCTTCCGCGTCCCACGTATATGTGTATTTGCCGTCGGATGTGCGGTTGCCGTTTTTATCGTAGGACAGGTCTTCGTCATTCACCTTCGTCAGCTGGTTCATGATGTTGAAGGATGCGTTGACTGATTTGCTTGCGCCGTCCTTTGTGGTGGTAACATTTGTCCGGTTGCCGAAGCCGTCGTACGTATATTGAATGACGGTGCCGTCTTCATGAGTTTCTTTGACGAGCTGGTTGAGCTTGCCGTATTCGTACTGCACCTTTCCGCCCGCTGAGCTGTCGATGACCGTGCGGTTGCCGTTGGCGTCGTATTCATAGCTTTCCCGGAAGATGCTGCCGCCGTTTTTCGCTCCGATATGAAGAGAGCTGACAAGATTCCGCTCATCATATGAGAAGCTCGTGCCGACTTCATTTCCGCTGATGAATGTCTGGACATTGCCGTTTTCATCATAATCAAATGTATAGGCTGAAGTGCCGTCTTTCATTTCAATCATTTGATCAAGTTTGTTGTACGTAAAGCTGTTTGTTCCTTTTTGGCCGCCGTGGCTCCATGAGAAAGTTTTCAGCTTATCCGAATCAGCCGGATACGTCCAGCTTTGGCTGCCGCCGCGGTCGGTTAATTCGGTCAGGCGGTTTTTGTTGTCAAAGGTGCGTTTTTTCGTTGTATTTTGTTCTTTGTTCGTGACCGACGTTTCATTGCCGTTTTTGTCATAGGTAAAGTTGTATTTTTCAGTGCCGTTATACGCTTTTGACTTAACCCGGTCGGTGCCGTCATAGGTCAGCGACACTTCATTGCCGTTGGCGGAAACGGTTTTCGTCAAGTTGCTGTTGGCGTCATATTCACTCTTCAGTACATTGCCAAGCGGGTCGGTTGTTTTGACGAGCTTGCCCATGACGTCATATTCATATTGATAGGTCTGGTCCGCGCCGGCCCGAATCGTTTTTGTCAGCTCATTTCCTTCCTTGTCATAGCTGTGAAGGATGGATGTGCCGTTTGACAGGGTCAGCTTTGTCAGCTGGTCGGCCTGATCGTATTCGTAGGCGGTTGTTTCGCCTTTCGCGTCGGTTTCAGACATTTTCTTTCCAGTCTCGTCATATGAAGCAGTGCTTGCATACCCTAGTTCGTCTTCTTCTTTTGTGACGTAGTTTCCTTTTTCGTCATAGGTGTTTTTCGTCAGGATGCTTCCTTCGATTAAACGGATATCATCAAACCACGCCGTTCCTGTGGCGCTTTTTTGGAACAGAATGCTGAGTTCGATTTTATTGATCGGCTTTGTTTTCGGAATGACTGCCGCCGCCCGGTTCCATTCCTGTGTCCCCTGCGGGAATTTGGCGGTGTAGACGCCCGTCGTGCCGTCCGCATAAGTGACGTCAGCCTGAAGAGCGTAATCATTGTCGTTCGTTAATTTTACGCCGTCAGCCTTGGACATCCCTGTCAGCGTGATATATACCGGCTTATCGTCCGCGCTTTGGCCTAGCGTAACGGTTTGTTTTGCGGCCGCATTGGCTTGTGATGCATTTGTGCGGGACGCTTTTAATGAGCTGTCATCATCGAAGCCTTCATCAAGGTCAGCAGCGGCTCCGCTTGTGCTCCAGCCATCTGTTTTGGCCGTGAAACTGCTGTTTTGCACCGGGTTATAGCTTGAAGAGACTTCGCCTTTTTCCAGCTGAACCTGATCAAACCACGCTTTTCCTTTGCCGTCCTTGTCGTTATGATCCACTTCCATATAGACGATGGCTTTTCCTGCATTGGCCGGTGTTGTAAAGGTGATCTGCCGTTTCGTCCAGTCATTCTTTCCGGCTAATGCGCCTGATTCATTGTGAATCCATTGAATGCGTTTTTGGTCTTTGTCACGCAGATCAATGTTGAAATACGCTCTCGCCTTCGTCAGATCCGTTTTGATCTGGCCGCTGAGTGTATACGTCGTATTCGGCTCCAGCTGCACTTCCTGCGTTGCGGACGCATGGCCGTGCTCTGTTCCGGCAGTAGAGGATTGTGAGGTGATCTCCAATGCTTTTTGTCCGGACAGCGCGCCGCTTCTTCCTTTGACAGACGCGATGCTTCCGCTGTCTCTCGTAGCAGTGAGATTCCAGCCAAGCTTTGTTCCTTCAAAGCTGCCGTCTTTCAGCAGGCTCGCCGAAGCTGCCAGCTCTTTGCTTGATTGAATGAGATTTCCGTACTTGTCATACACGGCGGCGGATGAGGATTTTCCGCTTTGATCCGTCTCAGAAACGGCATCAAGTCCGTCGTACGCAATATCAGTGATGTTCCCCTCGGTATCCTTCATTTTCGTTACGTCATTGTTTTTGTTGTACTGATACGTTTCGGTGCCGTAGTTGTCTTTTACGGCTGTGACGTTGCCGTCTTTATCATATTGATAGCTTTCTGTCGCTTTGCCCGCATCCGCGTCGTTCGGGTCGGTGTCCTGAATGACGTTGTTGCCTTCGTATACAGTGTTGGTCGTGATTTTCAGCCCTTCGGCATCATCGATCATCTGGATCGGGTTGCCCGCCTCGTTATAGCCGTACTGCACTTTGCGGCCGTTCGGCTGCGTCATGAGCAGCGTTTTTTTGTCCGCGTCATAGCTGTAGTCGTACGTTTCTTTTTTCGCATTGACGGCTTTGGCCAGACGGTGGCCGCTGTATTGGTATTCAGTGAACAGCGGTTTATCATCCGTGCTGTTTGCGGAATACTGCTTGACGAGGCGCCCTTCGGCATCATAGTCGTAGCTTGTGACGCTGCCGTCAGTATCCGTCACCTTTTTGAGAAGGTCTTTGTCATATGAATATGAAATCTTTTTGTTTTTCGGCCCTGTAAGAGATGTGACATGGCCGTTTTCATCATAGGTAAATGTCAGCTTGCGCCCTGATGCGTCTGTTATGGCGGTCAGCTGATTGCTGTCGTTATATTCGTATACGGTTGTGTTGTTGTGTCCGTCAACGATTTTTTGGAGCTTGCCGCCTTTTTTGCTGAAATAAGCGTTCGTCTGATCTTTTGTTTTTAATACAAATTGATCGCTTGTTTCCGTAAGTTCGAGATAAACGCCCGTCGGCGGCTGATACGTGCCGTCAGATTTTTTCGTGAAGACATGTGTTGTCGCGTCCTCATCAATATAAACGGCTCTGCCGTCTTCAGAAAGGATCGACGTTTCCGCATCGGCATACCAGCCTTGGCCGAACATATGGTCAGAGCTGTCAAGGCTGTTGAAGGTCCGGGAGAGTCCGAGCCCCGGTCCGCGTCCGTCGATTGACATATCTTCCTCATTGACGATGACATTTCCCGTCGCGCCGTTCAGCTGTCCGTCCGGAATGTCGATAATAGACCAGAATTCTTCCGTTCCGAGGAATTCCGCCCCTTCATGGAAAACAGGGTTAAAAGGTGCCGTCGGTATGCTGTCACCGTTTGCGTCATAGGCGGTCAGCGTGAAGGAATAGTTCTTCTTCCCTTTGTAATTGCCGTTTGCGTTTTCGTAAACAGGTGAAGGGTCAAGCGCCAGTTCGCCGCCCTTTCCGTCCGTGTGAAGCTGGAATCTTCCCGCTTTCACTTCATCGGCTGAAGGCCAGATGTGTTTGTTTTGGGTCGTCCAATGATCGGTATCCCCGACATCGAATGATTGATAGTCTTTTCCGTTGTAGATGTTGATTTTGTAGCCTTTGGCGTTTTTGACTTTATCCCATATGAGATTGACATAACCCGTTTGGCTCGATTTCGTGTTCGTATAGACATAGCCTGTCAGGTTTTTCGGCTTTGCGATATCAGGCAGCGCCGGACTCGCTTCCGGTGAGGCGATCGCTTCTCCGTCTTTGTTATAAGCAATGACTTTAAATCCGTAGGTTTTCCGGTTCGCATCTCCGCCGGCGTTTTTATAAACGGGGCCCGGGTTGATCGGCAATTCCGCGCCTTTTTTGTCTTTCAGGTGAAGCGCATATTTTCCGGCGCTGATTTCCGCCTTTGTCGGCCAGATGTTTTGATCTTTTGTGGACCAGGATGTTTTATTTCCGAGGTCAAGCGTTTCAAAGCCTTTGCCGTTAAAGACTTGCATTTTATACCCGGCTGCGCCTGATACGGCTTTCCAGGAAAGATCAAACCAGCCTGTGGCGTTGTTGTTATTAAAGCCTTTCGTGCTTGGCTTCTGAACTCTTCCGATATTCGGAATGACGGGCTTGGCGGCCGCAGACATGGCGCCCTCTCCCTGGTCAAACACCGCGCTGACCGCGACCCAGTAATTTTTACTTGCCGGATAGCTGCCGCCGGCGTTTTTATAGACCGGCGAAGGATTAAGCGCTAATTCAGTTCCGCCTTTTCCGTCTGTATGCAGCTTATATTTGCCGGAGTCGATTTCCGCTTTTGTCGGCCAGATGTTTTTTCCTTTTGTGCTCCAAGAGGTTGCATTGCCGACCGGAATGGCCTGGTATTCTTTCCCGTTATAGAGCCAGACTTTATAGCTTTTGGCGCCTTCAGCTTTTTTCCAGCTGATATTGAAAAATCCTGTCGAATCTCCGTTATGATACGCTTTGACAGACGGCGTGTCCGCCTTCGGAATTGTGTATGTCACTTCAATGTATGGTTTTTTAGCAGAGTTTGCTGATGACATCAGCTTCTTCCAATATTCTTTTCCGTTGCCGTTTGCGTGAAGCTTAAAGCCGTAATTGGCGCCGCCGCTGTTCCACGACTTGACTGCGGAGGTGACATCGAAGCTTGCCCATTGGCCTTTATAGACCTCGGCTTTGCCGATGTTTTTGGAGCCCGGCTTGTTCTTCCACGTAATCTTGGCATTGTCGTAATTGCTGTTAACGGTGTCGAGCCAAAGCCCCGTCGCTTTTGATCCGTAATAGGAGTGGGCTGTGTACGCTTTGAGCGTCGCTTTCGTCACCGTCATGTTTTTGATCGGCTTTAGATTATCAAACTTCATAAAAGCGTAGTTCGTTCCGGTTGTGCCATCATAATATCCAGTTTTCAGCACGTACGCTTTCAATCCGGCATCCCATTTCTGCGATGCGGCAGAGTAGTTTGTCGTCGGGTACGCGCTCATGACAAAGGTATCGGATGACACAGATACTGATGTTGAAGGGTCAATAGATACCGGATAAACCCGCTTGGGATCTTTCAGCCATTTTTCATCGGCCGTTACATGGAGCAAGTAGCCTTCACTGTTTTTTTCAAGCTTGAAGCTGACATCTTCTGACCTGCTGACTTCACCTGACTTTTCGTCGAGATCTGAGTCGGTCATAAAGGGCTTCGGCACGGTGTAGACGACATTGTCTTTATCATCAGAAAACGCGATCGAGCCGTCTTCCTGTTCTTTAGCCTGAAGGTCGGTTTTGATTTGAAAGGTGAAGGAATTGTAGCCTTCATATTTGTGAAGCACAAGGTCTTCTTTTATGTTTTCGTTAAATGTGTAGGTTTGTAAATCAATTGCAGGAAACACTTGCTGATACGTAAGCTCGTTGCTGTCTTCCCTTACTTTTGCTGAGGCATCTGTCGGAGTGATTGCAGCCTGATCGGGGCCTTTTGCGCCGGTTAATGAGTATGTGAGCTTATGATCATCATGTTCAAATGTAGCGTATAATCCGTTTTTCATTTGCTTCAGAAAATCGGAATTCAGCACTGTATTTTCCGTTCCGACTTCCTTTGAGCCGGTTTTCAATTCAGGAGAAACGTCTTCCCAGTCCGCATTGGCGGTTTCTTTCGTATGTATGGGGTCTGTGTAGATTTCCTGTTTGTACACACCCTCGCCTTCATAGTAAAGCTTTGAATTCTCAGTTCTTTCTGACGTGATCTCACCGTCTTGATTGATATCTTTTTGATCAAAAGGCATCTGCTCAGATGCTTTTTCCGCCGGAAGATCTTTTTCCGGGTCTGCGGCCGGAATGGCGGCGGTTTTCGCTTGATCTTGTTTTTCACGCGTTTCTGCCGCAAACACATCGGCAGGCGCAATGGAAATCATCAGCGTTGCCGCAAGAGTGCCGGCCAGCCATTTTTTCCACTTGTTCTTTTTTCCTATTTTCATAGGTTCTCCTCCTTCTTTTGTAATATAGGCTTAACAATAGTAATATTATTGAAATTGTTTATCAATATTTTCCTAGGTATTTAAGGTTATTTTAAGGATTATAGGGATTTTGAACCTTTTATCATATAAAAAAACCGCCGGCTGCCGGCGGTTTTTCGTATTATGGATAGCGGAGATTTGTATTTTGCGCTCCCGCGTAAGATTGGGCGAAGTTTTTGGCGTCCTGGGCTGAAAGGGTTCCATAGCTGTAATTTGATCTCGGATTCCAGCCGGTGCGCGGTGATTTCGGGGCTTTGAGCGACGGGAATGAACCGATGTCGGTGAATTGGGCCGTCCCGTAGTCGTCTATCATTCCGCCTTTTTCATTTCCGTTACCGAAATAGTTGGCTTCTGAGAAAACAGTCGCGTTTGTATGAATGGTGAATCCTAAATTGAAATTGGTCACATAGTTGTTTTTCGCGTGAAAATAGCCGTATCTCATCAGGCCCGGTGAACGCACATAGACGTTATTAAAATAGTTGTTGGTGATCGTCATATGCGGATAGCCGATATAATTGCGTCCCTCGTTATCATCATTCGGATAACCGAGAATCAGGCCGTACAGATGGTCTGTGAATTTAGAGTTAGACAGCGTCACAAAATCCGCTTTGGCGCCGACATACAGAAGCTTTCCCAAATCGCTGTGGCTGTTCGGATTGTAACTGTGTCCTTCAAACCAGACGTGGTCAATCCAGTAATTCTGTCCGTTCGCTATGTACATCGGAATGTCGTTGTTGCCTGTAATGGCGGCATTATGGCTGATAATGAGATTTTTGAAAATCACATTGTTTGAGCCGGAGCCGGTGGTCAGATAGATGTTGGTCAGCCTGTGGCTGGTATAAGAGCCGACGATGGTTTTATTGGCGCCGACTGTCACAACGGCTTTACCCGGGGAAGAAATATCACTTGTGATGACGATGGTTTTGCGGTCCGTTCCGCCCGCATTGTTTTTCAGATCATTGAGATTGCTGACGTAGACGACAGGGCCGCCCTGGCCTCCCGATACGGCGGATTTTGCTTTTCCGTTATGATCCTTCGCATTGCCAGCGAATCCGGTAAGTCCCTGCATCACATCCGGATAAGCCGCTGCCGCTTCTGCCTGCTTGGATGCGGAACATACGATGGCCAGACAAAGCGCAAAGCCGAGTGCAGCCAAGAAAGCGAGATGACGCGTCTTCTTTTTCATGCCCTTCACTCCTTTAATCTCTTAAATTGTAAACACATGAAGTATTATACAATTACTATCCTCTTTTTCCATGATCTGTTTGTCTGCTTTTTCGTTATGGCTGAAAAGACCCAAAATAAAAAAAGCAGCCGATACGGCCGCCTATATACGGGTGCTGTCTGCCTGAGTTTCCGCCGGCACGGCTTTTTGCTTTCGAATCAGAGACAGCGCCATTCCCGCAAAAATCAATACAATCCCCAAAGATTGATAAAGGTCGGGGCGAAATCCCGTAAATACGGTGTCAAGCACAATCGCCACCGCCGGATCAAGAAATACGATGATTGAAATAAACCGGGTGGATAAAAACCGCAAGCTGTCAAAAAAGAGCAAATACACAATTCCCGTATGAATGATACCGGTCGACACAATCATGATCCAGTTCACATGCGACAAATCAGAAAAAGCGCCGAAACGGACGAACGGGAGAAGGATGATAACGCCCAACCCGGTCTGCAAACAGGTGACGGCGTATGGGCTGAGGCTGTTGATGCCTTTCCCGGCCAGTGTCGTAAAAGCATAAAAAAGGGCGGCCAGCATGGCCCAAATAATACCCGATCCCATCAGCTGAGAAAATGATGTACTCCCGTTAATGCCGGAAATCAGGGCGGTGCCCAGAAAACAAATCACGATAGAAGTGACGGACACAATATGCAGTTTCTCCCGGTATATAAGGCTCCCTAGGAGAAGGACGAGAACCGGAGCCAGATGATAAACGGAAATCGCTATCGTCACTGATGTCTCCTCAAACGATTTAAATAAAAACACCCAGTTTAACACGAGAAAAAATCCGCAGGCCAGTGTCTGCAGCAATTCACGCCGGTTCCATTGTTCGGTGCGGTATCGTCCGGAACCAAACCAGCAAACGCCCAGAAACAATGAGGCGCACAGACATCTCACAAAGACCAGTTCAATTGAAGGCACATTCGTATGTTCTGAGAAAAAGCCGATTGATCCGAAAATGACCATGGAAATGACCATTTTGATGACGGCATTTGATGTTTGTTCAGCTTGCATTGATTTGCTTCCCCCATATCATTGACTGTTTATTCAGATAAATACTAACAGCCATTTTACTTGATTCAGAGGAAGATTTCACCCTGTTTTTTAAAAGCCGGCGGTCTTTTCTCATGAAAAAAACCCCGCATCAGCAGGGTCTTCTGTTTAATGAACGATCAGTACAGGACAAGGAGACAATTGTGAGACCTTATGGCTCACGCTTCCGAGCATCATTTCTTTAAATCCGCTGATTCCGCGGCTTCCGACGACAATCAGATTGAAATGCTGTTCTTTCGCTATGTTTAAAATTTGATGCGCAGGTTCGCCTTGGACGTACAGGCTTTCCGCGTTTACTCCGCTTTCTGCCGCTTTCTGCTTGGCATCTTCCAGAATGGCCGCTCCTTTTTGCTCGACTTCATGTTTGATGTCTTCAATGAAGTTTTCCGGAACATAGACAATCCCTGTTAAGGCTGATGTGGAGACAACGGCTTCACGTCCCGCATAGAGAATGGTGAGTTCAGCCTGCTGTTCTTTCGCCAAATGGATCGCTGCGTCCAGGGCTTTATTGCTCATGTCTGAACCGTCTACTGCTGCAAGAATTTTTTTAAACATATGAATCCCGCCTTTCTGCTTTTATTGTCCTCCTCTCTTTGCTGAATGTCAATTTTGCCGGCTTTCTCCGGAACATTGCGCTTACAGACTTTCTCCGTTTGTGGCGATGACGTCTTTATACCAATAAAAACTTTTCTTTTTCTTTCTTTCAAACGTGCCTTTTCCGTCATTGCCGCGGTCGACATAGATATAGCCGTAGCGTTTTTTCATTTCTGCCGTTGAGGCGCTGACGAGGTCAATCGGCCCCCACGACGTGTAGCCGATCAGGTCGACGCCGTCTTCAATCGCCTCTCTTGCCTCTATTAAATGATCTCGCAGATAATTGATGCGGTAGTCATCCTGAATGGTTCCGTCCTCCTCCGGCTGATCAACCGCGCCGAGTCCGTTTTCGACGATGAAGAGCGGTTTCTGATAACGGTCGTACAGCGTGTTTAAGGTGATGCGCAAGCCCTTCGGATCAATCTGCCATCCCCATTCGGAAGATTTCAGGTACGGATTTTTCACGCCGCCGAGAAGATTCCCCTTAGATTGCGCCAAATCCTCAGGAGCCGTGCTGGCCGTCATCGACATGTAGTAGCTGAAGCCGATGTAATCCACCGTATGTTCTTTCAGAAGCGCCTCGTCTCCTTCCTTCATCTCGATCGTAATTCCGTTTTCTTTAAAGAAGCGTTTCATGTAGCCCGGATAGCTGCCCCTCGCCTGTACATCAGAAAAGAACAGCGTGCTCCGCTCTTTTTGCAAAGCCGCATATACATCCTCCGGCTTCGGCGTCATCGGATACGTCGTCGTCGCGGCGATCATACAGCCGATCTGTGAATCCGGAATGATCTCATGACCGGCTTTTACCGCCAGCGCGCTCGCCACAAATTGATGGTGGGCCGCTTGGTACATCGTGTTTTGTTTATTTTCGCCTTCCCGGAATATAAGGCCGCCGCCAGTAAACGGAGCGTGAAGAACAACGTTGATCTCATTGAAGGTCATCCAATATTTCACCTTGTCTTTATAACGGGTGAAAACCGTGCGGGCGTACCGCTCATAGAAATCGACCATCCGGCGGTTTCTCCAGCCGCCGTAGTTTTTCACAAGACCGAGCGGCATCTCATAGTGAGAAATCGTGACAACCGGTTCGATCTGATGTTTTCTCAATTCGTCAAACAAACGGTCGTAAAATTGCAGCCCTTCTTCGTTCGGTTCTGTTTCATCACCGTTTGGAAAGATTCTCGTCCACGCAATGGAGGTGCGGAACGCTTTAAAGCCCATCTCCGCAAACAGGGCGATATCCTCTTGATAGCGGTGATAAAAATCAATCGCGTCGTGATACAGATTCAGCGCATCGTCTGTCTCATGAAACGGAGACATAATGCCATCCGGGGAGACATCCGCCGTAGAAAGTCCTTTGCCTCCTTCTTTATAAGCTCCTTCAATCTGATTGGCAGCCGTTGCGCCGCCCCATAAAAAACCTTCCGGAAATCTCTTCATGTTTTCTCCACCTTTTTTTCAGGATAACGCCAGAAGCGCTTCGTTCGGTTTGACCATTCCGCTTTTTTTCACGTCTGTAAATGAATATTGATCCGTATTCGTAATGATGACCGGCGTGATTACGTCAAAACCGGCAGCCTTTATCTCGTCGATATCAAAAGTAATCAGCAGATCTCCCGGCGCGACAGTATCGCCTTCTTTGACGTGCATCTCAAAATGCCTGCCATCCAGCCGGACGGTATCAAGCCCGATATGAATGAGAACCTCGGCTCCCCGGGTGCTCGTAATGCCGATGGCGTGCTTTGTTTTAAATACGGCTGTCACCCTCCCTTCTACGGGAGAAACCGCCGCGCCCTCTTCAGGCAGAATCGCAAAACCTTTTCCCATCATTCCGCCGGAAAAGACGCTGTCGTTCACTTCGCTTAATGCTTTCACTTCGCCTTTAATCGGGCTGTGAATGATTTCTCCGCCTGCCGTCACCCCCGGCGCTTCAGACGCTTTGCCCCGTTCGGACTGTACATCCTCAAACCCGATCAGCAATGCCGCCGCAATACCGGCCGCAAACGAGATAAAAAGCCCGATCAGCGCGTATAGAAATGTCGGCCCGATAAAGACCGGAATGCTCGGCAGACCGGCGTTTCCGCCGACAATGTAGGAAGCGACGCCCGTTACACCGTAAAAAGCTCCGCCTGCCGCGCCGCCGATTAAAGCAGCCGCGAACGGTTTTTTCAATCTCATGTTGACGCCGTACATCGCGGGTTCGGTAATGCCCATCAATGCCGTAATGCCCGTTGTAAACGCCAGCGATTTGAAGGTTTTGTTTTTTGATTTTAAGAAAACCGCAAATGACGCGCCGGCCTGCCCCATATTCGCCAAAAACATCGCAGGCAGAATGTAATCATGTCCGTTTTGAGCGATGTTATTGATCATGATCGGCACAAGGGCATAATGCATCCCCGTCATAATAATGAGCGAAAATGTGCCGGCAAGCAGAATCATCGCGGCAATACCCGCATGATTGAACAAATCATTGACGCCGACAGACAGGTAATTCCCGAGAATCGCGCCGAGCGGGCCGACTGTGATCAAGGTGACAGGGACGACGATCACAAGCGTAAGCATCGGAACGGCAATCAATTTCAAAGATGAAGGCGTGATTCGGTCAATCCCTTTCTCTACATAGGACATCAGCCATATCGCCAGCAAAATCGGGATAACTGTCGATGAATACGTGGCAGCGGTTACAGGAAGACCGATAAAGGAGATGCTTTTTCCTGCCCCAAGCAGGGCCGTTAAATCCGGATGCAGAATCGCACCCGCCACAGCGGCCGCCACGTACGGATTACATCTGAATTTTCTCGCCGCGCTTACCGCAAGCAAAAGCGGCAGAAAATAAAACGCACCGTCACCGACAGCCGTGAGAATGCTGTGAGTCTGGCTCTTCTCCGACAACCAGCCGAATGTCACCGCTAGCGCGACAAGCCCTTTTATCATGCCGGCTCCGGCAATGGCCGGCAGAATCGGTGTAAACACACCGGAAATCACGTCAAACATGGCGCTCAGCACATTTTTCTTCTGCTTCGAAGTTTTGTTTGCGCTTTCATCGTTGAGCCCGCTGTTCTCCATTAAAGCCTGATACACCTTCGGCACATGATTGCCGATAATGATCTGAAATTGCCCGCCACTGATATTTGTCCCCATCACGCCTTCCGTCTGTTCCAGCCCGCTCCGATCTGCTTTCGCATTGTCATACAGATTAAAACGAAGCCGCGTCATGCAATGGATGACACTCTGAACATTCTCCTCGCCGCCGACAAGTTGTAAAATCTCTTTTGATATTTTATGATAGTCCATGAGTATACCTCCTTAAAAATGGGGGAACCGCCGGACGAAAGGTGCCCGCCTTTCTCCGGCTTTTTTTGTTATGAAATCAGCATCACCTCCGAAAAAAGGGTATAAAAAAAACCCAAACTGCACAGCACACGGGGGTCTTCCCCTGTCTGACGCAATTTAGGTTTTGCCTGCGGTTTGCAGTAACAATCCTGGGTGAATGATATTGGGTTGATATGTATACTTTAGCACTGGATTTATTGGGTGTCAACGCTTACATTTAAATATTGCTCCAACTACCATTTAATGCTTTATTTATAAAATAATTTGTTTATTTCTATTATAATCAAAAATCTATTCCATATCCTTATAGAACAATTTAACATTAAGTTTGTCCATAAATCAGCGTGGAGTAAAGAAAGTATAATTTATAACAATAGTCCGTAGCTGTTCTAATCACTACGGACTTATAGCAATTTAAACTTTTAGTCTTCAACAACTTGTAAGAATTCAAAGTTCATTTCGTTAATCAATTCGTTCATAGCTCGAGCATTTGTAGAAGAAGCGTTAAACTTAGGATCTTCTAAATACGAATTTTTTAAAGCATCAGATATATAAGTGAGAAAGTTATCTATTCCAGCTTTTTGTTTTAATCTAGATAGTGAGATACCTTCTTTAATCATTTTGTGAATAACACCAGAAAGTATCATTGCTATAGTTATCTGAAACCTATAACCTTTGCTTGAGACACCATAAATTTCTTTAGAAAAGGGGTGCTCAATCCTTTCTCCAATTACTTCAATTATTTCATTAAATGTATTAAATCTATTTATGATCTCATCATATTCCTTTTGTGATTGTTGTGGATTACGTACTTCTAGTTTAGATTTATGTTTCATATACTCTTCAGCATAAACTGATGATTTCGCGTATCCTGTATTGAGTCCATTTTCAAGTATACTCATTATCACAAAAATATTTTCTTGTATTTTCTTCTTTTTCACCCTATCTGTTGTTGCATTGTAAGCCCTTTGAATCTTACTAGAAACCTTTTTATCATTCATTTTTTGAGCAAATTTATTTACAAAACTATTCAATTTAGAATTATAAACAGCATGCCGTATATCCTGCGGTGTTAATGGCTTAGTACCTTTATTATATCTACTGAAAATCTCCAATTCTAATTCGAGACCAGGGAAATCAGTAAAAACGATAGAGGCAAGTTTGTGCGATAAAATTTTCTCTTTAATTTCAAATTCGCAATCACTAAATTTTTTTCCATTTAACTCCACCATTATATTTAGTCCTGAAAGTTTAAATTGATTTTCTTTAAACCTATGAAATGCTCTCAGTCGATGTTGTCCATCTACTACGTTTAAAACTTTAACTCCCTCATAACGATCATTAGCTAAAAAAACAGGTGGTATTGGTATACCAAGAAGAATTGACTCAATTAAAGAACTTTCGTCAGCAACTGATGCTCTGTAATCTCTCTGATAGTCAGGGGCAATTATAATTGAATCAGTATAATCAAGTTTGAGTTCATCATCTAGCTCTTCCTCTTTATCTAGTTTTTGAAGTTTATATCCATTTGTAATCATAGATATAATATCTTTTATAGCGATATCCTGAGGTTTATAATTTATTTTAGCTAGCAAGTTACTCACCATCCCTTACATATTCTAAAATACTCTTTTTCATTATTATATCTTTTGTAACAGATTCCAATTCTGGATAAAGTGTTGTATAACCTATTCCCATAGAATAAAGAGAGGACAGTATATCTTTTTTGCACTCTCCTTTGATCACTAATCTTCTAATTATATTTTCATCTTTCAAATTTGATAAAGGTTGGCAGTTATCTTGAAAATATACAAAAAGCCCATTTTGTGCGTTAATTCTTTCATTTAACTTTCTAGCTTTGAATGCTATCGGCCCATCAAAATTGTCTAAGTTTATTCTTTCACCATTAGAAATATTAATTATATCTGAACGTGATGCAAACTTATAATTCAATTCTAAAGGATTTAGAAACCATACTTCTGCATCACATTCTTCATTTTCATGGAAGGAGTTTTCAACAGCAAACATTAAAGAAACTACATGCGAATGAGTAAAATCTAACAATTTAGTTGGGATACCGTAATGTTGTGCATAAACCATCCACTCATAGTCATCTCTGATATCTATAGGTTGCTTCACATAATTGTGACAATTCACTTTAAACTCATTTAAAAAATATTGAATTGATCCTCTCGAATATTTCCTCTTTTTGTTATTATCCAATCTAAGGGCACCAGGTAACAATTCGTATTCTTTTTCCTGTCCTCTTGATAAAATAAACTCTTTAGGTAGCGCTTCTACAAATTCAGTAAATTGACTTAGCCTTTCAATAGGTTCATCTAACAATATAAATTTCCTCCTATTTTTTAACGTGTCATTTATTTTATGTTGTAGTCTAATAAATTTATCGGCTAACTTTCTTTTTTATTTAGTTGAATATTACGTATCTGTAAAGGTTTAACTATATAAAAAACGAATCTCTTCTTCAGATAATAATAAAGAAGAGATTCATTCCTTAGAGATTTATATCATATATTAAACTTTAATTGGTTACTTCACTCCCCAAACAGCCTCCCCATCACCGCTCAGCACACTAAACGTCACAACTTCTTTCTCTCTCGCTGAGTCCCATTCTTTCAGGAAGACGCCGTCATAATTTGTGCCGTTCAGGTTGATTCGGGCTTTGCTGCTGTCCGTTTTTGTCCAGGTTCCGGTCATTTCCCCGGAAATGGTGCCGTCGTTGTTAAGCCGGATGGTTTTTGGGGTTTTGATCGTAGCTGTAATGTCTTTTCCGTGCTGGATGAGTTTGTAGGCTCCGGATGCGGCGGATGCCGATATCTGTGTATCCGGTTCTCCCGCGTAGCGGTATGGCGCTGCAACGGGCCATCCGTCTTTGTTCATGTACAGCCGATGTACTCTGACTTCGTGCTCTTCGCCTCTGTTCGGGAAACGGGTGTGGAAAATGAGGTATGATCGTTTCGTTTTCCCGTCGTAAAACACGGAGTTGTGTCCCGGCGATACGTAGCCCGAGCCTTTTTCAGATTGTGAGGCGAAGCTGTAGCCGCCCATGAGTTTGACCCCGTACGGTTCAATTGCTTTGTCGTCGAAGAAACTGCCGTCTTTTCCTTTGGCATCAAGCATGTTATGGCCTGCGGCGTCATAGTACGGACCGTCCGGATTTTTAGAGCGCGCCACACGCATATGATAACCGCCGGCTGCGTCAAGTCCGCCGAATGACAGATACAGATAGTAATATTTCGTTTCCGGATTGTAGCTGATGTACGGGCCTTCGATTCTGCTGTGATTTCCGCCGAGCAGTTTTTTTCCGTAGCCTTGGTTCGGGAGCGGGAAACCGGTTTTCGGATTCATTTCCAGTATAAAAATCCCCCCGGAGTAAGAGCCGTACACCATCCAGAGCTTGCCTTTATGGTCAAAAAACGTTTGCGGATCTACGACGTTCGGGTGAACGTTTGCATTATACGTCGTGCCGTCTTCGCTTTTTCCTTCCATGCCCGATTTCAAAAAGATGCCTTTGTTTTTGTAGGGCCCTTCGATTTTGTCACTCACGGCAACACCGAGAGCGGATCGCGGCGAGTCTCCTTTACAGGCGTTATAGTACATGTAATATTTCCCGTCAGACAGCTGGGCGACGTCCGGCGCCCACAGCGTATCAGACTGGGCCCAATCGAATGTCTCTTTTAATTCGGTGTAGACGTTCGGGATCAGGGGATTATTGGGATTGACGCTTGAAGACATCTGCTGCCACTGCATCAGGTTTTTCGACTTGGCGGAAGCCAAATGCGAGCCGAATACATAATATGTATCTCCTGTTTTAATGACGGACGGATCATGCACGCTGACCTCTGAAAAAACCGGATGCTGGGCTTTTGCCTGCGGCAGAGTGAATCCGATGACCGCTGCTGAGACCAGGCACACACGAAAGAAACTGGTTTTCATTTTCTATAATCTCCTCGCTCTCTTCTTTTCTTAAAACGCTTTCAAGACAACGCTCCATTTTATGACGCGGATGGCGGAAATATGTGATCAACAGCGCCGGCTTCGCGATGTACCGCTTTACTTCGATAACAATCTGATTTGTGAAAGACTGGAAAAAAAGTTTTGACTTCTGATTCGCAAACACTTAATATAAAAAACAGTTACTAGTTATCAGAATATTTGAGAATTGAGTGAAGCATATATGACCTTACACAAAGACCGCCGCATCGGGCGCTTGTCCGTCCTTCTTCTGCTTCATGAGACTGAAGAAAACCAGCAGATCAGCCGGCTGGAACGGGACGGCTGGAAAGTCTGTCTCGGCAGGGTGGGTTCAATGGATGCGCATAAGGTGGTAGCCGCAATTGAAACCGCTTCCAAAAAGAGCGGTGTCATTCAATCTGAGGGTTATCGCGAATCACATGCGCTGTATCATGCCACAATGGAAGCTTTGCACGGAGTGACGAGGGGCGAAATGCTGCTTGGCTCGCTGCTTCGTACCGTGGGCCTGAAGTTTGCCGTCTTACGGGGAAATCCGTATGAAAGCGAGGCGGAAGGCGATTGGATCGCCGTTTCACTTTACGGCACGATCGGAGCTCCGATTAAGGGGCTTGAGCACGAAACATTCGGAGTCGGAATTAATCACATATGAATCAGCCCATAGATTTCAGATGATAGGGGGCTATGCGTGAAATATCATTTTCATGGCATAGCTCCTTTTTGTATGGGCGCTTTACCAAAGTAAAGGAAAAGGGGTTGAAATGATGGTGACGTTAGACGGTTCCTCACTGACAACCGCAGATGCCCAGCGTGTGCTGTTTGATTTTGAAGAGGTTCAAGCATCTGCCGATAGCATGGAACGTGTGAAAAAAAGCAGGGCGGCGGTTGAACGGATCGTTCAAGAAGAGAAGACCATTTACGGGATTACGACGGGATTCGGCAAGTTCAGCGATGTGCTGATTCAAAAAGAAGACGCTGCGGATCTGCAGCTGAATCTGATTCTTTCTCACGCGTGCGGCGTCGGTGATCCATTTCCGGAATCTGTATCGCGGGCCATGCTGCTTTTGCGCGCCAATGCCTTGCTGAAAGGCTTTTCCGGCGTGCGGACTGAGCTGATTGATCAACTGCTCGCGTATCTCAATCATCGCATTCACCCGGTCATCCCGCAGCAAGGGTCACTGGGGGCGAGCGGGGATTTGGCGCCGCTTTCTCATCTCGCACTGGCGCTTATCGGTCAAGGCGAAGTCTTTTACGAAGGGGCCCGGATGCCGACAGCTCATGCTTTAGAACAGACAAACCTTCAGCCGGCCGTCCTGACCTCTAAGGAAGGGCTCGCGCTGATCAACGGAACGCAGGCCATGACCGCGATGGGACTGATCGCTTACCTCGAGGCCGAAAAGCTGGCCTATCAGTCGGAACGGATTGCGAGCTTAACGATCGAAGGCCTTCAGGGTATTATCGATGCGTTTGACGAGGACATTCATGCCGCCCGCGGTTATCAGGAACAGATGGATGTCGCAGAGCGAATCCGCTATTACTTGTCAGACAGCAAGCTGACGACCGTCCAAGGGGAGCTGCGTGTCCAGGACGCCTATTCGATCCGCTGTATTCCTCAAGTCCACGGCGCATCATGGCAGACATTAGCGTATGTAAAAGAAAAATTAGAAATTGAGATGAATGCCGCGACAGATAACCCGCTCATTTTCGAAGACGGCGCCAAAATCATCTCAGGCGGAAACTTTCACGGACAGCCGATCGCCTTTGCCATGGATTTTCTCAAAGTGGCGGCGGCCGAGCTTGCGAATATTTCTGAACGCCGGATCGAACGGCTTGTGAATCCGCAGCTGAATGACCTGCCGCCCTTTCTGAGCCCTCAGCCCGGCTTACAATCCGGAGCGATGATCATGCAATATGCGGCGGCCTCCCTCGTGTCAGAAAATAAAACCCTGGCCCATCCCGCCAGTGTCGATTCCATTCCTTCATCGGCAAACCAGGAGGATCACGTCAGCATGGGAACCATCGCCTCAAGGCACGCCTACCAGATCATTGCGAATACGAGACGGGTGCTTGCCGTTGAAGCCATTTGCGCGCTGCAGGCCGTGGAGTACCGGGGTGCGGAACATTGCGCCTCGTACACAAAACAGTTCTATCACGAAATGAGAAACATCGTGCCGTCCATACAAGAAGACCGCGTGTTTTCTTATGACATCGAGCATCTGAGTGACTGGCTGAAGAAGGAGTCTTTTCTGCCGAATGAGCATCACCAAAAACTGATGACCAATGAAGGGGGACTTACAAGATGACTGATGTAAAGAAATCAATCCGCGCCGGCCGCGGCACCGAACTTGAATGCTTAGGATGGGAGCAGGAAGCCGTGCTCCGCATGCTCCGAAACAACCTTGACCCGGAGGTTGCCGAAAAGCCGGAGGATCTGATCGTATACGGCGGCATAGGCAAGGCCGCGCGAAACTGGGATGCTTTTCACGCGATTGAGCGTTCCCTCAAAACGTTAAAAGATGATGAAACACTGCTGATCCAATCCGGAAAACCGGTCGGACTGTTCCGCACGCACAGCCGCGCGCCCCGCGTCCTGCTGGCTAATTCGGTTCTCGTGCCGAAATGGGCGGATTGGGAGCATTTCCATGACCTTGAGAAAAAAGGACTGATGATGTACGGGCAGATGACGGCCGGCAGCTGGATTTATATCGGCTCACAAGGTATTTTGCAAGGCACCTATGAAACCTTTGC
Source organism: Bacillus sp. FSL R5-0447 (assembly GCF_038606125.1). Lineage (NCBI taxonomy): Bacteria > Bacillati > Bacillota > Bacilli > Caryophanales > Bacillaceae > Bacillus > Bacillus sp. FSL R5-0447. The sequence continues at coordinate 4,143,856 of NZ_CP152012.1, forward strand.
TGAGCTTGCGAGACAGCATTTCGGCGGCAGTCTGAAAGGAACCCTTACGCTGACGGCCGGACTTGGCGGAATGGGAGGCGCTCAGCCGCTGTCCGTCACGATGAATGATGGCGTCGTCATCGCCGTTGAAGCGGATGAAACACGGATTGATAAACGCATTGAAACAAACTATTGCGACCGTAAAACCGCATCAATTGACGAAGCGCTGCGCTGGGCCGAAGCAGCCAGACAAGCCGGAGAGCCTTTATCGATCGGCCTTCTCGGCAATGCGGCTGAGGTGCATCAGGAGCTTTTGAACCGCGGCGTCCATATTGACATCGTGACCGATCAGACTTCCGCTCACGACCCGCTGATCGGCTATATTCCGGCAGGATACTCACTTGAAGAGGCCGACCGTCTGCGCCGGGATCAGCCTGAATTATACGTAAGGCTTTCCAAGCAGAGTATGAAAAAGCATGTGGAAGCCATGCTCGCCTTCAAGAAAAAAGGGGCTATCGTCTTCGATTACGGCAACAATATCCGCCAGGCTGCCAAAGATGAGGGGCTCGCCGATGCTTTTGATTTTCCGGGATTCGTTCCCGCCTACATCCGGCCTTTATTTTGTGAAGGAAAAGGGCCGTTCCGCTGGGCCGCGCTGTCGGGAGACCCTGAAGATATATACCGCACTGACGCTTTATTAAAAGAGCTGTTTCCAGAAAATCAAGCCCTTCACCGCTGGATTGACATGGCACAGAAAAAAGTCACATTCCAAGGCCTGCCGTCCCGTATTTGCTGGCTCGGCTACGGTGAACGGGAAAAGATGGGGCTCGCCATTAATGAATTGGTCAGAAACGGCGAGCTGAAAGCCCCGATCGTCATCGGAAGAGACCATTTAGACTGCGGATCTGTCGCCTCTCCGAATCGGGAAACAGAAGCGATGAAAGACGGAAGCGACGCGGTCGGCGATTGGGCGGTGCTGAACGCGCTGATCAACACGGCCTCAGGCGCAAGCTGGGTTTCTTTTCACCACGGCGGGGGCGTCGGCATGGGGTATTCCCTTCACGCGGGAATGGTCGCGGTCGCTGACGGCAGCATCCTTGCGGAACAACGGCTTTCCCGCGTTCTGACAAGCGATCCGGGAATGGGCATCATCCGCCATGCGGACGCAGGTTATGAAAAAGCGGCTCAAGTCGCCGAGGAACAAGACATTATGATACCGATGAAAAAGGAGCGGTAACATGCCGAAACAAATAGATACCCTACTCACCAACATCGGCCAGCTGCTGACGATGGAATCCGGCGGCCCCCGATCAGGCGAAAGCATGCAGGATCTTCGTGTCACGGAAGATGCCGTCATCGGCATTTCCGACGGGCGCATTGTTTTTGCCGGACATCAAGGAGCGGAGGAAGGATACGAGGCAAGAGACATCATCGACTGCGGGGGACGGCTCGTCACCCCCGGCCTCGTCGATCCCCATACCCATCTTGTATTCGGAGGGTCCCGGGAAAAAGAACTGAATTTAAAAATTCAGGGCATGTCCTATTTGGATATTCTGGCGCAAGGCGGCGGTATTTTGTCAACGGTCAAAGACACGAAAGCCGCTTCCGAAGAAGAACTGATTAAAAAAGGGCTTTTTCACCTCGGACGCATGCTGTCATACGGCATCACGACGGCGGAAGTAAAAAGCGGGTACGGACTCGACAAAGACACGGAGCTGAAACAGCTGACCGCGGCCAAAAAACTGGGCGAACGCCAGCCGGTCGACCTTGTCACAACTTTTATGGGGGCACACGCCATTCCGCCTGAGTACCGGAACAGCCCTGACGAATTTCTGAATCGCATGCTGCAGCTTTTGCCTGAAATAAAAGAAAAAGGCCTCGCGCAATTTGCCGATATTTTCACAGAAACAGGCGTCTTTACCGTCAGCCAGTCACGGGACTACCTGAAAAAGGCGTCTGAAGCCGGTTTCGGCCTGAAAATCCATGCTGATGAGATTGACCCGCTCGGCGGCGCGGAATTGGCGGCAGAGCTGCATGCTGTTTCTGCCGATCATTTGGTGGGGGCGTCTGACGAAGGCATCGAAAGGCTAGCGGCCTCCGGAACGATCGCCGTCCTGCTGCCGGGCACGACTTTCTATCTCGGCAAACACACTTATGCGAGAGCCCGGGAGATGATTGATGCGGGCGTACGGGTCAGTTTGGCGACTGACTTCAACCCGGGCAGCTCACCGACGGAAAATCTCCAGCTCATTATGTCGATTGCCGCGCTTCATTTAAAAATGACCGCAGAAGAAATCTGGCACGCTGTCACCGTTAATGCCGCGTATGCGATCGGAAAAGGCGAAGAGGCCGGACAAATTAAAGCCGGACGGGCGGCTGACATTGTCATTTGGGAAGCGCCGAATTACATGTATATCCCGTATCATTACGGCGTCAATCATGTACACCGTGTCATCAAGAATGGAAAGACGGTTGTCTCAAGGGAGGGAGCCGCTCTTGGATAAGTATCCGTTTCTGCAAAAAGCCGGCTCCCTCTTCAACGACCGCCATGTGACAAGGATCGGCGATGTGACGGAAGCGTGGGCGGGACAACCGATCAAAGGGCCGGCTTTGATCGGCGTTCCGCTTTCTAAGTCGTCAATCAGCCATTCCGGCGCCTGCTTTGCACCCGGTGCGATCCGCCGGGCGCTCGGCGGGATTTCCGCTTATTCCGCGGAGCTGCGGGAGCATGTCATTGACCATCTTTACGATATCGGCGATATTCAGATTCACGTCACGGATGTCGTCACATCTCACGAACACATTTACCGGACCATTCATGACATTCTGACGGACCAGCCTGACTGGGTGCCCGTCATTCTCGGCGGCGACAACTCCATTAGTTATTCCACCATTAAAGCCATTGCGGAAACGAAAGGAACAACAGCCGTCTTTCAATTCGACGCCCACCACGACGTCCGCAACACAGAAGACGGAGGACCGACAAACGGCACGCCATTCCGCCGGCTGTTAGATGAAAATATCATAAGCGGACAAAACCTGATTCAGCTTGGAATCAGGGAGTTCAGCAACAGCTTGGCATACGAACAATATGTAAAAGAACGGCAGGCAGACGTGCATACAATGGAGATGATCCGGGAGAAAGGGCTCCTCCGAACGATACAAGAGGTCTTGCCAACCGTTCAAAAAAGAGCCGACGCCATTTTTATTTCGGTTGATATGGATGTGCTGGATCAAGCTCATGCGCCCGGCTGCCCCGCGATCGGCCCAGGAGGCCTGTATACCGAAGAACTGCTTCAGGCGGTCCGGTTTTTAGCCCAGGAGGCTGACATCTCGGGTATTGAGATCGTTGAGGTTGATCCGACACTTGATTTTCGCGATATGACAAGCCGGGCAGCCGCACACGTCATTTTACATGCATTAAAGGGATTTAAATTGTCACGTTAAAGTCAAATCCGGCACGCGTGCTCTCGGCTGCCGGAAGGTTCTCACGCCACGCAAAAAGGGGGAGATCACGATGGATGTTGATCAAGGCGGCAATCAATTAAAGCGCACGATGAAAAGCAGGCACTTATTTATGATTTCATTGGGAGGGGTCATCGGCACGGGGCTGTTTTTGAGCACAGGGTATACATTAAGCCAGGCCGGGCCGGGCGGGACGATCGCCGCTTACCTGATCGGCGGCTTGATGATGTATCTTGTCATGCAGTGTCTCGGAGAATTGTCAGTAGCCATGCCTGTGACCGGTTCATTTCAAACGTATGCGACAACGTTTATCGGGCCGTCCACGGGTTTTATGGTCGGTATCATGTATTGGGTGAATTGGGTGGTGACGGTAGGATCGGAGTTTACAGCTTCCGGTATCCTCATGCAGCGCTGGTTTCCCCACAGCAGCGTCTGGATGTGGAGCGCGATTTTCGCGGCTCTCCTTTTTGCCGCCAATGCATTCTCCGTTAAATTGTTTGCAGAAACAGAGTTTTGGTTTTCAAGCGTCAAAATCGTCACCATCCTTTTATTTATCATCTTAGGCGGCGCCGCGATGTTCGGTTTGATTTCATTGCACGGTTCGGGTGAAGCTCCGATGCTGTCGAATTTCACCTCACACGGCGGACTGTTTCCGAACGGCTTTCTTGCGGTTTTCATCGCAATGATTTCCGTAAGCTTCGCCTTTTCAGGAACGGAACTGATCGGCATTACGGCTGGCGAAACCGCCAATCCGGCAAAAGATATTCCGCGTTCGATCCGAAATGTCGCCTGGAGAACGGTCATCTTTTTTATCGGCGCCATTTTTGTGCTGTCCGGACTGATCTCCTGGAAGGAAGCCGGTGTGATTGAAAGTCCGTTTGTCGCGGTCTTTTCCCAAATCGGTATCCCATACGCCGCAGATATCATGAATTTCGTGATTTTAACGGCTTTGCTTTCGGTCGCCAACTCCGGACTGTATGCTTCCACCCGGATGCTGTGGTCTCTTGCGAATGAAAACATGATCAGCGCCCGGTTCAAAAAAGTCACGCCGAAAGGCATTCCGCTGAATGCTCTGCTCGCCAGCATGGCCGTTTCCTGCATATCCTTGATCTCAAGCATCGCCGCCCCGGGCACGGTCTACGTGGTGCTTGTCGCAATAGCCGGATTTGCCGGCGTCGTGGTGTGGATGAGCATCGCACTGTCTCAGCTGTTATTTCGAAAACATTATGTGAAAAACGGCGGATGCGTCTCGGATCTGACCTTCCGCACACCGTTATACCCTCTCGTTCCGATCGCCGCTGTGATCTTATGTTTCGCTTCATGCGTAGGCCTTGCATTTGATCCCAATCAAAGAATCGCCCTCTTCTGCGGAATTCCTTGTATGATCCTGTGCTATCTCATTCGTTTTTTGAGAAAGAAACAGCCGAAACAATCCGTCCGCGACATTCATTTGGATAAAACCATGCCATAAAAAAAGGCACATACTGATGAGGTATGTGCCTTTCTTCTCTTATTCCGTAATCAGCGTATGAATCAGTTTCGGCGCTTCCGCTTTTTCTGAGATGCGGATGTTGTCATAGACTTTGGCGGTCACGTCTTCAACGTTTTCGCGGTTGGCGTAAAGGGTGACGAGCGGCTCGCCTTTTTCGACGTTGTCACCGACTTTTTTGCGGAGCATAATGCCGACGGCAAGGTCGATTTCGTCCTCTTTTGTCGCACGTCCCGCGCCTAACAGCATCGCTGCGACGCCGATTTCGTCAGCGACGATTTCTGAAACGACACCCGCTTCTTTTGCCGGAACGTCAATTTTGTACGCCGCCTGCGGAAGTTTGGACGGTTCGTCAACAACGGAAGCGTCTCCTCCCTGATTGCTCAGGAACTCTTTGAACTTTTCAAGCGCTTTGCCGTTTTTCATGACTTCCTGCAGCTTCGTTCTCGCTTCTTCCAATGTCTCAGCTTTTTTCGCCAATACGACCATTTGGCTGCCGAGCGTGAGGACGAGTTCGTTTAAGTCTTCAGGCCCTTCCCCTCTTAATGTATCAATGGCTTCTTGTACTTCCAGGGCATTCCCGATCGCAAAACCGAGCGGCTGCGACATGTCAGAAATCACGGCCATCGTCTGGCGGCCGACGTTGTTTCCGATGCGGACCATTGCTTTGGCGAGGTTCACGGCGTCTTCATCCGTTTTCATAAACGCGCCGGCGCCCGTTTTGACGTCAAGCACGATGGCATCTGCTCCGGCGGCGATTTTTTTACTCATAATTGAGCTTGCGATCAGCGGGATGGAGTTCACTGTACCCGTTACATCACGCAGCGCATACAGCTTTTTATCGGCAGGCGTCAAGTTGCCGCTTTGTCCGATGACGGCTACCTTGTCGCGGTTCACAAGCTTGATGAATTCATCTTTTGACAATTCCACGTGGAAGCCTTCGATCGCTTCCAGCTTATCAATGGTTCCCCCCGTATGGCCGAGACCGCGGCCGGACATTTTAGCAACGGGAACGCCGAGCGCCGCGACGAGCGGTGCGAGTACGAGAGTTGTCGTGTCGCCGACCCCGCCCGTAGAGTGCTTGTCGACCTTAATGCCTTCAATGGCGGAGAGATCAATCGTTTCTCCTGAATTCACCATCGCCATTGTCAGATCGGCGCGCTCCTGATCCGTCATATCCTGAAAGTAAATCGCCATAGCCAGCGCGCTTGCCTGATAATCAGGGATGCTTCCGTCCGTGTATCCTTTTACGAAAAATTGAATTTCTTCTGTTGTCAGTTCTTTTCCATTTTGTTTTTTTACAATAAGATCTACCATTCTCATGATCTATCACCTGTCCTTCATTTATGTTCAGTGAATCAATCCGACGATCGCCGCTGTCAGGAAGCTGACGAGCGTTGCGCCGTACAGCAGCTTCAGCCCGAACCGCGCGACGACGTTTCCTTGTTTTTCATGCAGCCCTTTCACCGCACCGGTAATGATTCCGATAGAAGAGAAATTCGCGAATGAGACAAGGAATACAGATACCACTGCCTGTGTATGCGCACTGAAATGGAAATCGCCGGATGAGAGTGTCTGCATCGCCACAAATTCATTCGATACCATTTTCGTCGCCATAATGCTTCCAGCGCTCACCGCTTCATTCCACGGAATACCGGTTAAAAACGCAAACGGCGCGAAGACATATCCAAGCAGCGCCTGGAATGTAATGCCGAAGACCGCATTAAAAACGCCGTTGACCAGAGCAATGAGTGCGACAAATCCGATCAGCATCGCCGCTACAACGACGGCGACTCTGAATCCATCCATTATATACTCACCGAGCACTTCAAAAAAGGATTGCTTTTCTTCTTCAGGAACGACGATCAAATCCTCTTCTTTGCTGACGGTGTACGGGTTGATGATAGAAGCGATGATAAATCCGCCGAATAAGTTCAGCACAAGCGCCGTCACGACGTATTCGGGCTTCAGCATCATCATGTAAGAACCGACGATCGACATTGAGACCGTCGACATTGCGGATGCGCAAAGCGTATATAAGCGCTGTTCAGTAAGATAACCGAGCTGTTTTTTCAAACTGATAAAGACTTCTGATTGCCCTAAAATCGCGGATGCGACAGCGTTGTAAGATTCGATTTTCCCCATTCCGTTCACCTTGCTTAACGCAAGACCGATATACTTCGTGATGAAGGGGAGGACCTTCCAATGCTGCAGAATTCCGATTAAAGCGGATATAAAGACGATCGGCAGAAGCACGCTCATGAAGAACGTCGTCTGTTTCGCATTCACAAGCCCGCCGAATACAAAGTTAATCCCTTCTGATGCATATTCCAGCAAGTAGTTAAATCCTTTTGCAAAACCGCCGACAAGAAAATTCCCGATACCGGTGTTGAGGAGAATATAACCGAGAATCAGCTGCAGCACGAGCATGACGGCGATCGGCCGGATTCTGATTCTTTTTTTGCCGTTGCTGGCAAGCCAGGCAAGACCTAAAAACACAATGATTCCGATAATTCCGATGAGATACTTCATATGTGTTCTCCTTTTATTTGTATTCGCTTACAATTTTTTATGCATCAACAAAGAAAGAGGATGGCGGAAGCTTTCAGCTTCCGCACTGCTGATTAATAGTCGCTGCTGCCGCTGTCTCCGCCGCTCACGATAGAGACGCCCGCACTTGCGCCGATCCGGCTCGCGCCCGCAGCGATCATGCTGTCAACATCAGCTTTTGTTCTGATGCCGCCTGATGCTTTGACCCCGATGTCCGGTCCGACTGTTTTTCTCATGAGAGCGATATCTTCAGCCGTTGCCCCGCCTGTAGAAAAACCGGTAGACGTTTTGACGAAATTTGCGCCTGCGGATACCGCCAAGCGGCACGCGCGCTCTTTTTCTTCATCTGTCAAAAGGCATGTTTCGATGATCACTTTGATGAGTGCTTTTTTATCAGCTGCTTCAACTACCGCGCGGATATCAGCTTCAACCGCTTCATCATCGCCGTCTTTTAATGCGCCGATATTGATGACCATGTCAACCTCAGTGGCTCCTTTTGAGATGGCATCCTTCGTTTCAAATGCTTTTGTTTCCGATGTCGTTGCGCCGAGAGGAAATCCGATAACGGTGCAAACGTCAACTCCAGTGCCTTTCAGTTCCTCCGCTGCGAGTTTGACCCAAGTCGGGTTTACACAAACGGAAGCGAATTTATATTCTTTTGCTTCTTTTATCAGTTGTAAAATATCCGCTTTTTGTGTATGCGGTTTCAAAGCAGTATGGTCTATTTGACTTGCAATTGACATTGTATGCACTTCCTTTTTCCTAGGATACGTTTAGAATAACCGAATTTTGAACATATGTAAATTGGTAATTGAAATTATGTTCATGAATTGTCACAATTCTTGAATGAGTTTTTTGGCCGTATGCTGATCGGTAATCAAAACGTTGGCGTACTTTCCTTTCAGGGCACCGTGAATGGCCTTGCATTTTCTGCTGCCGCCCGCCACCAGAATCGAACGCTCTTTCATTTTCAAGTCGCTGAGCTCGACTCCGATCGTCCTGCCGTTAATGCTGCTGCTGCAAATCCTGCCTTCCTCGTCAAAAAAGCGCGAACAAATATCGCCGACTCCGCGTGCTTTCAGCAATTGTTTCTCTTCTTCCCGGAAATAGCCGAGTCTGAAAAGCAGCGCCTCATCCCGGACGGTTCCGACCGTAAACAGGGCGATATTGGCTTGTCTGCCCATTTCAATGATCCGCTTAATATGTCTGTCCCGTTCGACCATCTGTTTCACATCGGCGCTGTCAAATATAACCGGCAGCGGCAAATACCTCGGCATGGTCTGAAATGCTTCGGCGAACAGCTGAATCGTTTCTGACGAGTACGTATTGACATTGGAATGACTGATGCCGCCTTTCAGCTGCACGACTTCAACGCTCTTTACCTGCTTCGGCTCCATGCGGCTTGCGATCTGGTACATCGTCGTCCCCCAGCTTACGCCGAGTATATCGCCGTCCTTTACGGTTTTATGCATATAGTCTGCGCCATAGCGGCTTAAGTAATGTGTAATGGCCTGGTAATCGTCGCTTGGAGAAAAGACGACGTGCGCCTCAAGCAGCCCGTATTTTTCTTCCAGCTTCGCGCCGAGTTCGTCCAGATCCTCAAACGGGTCCATGACGCGAATTTGAACATACCCTTTTTCCTTTGCGTACTGCAGCAGCCTTGAAACGGTGGGGCGTGACAGATCAAGCCGTTCGGCGATCTGCTGCTGGCTGTAATCTGATTGATAATATAGTTTTGCCGCTTCTATGCTGAGCTGCTGTTTTTCACGATCCATGTCGCGCCTCCCCTCTCCGCTTATCATATCACCAAAACACGCGGTAAAAAAGCACCCTCTGATGGGGTGCCTATTTTTTCAGCACAAGCTCCTGAATCGCATGCGCCACGCCGTGTTCGTTATTTGATTTCGTTTCAAAATCAGCTATCTCCCTTACTTCCGGGATGGCATTGGCCATTGCCACACCGCAGCCGGCCCACTGAATCATGGACATGTCGTTGCCGTTATCGCCGATTGCCATGACGTCTTTCTGTTCAATGCCGAGTTTTTCGGCCAGCAGCTTGACTGCGTTTCCTTTACTGACTTTCGGGTGAAGAATCTCATGGAAGAATGGCGCGCTTTTGACCATTGTGTATGTTTCCTTGAATGATTCCGGAATGGAAGCGATCGCTTTCTCCAGCTTGTCCGGATCGTCAATGAACATGACTTTCGGAATCAGAATATCCTTCGGCACTTCATCGATCGTGCGGAAATGAAGCGGCACTTTCGTAATGTATGATTCGTATACCGTGTATTCACTGATATCCCGGTTCGGCGTGTACAGATTGGCTGTGTCAAAGTAATGCATCGGAGTATCCAGCTGTAAGCTCAGCTCGTAAAGCGACTTCAAATCCTCATAACCTAATGACTGCTCGGCCACGACACCGTTTGTATACGTATTTTGGACGAGTGCGCCGTTATAGGCAATCACAAAGTCGCCTTCTTCCTGTAAGTTCAGCTCTTCCAAATACCGACGCACGCCGCCGATCGGCCGGCCCGTGCACAGGACGATATTGACCCCTTCCGCTTTGGCGGCATCAAGCGCCCCGCGGACTTCAGCCGTCACTTCATGATGATCGTTTAGTAGTGTTCCGTCCATATCTATTGCGATTAACTTGTACATCCTGCATCTCCTTTGTATCCTTTTCTTCTTATGCTTTCATCATATCGTTTTTTCGTTTCAATGAAAAATCAAACGGACGAGTTTCTCCGCCTTCTCTTCGTATACCGGGCCTGCCTCCGGATGCGGGGCCGTCTTTTCCCCTTGTCAGCTTGTTCGCCGCCGTCATCTGTTTTCTGCTTCAAGAGCATCAGCCCCGCCGCAAAGAAAGGGACGGCCGCTATGTCCAGAAGGGCAAGCTTTATTCCCATCGCTGCGGGAAAGTATGCCCATAATGAACGGCTGTTCCGCCTGATCATGATATAAGAAACGATTTCCAGCAGGATAAACAGAGCGTTCACCCACAAGTAAATGAGCAGCGCCGCAAACAGAAACAGCAGGAGCGTATTCCGCAGCGTGCCGGAAAACAGAAGAGCGCGCATCATATCAAAGAATGAAAAAGACTGCATGCTTCCGTTGACGACATTGGGATTGTAAATGGTAAAACGCCCGAACTGATCAAAAAGCATAAAAAATAACCATAACAGTGAAAACCATTGAATGATATGTACGATGACACCCGTCAAAACGAGTCTGTCGGCAGCCTTATTTCTCATGTGCATCCTCCCCGCCGGTTTTTATTCTTGTCATTGTTTTTGTTTCTCCGTATATCTTCCAAATGAGCGTACCGTTTTTTCCTCTTTTCAACGTGCTTTTGACGGGGTGCGGATGGCCGAGGTATTCAATCTCGATCGTCCCGTCCGTGTTTTGTGAGATCACCTTGTACACATCTGAGGGCATGGCAACCTCGCCGCGGCCTTGAATGACCTGCTTTGTCAGCACGCTGTCTTTCGTAAACGTGACGGTTTCAGATCTGACCCCGTCCATCGGGCCCGGCTTCAGCCCCGCATCCCATGTCCCGTAATAAAAAGGGGTATCGTCTGCTTTCTTTTGCGAGCAGCCTGTTATCATGACGCATCCGAAAACAAGAACCGTCATGATGAAAATCCGTATGTTCCGCAACATGATCACCTTCCTTTGAAGCTTTTTTACGCCTGTAACTTAGGCGGATGCCGTGGCACTGTGCAATTGACTACATAGTGTATAAAGACTTCACTAGATAAGGAGAATGATGAATGAACCCATATCAGTACTACACCCCGCCTGCCTATTTCCCTCAGCAGCAGGAATACGAAGTGAACCGCGTTGAGTATGAGCCGTATCAGCAGCAGGAAAGCTATTATTATGCGCCCCCTCAGTCCGAAGAACGGCAGCCGACAGGTTTAGAACGGAGAGTTGCCCAGCTTGAAAGACAAAACGCCGAGCAAACGAGAGAGCTCACCCGCCTCTCACAAGAAGACCAGCGCCAAAACCGGGAAATCACGCGTATGAATGAGCAGATCAGACGGCTGAGCCAGTCCATTGAAATCCATACCCGCCGCTTAAACCGTTTGAATCAGCGCCTGCGCGCAGTCGAAAACAGACTCAATATTCCTTTTCACGCTACAGAAGGCGGCTTCTGAGAAAAAGGGCCGGAATACAAAGCTCGACAGGCCATCCCGAGCCTTGTATTCCGCTCTGTACATAACAGGTAAATATTTGAATCCTTTTCTTGCATGAATGCCTCTCCTATTCTTTCACATGATAAATGTGTAAAATCAATCACTCCAGGAGGTCTTCATGATGTATCAAAACCAATACAGCGGAAATCAGCTGCAGCAATGCCGCCAAACAGCACAGCAGCTTATTCAGCAGACACAGCAAAGCAGTCAGCAGTACAAGCAAATGCTCCAGCAGGAACAGCAAAACATTCAAATGCTTCAGCAGATGCTTAACCATGAACAGCATGCCGTTCATACCATTCAGCAAGCGCTGCAGGGGCATGAAGCGGCCATTCAAAAATGCCAGCAAATCGTGAATGTGTGCAATCAGCTTCAGCAGGAAGTAAGCGGACACATGCCTGCACCGATGGCAAACGCTAATGTTTCTTCATTCCCGCAAACACAGCATCACACACCGTTTCAGCAGCATTCATACCAGCAATAGGCCGGTCATGCAAATGACAAAGCGCGAGATACCGGCTTTGTCATTTGTTTTTATCTCTGTTTTGTCAGATCAATGCGATGAGCGGGTTTTCCGCCGAATTTTGCTTCAGCCTCATGCCTTACCGCTTCAAACGCTCTTGCTTCGACGTTTTGTTTAAACACATCAAGCTGTATCAAATAAGCCGCCCGCACTTTCAGCCCGTGGATGATGGAGATGACCCATAAAGGCAGCACGATATACACGCCCGGCGTGCTCGGCAGCACAAAAGCAATTGCTAAAATAATAAAATAGATAAGTCCGTATTTCAGCCATTTTTTGTTCTTGGCCCGGTAGCCGATATAGAAAAATGCCAAGAAAGCGGTCAGCGCAAACGGCGCAAAAGTCAGCAGCAGCCACCAGCTGTGCAGCACTTCCCACCAAGTCCCTCTTTTCGTAATCAACATTCATTCCTCCTCCTTTACTACTATAACATGGATAATCAAGGAAGGTTTTCTATAAAAAACATAGACGGAATGACGTCTTCCTGCTATATTAATAATGATAATCATTATCACTGAAATAGGGGGATCATTATGAAGAAGCAATCATGGCTGATCGGCCTGGCACTTCTGCTTGTTTTCGCATTAAGCGCTTGCAGCGGCGCGAAGGAAAACAACGGATCGGCATCAGGCAAAGGAAAGACAGACATGCGTACATATGAATCAACAAAAGGGAATATTGACATACCCGCACATCCGAAGCGGATCGTCACTGACTTTTATGCAGGTGAGCTGCTGTCCGTTGACGCAAATGTCGTGGGGGCGGGCTCATGGACTTTCAAAAATCCGTTTATCAAAAAACAGCTGAAAAACATTACTGACATCGGCAATCCCGTCAATGTGGAGAAAGTGATGCAGCTGAAGCCTGATTTAATCGTGCTGATGAAGGAAGACCAATACGAGAAACTATCGAAAATCGCACCGACGATTGTCATTCCTTTTAACACCGCAAAGAATACGAAAGATACGGTCAGCCTATTCGGCGACATTGCCGGGGCGAAGGATAAAGCCAAAAGCTTTATGGCAGACTTCAACAAAAAAGCCGAAGCGAATCAAAAGCGCCTCAAAAACGTGATCGGCAAAGACGAGACAGTCGGCCTTTATGAAACGACGGATAAAGGCGAAATCTGGATTTTCAATGACAATTCCGGCCGCGGCGGCCAAGCCGTTTATAACGCGCTCGGATTGAAAGCGCCGGCCAAAATTGAAAAAGACATCATGAAAACGGGCGCCATGAAACAGGTTTCCCAAGAGGTCATCCCTCAATATGCGGCTGATTATATGTTCATTACCGATTACAATCCGAATGGAGAAAGCAAAACATTTGAGCGTCTGAAAGATTCATCCGTTTGGAAAAATCTCGATGCCGTAAAACACAATCGTGTCTTTATCAACGATTTCAACACCTTCTATCCGTATGACCCGATTGCCGTCAGCAAACAGATGGATATCATCACCGACATGCTGATCAAACGGGCTGAAGAAAATAAAAAATAAAAAAAGCGGCACAGTCATGACACTGTGCCGTTTTCCCTGTTCACTTTAATTTTGACTGTACGGAGCCCGGCATATCTTCAAATCTGATTTCTTCCCAGGTCTCGACATATTTTCCTTTCGCCTTCACTTTCAAATACGCGTTCTTCCGAAGATCTTTCCCGGCGAAAAAGGTCACTTCTTCTTTTTTCCCGGATGCGTTATATCCGTCTAATGTATACTCAGTACCGCCCGGGCTAAGATGTTTGCCATCTCGATCAATCTGTACATAAACATCTTGCTGGTGAATAAACGGATTAAATCTGTCTGTAACATCATTATGAAAAAAGAGAATTCCGTATATGACGGCAGCGGCCGCCAAGACGGCCAGGATTGCCAATGCTTTTTTCATCTGTGCACTCCCCTTACTTGTTCATTTTTTTCAAATAGCTTGACCGCACTGTGAGGAAGAACAGAAGCTGAAAGATGAAAAACCCTCCGATGGTCAGACTGAGCGGCCCCGCTACATCGGAATAGCCTTCCACGGCCAATGTTCTCAAGGCAAACAGCGTATGCATGACGGCAATGACGAAAGGAAAGAAAAAGAGAATCGCCAATTGTATCGTCACGCTTTGTGCCATTTCACGCTCACTCAGGCCGATTTTAGCCAGTGAACGATAGCGCTCCCGGTCCTCATCTAAATCAGTGAACAGCCTGAAATATAAGAAACTTGCTGCCGCGACAAAGAATACAATTGCGATAAACAGGCCGATAAATAAACTCAGGCTCGGCAGCTGCACCGTATCATAGTACGTCCCGGCTTTTGCCATAAAATCAGAATGCACGTCGATATAGTTGCCGTAAATCTCATTTTTCAAGGATTGGCTGATCCCAAGACTGTCTTTCCAATGATCATAGCTGTAGCCGTATAATGACGCTTTTTCACCGAGTGATTTAAGCTGATCAAAGGTTTGATCGTTCACCGCGATGATGGCATTTAATGAAATCAGCGGTTTTTCGACTTCTTTTACCGTCAGTTTTTGGTCAGACGGCTTGCCTTTTTGGTTCAGCAGCTTCAGCTGATCCGGTGCTTTGTTTTTGAAATTCCGGTCATACGTACTCGGAAAATAGACAGCCTCATCATGTTTCAGGCCGTTCAGCTTGACATGGAAGTATGTTGACACATCCGATTCGCTGATCATGTAAACAGGGGGAACAGTATCTCCTTCCTGATAGCGGACATAGGAAACATTTATTTTGTCTTTCTTATACGTAAAGCCGTGTGTTTTCAGTTCATGGTCAATTTTTTTCAAATGAGTCTGTTCTTTTGGATTATTGCTGTAAGATAAATACTCCATCTCATAAGCGGACTCTTCCGCCCCGACGGTCGATTTGTACATCGCGAGCACGCCCGTCGCCGTAAACGCTACCGCGGAAATAATGCTGACGATAAAGAACAGGCGGGCATTGTCTTTTAAACGATAAACAAGATCAGAAACCCAAATGACATTTTTCCCGCGCAGATAAAAGGTTTTCCACTTCTTCAGCGCGCGCAGAATCCAGATGCTGCTTTGGCTGAAAAAGAAATACGTGCCGATGACGGTAAGCAGCAAAATGATAAACGGTTGAGTCCCGTGGACATTGCCTTTAAGGACCATGCCGTACCCGCCGCACAGGCAGGCGATGCCGAATATAGACAGAAGCACGGACGGCTTCGGCTCCGGCTTGATCTTGTCAGTGCCCTTTATTAATTTGATCACCGTATTTGATCTGACAAAAAGGATCGTGAACTGCGATAAAAGGAAAAATAAGAGCAGGAATCCGCCGGCCGTAATGCCGAGCGCTTTCCAAGGCATGTACAGAGGCAGCGCCTCCATTTCTAAAATATAAGCGCCGACCGTAAAGAACGTTTTCGAAAAAATGAAGCCTCCGATAATCCCGGCTGCGATCGACATGACGCCGATGATCATGTTTTCCGCCGTAATGAGCTTTCTCAGCTGCACCGGCGTAATGCCCTGCATCAGCAGGATGCCGAATTCTTTATTTCTCGATTTCAAAAATGCGTTAACCGAATACAGAACAAATAAGAAAGAAAAAACAAAGATCATCCATTCCGCGGCGGTTAAGCCTTTTCTGGCGATGTTATTCAGGTAGCCTTCCTTTAGTGCCGGATGAAACAGGAACATCGCAAAGGTAAAGAAAATCAAAACGGAAAAAGCGCTGCTTAAAAAGAAAGCAAGATAGGCCCTTTTGTTTCTCGTGACGTTTTTATAAGCGAACTGAAGAAAGGTCATTTGCGTTTCCCCCCAGCATAGACAGCACATCAAGAATCTGCTCATAAAAGACTTGGCGGTTTTCCCCGCGGTAAATCTCATTAAACAGTTCGCCGTCTTTTATAAAGATGACGCGGCGGCAGTAGCTTGCCGCAACCGGATCGTGGGTCACCATCAAAGCCGTGATATGATCATCCTGATTCAGGCTCTGCATCGTTTCCATGACGTCTTTTGACGCTTTGGAATCAAGGTTTCCCGTCGGTTCATCGGCCAGAATGAGTGACGGCTTATGAATGACCGCTCTTGCGATGGCGGCCCGCTGGCGCTGTCCGCCGGATACTTCAAACGTCCGTTTGTTGAGCAGGTCTTCAATTCCGAGCTTTGCCGCGATGCCGTGCAGTTTTTCTTCCATGACAGACGGCGCCTCTTTTTCAAGCGTTAACGGCAGCATGATATTTTCACCGATCGTCAGTGTGTCCAGAAGGTTGAAATCCTGAAACACAAATCCGAGCTGCTTGCGGCGGAAATGAGCGAGCTTTGTCCGCTTCAGCCGGTGCGGGTTTTCTCCGTGAATCAGGATATCGCCTGAATCCGGCCGGTCGATCGTTGAAATGATATTCAAAAGCGTTGTTTTTCCGGAGCCGGACGGTCCCATCACCGCCGTGAACCCGCCTTCTTCTATTGAAAACGAAATTTGTTTTAAAGCTTGATAGGACACTTGTCCTTTATAGGTTTTATTTATATGTTTGACTTCAAGCATATTCGCCATGAAAATCCTCCTTATGGTTTTATTCTTGTTGGTCTGGGCTGCTTTCATGTAGTGCCGGGGCATTTAACATAAAAATCCCCTTGACATAAATCCATGTTATCAAGGGGAAACAGAACGAGCTATGTTGTTTTCTTAACGCAGCCTTACATTTTTGTAAGAAATGAAAATCGGACCGATGTCCCTTCACCGGGGGACGAGCTGATGTCCACCGTATGATTGAGCTTGCCCGTAATTTCTTTGACGAGATGAAGGCCGATTCCCGTAGATTCTTGGAAACGCCGTCCGTTTTCGCCGGTGTAATAAGGGTCAAACACCCGCTTGATATCTTGCGAGGGAATGCCGACACCGTAATCTTTGACTTCAAGCACCGTCCTGTCTTCATCGCGGAAGACATTCAGCTCAAGTCTGTCACTCTTGCCTGCCGAATACTTGACCGCGTTTGTGACCACTTGGCCGATCGCAAATTTGAGCCATTTCGCATCGGTGTAAATCTGATGATCATCGCGAATATCCATTTTCGGATAGACGCGGTATTGAATAAAAAATCGTTTATAGCTTTGAATGACCGATTGGAGAAGCTCTGATAAGGAAACCGCTTCAACTTTAAAATCCCGCTCAAACAGGTCAAGCCTTGAAGAATAAAGAAGCGTCTCCAGCCCGAATTCAATCTGCCGGACCTCTTTTTTGATTTGTTCAAAGACGGGCTCATCCTCTTCCTGAATGATTAAATTAATGACCGACAGCGGCGTTTTTACTTGGTGCACCCATTGGTTCATATACGTCACCCGCGCGTCCAGCTTGGCTTCGGTCTCATGGAGCTTCTGGTGCTGCATCCGGGTCAGCTCCATCTGCTTTTCATACAGCTCTGAACAAAACACTGAAGAACCGAGATACGGGATGTCCGTCCCTTCCTGCTCCGAGCTGAGCCAATGATACACACCCCGGTCTTTGTACCAGCGATAGGCAAGATATCCCGCCAAAATAAGAAGCTGCACGCCCAATATGTAAAACAGGTGGGAAAAAGAATGAAGACCCGCAAACCAGTAATAAAAGAAGACAAACAGCCCTTGAAGGAGAAAAAGCAGAATCAGCACGGCATGAGACCGGAGAAACAGCTTCATGACAGCGCCCTCAGCTGGTAGCCTTCGCCCCGCACCGATTCAATGGAAACAGGCGCATTCAGCTCCCGCAGTTTTTTTCTGAGCCGCGTGATATACACGTTAAGCGTATTATCATCGACGAAAATGTCGGTGTCCCACGTTTTTTCCATGAGCCGGTCTCTTCCCGTCACCTTTTCTCCCCGCTCCAGCAGCACTTCCAAAAGCTTGCTTTCTTTTTTAGAAAGCTCGCTTTTTTCGTCCTGAAAGCGCAGTTCAAACCGTTCCACAAAGAGCTGCACACCGGCATATTCAACCACTTTCTCTCCCTGCTTGGCGGCGTACGCTCCGTATGCCCTGCGGATCTGGCTTTTGATTTTCGCCAGCACAATATCGTAGGAAAACGGTTTTTCGATATAATCATCTCCGCCGTTTTCAATCGCCATCACTTGATCCATTTCCCCGCTTCTGGCAGAGATAAAAATGATCGGGCTTGTGGAGTGCTGGCGGATCTGGCGGCACCAATAATAGCCGTCATAAGACGGCAGATTGATATCAAGCAGCACAACATCAGGCTTTTCCCGCAAAAAAACATCAAGAACAGCCGTGAAATCATCGGCGGCCACGGTTTGATATCCGTATTTTTCAAGGTAATTCTGCAATAGTCCGCGAATGTCTTCACTGTCTTCCACAATCATGATTTTATTCAAACTGAACCACTCCCGTTTCTTACACTGCTGCCATCATCATAATCGTTTCGGGCGTACGGGCGCAACACCGCACAAAAAAACCGCCATCTTGGCGGTTTCCGTTCTCATCAGCCGACCTGCTGTTTTACGGCTTTACCGGCTGATCCGAACTCTCTCATTTTGCTTCGCACTGTCTCTTCCACGGCCTCAATGCCGGGTGTCATGTAGCCGCGCGGTTCGTACAGATCACCGTTTTTCTGAAACATGCGGCGTGTTTCGTCTGTCCAGGCGACCATACATTCCGTGTTGATATTGATTTTCGCGTGGCCGAGCGTGATGGCTTTTTTGATCTGATCCTGCGGAATCCCGGATGCTCCGTGGAGAACGAGGGGAATATCAGTCATGCGGGAGATAGCCTCCATTTCTTTAAATCCGAGATTCGGTTCACCTTGATATTTGCCGTGGACGGAGCCGAGGGCGGCGGCCAGCGCGTCAATATTGGTTTCTTTGACGATCCGCTCACATTCGGCGACATCGGCATAGCGGACCCCGCCGACCAGCCCGTCTTCCATGCCGCCGACCGTGCCGACTTCTGCTTCTACTGAGACGGCGTGCTTAGCGGCATAATCGGCGACTTCTTTTGTCATCGCGATGTTCTCATCAATCGGATGATGGGAGCCGTCAATCATCACTGAGCTGAAGCCGGCGTCAATGGCCTGTCTGCAGCGTTCCGCACTGCTTCCGTGATCAAGATGGAGCACGACGGGAACGGTAATCGCCATTTCTTCCATTAACGCGCCGACCATGGCGGAAATCGTTTTAAATCCGCCTAAATAGTCGACCAGACGATCGGAAGCCGCGGCGATGACCGGCGATTGCTCCTTTTGTGCCGCTTGCAGAATCGCCTTTGTCCATTGGAGGCCGTTGATATTAAATTGGCCGACTGCATAATGCTCCCGTTTCGCTTCTGCAAGAAGATGTTTCATGGTGACAAAAGCCATGTTCACGCCTCCTTCATGAAGTATTTTGATACGACGGCTTCCGTTGTTTCCTTTGCCGTTTTGATCGTTTCCTCCGCAGTCAGCTTATAATATTCAGGTCTGAACAGCTCTACGGAGACAACATCATTGAATCCGATTTCTTTTAACGCTGACAGATGGGCGTCTAAGTCAATCGCACCCTGTCCAGGCCAGACGCGGTCTTCATCCGTTAAAAAGCCGATCGGAAAGTCTTCTGTATCGTCGATATGATAGATGAAAATTTTCTTTCCGTCCGCCTGCTTCAAACTCTCAATATTGGAGCCCATCGCGTGGAAATGGAAGCTGTCAAACACCAGTCCGACATTATCGCGGCCGACAGCGTTCACGATGTCATACGCCTGTTCAAATGTATTGACCGTACATTGCGGGTGGCCGACAAATTCAAGGGCAATGTTTACGCCGTACGGCTCCGCGATGTCCGAAAGCTCAGTCAGCACCTCTATGCTGCTCTTTTTGATCTCCTCTTTCAAGATTTTCCGCTCTGTCACAAGCGGCACCGCCACCACATATTTCACGCCGAGCGTCCTGCAGGTTTCCATCATGCTTTTGAATTCTGAAATGATCTCCCTATAGCCCTTCTCATCACGGTTGTTGAAGAAAACCAGTGCGTTCAGGGCAAGCGGTTTAATGTGATGGGTTCGAAAATATTCCGCCAGATCGGCCAGTGAATGGTCTTTTAAGTATTCCGGCAGCTTATCCATTGTGCGGATTTCAATATAATCATAGCCGTGCTTTTCGCATAGTTCTAAATCCTGTTTCAGGTTTGAATTCTCCAGCGTAGTCGCTTCATTAAAGCAAAGTTTCATGTCAGCCTCTCCCATCCAACGTTTTCGATATGAAGGGAGTCCGGCAGGAGGGCTTGTTTGCCCCGCTCCGCCGAACTCCGTACTCAGCTTATGCCATGCCTAATTCTTCCTTTAATTTCTTAAGCGTGGTCCGGCTTGATTCATCCGCTCTTTCGCCGACCCAAGCAAAAACGGCGTTCGTCGCAATTCCATCGAATTTCATCTCTCTCATCTTTCTGAAAATCGTCTCAAAATCAACCTCGCCTTGCCCGATGTCCAAATGCTGGTGAACCGTTACTTTCGCGTCAGGCGGGTTGACGATATAGCGAAGGCCATGCGCCGCTTTATGATTAAAAGTATCTGCAAATAAGACATGTGTGAGGCGGTCGCCGGCTTCATCAAACATAGTCGCAATATCGCCTTTGCCGTCATCATAGAAGAACGTATGCGCAGTCGAGTAGACAAGATTGATCCAATCCTTGTCAAGCGCGCGGATCATATCCATCGCCCCTTTGTGCGTTTCGATAAAATCGTATGGATGAGCCTGCAGATTGAGTTTAACGCCTTCTTTTTCAAAGACGGGCAGCAGTTCATCCATGGATTTGATGAATTTTTCTTCACTTGTCAAAGGATCATATTTTGAACCGCTGAATTCACTGTTCATCAAATCCACTTCAAGTTCAACCGCAATTTCGATCGCCCGTTTCCAGTTGCGCACGGCGGCCTGACGACGGTCTTCATCAGGACCCGCCCAGTGGTAAAGCGGAAGAAGAGAAGACAGCTTCACACCTGTATCTTTTAAAAGGCGCTTCAATTGTTTGATTTTTGCTGAATCGACTTTCGGATATTTATAGAAAGGACAAAAATCCTCGCGCGGGGACAATTCGATATATTCGTATCCGAGCTCCGCCGTTTTATAGACCATTTCTTCTAACGTTAAATCATCGCGGTACATGGATGGATCTAAGGCCAGTTTCATTTCTTTCACTCCCGATCTATTATTTGTTCACAGTCGTAAATGATTGGTAGAATGCCGGTTTCTCTTGCAGCGCCACAGGCTCTTTCTGTCCGGATTCCTGAGCTTTTACGCACGCGTCAGTTGTCACCGCGGCAATATAACCGTCCCATGCCGTCGGACCGCTGACTTCGCCTTTATTCCGGATCGAATCAATGAAGTCTTGAATTTCCACATCATACGCAGCCACAAATCGGCGCTGCCAGTCCATCAGGATATCGGTGCTGAATTTCCCTTCTTTTCTCAAGCTGATGCTTGATGGTTCCGGAAGCTTGATAATGCCGTCTTCCCCGACGATCTCACATTGAATGTCATAGCCGTATTTACAGTTCACGTAGATTTCGGCATTGATGACGATGCCGCCTTTTGTTTCAATGATGACCATCTGCGGATCTTTCAGATGCGGCAGCGCATTTTTTGATTTCTTCGGATAGATGACCTGTACGGATTCATAGTCGTCATTGACGAGCCAGTGGAGGACATCAATTTCATGAACGAGCGTATCGACGACGGCCATGTCCGTTGAATAATTCGATGCGACTGTCGGGTTGCGGTGCGCACAGTGAATCATCAGCGGCTCGCCGACCACGCGGTTGTCGATCGCTTCTTTCAGCTGAACGTAACCGCTGTCATATCTGCGCATAAAACCTACCTGCACCAATCGTTTTCCCGTCTTCATTTCTTCCTCGACAATGCGCATACAGCCTTCTGCCGTTGTCGCAAGCGGCTTTTCACAAAACACGTGCTTGCCGTGCTGAATCGCTTTCAAAACGCTGGACTCGTGAGCCGGGCCCCAGCTTGTCACTAAGACGGCATCCACATTTTCAGCAGCGAGGAGGCTGTCGTCATCAGGATAAACGGAGGCGTTCAAATTGAAATCCTGAACGGTCTGCTGCGCGGCCTCCTGATTCACATCTGTGACAGCGGTAATTTCCGCACCCGACAGCTTATTTGTGATGCGGTTGATGTGCTCTTTTCCGATAGCACCGGTTCCGATAACACCTATACGTAAATTCATTGATCGCCACTCCTTCTGATAATCAAATAATGGTTCTCGTCTTTCTTTTCTCACTGCCGTCCTGAGGAGCGCCGTAAAGTTCCTCCTGTATCTGTTCAAGCGACTTGCCGGACGTATTCGGCGCGAAGACAAGCCCGATGATCATACTGGCCGTCACACATATGAGCAGAATACCGGCCATAAAACCGATGCCGAATTGTGACATGATGACCGGCACAAATAAACTCCAAATGCCGATTGAAATACGGACGAGAAAGAACATGAACCCTTGTGCTGACGCTCTGTATTCTGTCGGGAACAGCTCGCTTGCCCACAGCTGGTAGTTCGCCTGCTGGCCGGCTCCGTTATTGATGCCGATCGCTAAAACAAACAAAAGCAGCATCGGGAGCCCCTGAAACGGCAGTAAAAACAGCGACCAGCCGACAACGGCCATAAATGCGCAAATTCCGAACACCGTTTTCCGATATTTATCTGCAAAAGGCATGAAGATACAGGCGACGCCGAGCCCGGTGAAGATAAACAGGGCCATCTGCAGAATGTTGGCCGTATTTGCGGATACGCCGCCGACCTGCTGGTAGATGTACGGCATGAAGAACCCCATGACGCCCGCTGCGAGATTCCATACGAGAAACACACCCATTAAAAACAAAATGTTCTTGAAAAATTTCGGCTGAAGCAGGTCAAAATAAGATGTTTTTTTCACGGCGGCAGGCCGCTCTTCACTGTTTTTCCAGGCATCCGACTCAGGTAAACGCTTTCTTATCACATATGTGATCAGGGCGATCACCAATAGATGCGCAAAGACAATTTTATTTCCTAAAAGCCCGAGGTCACCGACCAAAACGGATAACAGCAGAACCACAACGGCTCCTGCGGCCCACGCCACCTGCGCCACTCCGCAATGCCTCGCCCGGTTTTTCTCGGGGGCGTTTTCCGCGATAATGGTCCATGAAGCCGTAATATCCGCGCCTACAGAAATCCCGATAATCATGTATCCGCATAACAGCATGGGAAAGTTGAATCCAAACAAAACCAAACAAATTCCTAAGGCGTAGACGAGCATACTGTTTGTGTATACAGCTTTTCGGCCGACCTTATCAGCCAAATACCCGCCGAGCAGCGCTCCGATGGCCGCTGATATCGCGTTTGCGCTGAAGGCGCCGAGCAATCCGATCTGGCTGTCGGACAGCTTTAAATAGCTGACCCACATAGATAAACCCGCTGATCCTGCCACAATGGAACCTGCATCAATGTAATTGGCTAATGCTGCGGCGATGGTCCTTTTGCTGAAAGCTGATTCCGCCTTGGCATTATTCATATAAGTCCCCCTCTAATTTGCAGGATCAAGCAGCTCACTGTCGATGTACTTTCTCGCAATCAGCGCGTACTCAAGCGGATTGGCGACTGCCGGGTCTTGTTCGGCTTCGATGACGATCCAGCCTGAATAATCATGACGGACGAGCGATCGGTACACTTCGGTAAAATCGATGCATCCGTCTCCGGGAACCGTAAAAATGCCCTGTAAAAACGACTGCCTGAATGACTTGCCTTCCTGTCTGCACCGCTCCATAATGTCAAACCGCGCGTCCTTGAAATGAACGTGTCTGATCCGATCCATATGCTTGTTGAGAATTGTCATATAGTCTCCGTCCGAGATATAGGCATGCCCGGTATCATAAAGTAAATGGACATACCGCGGGTCCGTTCCATCCATCAGCCGGTCAACTTCTTCCGCCGTCTGGACGCCTGTGCCGAGATGATGATGAAAAACCATGTCCAGCCCGTATTCGTCAGCGATTTTCCCGAGACGGTTCAAGCCTTGGCACAGCATATCCCATTCTTCATCTGTGAAGTGCGGTTTTTTCTTAAATACATCAATGTCCAAGCCTTGAACACTGTACGTCTGTTCAGAAACGGTGGCGACATCCGCTCCGACTTTCTGCAAATAATCACAGTGTTCTGTAAATTGTTCAGCCGTTTTTTCAATACCGTCTTGAATGATAAAGCTGCTGAACCATTTCCCCGCAATCCGTAAGTTCCGGAGAGCCAGCTCCTTATTCAGGACGGAGGGTTCAGGGAAAAACCCTCCCACTTCCGTACCTTGAAAGCCGGCGACAACAATATCGCTTAACAAATGCTGCAGCGTATTCCCGGCTCCGATTTCCGGCATATCGTCATTGCGCCACCCAATGGGAGCGATGCCCCACAGAATATCTTGTTTGCCCATCGTGATGCCTCCCCTCTAGTACTGCTTCGCAGACTTCAGCTTCATCTCTTTCGCTTCGTATGCCCGCTGAACGCTTTCCTGCTCCGACACTTCCGCCACGCCGACATGCCACCAGCTGTCATAGCCGTCCGTCATCGTTTTCGGCAGAACCTTCATTTCAATTAAAGTGGATACGTCTTGCGTTTTCGCATCTTCAAGCGCCGCTTTCAGTTCTTCAACCGTATTGGCTCTGTATGTTTTAGCGCCGTAGCCCTCTGCCACCTTCGCGTAATCAACGTTTAAAATCTGATTGTCCTCTGTGCGGAACTCGCAGAAATAACTGCCGCTCCCGTGATCCATCTGCAGGTTGTTGATACAGCCGAATCCCGAGTTGTCAAAGAGCAGGACATTGATTTTTTTGTTATATTGAAGCGCGGTAATCAGCTCTGAGTGCAGCATCAGAAAGCTTCCGTCGCCGACGAGTGAATAGACTTCTTTGTCGGGATGGGCCAGCTTGAGGCCGAGCGTGCCCGATACCTCATACCCCATGCAGGAATAGCCGTACTCGAGGTGGTACGTATTCGGGACGTTGGAATGCCACAGCCGCTGCAAATCTCCCGGAAGAGATCCCGCCGAACTGATGACGACGCTGTCTTCAGGAATCGTGTCATTGATGGTCAACAGCGCCGTTGTTTGCGGCAGCTCAGTCTCGAGCGCGTCGGCATACTCGTTTAACACATCCTGTGAGAAATGGTTCTTAATTTCCGGTTCGAACGCGTCACGTGTAAAAGTGACCTTGCCGAGCCGGTCCCGTTCAGCCAGCCATTCATCTTTCCAATCTTTAATCGCCGTGCCGAATGCACTTTTATATCCGTCTAATAAGCCGTGCAGCCTGCCGAGCGTCACTTTCGCATCGGCTACGACCTGAAACGCGTCAAGCTTGTAAGCCTGCATGCGGCTGACATTGATATTCAAAAATTTTGCTTTGTCAAAATCAAACGCTGTTTTCGAGGATGTCGCAAAGTCCGTGTACCGTGTGCCGACACCGATGATCAGATCAGCCTGGCGGGCGGCTTTGTTTGCGGCGAGTGTGCCCGTGATGCCCATGCCGCCCAGATTGTTGGCGAAATCGGCTTCAACCGTTGACTTGCCGGCCTGCGTTTCGACAAGCGGAATGCCGTATGTTTCAGAAAGCGCGATTAATTCCTCACGCGCGCCGGAGTACTTCGCGCCTCCGCCCACTAAAATGACGGGACGGCTGCTCTCCTTAATTTTTTCCGCGGCGCCTTTCAGTTCACGCTCGCTCGGCTGCATCCGGTCAATGTAATGAACGCGTTTTTCAAAGAAGCTTTCATCAAAATCAAATGCTTCTCCCTCTACATCCTGAGAAATGCAGATTGTCGCCGGGCCCGCTTTTGCCGGATCTGTCATCACTTCAAATGCCCGGATTAAGCTGCTCATCAGCTGCTCGGGGCGGGTGATGCGGTCCCAATAGCGGGACACGGGCTTTAACGCATCGTTTGTCGTGACGGCGGCACTGTATTCCTGCTCCACCTGCTGAAGCACCGGGTCAGGCTGCCTCGTCGCAAAGGTATCGGCCGGAAGCAGCAGCACCGGGATATTATTGGCCAGCGCCGTACCCGCGGCAGCCGTCAAGTTAGCGGCACCCGGACCGACTGATGTCGATACCGCGTAAATTTTTCTTCTCAGCATCTGCTTGCTGTATGCCATCGCGGCATGCGCCATGCCTTGTTCGTTTTTGCCTTGATAGACTTTCAGGTGCCCGGCGTCCTGCTCAAGCGCCTGCCCGATCCCCAACACATTTCCGTGGCCGAAAATCGTGAAGATGCCCTCAACGAACGGCTCTTCTTTTCCGTCAACATGAATGTACTGCCGGTTCAAGAATTTAATCAGCGCTTGTGCTGTCGTTAAGCGAATTGTCTTACCCACAAACGATCCCACCTTTTATACGTTCTATTTACCGTTAAGACTGTGCTGCGCTTCAATCAGTTCGATAATTTCACCGGCAGCCGGCATTGCCTCTGAGGAGCTGTGTTTGCTGACGACGATGGAAGCGGAAGCGCTCCCGTATTTTAAAGCCGTTTCAATATCCCGGCCGCTGACAAGTCCGTAGATGAAGGCTGACGCATAGGAATCACCCGCACCGAAGGTCTTCAGCACCTTTGTTTTATAGGCGTGCGCCCGGAAAACTTCTCCCGATCTGCTGTATGCGTATGATCCGTCAACGCCGTGCTTAATGACGACAAGGTCAGCAGAGTGCGCAAACAAATGGCGGACGGTTTCATCGTTATCTCCGCCGCTGCGGTTTTCCATTACGTCAAATTCATCACGCGTACCGATGACGATATCGGATTGTTCCGCCACCAGCGTGTAGTACACGGCTGTTTCTTCTGCCGATTGCCATGTATACGGACGGTAGTCGAGCTCAAACACGACTTTTACGTCATGTTTTTTTGCGATATGCACCGCTTTTAAGACGGCTTCGCGCGACGGGCTTTTTGCAAGCGCCGTGCCTGACACCAGCAGCATTTTCGCGTTTGCGATGTAGCCTTCATTGACTTCGGACGGCTCAAGATACAAATCCGCCACGTCATCCCGGTACATCAGAATGCTGCACTCTTCGGGACTGAGAATTTCCGTAAAAGCGATCCCGGCTTTGCGCCCTTCTCTGTCAACGGTCATTTGTGACGTATCAACGCCCTTTCCCTGCATATAAGAAACGATGAATCTGCCGTGCTGATCATCCGGGATTTTGCCGATAAAACCGGCTTTTAATCCGAGCTTGGCGCTGCCGATCGCAATATTTGCCGGGGAGCCGCCGACATATTTAGAAAACGTCATCGTTTCTTCCATCGGCCGGTTGTATTCCGCAGCGTTCAAATCAATACACGCGCGCCCGATCGCGACAATATCAAACTCTTTTTCTTCATTAAATGTATATTTCATCGTTATCTGCCACTCCTCACTTGTCAGCGTTCCAGGATCCATTCATGGGCCGGATCATTATGAAACTTCCATTTTCGTGTCGGTCCCGCCATTACATTCAGGTAGTAAGAGGTATACCCGTCCGGAACACCAACCGGGTGATAGCCCGCCGGCACGATGACAACGTTTTCATTTTCTGCGGTCATCGTCTCGTCAATCGAGCGGTCGTCCGTGTACACACGCTGGAAGACAAACCCCTGCGGCGGGTCCGTTTCATGGTAATAGGTTTCTTCTAAAAAGGATTCAGCCGGCAGATTGTCTTGGTCATGTTTATGAGGCGGGTAGCTCGACCAGTTGCCGCTGTCCGTGTAAACTTCAACAACGAGAAGGCTGTTTGCCGATGGATCTGAATCGGGGAGAATGTTATGAACGGTTCGTTTGTTTGCCAGCTTGCCGCGATGTTCCACACCGTTGTCTTCCGCTTTAATCAGCTTTGTCGGAAGCTGGTGTTCGGACGGAGAATAGCACAGCGCGACCCTCGCCCCGCTGACCGCTGTGATTTCAAAAGAGCGGTCATTGGACACATAAACGCTGTCCGTCGGTTTTCTTTCAAATACGCTTTCACGGGTGCCGATGCTTTCAAATGTCTGATCATAATCAGTGACGGTGATTTTTCCCGTTACCGCAACGATGCAGCACTCCGTCTTTTTCAAATCTTCTGTATATGCGGAACCGGGAGTGAGGTCAACGACTTTAAATCCGACGTATTTGAGGTCTGAATTGGCTGAAGTGACGTCATGTATGATGTTCACGCCTTGATAAATCTCATCGGCCTGCGGTTTGCGCAGCAAATGACTCATGTTTATTCCTCCTTAATGGATGGTAAAAGAAAACCCGGACGGAATCACAAAGCCGTCCGGGCCGGCTGTCAGATCAATTGAAGTCAGGAGACGGGTATCGTGCCGTCACGACTTTTTTACGTGTATAGAAGTCGACGCTGTCTTTTCCGTTTGCGTGCAATGTGCCGAAGAAAGAAGACTTCCAGCCAGAGAACGGGAAGAATGCCATCGGCGCCGGGACGCCAAGGTTGATGCCGAGCATCCCCGCGTCAATATTTTCACGGAAGTAGCGGATCGCGTTCGCATTTGAAGTGAACAGACACGCGCCGTTCGCAAATTCAGACTGGTTGGCGATGTCCACCGCTTCTTTTAAGTTTTTCACGCGGATGACCGACAGAACGGGCGCAAAGATTTCATCTTTCCAGATCGTCATATCCGTCGTCACGTTGTCAAAAATCGTCGGTCCGACGAAATAGCCGTCTTCCGTTGCGTTTTCACGCCCGTCACAAAGAAGTCTCGCTCCTTCTTCGATGCCTTTTTCAATATAGCTGTGCGTGCGTTTTTTGTTGTCCTCGCGGATGACCGGGCCTAAGAACACGCCGTCATCCAGTCCGTTTCCGATCTTGATGTCCGCTGCTTTTTCCTGTAATTTCGCCATAAACTCATCGGCGATTCCCTCTTCAACCGTCACAACCGCGCATGCCATGCAGCGCTCTCCTGCCGAACCGAATGCCGCGCCGATAATGTTTGTCACCGTATCTTCAAGGTGGGCGTCATTCAGCACGATCGTGTGGTTTTTCGCGCCCGTTAACGCTTGCACGCGTTTCAAATGTTCGCTGCCTTTTTTGAAAACATACTCGCCGACAGGTTTTGAACCGACGAATGAGATGGCTTTAATACCCGGATGTTCAAGAACGCCGTTTACGACGTCATGCGCGCCGTGCACGACATTGAAGACGCCCTTCGGCAGACCGGCCTGTTCAAACAGCTCTGCCAGTTTTTCCGTTAACAGCGGCGTGCGCTCAGACGGCTTCAGAATGAACGTATTTCCTAACGAAATTGCCATCGGGAACATCCAGCACGGGACCATCATCGGGAAGTTGAACGGTGCGATACCGCCGACCACCCCGATCGGATAGCGGTAATTCGCCGCCTCTACATCCGTCGCAATAGAGGCAAGTGAATCGCCCATCATGAGTGACGGCGCGCCCGCTGCGAATTCGACGTTTTCAATTCCGCGTCCCACTTCACCGAGTGCCTCCGTCGTGTTTTTACCGTTTTCCAAAGTAATCAGACGGGCAAGCTCTTCTTTGTTCTGCTGGAGAAGCTGCTGATAGTTAAATAGAATTCTCGCACGGCGCGGCACTGCCGTCTTTGACCATGTTTGAAATGCCTCTGACGCTGAGCGGACGGCGTACTCTACATCCTCCCGCGTAGAAATCGGAACCTGGCACATCACTTCTTTTGTAGCCGGATTGATAACGTCTTCATATTGATCTGTCTTACTTTCAACCCATTCACCATTGATGTAGTTTTTCAGTTTTCTGATCTCTGCCATTCTCATTGCCTCCTTAAATAGTAAACATCCTGTTCAGCTGGATAATAACGGATGAATATATTCATCTTTTACATATAAAAGACATGAATTAAACGCTTACAAATGCTAAAATGATGGTGACTCCCAATCTTTCCATGTAAAAGTTGGTCATGTGCCGGAAAAAGCAAACGGTTACATCTTTCACTTTTGATTTTACAGGTTATGTTTTGGTCATTTCTTGGTTACATTGTAAGCCCAACACATCTTCAAGTCAATCTAAAAAATCAAAATTTTTTCATTATTTTTATCATACTTTTTTTGATCGGGAAAACAGGAACTTGGAGAACCGTGTCGAATCGGAGGGGATGATCCCTCTTTTTTATCATTTGTTAAGTAACTATTGATTAACTTCTGGTGTTTATTATATATTTTAATTACTTTAAGAATTCTAGAAGGAGTTTTTTTATGAAACTGATGCGGATTCAGGAGATGGAAGAATACATTCTCAAACACGGAGCCACTTCGCTGGATGAGCTGTGCGAGGTATTCAACGTCTCTAAAAACACGGTCAGACGCGATATTAATAAGCTTGCGGAAAAAGGGGTTATCAAAAAGGTATACGGCGGCGTGACGTCAGCCGAAAAATCTGTGCTCGTCCCTTTTGAAAACCGCACCATTCAACATCAGGATGAAAAAATCAAAATCGCCCGCTATGCGTCACGGTTTATCGAGGATCACGATCTTGTATTTATTGATTCCGGCACGACGACCAAATCGATGCTGGAGACGCTTGATCCAGATAAGAATGTAACGGTTTTGACGAACAGCCTTGATATTATTAACGCCGCTTCATCCATGAAAAATATCGACCTGATCATCATCGGCAATAACTACAAACGGAAGACAAGGTCGTTTGTCGGCATTGATGATCCGAGCACACTCAATAAATACAACATTAACAAGGCGTTCATGTCCGCTACCGGGACAACGATCACCCACGGCCTGACGAATTCCGACTTACTGGAATACGAGGTGAAAAAGAGAATTTCCGAAAAGGCGAACGAAGTGTATCTGCTCGCGGATCATTCCAAATTCGGCAAATCCACGCTTTTGACATACGCGCCTTTCGACCGGCTTCACAGCATTGTCACTTCTCAGCAGCTCGATGAGGAATATACAAAGTATTGCCAAGAGCATCAAATCGACATTCACTTGGCATAGCGTTATAGTTAATAGAGAACGCTGCCGTATTTTTCCGGCAGCCGCTATGATATCCAATTTTTTCAGGGGGCGAAAACATGAGCAAAGTAACAATCGGCAAAACTGACCTAAAGGTATTTCCGATCGGTTTGGGAACAAATGCGGTCGGCGGACACAATCTCTATCCGAATCTGAATGAAGAAACGGGAAAAGAATTGGTTCGGGAAGCGATTAAAAGCGGCGTTACCATGTTAGATACCGCCTATATTTACGGTGTGGGCCGTTCTGAAGAATTAATCGGCGAGGTGCTGAAAGAATGCAACCGCGAGGATGTCTTCATCGCCACAAAAGCCGCTCACAGAAAAGAAGGCGATGACTTTGTTTTCGACAACTCACCGGCTTTTCTGAAACAATCGGTCGAAGACAGCCTGAAACGCCTGCAGACTGATTACATCGATTTATTCTACATCCATTTCCCGGATGAGCACACGCCGAAGGACGAAGCCGTTCAAGCGTTGAATGAGCTGAAAAAAGAAGGAAAAATCCGTTCCATCGGCGTATCCAATTTCTCTTTGGAACAGCTGAAAGAAGCCAATAAAGACGGCTTAGTTGACGTGATTCAAGGAGAATACAACCTGCTGAACCGTGAGGCGGAAAAGACTTTCTTCCCTTATACGACAGAACACGGCATCTCATTCATTCCGTACTTCCCGCTCGTATCCGGACTGCTGGCCGGCAAATACGACGAGAACACCACCTTCCCTGAAGGCGACCTGCGCAATGATCAGACGCATTTCCAAGGGGAGCAGTTTAAAGAAAACATCAAAAAAGTCAACCAGCTCAAACCGATTGCCGAAAAGCACAATGCCGATACGGCGCATATCGTGCTTGCCTGGTACTTGGCGAGACCTGAAATCGATATCCTGATTCCGGGCGCCAAACGCGCGGATCAATTAAAAGACAACATGAAAGCAGCCTCCATTACGCTATCTGCTGAAGAAATCGCGTTTATCGACAAGCAGTTTTCCTAAGAAAAAAACACGCCTTTTAAAAGGGGCGTGTTTTTTTATGTTTATATTTTTCTCTTCGGGGAATGAAATAGTTATCTAAATAAACTATTATGCGTTCCAAAAGATGAGGAGGATCATCTGTGAAGAAAAACACCAAAAAATACCTGATTTACTTTTTCGGAGCATTAGGCGGGCTGCTTTACGGCTATGACACCGGTGTGATTTCAGGGGCTTTGTTATTTATTAACAATGATATTCCTTTAAACACGCTGACCGAGGGATTGGTCGTCAGCATGCTGCTGCTCGGTGCGATTTTCGGGTCCGCCTTAAGCGGGACATGCTCTGACCGATGGGGCCGGAGAAAAGTGGTTTTCGTCCTTTCACTCATTTTTATTATCGGTGCGCTTGCCTGTGCGGCTTCGCAAACCGTCACCATGCTGATTATCTCCCGTGTCATTCTCGGGTTAGCCGTCGGCGGCTCAACGGCGCTGGTTCCCGTTTATCTATCTGAGATGGCGCCGACGAAAATACGCGGAACGCTCGGCACATTGAATAACTTAATGATTGTAACCGGAATTTTACTCGCATATATCGTGAATTACATATTCACCCCGTTTGAAGCTTGGCGCTGGATGGTCGGTCTCGCCGCAGTACCGGCGGCGCTTTTATTAATCGGAATCGCGTTTATGCCGGAATCTCCGAGATGGCTCGTCAAACGCGGCCGTGAGCAGGAAGCCAGACAAGTCATGGAAATGACCCACGACAAAGAGGATATCGCTGTTGAATTAGCGGAAATGAAACAAGGAGAAGCCGAGAAAAAAGAATCTACGCTCGGCTTGCTGAAAGCCAAATGGATCCGCCCTATGCTGCTGATCGGGATCGGCCTTGCCATCTTCCAGCAGGCGGTCGGTATCAACACGGTGATTTACTATGCGCCGACCATCTTTACAAAGGCCGGACTCGGCACTTCGGCGTCCGTTCTCGGCACGATGGGCATCGGTGTCTTAAACGTCATCATGTGTATCACCGCCATGATCTTAATCGACCGGATCGGCCGGAAAAAACTGCTGATGTGGGGAAGCGTCGGCATTACCTTGAGCCTGGCGTCACTATCAGCCATTCTCCTTCTGGCCGGCCTGTCAGCTTCAACAGCTTGGCTGACCGTGCTGTTTCTCGGCATCTATATCGTCTTCTACCAGGCGACATGGGGTCCCGTCGTATGGGTTCTGATGCCGGAGCTGTTCCCGTCAAACGCACGCGGAGCCGCAACCGGATTTACGACATTGATCCTGTCGGCAACCAACCTGATCGTTTCACTGGTATTCCCGCTTATGCTGAGCGCTATGGGCATCGGCTGGGTATTCGGAATATTCTCAGTCATTTGTCTCTCATCCTTCTTCTTCGCTGCTTACATCGTTCCTGAAACGAAGGGCAGAAGTTTAGAAGAAATCGAAACGCACTTGAAAAAACGGTTCTCCTTAAAGAAGCGCAGCAAACAAAATCAAATTCTTAAACAGCGCACACTGTAATAAAAAAAGGAATCGCCCCCGCTGGGCGATTCCTTTTTGGCGTCATACCATAACTTTGCAAATATCATTCGTAAATTCGACCGGATCATGGATCGGCAGCCCTTCAATCAGAAGCGCCTGATTGTAGAGAAGATTTGTGTATAATGCAAGCTTTTCCCGATCTTGTCCGTGCGCGTTCTTTAGCGTCTCAAACACTTCGTGATTCGGGTTGATTTCCAGCACTTTTTCCGCTTTGACCTGCTGGCTGTCAGGCATAGCATTCAACACTTTTTCCATTTCGATCGTCACTTCGCCGTCTGTCGCAAAGCAGACCGGATGAGATTTTAAACGTTTCGACACTCTGACGTTCTTTACTTTATCCGCAAGAATCTCTTTCATGCTTTCGAACAGGTCTTTATATTCGTTTTCTTCGGCTTCAGTCTGCTTTTCATCCTCATCACTGTCGATGCCTAAGTCAGCGCTGGATACGGATTTGAACTCTTTTTCCTCATAGCTTGTCAGCATTTTGATCGCGAATTCATCAATATCTTCCGTGAAATATAAAATTTCGTAGCCTTTGTCCGCCACCATTTCAGTTTGCGGCAGCTTTTCAATCCGCTCATATGAATCGCCGGACGCGTAATAGATATATTTTTGATCCTCAGGCATTCTGGACACATATTCGTCCAGAGTGACGAGCTTTTTCTCCTTAGATGAATAGAAGAGAAGCAGATCTTTTAATACGTCTTTATTCGCGCCGAAATCATTATAGACGCCGAATTTCAGCTGTCTGCCGAAAGATTCATAGAAAGATTCGTATTTTTCTCTTTTGTTCTTCAGCAGGCTCTTCAGCTCGGCTTTGATTTTTTTATTGATGTTTTTCGCAATCAGCTTCAGCTGGCGGTCGTGCTGCAGCATCTCTCTGGAAATGTTCAGCGACAGATCCTCAGAATCGACCATGCCTTTTACAAAACTGAAATGGTCCGGAAGCAGGTCGGCGCATTTGTTCATGATCAGCACGCCGTTGGAATACAGCTCCAATCCTTTTTCGAATTCCTTCGTATAATAGTCAAACGGCATGTTTTCCGGAATAAACAAAATCGAATTGTAGCGCACCGCTCCATCGACGCTGATATGCACATGGGTCAGCGGTTTATCAAAGCCGTAATGCTTCTCGGCGTAAAAAGCCTCGTAATCTTCATCCTTCAGCTCGCTTTTATTTTTTCTCCAGATCGGCACCATGCTGTTGACCGTCTGTTCTTCCTGAACTTCTTCAAATTCGTTCTCGCTGCCCTCTTTCGGCTTGTTGACCGTCTCTTCCATTTTGATCGGGTAGCGGATAAAATCAGAGTACTTTTTCACGATCGCTTTGATGCGGTAGTTTTCTAAAAACTCATCATAGCTTTCATCTTCTGTGTTTTCTTTTATTTGCAGGGTGATTTCCGTACCGACGGTTTCCTTGTCACACGGCGCGATCGTGTAGCCGGCAGCCCCTTCCGACTCCCATACATACGCCTCGTCACTGCCGAGCGCCTTACTTTTCACCGTGACTTTATCAGCCACCATAAACGCCGCATAAAATCCGACGCCGAACTGGCCGATAATGTCATGGCCATCTTTCGTGTCATTTTCTTGCTTGAAAGCGAGTGAACCGCTTTTCGCAATCGTGCCGAGATGCTGTTCAAGCTCGTCTTTTGTCATCCCGATACCGGTGTCTGTGACGGTGAGCGTTCTCGCTTCTTTGTCCGCCGTCACTTTTATGTAGTAATTGTCTTGATCAAACGTTAATGAATCATCGGTTAACGCCTTGTAATAGATTTTGTCAATCGCATCGCTTGCGTTGGAAATTAACTCGCGGAGAAAAATTTCCTTCTGCGTGTAAATGGAGTTAATCATCATGTCCAGCAATCGCTTGGATTCTGCTTTAAACTTTTTTTTCCGCACTTCAGATCTCTCCTTTAATTATGCTTTGATGTTATGTAAAATCTTTTCAGCATCTATTTATCATATACAGTGACAATTGTCAACTAGGATTAGCAGATGCATATATTGTAAATTTAACATGTTAATGGATTCATTTCACCCATTTTATCAATAAAAAAGAGAGAATGTTGATCATCCTCTCCTCTCTGCTTCTTTCCGGCGGCCGAATTCCTTCTTCATCCATATGTATGACGGGTAGAAAAACAAACTAAATAAGATAAGAGATCCCAAGTTTCGCAAAGACTCATGCAGAACATTTCTTACAGTGAGAGGAAATATGATGTCCTGAAATAGAATAGAGATAACGGTGTAAATCACAAATCCCATAGGAACAATGGCATAACAATAAAACGCTACCTCCTTCTTATGCTGTATCTTCAAAATATGTAAACCTCCCAATGATGTATATACATAATATTAACATATTTAATAGGTATTTAGAAACAGACCTCCGTATGTTTATCCCCCTATTCAGCGGGAACAGATATAAAAAAGGAGGAATCGCAATATGGGAAGATTAACAGACAAAACCGCAATCATCACAGGGGCCGCGACAGGCATCGGACAAGCGACGGCACGGGTTTTCGCCGATGAAGGCGCCCGCGTGATCTGCGGTGACATCAATGAAAGCGAACTGAATGAAACCGTCAGCGCTATCAGAAAAAACGGCGGAGAAGCAGAAGCCTTTCACCTTGATGTATCAGACGAAGAAAACGTAAAGTCTTTTGCGGACGGCATTCAGCAAAAGTACGGAACAATTGAAATTCTGTTCAACAATGCCGGTGTTGACCAAGAGGGCGGAAAAGTCCATGAATACCCGGTCGACCTGTTTGACCGGATCATCGCCGTCGATCTGCGCGGCACATTTCTGTGCAGCAAATACCTGATTCCGCTCATGCTCGAAAAAGGAGGCTCCATCATCAACACCTCTTCCATGTCCGGCCGGGCCGCAGACCTTGACCGCTCAGGCTATAACGCCGCAAAAGGCGGAATCACGAACCTGACGAGAGCGATGGCCATTGATTACGCCAGAAGCGGAATCCGCGTCAATTCCTTATCGCCGGGCACAATTGAAACGCCGCTCATTGATAAATTGGCAGGCACGACAGAAGACGAAATGGGCGAGGCGTTCCGTGAAGCCAACAAATGGATCACGCCGCTCGGCCGGCTCGGAAAACCGGAAGAAATGGCAGCCGTCGCACTCTTCCTCGCTTCAGACGACAGCTCTTACGTCACGGGAGAAGACATCACCGCAGACGGCGGCATCATGGCATACACTTGGCCGGGGAAAATGCTGATTGATAAGAAGTGGAAGGAAGAGACGGAGTGACGATAGTAATAAAAAAAGCCAGTGTAAAAAACACTGGCTGAACAAGCTGAGGGCGGGTTACTTAAACCAGCCCTTTTCTTTTGATCGGGTAATGGCTTCAATTCGATTTTTCACTTCTAATTTATCCAGGATCATCGAAACGTAATTGCGGACTGTGCCGCTTTTGATGCTGAGGGCGTTTGCGATTTCTTTCGTGTTTTTTCCGTCCGCGACAAGCTCGAGCACCTCTTTTTCCCGTTCGGTCAGCGGGTTTTCTTCACTATAGATGTCCTCCATTAATTCAGGTGCATAGACGCGTCTCCCTTTCATGACGCTGCGGATGGCGCTGACGAGCTCATCGCTCGGGCTGTCCTTGAGCATGTACCCGCTGACGCCTGCTTTTAGCGCCCGCTGAAAATAGCCGGAGCGGGCAAAGGTCGTCAAAATGATGATTTTCACACCGCTGTCCTTGAGTTCTTCTGCCGCTTCAAGACCTGATTTCCCGGGCATTTCGATATCCATCAGACAGATGTCGGGCGCATGTTTTTCCACGAAATCGATGGCATCCTGGCCGCTTGTGCCTTTACCGACAACCGTCATATCCTCTTCTAAATTCAACAGCGAACCGAGTGCGCCGAGCAGCATTTGCTGATCCTCGGCAATGAAGATGTTGATCATCTGCTACCATCCTTTTCTTTTGATTTTGAATCATTCGGGATTCTCATGGTCAGCTTTGTTCCGGCGGCTGTATCAATGGCTAAACTGCCGTTTGCGAATTCAAGACGTTCCCTCATTCCAAGCAGGCCGTGCCCCTTTGAAAAAAAGCGGTCTTCTTTGCATTGAAAGCTGCCGTCATCTTCTACCGTAATGACAACCTCTTTCCAAAGCTGCTGAATGGTGATGCGGCATACTTTGGCGCCGCTGTGTTTCACGACATTGGTGACGGCTTCTTTAATGCACATGCTGACGATGTTTTCGTTCAGCAAAGAGATATGTTTGGGCGCTTCTTTTTCTTCATACACAAAATCAATTCCTGCCGCTTCAAGAATTTGCCGAACATTGCCGAGCTCATCCTTCAATCGGATGCCTTTCATCGATGAGACGATTTGTCTGACCTCATTTAACGAGGTGCGGGCCGTCTGCTGCACGCTTTTCAGCTCAGTGCGGGCCTGTTCAGGGTCCTTGTATATCAGCTTTCGGGCGAGGTCGCTTTTCAATCCGATTAAGGAGAGCTTTTGTCCGAGTGTATCGTGAAGGTCCCGGGCGATGCGCTGCCTTTCTTCCAGCTTCACAAGATCGGCGATTCGCTCATTTGCATATTCTAATTTCTCCTCAAGGCGCTCCCGTGCCTTTCTGCTTCGAATGCTGAGCGGGAGCAGGATGGCACTGATCAGAGTGATGACGATAAACGGGATTTGCGTCAAAAACCACTCTTTTTTCAGAACAAGGCTGAAGTTGACGGCAACCGCCGCACTGATGATATGAATGTAATATAAGATGTAAAAAGGAACTTTGTCTCGGATATGGCCGATGAAGTAGGCGATAAAGAAGGCGAAGTAAATATAGCTGAACAGCATAACTGAGCCGGTCGAAATGCCGATCAGAAGAAGCGCCCATAAGTAAAGCGGCCAGCCTTTTGCAACAAATGCGAAGCGGTATGCGCCAAAGAAAACAAGTGTGAAAATGATGCCGGCCACGATGACAAAGGTAGAAGAGCTTTTAAAAATAAAATAAAAAGGCAAGATGAAAAAAATCGTCCATATATAAGGAGAAATCCCGTTCAGTTTTTGAAATTTAAAATACTTCTTCATCTTTGTTCCACCTTCTGCTGCTTGTGTCTACCATCACTTTATCAAAACACCGCCTTCATTGCATCCTCACGCATGAAGAGAAGGCCCTTTCTGATAAGAGAAAGAGCCGCGCGCCATATCAGGCATTTTTCTTTAAAGGTTCTTTCGGCACCGGATGGGGCGCCGGTTTTTTCCGCGCCTCCCGAAAGGTGACAAATTGCTTTTCGTCCTCATCCCACAGACGGAATTTCATGGATTCAAGACTTGTTTTAAGCGTAATGGTCGGTACGTTTTTTAAAGGCTCGTGCCCCTCATGGGCGGCTTCCAGCTTGTAGTTCGGCACTTTCGGGCTTAAGTGGTGGACATGATGGTAGCCGATATTGCCTGTCAGCCATTGCAAAAGCTTCGGAAGCTTGTAAAAGGAGCTTCCTTCTACCGCGGCCTGCACATAGTCCCAATGCTCATCGGCTTCAAAATAAGAGTCCTCAAACGTGTGCTGAACATAAAAGAGCCAGACGCCGATTGACCCCGAAATAAGGAAGATCGGACCCTGAACAAGCAAAAAGTTTTCCCAGCCGACAAGCAGGCACGTCGCAGCAGCCAATAAGACAATCGCCGCGTTCGTGAAATAGGTGTTCCAGCGCTCCTTGCGGCGGGCGCCTTTTACATTGAAACGGTTTTTAATCAGAAATACGTAAATCGGGCCGAGAATAAACATAATAAACGGATTGCGATAAAGTCTGTAGCGTACTTTTGTCCAGGCTGAGGCTTCGTTGTATTCCTTAACGGTCATCATCCAAATATCGCCGGTGCCCCGTTTATCTAAGTTGCTGCTCGTCGCATGATGAATGGAGTGGCTGCGCTGCCATTGAAGGAACGGAAACAGTGTCAGCACACCTGAAATAAACCCGAACAGCCGGTTCAGTTTCTTTTGTTTGAAAAAGGATTGGTGGCAGCAGTCGTGGAAAATAATAAAGATTCTTGTCAAAAATCCCGCTGCTATAACAGTAAAGGCGAGGGTCAGAAGATAGGAGACATTGAGGCTGAAGTAAGCAAGAAACCAAAGGGCAAAAAACGGCACAAACGTGTTGAAAAGCTGATTGACACTATGCTTTGTATCGGCGCCGGAAAATGCGGCAACCTGCTTTTTTAAAGACGCTTGTTTTTGAGTTGCGGCGTGATTGATCATGAATGTCATGTCCCTTCTTTTTTCATTATGATCCCAAGTATAACGGGGCGCCAGACGCTTTTGTAGTAGCAGCCATCATGCCCCGAATATGACATTTGTCATGTTTGGCGGCAGAATGCTGATCAGGCGTCATATGGAAGGTATCTTTTTTAAGGGATAAAGCCGGACACTTCATAGCGGCACTTCTCGAAGAAAACAGCAAAAAAGAACCCGGCCTGTTTTCGGCTGAGTTCTTTTTCATCATCCTTACAGCAAAATCACCCGATACTTCTTCACATCCAAAAACTGCAGAAACTCCCGGGCCAGCATGTCCGGCGCGTGGTCTTTTCCTTCATGAAGACGATATTGAATCAAACCGGCGAGCATGGATGCGACATAATATGCATAGAGTTTTTTGCCCGCCTGAATGTGCAGGGGCTGATGAAGATAAAACGATTGCAGCGCTCTGAACATTTCCGGAATGACGTCAGGCACTCCGGAGCCCTCTCTCAGAAAATGGACGAGCGGCAGGCCGTCCGACAGTGCCGAAAAGAGACGGACGAGCGCGGCTTCCGCTTCTTCCATGGAGCAATCGGCAGGCTCTCCTTTTACCGTCAATAATCCGATCAGATCCCGGCATGATTGATGGATGATCGTTTTCAGCAACGCTTCTTTGTTGGCGTAATGGTCATAAAAAGTGGCGCGGCGGAGGTTGCTTTGACGGGCAATATCGGAAATCGTAATCGCCGCGTACTCTTTTTTTTCCGCCATTAAGCCGATCATGGCTTCTTGCAAGGCCTGCCTCGTTCGGGTCACCCGGCGGTCGGCGGGCTTTTTTTCTTCTTGTTCCGGCACCCGGCGGCCAAACAGCCAGTAAAACCGTTTTTGAGAAATCAAATCCCACACCTGCCCGCTGATCGCTTCCGGTGATGCCCCGGGCTCCTCATTCAGCCAGTACAACACAATGGCATACGTGTATAAAGCGCGGTAATGAATGTACATATCCTGTTCAGTCGGTGAGAAATCCGCATTGACCGGTGACAGCAGCACATCATGCCGGAACACATCTTTTAAAAAAGCATGAAAGTGAAAATACGGCATTTTATTGCGATCCATCATCGTTTGAAAAAACACCCGATGCCGATCAATAAAAGACAGGGTCGGATGCACTTTTTGCCATCCGCCATGTAAATGAAGCACATCTTTATGCTTCAGCGAATCGTACAGCGCTTCACTCAGCCCGTCTTTCATTTCTTCCTCTATATCCTCTAAAATCGCATATTTATCTTCGTAATAAAGGTACAGTGTCCCCCGGCTCACACGCGCCCGTTCGGCGATGTCCTTCATGGTCACACGGCGGATATCCCGCTCTCCAAGCATGGCCAAAAGCGCTTGTTTGATGTCAGTTGTCACAGAATCCGGCATAAGAGACACTCCTTTCATTAGACAGATCACCGCAATTTGTACGGTAACGTATAGATGTGTTTACGCTGTCTTTGCCGCAAAAACACATCACATTATAATAGGCCCTGAAGAAACAAAAAAGCAACCAGAGGAGGAAGACCGATGGATCAGCATATAAAAGCAGACATCAAACGCGTCTTTGAGCTTCAGAAAAAAAATCAAAAAACGCTGCGTGCTTCAACAGCCGGGCAGCGCAGAGAAAAGCTTCAGCGCTTTTTAGATGCCGTCACCGCACATGAAGAAGAAATCATCGAGGCGATCAGACGGGACGTCCGCAAGCCTTATCATGAGGTGAAAAGAGCGGAAACGCAGGGAACGATCAAGGCCATTAAAGATAATATGAACAATCTCGACACCTGGATGGCGCCGAAACGCGTCGGCTCATCCGTCAGCCCCGACGCTGACGGCGTATTAATGTACGAGCCAAAAGGCGTCACCTTAATTCTCGGCCCGTGGAATTATCCGTTTATGCTGACGATGGCTCCGCTTGCAGCTGCCATTGCGGCCGGCAACAGCGCGATTGTGAAGCTGTCTGATTTTACGATGGAGACGAGCCATATCGCCGCGACAGTTATTCGCGAGGCATTTTACGAAGAAGAAGTCGCTATTTTTGAAGGTGAGGTCGATGTCGCCACAGAACTGCTCGACCAGCCGTTTGACCACATTTTCTTCACCGGAAGCACGAATGTCGGTAAAATCGTCATGACGGCAGCGGCGAAGCACTTGTCGTCCGTCACGCTTGAGCTTGGCGGAAAGAGTCCGACGATCATCGACAGCGACTATGATTTGATGGACGCGGCGAAAAAAATCGCCGTCGGCAAATTTGTCAATGCGGGGCAAACATGTATCGCACCTGACTATCTCCTTATGAAGAAAGAAGTGCAGAGCACCTTTACAGATCTCCTGCAAACCATTGTCAATGCAGGTTTTATGGAGGATGATCATACGGTTGACCGCAACAAATTCACGCAGATTGTCAATGACCGCAACTTTAACCGTGTCAAAGCCCTGTATGATGACGCCATTGAAAAAGGGGCGAAGACGGCGTTCGGCGGCGTATTCGATGCGCATGACCGCACGATTTCTCCGACCGTGCTGACAAACGTCACGCCTGATATGAAGATCATGCAGGAAGAAATCTTCGCACCGATTCTGCCGATTATGAATTACGAAGATATCAGTGAAGCCGTTGATTACATCACTGAACGGGACAAGCCGCTTGCCTTGTATGTATTCAGCCATAATCAGGAGCTGATCGATTATGTGCTGCAGCATACGACATCCGGCAATGCTTCTATCAATGATGTCGTCGTTCATTTCACTGACGTCAACCTTCCGTTCGGCGGTGTCAATACGAGCGGGATCGGTTCATATCACGGTGTGTACGGCTTTAAAGAATTTTCTCATGAAAAAGGCGTATTTATTCAAGCCTCTAAATAAAAAAAGAATCCGCGCAGATGACGCGGATTCTTTTTTATTATTTTTTTGCCCCGAATGCGAGCAGTTTCGTATAAGTGCCGACGTAAAGCGTGCCGTCTTCAGCCAGAACCGGGGAGGAAATGACATTGCTGTCTGTTTGATAGCGCCATTTTTCATTACCGTCA
This sequence comes from Bacillus sp. FSL R5-0447, assembly GCF_038606125.1. Taxonomy (NCBI): domain Bacteria; kingdom Bacillati; phylum Bacillota; class Bacilli; order Caryophanales; family Bacillaceae; genus Bacillus; species Bacillus sp. FSL R5-0447. The sequence continues at coordinate 4,186,780 of NZ_CP152012.1, forward strand.
GCGTCAACCGCATAGACATTTTTATCGTCAGAACCGAAGTACACATTGCCGTCCGCATCAATCAGCGGCGCCGTTCTCACAGGCCCGTCCGTATAGAAAGACCAGTTCATATTGCCGGTTTTGCTGATGGAAAACAGCTCGCCGCTTCCGGAACCGATATACACATTGCCGTTATGGTCGATCGCTAATGAAGAGCTGGAGAAACCGTTTAACGGGAACGTCCACTTTACAGCACCCGTTGATGTATAGGCGTATAAGCTGCCGTCCTGGTTTCCGGCGTAAACGGTGCCGTCTCTATCAATAACCGGATAACCTTTAAACCCGTTGGACGTCGTTTTTGACCATTTCACTTGGCCCGTTCCGGAATTGATCGCGTAAAAGATATTATTGTACGTTGCCGTATACAGCGTGCCGTTTGACGCTAACACGGGAGCGGAGCCGACCACGCCGTTTGTTTTAAACTTCCACTTTTGCGTCCATGTCGAAGGCGACGTCGGTTTAATCGCATAGATATAGTTATCCAGCGTCGACACATACAGCGTGCCGTCAGAGCCGATAGCCGCATCGGAACTAGGCGCTCCGCTCAGCGGAACTGAAGTTAAAATGGTTCCGGTTTCTTTGTCGATGAAATACAGTTTTTTATCGTGAGAAGGAAGATAAATGACACCGTTTGTTCCGAGCACCGGAGTCAGCGTATAGGTCGTCCCGAGGTTTTCCGTCACCCATTTCACAGTACCGTCCGGATGATACGCCGTCAGCTTCCCGTCTTTTGATTGAATAAATACGGTGCCGTCCCCGTCAACCGCGGCTCCCGCACCGTTTTGAGGATTGGCCGGAACATTCTTTTCCCATTTTAACGCGCCATCGGCAGTGCTTGTAAACCGGCTTTCTCTTGACCAGTTGAACATCGTCGGAGACATCGCATGCGCGTCATACCGTCCCGCCAAGAAACCGGATGCCGCATGATTTTGTTTAAATACCGTTTCCGCAGCTTGAGCAGCCGCCGGATGCAGCCATTTTGCCCCCGGCAGATCAGAAACCGCTCCCACAGATAAAGCCGCAGCAACCGCAGCGCCGGCCGCCAATGTTTTCATTCGCAATGAAGCTGTCTTTTTTTTCAATGTCAGTTCCTCCCGTTTCTATTAAAAGCTGCTATATCACTTCGATCATACCATAATTAACCTATGAAATATTTGTATTTTCGGTAGATTTATAGAACAAATGTCACATAGCCTGCTGATGCTTCGGGGATGATCGAAACGCGGCAATATACCACACCACATTGACGATAAAAGCCGCGCCTGACCAAACGAAAAGGCCGTAATAAAGAGACAGCTCCTGCCCTAAGGAAATTGCGGTCAATAACGCCACCAACAAGACAGCCGCGCAAATGATAAGCCCGATTCCGCAAAAAACGGCCATGATGATTTTCATGACACGAATACCGAGCATATACAAAATGAGCGGGACCGCATATATAACAAAGATCTGGCCGACGGCGGCCCACATGCCCGCGGAATTAAAACGATTCGCGTTCGGCCCCGTTTCCGCAAGCGGAGAAAGCGAGACGAGGACCGGCAATAAACAAAACAGCAGAGCGGAAAGCAAGGTCACCGCAACCGCACCTTTTTTCTTTTGATTCATGTGAATATCCTCCTCCTGACAATAACCCGGCTTTTTTACCGGTAATCTGATAATATGTTATATTTTAGCACGATTTTTACTTAATTTGAGAATGTTTTGTCAAAAACGAATTTACAAATCCAGAAAAATAGATATAATAAACGTTATGGAACCGATATTGATTCATAAAGCGCTATCTAACAAAACACGAAGTGATATTATGACGTGGCTTAAACACCCGGAAGACCATTTTGATGAAAGACCTTATCTTGAGCAGGGACTCAGTTTCCGCACCGGAATTTGCGTCGGTGATATTCAGGCAAAGTCGGGGCTAGCGCAGTCCGTCATCTCCAGCTACCTGCTGACCATGCAAAAAGCCGGCCTGCTGGAATCCGAACGAATCGGAAAGTGGACCTATTACAGAAGGAATGAAAAACAAATTAAAGCCTTTGCTGACTATGTTCAGCACCAGCTATAACCATGAAAGGAGGGCTTTTTTTGTTCTAACATATCTATTTTTCTGTATATGTAGTTATAAAAGGAGGAATACATAACAATGAAAAAAAGCAGCTCCATCTTCATTCTATTTTTGGCACTGGGGGTTTTCGGGATTATCACGACCGAGATGGGCATTATCGGCGTTCTTCCGCAAGTGGCGGACAGATTTCATATTTCTGCTTCAAAAGCGGGATGGCTTGTCAGTATTTTCGCGTTCATCGTCGCTGTGTCGGGACCGTTTTTGACCTTGCTTGCTTCAGGCATAAACCGGAAAGTCATTCTGCTTTTGGCGGTGCTGATGTTTGCCGTTTCAAATGCGGTCTACGCGTATACGGCGCATTTCAGTGTCATGCTGGCGTTTCGGATCATTCCGGCTTTATGCCACCCGGTGTTCTTTTCTGTAGCGCTTGCGGCCGCGGCCCGGCTTGTCCCCGCCGGCCAATCCGGAAAAGCCGTAACGAAAGTCTTTTCAGGCATCACCGCCGGCTTTGCGTTCGGCGTGCCTTTCACGTCTTATCTGGCGGATCGTCTATCCCTTGAAGCCGCCTTCTTATTCGGCGCTATCATCAGTCTCATCGCATTCACGGGCATTCTTCTCTTTTTGCCATCCATGCCGGTCACAGAAAAAATGTCTTTCAGAAGTCAGCTCGGCATCCTTCGCAAACCGGCTTTGTGGCTCAATATCGCTGCCGTCACCTGTCTCTTTGCGGCCATGTTTTCTGTCTACAGCTATTTTGCGGAGTATCTCGGACGGGTGTCGCATATGAACGGCACATGGGTCAGCTTCATGCTGATGAGCTTCGGGGTGATTATGATAGCCGGAAATTTCGTCTTCGGCGCTTTGTTATATAAAAATATGAAAAAGACCGTCATTCTGTTTCCGCTTCTTTATACAGCCGCCTACTTGCTCATATACGGGTTTGGAACGTCTTTCGCGCCGATGGCCGTCCTCGTCTTCGTATGGGGCGCCGTTCATTCCGGCGGTCTCATTGTCAGCCAGACATGGCTTACTGCGGAAGCAAAGGAGGCGCCCGAATTCGGCAACAGCCTGTTTGTCTCTTTTTCCAACCTCGGCATCACCATCGGAACGGCGGCGGGCGGCTGGTTTATTTCACATTTGGGAATCCATCAGCTGATGTGGTGCGGCATCATGTTTGCCCTTCTGGCTTTCGGGCTGATCATGGGACGCTTGGCATGGGGAAAGAGGCTGCTCGCAAAAGCTTAAGCTCCGTTGCAAAATCCGGAATGATTACGTATAATATTCCAGATTAAAGCAAGGGAGAGAAAAAGATACATGGAAAGACCGGCAGGATTTTGGATTCGGTTTCTGGCTTACGTCATTGATCAAATCATCATAGGAATTCCGATTTTTATCATTCAATTTATGGTCTCTTTTTTATTTGCGGCAGGCGTTGCGGCGGCTGACCCCTTCATGACCGAAAATCAGTTTAACATCTCTTTTCTGGTGTTCGGCGTCATCCCGATTCTTGCGAGCTCTTTTGTGATCAGTATCTTATATTTCAGCCTGCTCACGGCCTCAAAGATGCAGGGGACACTGGGAAAAGCATTGCTCGGCCTTAAGGTCGTCAATGAAGATGGCGGACGGATTTCCATCGGCCAGGCCTTCGGACGCGCTTTCGCATATATCATATCTAAGCTTATTCTTTATATCGGATTCATCATGGGCGCCTTCGGAGAGAAAAAAACGCTGCACGACATCATGTGCAGCACCCGTGTTGTCTATAAATAACGACCTCAAGTCCGGGCCTTTTGAGCCCGGGCTTTTTTTATGACGGCTGTGCCCGTCTGATGTCAATGCCGCCCTTTCCGTCAGCCTCAATGCGGATCGTCCCGTTCACAACGACAGACAGCGGATGGAACTCCGCATGCTGATCAGAAAAAATCCAGCGGCGGCCGCTCGGCCCTAAAAGCAAAAACGCCCCATCATTGTAATCACCCATAAAATGAAACCCGTTTTCCCTAAGAGGCGCATGCTTTCTCACCGGAATGCCGAAACGCTGCAGCTTTCTCCCGGTTGATACGACTTCGGCAGCCGTCAGATTCACCTCGCCGATATTCAGAACGGACTCAATCGAAAAATGTTCCGCGCTTGGCGGCGATGTTTCTCTCGCGATGAATTCCGCCAGATTGTTGGACGGATCTTTGAAATAAAAGGAACGCGCCTGAATATGAGAGAAATACACCTCATCCTCCCCATCTTCCGTTTGAAAAACGACTTTATCCTTTATCCACGCCTTCGCCTCATCAAAACGATTATTCGGAATGTTAAACGCGAAATGATACGTAGGATGAGAGTGAGAATCGGCGCGCCTGAATTCCAACTCACTTTCTCCCGCCTTGATGGTAAACGAATCACCGGACTCATCAATTAAAGGAAAACCTAACACCCGTTCATAGAAGTGTTTCGTCTCCTCCAACGCACAACTGTACAAAGTAATGTTATTTATTTGCATGATCATACCCCCTTTGGTTTATACTGCCATATAGAAGGGTTGATTCCTACTGTTTCGATTCACCAATTGAGAATCCCCCTTTCGCCCGGCGCTAAATATGACAAACAGCGCCAAACCGCTTATACCAGGCGTTTTTAAACATCTAAAGCAAAAAAAGCAGAAAATAATACCCCATATAGCTTGACAAAAAATAAATGTTATTTAATAATCTATATATAATTAGAATTATTATTGAAAGATAAAGTGAATGCTTTGTCTTTTTAATATATTTCAAATCACATTTCAGGAGGAAGATATTATGTCTTTAATCGGAAAAGAAGTACTGCCATTCGAAGCAAAAGCTTTCAAAAACGGTGAATTCATCGATGTAACAAACGAAGATTTGAAAGGTCAATGGAGCGTTTTCTGCTTCTACCCAGCGGATTTCTCTTTCGTTTGCCCGACTGAACTTGAAGATCTTCAAGGACAATACGCTGCACTGAAAGAATTAGGTGTTGAAGTATACTCTGTTTCTACAGATACTCACTTCGTACACAAAGGCTGGCATGACAGCTCTGAAAAAATCGGCAAAATCACTTACGCAATGATCGGTGACCCATCTCAAACGATCTCCCGCAACTTCGACGTTCTTGACGAAGAAACTGGTCTTGCTGACCGCGGAACATTCATCATCGACCCTGATGGCGTTATCCAAACAGTTGAAATCAATGCAGGCGGTATCGGTCGTGACGCAAGCAACCTAGTAAACAAAGTAAAAGCAGCTCAATACGTTCGTCAAAACCCAGGTGAAGTCTGCCCGGCTAAATGGGAAGAAGGCGGCGAAACACTTACACCTAGCCTTGATTTGGTAGGTAAAATCTAAGGAGTGCATTCCATTGGTACTTGATGCAAATATCAAAGCACAATTAAATCAATACATGCAGCTAATTGAGAACGACATTGTTCTCAAAGTAAGCGCCGGTGACGATGACACTTCTAAGGACATGCTGGCTCTCGTTGACGAGCTGGCTTCCATGTCATCTAAAATTTCAGTTGAAAAAACTGAATTAAACAGAACACCGAGCTTCAGCGTTAATCGTACCGGAGAAGACACAGGCGTTACATTCGCCGGTGTTCCTCTCGGCCACGAATTTACATCATTAGTGCTGGCATTGCTTCAAGTCAGCGGCAGAGCGCCTAAGGCTGATCAAAAGGTCATTGACCAGATTAAGAACATCAGCGGAGAATACCGCTTCGAGTCTTATATCAGCCTGACGTGCCACAACTGCCCTGATGTCGTCCAAGCATTAAACATGATGAGCGTGCTCAACCCGAATATCACTCATACAATGATTGACGGCGCGGCATTCAAAGAAGAAGTGGAAAGCAAAAACATCATGGCTGTTCCGACTGTATTCTTAAACGGTGAATCTTTCGGAAGCGGCCGTATGACCATCGAAGAGATTCTCGCAAAAATGGGCAGCGGCGCAGATGCGTCTGAGTTTGCCGACAAAGAGCCGTTTGACGTTCTTGTTGTCGGCGGCGGACCTGCCGGCGCAAGCGCGGCGATCTACACGGCGCGTAAAGGCATCCGCACCGGTGTCGTCGCTGAACGCTTCGGCGGCCAGGTACTCGACACCATGAGCATCGAAAACTTCATCAGCGTTAAAGCGACTGAAGGACCGAAGCTCGCTGCAAGCCTTGAAGAGCACGTGAAAGATTATGATATTGACGTCATGAACCTTCAGCGCGCGAAACGCCTTGAGAAAAAAGACCTCTTCGAACTTGAACTCGAAAACGGCGCTGTACTGAAAAGTAAAACAGTGATCCTTTCAACAGGTGCCCGCTGGCGCAATGTCAACGTACCTGGTGAGCAAGAGTTCAAAAACAAAGGTGTTGCATACTGCCCGCACTGTGACGGACCATTGTTTGAAGGCAAAGACGTAGCCGTTATCGGCGGCGGAAACTCCGGAATCGAAGCGGCGATTGACCTTGCAGGTATCGTCAATCACGTGACTGTGCTGGAATTCGCGCCTGAACTGAAAGCAGACGAAGTCCTGCAAAAACGTCTTTACAGCCTGCCAAACGTCACTGTGCACAAAAATGCACAAACGAAAGAAATCACAGGCGACCAAAACGTAAACGGCATTACGTTCGTTGACCGTGAAACAGGCGAAGAAAAACACGTTGAACTCCAAGGTGTATTCGTCCAAATCGGCCTCGTGCCTAATACAGAATGGTTAGCCGAAACGGTCGAACGCAACCGCATCGGCGAAATCATCGTCGATAAGAGCGGCGCGACAAGCGTTCCCGGCCTATTTGCCGCAGGGGACTGCACAGACGGCCCGTACAACCAAATCATTATCTCCATGGGGTCAGGTGCAACTGCCGCTTTAGGCGCATTTGATTATTTGATCCGGAATTAATGTGAAAGCCGCCATATGAATGGCGGCTTTTTTAAATATACTAATTAAGAAGGCAGTATTTCCTCTAAACAATCCTCGCTGATTTTATAAGATTTTGGCCTTCTGCTTACCAGCTCAACAAATCCTTGCTGTTCTAAATAATCCATTACTCTGTTAATTTTATGTCTCGATTTATTTGAGAGCTCCATTAAATCTTGCACCGACAGCGTAACCTGATCATTTACAAATACATTAATCGTGATAATGATATTAAAAATATCACGTTCATCTTTATAATCAGCCCATTGATCGCTATCAATATAGTTCCTAATTCGTTTCAGTTTCATTAAATTAAATTCAAGATCCTCAATAATTCCTTTTTGTCCTGACAGAAGCAATTCCAGCATATCCATTAAATAAAAAGTCAGCTCTCCCCGGTTTAAAGGTGCGGGAATTTCCTCTAATGCCTTATAATACTTATCTTTGTTCTTATTAACTGCGTAAGAAAAAGTGATGGCTGAATATTTTTCTAAGTATCGGGACAAATAACTCCCAACGATAAGGCGTCCTGTTCTTCCATTGCCGTCATAAAAAGGATGAATGTATTCATAGTAGTAATGAGCTGTCATGTAACGATACAGCTGGGGATGTGTTTCATCATGAAGATAAGCAATTAAAGCCTCAAGCGCTTCTGTTATCTTTTGTTCAGAATTAACGCCGATATGGGTGGTCATGTTCCCATCGTTCACTTCAACATAGCCTTTTCTGAATAGCTCACCATCCGGCGCATCTTCTGTTCCGATTTCATCTGCGACCAGCTCGTCATATAATTCCCTAAAGTCATGAATGCTTGTAAACGACGGAATTCGGTCTATAAATTGATATGTTTTCATCAACCCGACAAACCGCTTATGTGAGGGCTCGGATTGTTCTAACGCTTTAAGAGCCTCTTTCAATTCTTTTTTTGTACTGCGGATTCCTTCAATTTCATTATTACTCTGTGCTTCATTAATAATTAATTTATCAAAATAAGGTTTGACAGCAAATTCAGGGAGCTGACTGATAAGGGATGAAATTTTGGAACTGTTTAACAACACTTCATTATTCAGCTTCATGAGTTTATGTGTATTCACATAAAATAGCTCAAATGAATCGTCCGTGGATCGGCCTTTTCGGAACCCCCGTATGTTTAATGATGTTGAATAACTGCCATAGCTGCTTGTTCTCTTTTTAAATTCTTTTTCATATGAATCAGCATCCGTTTTATAAAAAAGCTTAGATAACTTCTCATACTTCATATTATCACCTCGCTTAATTTAAAATTATACACTTTTTTAAATTATACAATCATTATAGCCTGATTTCTAACAAATATTCTCGCTTTCCAATCAAAACAAAAAACGGCATACTGCATGGCAGTACACCGTCTGAAGCAATTCAATCTGTCTTTCTCCCTCTCGCCCGATAGATAAGAAATAATCCAATAAACCACAGCGGCGTCAGCAGCAAAGCCGGGCGCGTTGCATCCGCAAACAGCATAATCACCAGAATGACGGCAAACAACGCCAGCACGGCGTAATTGATAAACGGCGCAAACGGCGCCTTGAAAGACGAGCTTGCATGTAAGTCCGGACGGGTTTTTCTGTATCTGATATGACAGACAAGAATCACGCCCCACACCCAAATGAAACAAATCGCGCTGATGGTTGTCACGATGCCAAAGGCCGCTTCCGGTATCAATTTGCTTAAAAGAGCGCCGGCTGACAGCACAATAACCGATATCCATAATGCGCGGCTCGGCACATGATTTTTATTCAGCTTCGCAAAACTTGCAGGCGCCTGTTTCGTTTTGCTTAAGTTATACAAAATCCGGCTTGTTGAAAACATCCCGCTGTTACAAGCAGAAGCGGCAGACGTTAATACGACAAAATTAATGATTCCCGCGGCTAACGGGATGCCGACCAGACTGAAGGTCTTCACAAAAGGACTTTCCGCCGCATTCAGCTGCATCCACGGGTTAATACATAAAAGAATGAGCAATGCCCCGACGTAGAAAAATAAAATCCGTAAAGGAATTTTATTGATAGCGGACGGAATATTTTTTTTCGGATTTGACGTTTCCGCCGCCGACACACCCACTAATTCCACACCGACATAGGCGAAGATCACCATCTGGAACGAAAGCAAAAAACCTGAAAATCCGTTCGGGAACAAGCCGCCGTGCTCCCACAGATTCGCCGCTGAAACCGTTCCGGTATGCGTTTTGAACCCAATCACCAGCAGAACCACCCCGATGACAATTAACGCAAGAATCGTGACTACCTTAATTAAGGCGAACCAAAACTCCAATTCTCCAAAAATCTTAACCGTTAACAGATTAAGCCCTAATAAAATAAGCAAACAGATAAGTGCCGGAATCCACTGCGGAATATCAAACCAATATTTCACATACACACCGACGGCGATCACATCCGCCATAGCCGTCATAATCCAGCAAAACCAGTAGGTCCAGCCGGTGACAAACGCTGCACGCGGCCCTAAATACGCCTCGGCAATATCCGTTAATGATTGGTAGCCCGCTTTAGATAACAGCAGTTCTCCCAGCGCCCGCATGACGAAAAAAAGCGCAATACCTACAATAAAATACGCAAAGATGATAGAAGGACCCGCCAGCTGAATCGCCTTACCGGACCCTAAAAACAATCCGGTGCCGATCGTGCCGCCAATGGCGATCAGCTGCACGTGCCGATTCGATAAGTCCCTCTTTAGCTCTCGCTGCTCCACATCTGACTCCTCCTTACCTCTCTAGTGAACGACGAGCAAAAAAAGCCAATAAAAAAAGAGATTGGATGCCCTCCAATCTCATGGTCATAAGAATATCAAATTATATTTGCGCCGCTGACAATCAACAGCATGACAAATACATATTCGGTACTCTTCTGTCCTTTTGCCTGAGATTGTGAACCCTTCGGCGCCGCGGAAAACCCGCGGTCTCTCCAGAAGCCGCTCCTGCTGTAGTGCGACCCACAGCAATCATAGCCTGCTACGTATTGAGTTTCTGATAGGAATACCTATCAGCTAACTTTTTATTTTAATGGAAGTTGAATTCATTGTCAATAGGGGGATGAGCTCACGGCGTTATCCCGGTCCAATTTTCGATGCCTGAAGCGCCGTATTTTCCGTTTTCATTGTCTCAAAAAGGCGTTATGCGGTACTATCATATAAGGTCTAACAATTTAAACATTATGTCATACTTTAAATTCACCTTACCATACAATTGCTCGTAAATAAAAAGGGGATGGACGAGATTGGAAACGAAATATTTAGATCTGCTCGCACAAAAATACGATTGTGAAGAAAAAGTGGTCACGGAAATCATTAATCTGAAAGCGATACTGAACCTGCCGAAAGGAACCGAGCATTTCGTCAGTGATCTGCACGGGGAGTATCAGGCATTCCAGCACGTGCTGCGGAACGGTTCAGGAAGGGTAAAAGAGAAGATCCGCGATATTTTCAGCGGCGTCATTTACGATAGAGAAATTGATGAACTGGCGGCTTTGGTCTATTATCCTGAGGACAAACTGAAGCTGATCAAACATGACTTTGATACGAAAGAGGCACTAAACGAGTGGTATAAAGAAACGATTCATCGGATGATTAAGCTCGTTTCTTATTGTTCTTCCAAGTACACCCGCTCCAAATTGCGCAAAGCGCTGCCCGCCCAATTTGCTTATATTTCTGAAGAGCTTCTGTACAAAACAGAACAAGCCGCCAACAAGGAACAATACTATTCCGAAATCATAGAACAGATCATTGCGCTCGGCCAGGCCGATAAGCTGATCACCGGCCTTGCCTACAGCACGCAGCGATTGGTGGTCGACCATCTGCATGTTGTCGGCGATATTTACGACCGCGGACCGCAGCCGGATAAAATCATGGAAGAACTGATCAACTATCATTCAGTGGATATTCAATGGGGGAATCATGATGTTCTCTGGATAGGCGCTTATTCCGGCTCAAAAGTATGCCTGGCAAACATTATCCGCATCTGTGCCCGCTATGACAATCTGGATATTATTGAAGACGTTTACGGCATCAATCTGAGACCGCTATTGAACCTTGCCGAAAAATATTACGATGATAACCCGTCTTTCCGCCCGAAAGCGGACGAAAACAGACCGGAAGATGAGATTAAACAAATCACAAAAATTCATCAGGCGATCGCGATGATCCAATTCAAGCTTGAGAGCCCGATTATTAAGAGACGGCCGAACTTTAATATGGAGGAACGGCTGTTACTGGAAAAGATCGATTATGACCGCAATGAAATCACGCTGAACGGAAAAACATATCAGCTGGAAAACACCTGCTTTGCGACGGTGAATCCTAAACAGCCTGACGAGCTGTTAGAAGAAGAAGCAGAAGTCATGGACAAGCTGCTGTTCTCTGTTCAGAACTCCGAAAAGCTGGGCCGCCATATGAATTTTATGATGAAAAAAGGCAGCCTTTATTTAAAATATAACGGCAACCTGCTGATTCACGGCTGTATTCCCGTCGATGAAAACGGCAGCATGGAAACGATGATGATAGAGGATAAAGCTTATGCGGGCCGTGAGCTGCTCGATGTATTTGAACGGTTCTTACGAGAAGCCTTCGCCCATCCGGAAGAAACCGATGATCTGGCGACAGATATGACTTGGTACTTATGGACAGGCGAATACTCTTCCCTCTTCGGAAAACGCGCCATGACAACCTTTGAGCGATACTTCATTAAAGAGAAGGAAACGCATAAAGAAAAGAAAAATCCGTATTACTATTTGCGTGAAGACGAAGCAGCCTGCCGAAACATCCTGAAGGAATTCGGCCTCAACCCGGATCACGGCCATATCATCAACGGCCATACACCGGTAAAAGAAATCGAAGGCGAAGATCCGATCAAGGCAAACGGAAAAATGATCGTCATCGACGGCGGCTTCTCCAAAGCCTACCAATCCACAACAGGCATCGCCGGCTACACGCTCTTATACAACTCCTACGGCATGCAGCTCGTCGCCCATAAACACTTTAACTCCAAGGCCGAAGTGCTGAGCACCGGAACCGACGTCTTAACAGTGAAACGATTAGTCGACAAAGAGCTGGAGCGGAAGAAAGTGAAAGAAACAAACGTCGGTGAAGAACTGATGAAAGAAGTGGCGATTTTGGAGAAGCTGCGGGAGTATCGGTATATGAAGTGAAGAATATGGAGTTCAGGGATGATTCTCTGGGCTCTTTTTTTACGGTTTCCCTGTATGTAAAACGGATTTAACCGCTTCTTCAATCTCCCTATAACCCGTACATCTGCAAATATTGGACTCCAGCCAATTTTTTATCGTGTCATCACTTGCATTCGGCTCAGTATTCACTAAAGCATGACAATTCATGAGAAAACCCGGTGTGCAATAACCGCATTGAAACGCGAATTTTTCAATAAAAGCCTTTTGAATCGGCGTATTGATCAGTCCTTCAATTGTCGTAATGTCCTTTCCTTCCCCTTCTGCCGCAAGCATTAAGCAAGATTTCATCGGCACCCCGTCCGTTAATACCGTACAGGCGCCGCAATCCCCATTTAAGCAGCCCGGTTTTGCACCAGTTAATCCGAGACGAAGACGAAGAGCAAATAACAAAGTATCAGCCGGCCTGACCGTAATCTGTCTTTCCTCGCCATTTACTTTCAACGTAATAGGATCAGACATTTGGACCTCCTTCTAATTCCCGTAGGGCATCTAAAATTGTATTTTGCAAGACAAATATTCGGTACTCACTTGAGCCTTCTGCATCATCAAGAACGGGTTTGGGTACATACTGTAAAGACCTGCTTACTCTTTCTTCTGCTGATCGGCTTTTATCGTTAAGCACAGCCTCCATTTCAGCAGAACGAAACGGAAATGGACATACGCCGCTGAAGGCCATTCTGATCTCATCATCTTTTTTCAGCGCACAGACCGTCACCAATGGATACCCGACATTCCACTGCTGTCTTCTTTTGATACTGACAAATGGCAGGTCAACGTACGCTCGATCGACAACGACATGAAATAAAAAATCACCTTTTTGCAACTGTATTTCCTTGTTAAATACTTTATTTATGGGACGGTAATGAATCCCCGCTCTCCCTGCAATCCCTATCAAACTATCGGAAATTAACAACGGCAGCACGGCCTCACGGTAATAGATGCCCCCGCAAATGTTTCCGCCCAGGCTGATCTTATTTCGAGTCGTCCGATCGGCTATTTCACTGACTGTTTTACTTAATAGCGGAAATGGATTTTCTTCCTCCAGTTTCGTTAATGACACGCCCGCTCCGATCACCAGATCATTTTCATAAAAGCGGATGGTTTGAAATTCCGGAAGCGCGTTCATATCTATCACCGCATCCGTATAGATGATATTCAGCCTTCCTAACGTGATAATTTCCGTGCCGCCGGAATAATACATTGGTGTTTTCTTTTCGGCCGCAAGCGAGTGAAATAGATTGATTGTTTCTTGAATGGTCTTCGGTTTAAAATAATCAAAATCAAACGGTATCATCTTTCCACCCCTCTTGCGTCCTCCATAATCGTTCGGGAATGAGAGGAAGTTGATTCAATTGGACACCTAAAGCGGCGGAAAGGCAATTTCCCAATGCTGCCGGCATCCCCAACAGTCCGTGTTCCCCGCCGCCGCGCGCTCCATAAGGGGCAATCACATGCGGGGTTTCAACAAATTCAATGATATATTCAGGCTGCTCTCCATAGTGAAGGGGGCGGTATGTTCTAAGCTGAGGATTTAATACTCTGCCATATGAATCAAATACAAAGGTTTCTCTTCCTCCAAATGCGATTCCCATACTCATCCCCCCCATTACTTGACCCCTAGCAGCTTTTTCATTCAGTACAGTTCCTATATCCACAACAGAATAGGCTTTTGTAATTCGATACGTATAATCCCGTTTATCCAACTCAACTTCAATTCCCTGAGCACCGACAGCCCACTCGGGTCCCGGCTTCCCCCTTCCCGTTTCCCGGTCTAAATTCGTCATCCGGGTTAATGTGTAATTGCCGCTCGCAATGATTTGGCCGCCAATGGTATTTCCATTTGGAAACGTATATCCGTAAGCAATGTCTTTTATTTCAACATGTACAGAAGGATGATCTATAAAATAAACCTTTCCGTCGGCCACTTCCAATTCCTCGACAGGAACCCGCAACACACATGATGCCACGTCTTTCAGCTTTCGAATGGCTTCCTCCGCTGCATTCAGTACGGCTCTTCCGGCCATTAACGTCCCTCTGCTCCCCACAGTTTTCCAATGCTCGGGTGTTGTTTGTGTATCTATAAGCATTTTCACGTGAATTTTGCTTATATCCATTTTCATTCGTTCCGCCAGGATTTGGGCTAGCACTGTTTTTGTCCCTGTTCCAATTTCCACTACCCCTGACATCAAATTAATGCTTCCATCGGGATTAAAGGTTAGAATCACCCCGGACGTTGCATTTGTATCAAATGTTGAGGTTTTCCAAATGCAGCTGATTCCCTTCGCCCGTATCTTCCGGCCATCGATTTCAATTCGCTGTCCCTCGTCCCAATTCATTAATTCCTTTAATCTTTCAATGCATTTCGGCACATTTCCGACCGTGCTTGAATTGAGAAGAACTTGAGTCGGTGTGGTGTCACCGGGGCGAATGGCATTTTTATAGCGGAGTTCTAATGGGTCCATGTTCAGCTTTTCCGCCAATACATCCATCGTCCGCTCAAAGGCAAATAACACTTCAGCATGGCTGTAGCCCCTGAATGCACTTGGATATGGATGATTCGTATACATACAATATGAATCACACCGTATATGATCGATCGCGTACGGACCCGTACAATCAACCACCGCAGCCCGGCTGATGTCCACTCCTTTATCAGAATACGCTCCGCCATCAAATAAAAGCTGAATGTCCGCCGCCTTTAAGATTCCATCCTTTGTAGCCCCTAATTTGACAATGGCATCCAACCCGATATGAACGGGCGATGTGATCAGATCCTCTTCTCTCGTATTAAACAATTTGACGGGCCGGCCTCCGACTGCTTTTGATGCCAAATAGGCAATCACCTCTAACTGAACAGCTGCTTTTCCCCCGTACGCTCCTCCTACTAAAGGCGTTTTGACGATCACCTTTCCGGGTTCGATTCCAAAATACCACTGCATTAATTTTTTAATGGCAAAAGGAGCTTGAGAGGATGTGGTAATGATAATCTCCTCATCCGCCCGAATTTCAACAATCGAGCATCTTGTTTCCATCGCAGCGTGATCAGAAGGGTTAAAGGAAATCTGGAATTCTGCTGTCACATCACTTTCCCTAAACCCGTCTTCAATATTTCCTTTTCTAACCTTATCCACGTTTGCGATATTGGTCTTCGGAACCGGGAATACACCTTTTGTCTTCTCATAGCGGTCCGCATGTTCATGGACGAGCGGCGCATCCTTTTGAAAGGCCTCACGGGGGGAATTGACGACGGGAAGAGGTTTATAGGATACTTTGATGGCATCCGCTGCCTTTTTAGCTGTAATCGGATTTTCCGCTACAACAACAGCAACCGGCTCACCATGGTATCTGACCCTTTTATAAGCAATCGGCGATCTGTCTTTAATTTCTTCACCTGCAAGCGGAAAAGGTTCATCACCCAATATCGCTCTCACGCCGGGAATCTTCCAAGCCTCTGAAAAGTCCATAGACACAATATCGGCATGAGCATATGGACTGACCAGCATTTTTGCGTGTAATGTGCCTGTTTCTTGAAAATCATCCGTATATTTCGCTTTACCCGTCACTTTTTCAAGGGCCTCTTTTCGAATGACACTCTTCCCGATATACTCCAACTCATTCACTCCCCGAATTTATTCAGCAGCAGCGTATAATCTTCAACTGTATCGACGTCATAAAAAAGCAAAGGGTCTTGAAAGCTGATCATTTTTCCCGTATTGATCATACTTTCACGGATCACATGCCGGGCGCCCTGATCTCCCTTTAACTGATGCAATACCGGAAAACATTGATTTGAGAATAAAATGGGGGGCATGGGAAGATATTGATTTTCAGCGGCGATAAATAAATAGCGGCGCTCCTTGTGATAGGAATCAATTAACGTATTGATGATATCTGCGGTGACAAACGGCTGATCTGCAAGGAGAATGATAACAGCGTCAGCCTCGTACTCTGCCGCTTTTTGTAAACCGCATTGTATGGAATGGCCTTGGCCCTTATCCGCTTGCTCACATTCTGCCTGACTCCACTTATTTGATAAAGGATTTAAAAAGAAAACATCCGAAAGCCAATGCAGTGGATCTCCCTTTCCCGTAATAACGAAAATATGATCTAATTCAGATAACAAGGCATTTTTAAGAGCCATACTTCCAAGGGAGACTCCATTGAGAACTAAACTTCGCTTATCCGTCCCCATGCGTCTGCTTGTACCGGCTGCCAGGTAAATGGCTGCTGTTTTCATAAGAGAGACCTTTGCTTTCGCATTTCTTTAATCATCTCGCCAACAATACTTACAGCAATCTCTTCAGGGCCCTGTGCCCCGATGGGAAGTCCGATAGGGGAATGAATATCCTTCGGAATCTCAGCTCCGCCTAATAGCCGTTCAGTGCGCCTTCTAGGGCCTAATACACCTTTATAAAACACATTCTCGTTTTTTAATGTATGTAAAATGATCTGATCTTTTTGAAAGCTGTGCGTCATAATGACAACAAAATCTCTTTGGGTCATGCTCAGGCCTTCCATGACTTCTTCCGGTGCTCCTGTTATCAAATGGCCGGCTTCAGGAAAATGGCCGTGATGACATAAAGCGGGACGCCAGTCAATCACCGTCACATGAAAGCCAGTGCCAGCTGCCAAAGAAACTAACGGCTTCGCATCTTCCCCTGCTCCGAATACATATAAACAAGGTTTTGGCACCATCTGATGGATAAAAAATAAATCAGAGGTATGTTCATCCCTCTTGATTCCCTTTTCCGTCTGTCTCAGTTTTTGAATACGGCCTTGTTCCATAACATCCCCGGTTCCAAACACTTCGCCATCTTCCACTATGTACAGATCTTCCTTTGGCTCTAACGTTTTAGTGAATCGTTTCATTCGGGTCACAGACTTTTTTTCATCTAAGCATGTCTTGACTGTCATCAGATTTCGTTCCAATTCCCCTTTTACAGGCTCAAGTAAAACCGTCAAAACACCATTACAGCCAATGCCCTGTCCCCAGGATAAATCGTCCTCCGCGCTCATATCAAAGCGGACAATCAGCGGCTCTCCTGCAGCCCAGACCTGTTCCGACCGTTCAACGAGGTCTTCTTCCAGACAGCCGGCGGATAACATTCCGACTCTTGTTTTATCCCCTAAAATCAGCATGGAGGCCCCTTCTTTCTTATAAGCGGACCCCTCAGTTTTAATGATGGTAGCCAGTACCTTAGCTTTCTTAGAATTGGCGATGACATCCAAAATCCGGTGTATATCATCCATTTCATGTCCCCCGTTTTACCTGATCATATCTGCATCTGTATATCCGTATTCTTTAATCCCGGAAAACATTACAAACGCTTCAGCAATTTCTTCGTTTCTAAAAAAAAAGAGTCTTTATAGACCTTATGACCGGGCGGCGGGTGAGACAGCATGTCGGAACGGAGAGATTCCAATAACATGATCTGTTCCTTCTGTTTCCAATTGTCTGTTTCACCCTGCTGTATGCCTTTAAAACCCGCAAAGTATTCACTTAACACTTGTAAATCATTCCCCAGCTCCCTTTTGTCACTTGAAGATAAAGCTCCTTCTTTTTCCCATTCTTTTAACGTTTTCACTATATTTGATAGATACTCAAATCCGGCGTTCAACTTTTGCATCTCTATTTGATAGCTTGAAATGATGATTTTATGTTTTTTTCTGACGGGGTTGAATTTTAAGCTGTCAGAGGCTGTTTGCAGCATCTCTTTTGTCATATGCAGCTCTTGCAGAAGATGGTTCATTCTATACGCCATAAGGTTCCCTTTTCCTTGCCCCCACTCTGATTGCACCCATTTGGAAAGGTCTGAAAGTGTGCCGGAAAGCTGACGAGCCAATGTTTGAAAAGAGTCCGCTGCCTTTTTTGTGTAGTCCGGCGGAAAAAGGAACATGTGAACCAGAATGGCAATGATGACCCCGATCACCGTATCGATGATTCGATCGAATGCATAATCTTTAGCGTTTCGTTCAAACGTAAAGACCAACAAAATGGTGAGCGCTACCTGATGTAAAACCGTTACATCTATTCGCAACCACTTCGCAATGTAAGTACCGCCTAATAGGAACAGCCCCAGCATCCAGCCATTCATTGGCAAGTGACTGACAAGATAGGATGTTAGCATGATCCCAATCGCAGTTCCCGCAATACGATGAAAAGAAAAGCGAATTGACTGATCTATCGTTGGCTGCAAACATAAGATAACAGAAAGAGGCGCTAAATAGGGGTGATCAGAGCCAACTAGTTTTGCCGCTTCCCAAGAAACAGCAGATGCAATCGCCATCTTCCAAACCAAAGATGTTTTGTTTTGAATTTTTTCACTTTTCATCATACGCCCCCTCCTTTCAGAAACCTTTTCCACTAGGTTTCCGTGACGGAAAGGGATTTATACTGTCGTGTGGAAAATGCGAAAAGAAGCTGTTGTTTGCAATAAAGGTGCTTCTCTGGGCTCTTCTGGTTTCTTCCCTCCTTGATAACTTCGCATCAGATATGAACCCTACTCTCCTATGACTTTCGAAGGGAAACATACAAACCTTGTTGGTTAATGTGATGAAATTGGGTGAATTTTTTATCATTTTATATGGTAAGGGTTTAAGATGCAGAATGCCTTTGTTAGTATGGCAACCAAAGGAGGAGGATCAATTATGCAAAGCAAAATGAAGCTAACCGCAGTGAAACTGGCAGCCTTGGTATTCCTAGTAGGTGCCTTTGCCCTCCCGGTTTTACCCCATGCTGCGGCTGCCGCAGCATCCCAAGCTACATACAAAGTTGAGAACCTCAACGACAGTGAGCTGAAGATGACGTTCAATCATGCAGATGTTCATATTGACGCTAAAGGCAATGCAACCCTAAAAGACAACATAACGGGCGAGGAGCAGGCTCTTCCGAAAAGCTCTACTGACAAAAATGGTGACCCCGTTACACTGAAATATGAAAAAATCAAAAATGGCATTTTAGTCAAAGTCGTAAACAAAGACGCTGGAAAAACGAGCGGTTCAATCAGCACCCAATCAGTCGGGAAATGTATTTTAGGTACTGGCGGTGGTGCGGTAACTGGCGGCGGCACACTGGGTCTCGCAGGAGCTGCTGTAGGAACAGTTACAATACCCGGCATCGGAACAGTAGGAGCGGGTGCCGTTGGAGCAATTACCGGCGCTGTTGGCGGTGCAATGACAGGAGCTGCCGCATCTTGCTTTTAACCATGAAGAAAAAGGGGCCCGCGCCCCTTTCTTTTACTAACTATGGAAGGTGGTCGACATGTACAAAATCATCATTCCTTCAATACTAGCCATCTTCATTCTCTGGATACTCTTACAGATTTCACTGGAGATAAGCATCGTTAAGAATCCATTGAATTACTTTATCGTATTCATTGTCTTCTTTCTCTTTATAAAGATGGTGAAAGAGAAGCAACAGTAGGTTGCTTCTCTTAGCTGTGGAAACCGGATTTGCAGTGGAATTTTTTGTGTTTTATTCATTTGTGAAAGTCAAATGTGATGTATCCTCCGTTAAATTAGCCTGCCACAAAACGGAGATTTTAAAGATTCTTATAACAAAAAAGAGATAATTAAACATACTGTCTAATAATGCGTTTTTTACCTTCTTTCAATAAATATTTCTTTTTTATGATAAGGCTGTTCATGTCTATTATAATGGTGTTTTACTTATTTGAGTTCACCTGCGGTTGCCGCTACTTCATTTTTATTCTCTAAAAGACGGGGTTGTATTACTTTATCCAGGTAGGATTTCATTCTACCGGTACTAAAATGAGTTCTAGATTCAGATGCATAAAATAGATATACATCATCTTTTAACTCATTGTATTCATTTATAATTACATTATTGATCATACTCTTAAACCTCTCAAAAGCTTTCCTACCTTCCTCAGAGAACCAAAATATAACAAGTTTGTTTCTTTTTTGGTTATTGGAATTGTGTTCTTTTAATAAGTGTATTAATCTATAACCCATATCCATATCATTACTTGTTGTAAAATTCCTATACTTTATTTCAAAAATAATGTCACCCAATTTATTATTCTCTGCAAATATATCAAATTGATTAATTGATATATTTACATCTTTGTTTTTCCAACTATTATACACATTGTAACCAAATACTGTTAGATATCTATTAATAACATAAAAACAATACTGTTCAAATAGTTCAGATATTGAGATCCTAATATAATTGGTATTCCGGATTATCTCATCAACCTCTTTTATACTTAACATTTCTCCGTGTCTAATTTTATTACTTAATCTGTATAAACCTTTGTTTTTATCACTTAACCATTTCCCCTCTAAAATACCCATGTCCACTAGTTTCTTCACAAGTTTCACGAGGCTCTGTTTACTGTATTTGTTTTTATCTCCTTCTATATCTACTAGTATATCCCTGCAGTATTTTTCAATCTCTATCATACCTTCTAAAAACTTTATTTTTCCTTGAGATTGGTCATTACTAATACCATCTATTTTTATATTTGCTTGCGCTGTCCATCTGTAATAGATTTCTTCATCATTATTATTTGATTTTTTTTCCATCAAGTTTTTATCTAACAAACTGTTTAATAACTTATTACACATTTCATTTAATTGAAACTTAGTCCAAAATGGATATTGTTCTGAGTAATCTCCTTCGAAATCATAAACTTCACTATTGGTGAAATATGTGTTACCTTTTAATTTCATTTTCTTAACCCATATAAATAATTGATAAGTTAAAAAGTCTTTAACTCCGCTATCAAAATCAGAGCTGTCTATATTTGTTTCAACTATCTTTGTTATTATCTCTAGTATTATTGAATCAGTTTTATAAGAATCTAAATTAGATTCATCTATTAATAAATAAGATTCATTACTATCCCACTCTATATCTTGTAAAATTAAATTGTTAAATCTTCTCAATGTTCGATAAGAATTCAGAATTAATGAATCCTTATAATTACTTATTAATTCAGTATTTATATTAGGTGAATCGATTAAATAAGAATTAAACAACTTCTCTAAACCTATATTAGTAGTCAATGGAATATGTATACTCTTCGCAAAAATACTTGTCATAATTGAATCATCTAACACACTGGAATTTATAAATTTATAATATAATTTTTGTCCCGATATTACAATAAAACTAGCTAAATCTGATAAAAGCAGTGGTTTTAAAGCAGATATTATACTTGTCATATCATTTTCGTTTTCAATTTTATCTAACTCATCAAGAACAATTATTGTTTTTATGCCTTCTTTATTCAATTCCTCTAGAATATTTCTTAGATGATACTCAGCTATTTCATCATCATATAATGACTTTCTATTTAATTCTTCTACACAGGAATTTCTCTTTTGAATTTCAAGTTTTAATTTTGATCCATCTATAATAAACCAGCATATACTCAACACTAATAAGCCAACATCCAAATTCTTAAAAAAATTGGGAAGGATATCGAAGCTAATATTTAGGCTCATAAGAACTACTACCACTAATGGCATTAAAGACTTAACTATATCCTTTAAATTAAAACTCCCTTCCAAATTACTATTAAACTCTTTTAAATTCTTAAAATTTGAACTGCTGAAAATCTCATAAAAAGTATGATCATAGAGCAATTCAATATTATCTATTAATTGTTTATTTTTTATTTGTTTATATATTTCACTTGAAGATAAAGTGAGATATATTTCTCTTATTAGCTTTCTCAGAATCAATGAATAATCTTCATATTTAGAAAGATTTAAGTGTACAAATATATAACTTTTATCTTGTATCTCTTCTTCCAATTTCTTAATCAGTGTAGTTTTTCCTGTGCCTCTATATCCCGATATCAAAAAGCAAGAATTATTTCCAAACAACAATTGTTGCGTTAACTGATTTTTAATTTCATCTACAGCTACATCATAATTGACACTATTCTTTATATTCGTTGAGGAACTTATCTTTTTTGAATCTATTCTCACCCTCATAATATAATCTCCCCCTTCAAAAAGAATAACTACTTATGTATAAAAAAATATATTATAGTGTTTTTTCACTCTCAAAAAAACGAATTGAAATATACTTTGTAGATGTTAATATCTATATCTGATAATAATCTGTTTGCAAAAAGGAATAAGCATTAAAGCTTATTCCTTTAGGTTACTCTTTTAGCATATTATCAATTATTTCATCCAATTCTTTTAACCCATGCTTAATTATTTCCAAATCATTTTTCTCAGTAGTTAAATCTATCGGTTGCTGAGTATGTACCGAGGTGTGCGCTGTTTCTCCTCTTCTAGAGCCAAAAGAATCCATAGTACTTAACCATGCTGTATCTAATTCAAATATATCTATTCCTAGTGGAACTAGTAAATTGATGAGGTTTTTTTGTTTAAGTCCGTGATTCATTTTAATCTTTTCCTCTTTGAAATCTGCACATATTTTTCCTATTTTTTCTTCTAACTTCATATATTTTCTATTATTATTTCTTTCACTCACCTCCTCATATCCGTTGATTTCAGGATTATCAAGAAATTTGTAATGAGCAAACAGAGAAAGAAGGCTTGTACTTATTTTCTTATATTGAAACCAATTACTTCGCGAAAAATTTAACAATTCTAACGCTCTGTCCTCTAAGTAGCTTTCCACTTCTGCGTGACATAGTACTCTATAACCCCTACACATATCTAATTCCTTAGGGTTTAAATCAATGACAGATTTTTCATATAACTGAGATACATAATGATTTTCTAAGTCATTTAATCTGCTCTCTAAATTATTATATCTATTGGAATAGGTCTTAACGTCCTCCACCATTATTCCTCCATCTTTATACTCAATCGGTTATCGGCTTTTACCAGTTTTGGAACTGGAAAGTCTGCAAAGGTTGATATTATATCAGCAATCTTATTAAACCTAAATCTAACTTTAGATAACCCTTTAGTAGAAGATGAAATGGATTCATTGAATTCACTATCAATTGTACTGATGTTTTCAAAATCTTTTTTGAATCCTTCCTTATTCTTTTTAATACAATTGTATATTTCCTTATTTGAAAGATAAAAAGTAAATACCTCAAATAAAGGTCTATTAAATCTATTATTATACTTATTTCCGTCAAATCTGCTAAAAGCACTTTTACCAAAAATATCAATACATAGATTGATTGCGTTTTCTAAATCCCTAAAGTTTCCCTTGATTTCACTCTCTTTTTTTTCCCAGTTTTCATTCAATAACAGACAGGTGTTATCTAAAAACAATTTTAAGTTACCTTCATTTCTTTCTAAGTTATGTTTAAATGCATAAAACCTTAATGCAAGTTCTACATCCCTCATACGGGAGTCAGGTTCGTTATTATTAAGAAGTTCCCAGAATGTTTGACTATTTGCAGTTGCATCATCTAAAAAGTCTAAAAATGGGCCCGGATGAAGTGCTTGTCTTAACTCCTGAGGTGAAAGTTTCTTACTTCCTGTATTTAAGCGAAGGAAGACGGTAAATAAAAATTCCTCATTTGGCCAATTTTTTATGACAACCGTTCGAATTGTTTGATTTTCAAACTGATTTTTGTAATCTACATAGCTATAGTCATCTTCAATTTGTTCAATGATTTTCCCATTGATTTCTGTTAAAAATTGGAGACTCTTCAACTTTAACTTGTTAAAACCACTTTCTTTTTTTGCGCAAAATTGTCTAATTGCAAGAAGCCTCTGCTTTCCATCAATAACGATATACTTACCCTTATTGTCTTTTTTCTCAGCAAGTATAATTGGTGGGACGGGAATTCCCAGCATTAATGATTCCACTAGCCTTGATTTATTCATATCATTCCATGCATCCCTACGCTGGAATTTAGGATTTAAATCAATATTACCTTTGCTAAGTTGAGAGTTAATAGTTTCTACCGTCCAATCAGTTCCCCAAATTACTGCTTCAGAAAAAGTATCAGGAACTGTTCTTAGATCTTCTTCACTTTCTTCCTCATATTTTTCAAATTCTTCATAATTCACATCAAACATTTCCAACACCACCCTTATAAATTTTTTAGTTATGTCTTAGAATCTTATTTATTTTCCTAAAATCCGTCAATAAAACCCTCACTCACTTATGATAAGGCTCCCCACGATTAATCCGAAACGCCCGATAAATTTGCTCCACCAAAATCAGCCGCATCAACTGATGAGGAAATGTCATCTTCGAGAATGACAGTTTGTCGTCTGCCCGTTTCATGACGGCGTCGCTTAGGCCGAGTGAGCCGCCGATGACGAAGGTGATTTTGCTTTTTCCATAAGTCGCCAGCTTATCTATTGTATCGGCCAGTTCTTCGGATGTTTTCATTTTTCCTTCGATGGCGAGGGCGATGACGTGGGTGTCCGGGCTGATTTTGGCCAGGATGCGTTCGCCTTCTTTGTCTTTGACGTTTTTCATGTCTTGGTCGCTCAGGTTTTCCGGAGCTTTTTCGTCCGGGAGTTCGATGATGTCGATTTTTGCGTAGGCTGAGAGTCGTTTTTTGTATTCTTCAATGCCTTGCTTGAGGTATTTTTCTTTTAGTTTTCCGATTGTCACAATATTGATATTCACAGGTCATCCCCACTTTAGAAACAAGTTATTCATATATATTGTCCACAATTGTGGATATCTTCTCTGTATTTTGTGTAGGATCATTCGTTCCCTACTAGATATGTTGCAGTGTCCCCACATAATTCACAGGCTGTGGATAAACTGTTAGTATGTTCGATTTTTCTGATTTCGGGCGGAAGCTCATGATCATCTATGTACATGTCCAGCACGGTTTCAATATGTTCTTCACAAGAATAATAAGCGGTTTTCATCGTTACGTCCTCCGGTTTTCTTTTGCACGCGGCAATTCTTCTCTTTTCAATATAACCTATTTATACACATGTTAGTAGTGCTTCGGGCTGAGTTTTATCCACAATTCGGCAAATCACGCGCAAAAAGAGCCGGTGTTTTCAGCATCCGGCTCTTTACGTGTTTTCTCTTTTTTCTAAGCGAAGGACGAACAGAATTCCTAATAGACACGCCAGCAGTGTAGAGCAAACATCAATCCAGTCCGGCTTTCCGCCGTTAAAAAAAGAGTTGGTTATTACGGAAACCAGGAGAATGGTTACGGTCACCGCGGCAAGCTTTTTCTTCATCGGCTCCCTCCTAAATTCCTCTATCTCTATGTTCGGTCGGCTTTTCTCTTGTTATATAGCCTTATCATAAGGGTCACAACGATATATACAATCATAATCAATGCCCCGTTGCTCATATCAGGGTATCCAATCAACATATTCATTATGACAAAAACAATGGTTATACAAATGACGGACAACAATAAGAAGATACTGAATGATTTCAAATGAACACCTTCTTTCTTGCAGTAACATTTCATTATAAAAAGCTTACCAAAAGCGGCAAGCTTTTTTCAAATCTGCATATTTCAACCAAAGAATTGTTCACAAATTTCTTTAGCACCTGCTTCGCCAACTCCATTTTCAATTGCTAAACATAAGGGCGAGCACACTACTGCGCCGACAGCACCTCCGACAGCCATACAAGCACCTGCGCAAGCAATACTGGATCCCAGCCCCAGCATTTTTGTGACTAAATCGTTACAGGACTCCAATTTTGATTTTGTCGGAGATGCTTTTTTGACAGAGTTCAATAAAGCATTATTCCCCTTGCCTTTTAATCCATCTTGATTAAAATCTTCATTAATAATTTCTTTATCGCCAACTCTTAATTTGAAATTTCCTTCTTTTTTTTCTTTGTCCCATTTTCCTATACCCTCTACGGATAAAACGATTTGCTCAGTGTTTAAATTAATATACCTCTGCGCAAATGAATGATTTTGCTGATCTTCATAATGAACCAATGCAATCTTATGATCTTTATTATTTAAAACAGTCACAAAGACTTCTGTTTTATCCATATCCAAATCATCTCTGTCTTTGACGATATTCAAAGCTTTTTGTCTGTCTTTTTTACTTCCTTCAGACTTAATCGTTTTATCACAGACAGGGCATGTGATTTCATCTTTTATTGTCTTTGTACTAATAGCTTCTGTCACACCTGAAAAACTGAACATAAAAACAAAAATAACTACTCCCACAAACCATTTGAAACGTTTTTTCACTATATATCCTCCTTTTATTCAGTCTACTACTCTATATCCTCAAACGAGTACAGGTAAACCAATAAAAGGTTTTTTTGTTTATATAATCCAAAGTTTGTGTTTTCATTATGATTACTGCTTTTCCTTCTCAAACCCGCCCATCACCTGCACATCATACAGCTTGAGATGGCTTTTCGGCGTGACGATATCTTTCAGGTTCGGGGTGGTCAGGTCGTTCAGCTTTTTGCCCGTTTTCAGGTCGAAGGATTCGATTTTGGCGGGCTTTTTGTAGCTGTACGTAAACAGATACAGCTTTCCGTTTTGATGGGTCAGCTCTTTAAAGTCGGCTTTCATTCGTGATGCGGGGAGCTTGAAGGCTTTTTTGCTTTTTCCGGTCTCAGGGTTGATACGATACACGTTTCCGAAGCCGTCAACGAAATAGAAGCTGCGCCGCTCCATGAAAAAGCTTTTTTTGAAGCTGAACGGCATGGAGTCATAGATCGTCTGTTCGTCATTTTTATAAGCGGCGATGTCATACGTTTTGATGGCGCCGCTGTTTTTCATGACTTTCACCATTTGATAGATGTGATCTGCTTTTTCCCCTCTGGTGACAAAGCAGACGGCGCTGTCGTCCGCGGCGAGCTGGGATTCGACAGACATGCCTTCTTTATACGTCCACGTCGCGATTGATGTTGTATGGAGCTTCTCTTTATCAGCCTGAATGTCTTGGATGTGATAGCCTTTTTCGTCATCTGTCGGCGTGAGCGCGAAAAGATGATCTTTAAAAAAGCCTGAAGCGCGGATGTAGTGCGGGATGACGTTTTGCTTCCACTTGCCGTCAATCTGGCGGTACAGCTCTGAGCGATAGCTGCCGCCGCTCTTGTCGTAGCCCGAATTATACAGCGTGTAAAAGCCTTTCGCCCGTTCGATATATCCCGCGCTGTCTCCCGTATGCTGGTACGCTCTTTTATACGTGTGAAGGCCGTCCTGAACGGTATAGATTCCTTTTTTGTCCTCCAGCAGCACGCTGCCGTCATGCACTTTGGCCGATCCGAGCTCAAGCCCCTTCATGTGATAAGAAGAGAGCCGTCCTTTGTCATCGGCGAAGAGGGCGTAGCTTTTTCCGCCGCCGAACGTGTCTTGGTCAGCCGCCGTGGAGAAATACAGCAGCGCCTCTTTATCTTTCAGAAAATCAGGGTCATTTAATGTGTCTCTCGCAACCTCCGCAGGATCTTCCGTGCGGAAATAGAAGAAGCATAAGACCGCTGCGGCGGCGATGATCACTAAGGGTATCCAGATGATTTTTTTCACGTTGTTCTCCTTAGTGAATGGTCAGAATCGTGGTTGTGTAGGACGAGCTTGTGATGTCGCGCGGGTATACGCCTAAGCCGCCATTAGAGTCGATATCAATCCCGGCTTTTAAGAGGAATGCCGACCACAGCAGTTTTGAGCAGTTTTTGGCGCCTTCATGGCCCGTATTTCTGTTATTGACGAAGTTGAAGGAGTACTCATCACCGACTCTTGATACAGCCCAGTCAGCGGCGGCTTGTTTTTGGGCATCGGTAACTTTCACGGTCTGAACGATTGAATTGTCTTCGACTTCTCTGCCGTTATAAGCAATCTGGCGGACACCGTCTCCCGGCACGGATTCAACAATTTTATCAGCGGATGAATACATGCCGACATGCCCGTGGTTGTAATAAGCCGTGTATGAGTTCGTGTAATAAATATTGCCTTTTGTGCTTTTCGGAAGTTTTTTGGTTCCTGACGATCCGCCCATCGCAGAGAGCCCTTCTTTGGAAGCGGTTACATTTCCCTGCACCTTGTCTGCCGTGATTTCTTGATGAAACTGCTTGAGAATTGCTTCTGTTGAAACGTGCTTCTGTTTGGCAAGCTCTTTGGCGGATTGGAGAACGTCTTGAGGAGTCGTGCCCTGCTGAAGGTCTGCGATTTCTTTTGCGTAGCGGGCTGCTTCTGTTTCTTTCGCTTTTACATTCAAACCGGAGAACGACAGAACCATGGTGAATGACAGGGCAAACGGGAGGATGGCTTTGAACAGCTTTTTACACATATTACTTCGCCTCTTTTCTTTGAGTATAATTTTTCCACATTTGTATTATATGACGGAATTGCGATAAAAAAATAGATAATTTACAGATTTTTAAAAATTTTATAACAATATGTAAATCATATGCATAAATCATTTTCAAATATCAGGAAATCCAGTTATCATACAAGAAAGGGGGAGGACATATGAAGGACAGAACGATCGGTTCGATGCGGGTTTCCGCAATGGGGTTAGGGTGCATGGGCATGTCGGAATACTACGGCAGCCAGAGTGAGGAAGAGTCGATTTCCACACTGCATCATGCCGTTCATCTCGGCGTGAATTTGTTTGATACGGCTGATCAATATGGATTGGGTGCAAATGAAGAGCTTGTCGGCAGAGCACTCGCCCCATTCAGAAAGGAGCTTTACCTCGCGACGAAATTCGGTTATGTCCGAAGCGAAAAGGGTGAGTTTATCGAAATTAACGGACGGCCCGATTATGTGAAAAAAGCGTGTGATGCCAGTCTGAAACGTCTCGGGACGGATTATATCGACCTTTACTATCTGCACCGGGTTGATCCGCGGGTGCCGATTGAAGAAACCGTCGGCGCCATGAAGGAGCTGATAGACGAAGGAAAGGTGAGGTATATCGGATTGTCAGAGGCTTCCGCAGAAACGATCAGGCGCGCCATCCGCATTCACCCGATTGCCGCGCTTCAATCGGAATATTCTTTATGGAGCAGGGAAGCAGAGGAGCATGTGCTGCCCGCCTGCCGTGAGCTCGGCATTTCATTTGTGCCTTACAGTCCGCTCGGCAGAGGTTTTCTTTCCGGAAAGATGACGTCGGCCGAGCAGCTGGATGCCGATGATTACAGAAGAAGAACGCCGAGATTCCAGGGAGACAATTTGGCGGTGAATATTGGGCTCGTCCAAAAACTTAACGCCATTGCCCGGGAAATGAATATCACCGCGCCTCAGCTTGCGCTCGCATGGGTTCTTGCAAACGGCGATGACCTTATTCCGATTCCGGGTACAAAAAAGAAACACTACTTGGAAGAGAACCTCGCCGCTCTCGACATTGTGCTTCCCGAGGATGTGAAGGCGCGGTTGGATGAGATGTTTCCGATCGGCACGGCGGCCGGCGAGCGTTATCCGGAACACATGATGACATTGTTAGATGAATAACAAAAGAGGCCCCATCGTGCGGGCCTCTTTTCATGACAGCTTTTTGCTCATGATGACATCCGTCTCCAGAAATCCGGTCTTCTCATACAGCTTCCGCGCCGTTTCGTTATGAGCGAACACATGGAGAGAAATCTTGCGGACACCCAGGTCTTTGGCTTTGTCCTCCAGCCTTGCGAGCGCCTCTTTCGCATAGCCTTTGCCGCGGAAAGGCGGATGAAGGCCGAAATCATAAATAAATGCGTCCTGCTGCGGGTGGTCCGGATCGGCGTGCAGCCACAGCCAGCCGGCATTTTCCTTTCCGTCCAATGTCAGCGTCCATAAATAGTGATCGGCCGTCTCCAAGCCGTCAGGAAGCAGGTCATTAAACGCCAGCTCCGCTAATTCCGGCGCTTTGTCAGGCAGCCACGTTCCCGCTTTTACCTTTTCTTCAGCGTAATGCTTGGTTGAATGAGCGAGATAGGACTGAAATTCTTGTTCTGTCATCGGCCGCAGCGTGATAGCCATTGAATCACTCCTTACAATACACAGACTGAAAGCGGTATCATGCAGTATTATCCGAAGGCTCCGTTTTCCGCCGGTTTTATGATTTGTTCGGCTTGTGCCGTTGAACCAGTTTGCGCAAATAATCCAATCGAAATGAGACTTGCCAAGGCTGCTGAGAGTACAATGAATTTACATGTTTTCATTACGAATCCCCTCCGTTAATCTCAAAATTTGGTCATTGGCATCAATTGATTCTTGAAAATACTTCGCCGCCGGTTTGTAATTCTCCTGTTTTTTAAAATGCGCCGCGGCCTGATACGACAAGTCGGAAACGTCACTCCACAGCTCTTTCCTTCTTAACTCGGCGAAAGCTGATTCAAGCGCTTCTTCATTGCGGTCAATAAAGACATGCTGTAAGATGCGCAGCTTTTGGGTGTATACGGGCTCGTTTTTTTCTTCAGCGGCATTCAGCGCTTTATGCAGCCAAAACCGGCCCTCATCCGCCTGTTCCTGTTTCAATAACACTCTGGCCAGCATGTACAGACTCCGCACCGAATACGCTGATCGCAAATGCTCCTTTTGATCGAGAGCCGTTTCAAACTCGACCCGCGCCTCCTCAAGCTTTTCCTGTCTTTCATAGCAAATGCCTGCATTAAAGTGGGCGAGCGCCTTAATATGCGGATCGCCCGCTTTGGCGGCTTGATGAACCGCCGTCTGCAGGAGCTCTTCGGCTTTCTGATAGTGAAACAAGTCCATTCTGTTACAGCCGATCACCATTAAACACTGTGCTTCTCTGACCGCGTACATTTCATTGGCTTTGTAGATCTCCAACGCTTTTTCCGCGTGGTTCATCGCAAAGTAGTTTTGGCGGATTTCATAGTAGGCAATCGCCACTTGATAATTAAACTCGGCTCTTTCAATCTCATTCGGTATGTGCCGGAGCCTGCTTTCAGCAATCCGGTAAAAATTAATGGCATTCATAAACCGTTTACGGTAAAACTCGTGCATTCCGGAAAAGAAATAATAATAGTATTGAATCATCTGGTCTGTTTTTTCTTTATCGGCGTTCAGCTGGATCGTTTTTAAAATGCCGTCTGTTTTCTCATACTCTTCCATTAAAAGCTTATAGCGGGAATCAATTAAATTAAAATAAAGGAGCACCGTTTGATTTTGTGTCATATTTTGCAGATCCGTAAGCAGTTGTTCTCTTAACGCCTCAGCCGATTCGGTGTTGTGCTTTTTGATTTCCTCATACCAGTCACTGATTTTTTTCGCAACTGTTTCGTGGGCCATCACTTCAGCCATCTGTCAGGACACCTCCCTTTCCCATTTTGTGTAATAAATATATCATATTTACAGGTTCAAAAAGAGGGTGGCAGCCCGCTAGTTTCCTCGTGGCAACAAAAAAACCTCCGCAGGTGCGGAGGCGCATATTTTATAACAGTTTTTTTCCTAACAAAGATTCCACCAGCTCGACCGCTGTTTTGCCGGTTTTGTTTTTGTGATCGAGGATCGGGTTGACTTCGACAAATTCAGCTGAAGTGATGATGTCGGCATCATACAGCATCTCCATTGCCAAATGGCTTTCACGGTAGCTGATGCCGCCGACGACAGGTGTGCCTACGCCGGGTGCGTCGCTCGGATCAAGGCCGTCGAGGTCAAGGCTGAGATGAACGCCGTCACAGTCTGACAAGTAGTCAATGGTTTCTTCAATGACCTTTGTCATGCCGAGGCGGTCAATCTCATGCATCGTATAGACCTTCATGCCTGTTTCCTTAATGTATTCACGCTCGCCTTCATCAAGCGATCTCGCGCCGATGATGACGACGTTCTCCGGCTTGATTTTCGGGGCATACCCGCCCAGGTTCACCAGCGTGTCGTGTCCGACGCCGAGGCTGACGGCCAGCGGCATTCCGTGAATATTGCCTGACGGCGATGTTTCCAGGGTATTTAAGTCGCCGTGCGCGTCGTACCAGATGACGCCGAGCTGTTTATAGTGCTTTGCCGTTCCTGTCAGCGTTCCGATCGCGATGCTGTGATCGCCGCCCAAGACGAGAGGGAACCGCTCATTCTCAATGACGCTGTCCACCTTTTGGGCGAGCTGCTCGTTCCCCGAGAGCACAGAGTTCAGATTTTTCAGCTCTTCATCATTTTTGAGTTTTTCACGATTGACGGGGATGTCGCCTAAGTCTTCCACCGCATACCCCATGTCAGATAACCGTTCAATGAGATGCGCGTAGCGGATGGCGCTCGGGCCCATGTCCACTCCGCGGCGTGCTTGTCCTAAATCCATCGGCATTCCAATAACTGAGATATTCTTGTTCATCCGTTTTTCCACCTCAACATGTTGTATGTTGTCCTGTGCGGGTTTCTCAAAGATGACTTGGACACGAAAAGATTTAAAGCTCTATCTGTTTTTCTGACTGCTTATGCTTTTTTACATACAGATGATAGACGATAACGCACACCGCCATGAACGGGATGCCGCAATAAAGGGCGAGCCGCTGTTCTGAATCAAATGCGAGGCTGATCAGAACAACTGTGTTTAACGTCAGCCCGATAATAGGCAGCACCGGGTACAGCGGTGTTTTAAACTTCAGGTCTTCCACTTTGCCGCCTTCACGGATGTATTTCCGTCTGAACATCAGCTGTGACAGGGAAATCGTAATCCAGCCGACCTGCGCGCTTAGTCCGGCTAATGATAAGAGAAACATATAAACGGTTTCCGGCGCTGCCACTTTAGACAGCAGTGACAGGCAGGCGACGGCCAGCGTCACGATCAGAGCGTTCATCGGCACCCCGCGTTTATTTGTTTTGCCGAGTGATTTAAAGGCTTGTCCTTCGTTCGCCATGGCATATAGGATACGCGTCGATGCAAACAGGCCTGAGTTGGCCACTGAGAGCAGCGCAATTAAGATAACAAAGTTCATAATATCGGCGGCATATGGAATACCGATTTGTTCAAACACCACGACAAACGGGCTTTCGACTACTCCCGCCTGCTTCCACGGAATCATGCCGGCAATGACGATGATGGAGAGAACGAAAAAGACAAGCGTTCTCCACACCGTCTGCCGGATAGAGCGCGGAATCGTTTTCTCGGGATTTTCACTTTCTCCCGCGGCAACCCCGATCAGCTCCGTTCCCTGGAACGCGAAGTTTACGGTAATCATCGTAATAAGCATAGCCTTAATGCCGTTCGGAAACAATCCATCCTCATAAAAATGAGAGAAGAAAGGAGCCTGCTCGCCGTGTTTCATGTCAATCAGGCCGAACATGGCGGCGCCGCCCAAAATAATAAACAGCAGAATGACTAAAATTTTAATACCGGAAAACCAAAATTCCGACTCAGCGAACGCTTTTGTGGTAATGGCGTTCAAAAGAAACATCAGTCCGACAAAGACGAGGCACCACACCCATACGGGAACATGCGGAAACCAGCGGAGCATCAATTGTCCCGCAGATAAAAACTCAATGGCGCATGTCACCGCCCAGCCGAGCCAGTACAGCCAGCCGAATGCGAAACCGAAAGCGGGGCTGATGAATTTGGTTGCGTACGTCTGAAACGACCCTGATACGGGAAGGGCAACCGCAAGCTCGCCTAAGCAGAGCATTGTCAAAAACATTATAAAACCGCCGACCAGATAAGACAGAACCGCGCCCAGCGGTCCCGCCTGGTTAATTGTAAATCCGGTACTCAGGAAAAACCCGGTGCCGATCACTCCGCCCAAAGAAATCATAAACAAATGGCGTGATTTCATTGTGCGCTGAAGCTGATTCTCTTTTTGATTTGTATTCACTATTCTGCACCCCTTCAGCAACTTGTATTGGAACCAAGCCGGTGCTTTGAAACCGATTTGCTGTCCAAAGAGCCTCTATTTGTATATGAATGTTATATGAAATTCATTTTCGTACATAAAGATACATTATACTAAAATACTGTCGCCGCGCAAATAGAGTGTGCTGAATTTTTTATTTGTAAATTCCATACAAGCCGAGGGAAAGCATTGCCGCATCAAGGTTTTACGCGTTTTGAAGCACGTTTGTGATCTTTTGGATCGCCCAGTCCAAGTCTTCCTTGGAAATCATTAACGGCGGTGCAAAACGGATCACGGTATCATGTGTTTCTTTGCATAAAAGCCCTTCGCCTTTCAGCTTTTCACAGTACGGGCGGGCCGCTTCTGTCAGTTCAACGCCGATAAACAGGCCGCGTCCGCGCACGTCTTTTATGATCGGGTTATCGATTTTCTCAAGCTCTTCTTTAAAATAACGGCCAAGCTGAAGGGAACGCTCTGCCAGCCCTTCTTCCTCAAGGACTTCAAGAGATGCGAGCGATACCGCGCAAGCGAGCGGGTTTCCGCCGAATGTCGAGCCGTGGGAACCCGGGTTAAACACGCCGAGAATGTCACGGTTCGCCGCGATGCACGAAATCGGGAAGACGCCCCCGCCGAGCGCTTTGCCTAAGATGAACATATCCGGTACGATATTTTCCCAGTCAACCGCGAATGTTTTCCCTGTGCGGCCGAGTCCCGTCTGAATTTCATCAGCGATCAGAAGCACATTTTCTTCCTTACAAATGGCGGCCGCTTCTTGTAAAAATCCTTCCGGCGGAATGACGATGCCCGCTTCTCCCTGAATCGGTTCGAATAAGAAAGCGGCTGTGTTCGGCGTGATCGCCCTGCGCAGCGCTTCTGCGTCTCCGTATGGAATTAATTTTATACCCGGAAGCATAGGTCCGAAACCGCGTTTATACTCATCTTCTGAAGAAAGGGATACCGCAAGCATCGTTCTGCCGTGGAAGTTGCCGATACACGCAATGATTTCCGCCTGATTATCCGCTACTCCTTTGACCTCATATGCCCAGCGTCTCGCCGCTTTGACAGCGGATTCAACAGCTTCCGCCCCCGTATTCATCGGCAGAATCATATCTTTTCCGGTCAGCTTGGCTGTTTTCTCATAAAACGGACCGAGCTGATCATTATGGAACGCGCGTGACGTCAGAGTGATTTTATCCGCCTGATCCTTCAGCGCCTGAATGATCTTCGGATGTCTGTGCCCCTGGTTCACCGCAGAATAAGCACTCAGCATATCCATATATTGATTACCTTCAGGGTCTTTTACCCAAACACCCTGCGCTTCGGAAATAACAATCGGCAGAGGATGATAGTTGTTCGCGCCGTAATGTGAAGTTTGGCTGATAATTTCTTGAGATTTTGTGAAAGCTGACATAATCTGATTCCCCCTTGTTTTGTAATCATTCAACATTAGATCTTGCTTTCCCTTTTTATAAAGCAAGTTCCGTGCCAATCCGAAAAAACGGGATGTTTCGCCAGCATTCTTTCTTTTCCCGCAAAATTTTCCGGCAGTTTGCGTGCAAACTTCAGCCAAGCGCAAAATTTTTTTGCGTTTCCCGCTGACAAAATAGGAGCAATCCAATTAGATTGCTCCTACTCAACAGTTATTTATTCAATTGTCTCTGATATACAATGTAAGAATATAGTAAAGATAATATGATACAGCCGATTGCAGCCATGAAAATGACTGACACTCTATACACCGGCGGCAAAAAAGCTGCAAGCATCATGAGCATGCCCGCTAAGACAAAAAGTTTCGAACTGACCCTGTGTGTATCCTTCCAAACTCTTTCACTGCTCAGCGTCCAAGGTGTTCTTATCCCTAAAAAGAAATTAGGCTTAACGATCTGAATGAAGTTTCCAAACACCATGAAAATGACTCCCACTATAAAGTTTCCTAAATAAGATATAGGGAGATCATATCCCAGGCCGGTCAAGATGGTAATCAGATTAATGACAAACAGAACCGCAAACATTGTATTAAAGATAGCCATATATGGCCGGATAAACGTTTTGTAGTTATTTTTAGGATCAATCTTAGGGATGATAACCATTAAAATATATAGAATAATCATGATGCCAATAAGCATCATCATCGCATTAGCTTTCGTTTGGTAATCATTTGCACTTCCGTTTAATCCCCAGTGTGTCGCCAAATTGTCCGGTAAAGATGAATATGTGCAAACCCATGTGAAAACAGTTAAAACTATGATTCCTGCCGAAAAGAGATATTTTTTCATGATTCCCCGCCTTTCTTATTATCATGTTCTGAATCAGTCAGAGAAAAGAACCAGCCTATAAGATCCTGTAATACAGTGGTATTTAATGAATACATAATAAATTGGCCTTTCCTCTCATCGTGAACCAAATCAGTATTTTTCAATATGGTAAGGTGATGAGAAATACTGGGTTTTGACATGTCGAAGTGTTCCGCAATTTCTCCAGCCGTCATGTCTTGTTTCTTTAATAAATCCAAAATTCTTCTCCTTGTAGGATCGGCCAGTGCTTTAAAAGCTTTATTCAAAAACTTTCCCCCTCTCATACATACATGATTTAGATATTTAAGTATATATCTAAATATCAACCATTTCCCTAAAAAAGTCAATGGTTTTATTACCTCAATTTCCATTTACTTTTAAACATCGTCCAAGCGCAAAATTTTTTTGCGTTTCCCGTTCGATTTATTTTAAAATAATGAATGTTAAGACGATTGAGAGGGGGAATTGACCTGCACACAACCAGCGAATTTTACACACTCGTGTTACAAAGCATTCTGGAAGAGATTGATGTCGGGCTGCATGTGGTGGACGAAAAGGGCAGCACCGTCATTTACAATAAGAAAATGATGCAGATTGAAGATATGGATGAACGGGACGTCCTGCATAAAAACCTGACTGATGTATTTATGTTTTCCAATCAGCAGGACAGCACGCTCGTTCAGGCCCTTCAAGAAGGCAAAACGATTAAAAACGTGAAGCAAAGCTATTTCAATAACAAAGGCCAGGAAATCACGACGATCAACCACACCTTCCCGATTGTGCAAAACGGCGAGATCAAGGGAGCCGTGGAAATCGCCAAGGACGTCACCAAGCTCGAACGGCTGATCAGGGAGAACATGCACAGGAAAGAACAGAACAGCTACACGTTTGACAGTATTCTCGGCAACAGCCCGGTCATTCGGGAAGTCATCGAAAACGCGAAACGGGCAACCCGCACATCATCATCGGTGCTTTTGGCCGGCGAGACGGGAACGGGCAAGGAACTGTTCGCCCAAAGCATTCACAACGGCAGCCAGCGCTCAGGCGCCCCGTTCATCTCACAAAACTGCGCCGCCCTGCCGGATAGCCTGGTCGAAAGTATTTTATTCGGCACGAAAAAAGGCGCCTTTACCGGAGCCATCGACCAGCCCGGCTTATTTGAGCAGGCGCAGGGAGGCACCCTGCTCCTCGATGAGATCAACTCGCTCAATCTCAGCCTGCAGGCAAAACTGCTCCGCGCCCTTCAGGAAAAGAAAATCAGGCGCATCGGATCAGCGCAGGACAAACCGATTGACGTCCGCATCATCGCCACGATGAATGAAGACCCGATCACCGCCATTTCGGAAGAGCGGCTGCGCAAAGATTTATACTACCGCTTAAGCGTTGTCACACTGATCATTCCCCCGCTCCGGGAGCGCAAGGAGGACATTCTGCCTCTGGCCGAAGTCTTTATCCAGAAAAACAATCACCTGTTCCAAATGCATGTCGATTCGATCAGTGACGATGTGCAGCGATTCTTCTTGGAATATGACTGGCCGGGCAACATTCGCGAGCTTGAACATATGATTGAAGGCGCCATGAACTTTATGACGGATGAAACGACAATTACGGCGGCCCACCTGCCTTATCAATACCGCATGAAAATCAAACCGGCTGACACGGAAACCAAAGCCGCCGCAAGCACCCAGCCCGGCACCGATTTAAAAGACAAAATGGAAAACTTCGAAAAATACATGATCGAAAAGATCCTGAGAAAACACGGCAATAACATATCCAAAACGGCAAACGAGCTCGGAATCAGCAGACAGAGCCTGCAATACCGCCTGAAAAAATTCGGTCTGGACCGGATGAAATAAATCCATACAAAAAAAGGCTGAGTTGCTCCTCAGCCTTTCGTTTATATCTGATTGGCAAGCCGCTCTCCGGTAAACCAAAAGTTCTCACTCACTGCCAATGTATGTTCCGTATTCTCGACTTGATGCCACCAATGGCGCGGCGCGTAAATGATTTCTCCCGCCTTTTGTCTGAAGCGGATCGGAGAGGCCTTTTGCACCAGCGGTTTTTGCTCAATGTCTTTTTCATCAAAGACATTGATATTTCCTTCGTACAAATACGGAGAGTCGTCCGGATGATAGAAGATCCATTCCTTCTCCCCGAAAATGACGCCGTTCCACGCGTGCGTGTTGTTAAAATCCTGATGCAGCGGTGTGCCTGTCTGCTTAGAACCGAGAAAGAACCATTTCCAGTCCCGTCCCGTTTCTTCATCCGCTCTCAATGTGTCTTTTGTAAAATACTCGGGTGCGGAATAGACAAGGTCTAAGTCATTTTGGTTCAGCTGCGTAAAATTCCAGTCACAGTACCATTTGTCATCATTCTGATCAATGTACTCGATATAGTTGGAAAGCTTTACTTGTTTAAACGTTTTGACCCCTTCGATATCTGATTTCCGGATGGTGACCATTCTGTCTCCATAGTGTTCATCAATGTATTCAAGCGTCCACGGCCTGCATTCCCAGTGATCCATTGCCCCCGTCAAAATAAAAGGTTTCTTATCAGCATACTCGCTTACAAAAAGATCGTACGATAACTCATTGATTGTCAGTCTGTCAATGGTCATATCCATTCCCCTTTTATTCGGCAATCTGCCGTTTTTTTTGTTTGGCGTAACTGTATGGACCTGAAAAGATGGTGACGTTTTGATTCTCAAGCCAGAAAATCTTGTTGAACTTCTCCAGCAGGTTTCTGTCGTGAGAAACGCAGATGATGGTGCCTTGAAACTGCATCAGGCTGTTTTCGAGAATTTCCTGAGATTCAATATCCAAGTGGTTGGTCGGCTCATCCAGGATCAGGACATTCAGCTTTTTTTCCATTAAGATGGACAGCTTCAGCCTGATTCTCTCACCGCCCGACAGGACGGAAAGTTTTTTAAAGACCGACGACCCGTAAAATCCGTACTTGGCCAGCATATTCCGGGCCATGCCCTCTTCAGTCAGCAGATTTTCTTTAAAAAATTGCAGAATCGTCTGACTCGAATCTCCTACATGGCTCTTTTGATCAATGTAGCCTATCTTAAGATTTTCTCCCACTTTAATGGTGCCGTCCGACAGTTCTCTTTCCCCGATGATGCAGCGGATCAGCGTTGTTTTGCCGACGCCGTTTCTGCCGACGATGCCGATTCTGTCTTTATGCTTTATGCGCAGATTCACATTTTGATATAAAAGGGAAGATCCGTTGGTCACCTTTCCGTTTTCAATGAACACAATATCTTTTGAACCGGCGCCCGCTTCCTGAAATGCGTTTTTTAATTTTTGCTCCGTCCGGACCGGCTTATTGATCAGCTCGATCCTTTTCAGCGCCTTTTCCATATTATTCGCGCGTCTGTGCAGGCCGACAGACGGCGGATTTGAGCGGTTGGCCCATTCTCTCAGCTGGGCGATGGATTCCTTCATCTTCTGTATTTTTCTCTGCTGTTCTTCATATTTCTCAAACTGGGCGATGATGAATTCTTCCCGCTTTTTCAAGTATTCGCTGAATCCGTAAGGCCAAATCTTCACCTCGGTATCGTCAATCTCGAGCACCTTCATCGCCGTTTGGTCGGCAAACGTTTTATCGTGGGTCGTAAACAGAATGGTTTTGTTCGATTTTTTAATAAACCCTTCAAGCCACTCAATCGCATGGACATCCAAATGGTTGGTCGGCTCGTCCAGCAGTATAACGTCGTCGTTGCGGATTAAAATTTCGGCAAGGCCGGCTTTTGTTTTTTCGCCGCCGCTCAGCTTTGAAAACGGCTGATCCTTTAATTCGCTGAGGCTGAGCCCGTTGCATACCTCGTCAATCATCGCATGCATCTGGTAGCCGTTGTTCCGCTCAAATGTTTCCGTGTATTGACTGTACTTTTCCAATAAAGCAGTCAGCTCGTCATCACTCATCGGTTCCGAAAGCTTCAGCTCAATGGCCTTCATTTCCTTCTGGATCGCCGCGAGAGCTTCAAACGATTTTTCCAGATATTGATACAACGTCAGATCCTCATGGGGATCAGCGATCTGCTTCAGCAAACCGACCTTCGCCCCTTTGTTGATCGCAATCGTTCCTTCATCTGCCTCAAGCTCTCCGGAAAGCACCCTGAACAGCGTGCTTTTGCCGGAGCCGTTCGGCCCGGCCACAAGCACTTTTTCGCCTTCATTGATGAAAAAAGAAACTTGTTTGAAAATGGTATCTCCCGCTAAATTTACCGTAAGATTATGAATATTCAGCAACTCACATCATCCCTTTGTCATTCTGGTTCAAAGCTCGACTTTATTCTGGATGGCGACGCTCGCTTTCAGTTTGTAAAAGCTGAGCATCATAAACAGCGACAATAAGATGGATAATACCCCGATTGCGGTCAGCAGCAAAGCTGAATCAAAATAGTCCGTTAAGAATCCGATAAACGGAAAGGCAATGAACATGAAGAGCGAGGTCATCAAACTGATAATGGACAGCAGCGTGGCTCTCGTTCTGGACGGAATCTCATTATTCACCACCTGACTGGATACGGGTTCTATCACATCATAGAGCGCGTTAATGACGACAAAAGCTGCAATCGTCACGTACAGACTGTCCGAAGGTATAAACAGGTAGGCCGCCCCGATGATGCAGAATGTCAGCAGAAGCACGCGCCTCGGCGTGAATTTTTCCGCCGGCTTGGAAGAAAAGATGGAGCACAGCGCCTGCAAGATGGACAGTCCCGCAAAAATAATGGATATATTGCGCACGGACAGCCCTTCCTGACTTAACAGATCTTGTCCGTACATATAAAAAACCGATGTAATCGCAAAGAAAACGGAGAGTGACAGCACCAGATATTTAAAGGCTTTGTTCAGCCTGAAGAAATCTTTGACTTCTTTTAAGATGTCACCGACCGTCTGCGTTTCGTGTTCACTGTTTTCAAATTTGATTTCCGTCAGCTGTGTAATGACCGCCATTGCAATCAGCTGAGTGACAATCCCGGCGATAAACACATACGACCATGATATTTCCTGCAAGTAGCCGCCGATGCCCATGGCGATCGCAAGACCGAGTATGACAAGTCCGTTATAATTTCCGATGGATTTGCCGTACCATTTTTCTTTCCCTTGTTCTTTCAGTGAATCAAACAAAAAGGCATGATCCGTTCCTGATATAAACGTCAGCCCGATACCGTATATAATATGGGCGATGAAGAGGGCGATGAAGTTATGGAAGCTCAGGAACATCACCAAATAGACAATGACCATAAAATGGCCGAGCAAGAGCGATTTTTTTCTCCCGATTCTGTCCGAGATGACGCCGCTCGGCACTTCCGCCAGAAACATCGCCAAATTCAGGACCGATTGCAGGATGCCCACTAGAAACAATGAATAATTCATGCTTGTTAAATATAAAATCCAAATTCCCCGTTCGAAAAAGAAGTTTCCGAAAAAACCGGAGAAGTAAAGCAAATTTCGATTCCGCAAATGAATACCCCTTTCCAGCTATCTGCATTTAACATCATGAACAGAAAGGAGCCCGTCAGTCTTTACACTAAAACCCTCTATACATGGATCTTGCAGATACAGACTTTTCCCAAAACAAATTGGGCAATAATGAGTTGTATTCTCGAATAACCCAAAAAGTTCCTTCTTTTTTTCAGATCCTACGGCATCAATGATCGTTTTTTTCTTCCCTGGATCGCTGATGTCGCGGATGAAATATTTGATATAGCTCAGCTCATGCATGTAAGCCGGCAGGAACAAATGGAGCTCAATATCAAACCGGCTTTTATCCATATGGTAATAATCATTGAAATGACTGACGCGGGAGACGGACACGTCCGCTCCGGCCCGTCGAAACAAATCAGCCAGCCTTTCAATGATCTCTCCGTTGGGATAATAATCGGCATAAACGATTCGGATCGGTTCTTCTCTTGTCAAAAGGGGCGGATCTTTCTGCGGTGTCCTCCCGCTTTCCCATATACCGATCAGTGAATCAGTCGGTGTGATGATATGCCCCAAATCCCCGGCCAGCTTTTGTTTATCAAAATAATGCTGAATGAAAGTTCTCAGCATGTCGTCCTTTACCTTGAAGGTAAATAACATCGGCAAATGATTTTCTTTAAAATCAGCATACTGCCGATACCTCATGTTTGAATGATGAAATTGGGTGTGGCAGGTCACGTCCGTTTGATTCGCTTCGTACAGCCCGATGCTTTTTTCCAGATCATCATTCAAAATAAATTGGATGGTCTGAACCGTGCGGTGATCCGCGGGCGTCATTTTATATTGCGGATTCCGCTCAAATTCCAGCCCCTTCTCAAACGTGCGCTTGAATCGGTACGGGCCGTTTTCCGGCACATCGCCCCCGGCGGTCCCCGGAATCAGAAAGCTGCTCTGCAAAACGGCTTCTATTTCATCAGACGGCTCGTCCAAGGTGACTTCAAAGCGTTTTTCGCCTGTTACGTTCACCCCGAGCTGATCGGATGAGACGAGGCCTTTTACATACGGAACGGCCTGTTTTATGTTCAGGAAACTGCCAAGATGGGGGCTTTGATTTTCTTTCGTCAGATGATAGATGATCGTTTGAACCACACCCTCGGCGTCACCTAAATAGTCCGGGTGAATGTCCACCTGACAGGTGCGGGGATCTTTGCGGATGATCCGGCAGTTATAGCCGTCCTGCAGACTTTCATACATAATGCTGCACATCATCTTGCTTGTGTAATCCTGCGTATCTAATGGGTTCAAGCGTATCGGGCTTGTGTCGATTTCTATTTTCAGAGGGTCGCCCGGTTTTCTCGCCGTACGATGCATCGTCTTCATAAAGCGCTTTCCTTTTGAGAAAGTTTCGTTTCTGTAATATGAAGGCCGTCAAAGTCCAGGCCGATGCGGGTATTCAGGGATTTCGGGCTTCCGCCTGCAAGGTATGTGATAATGTCATGAGACATAAACGAGGATATAATACCGTTTGTCGCTCCTAAGGAACCTTTGATCGGTTCATCGGGGTAACAGTTCAGAAGTCCGGCCGGCAAGTTTTTTTCATAGGTGACGCCGGATTGATAGGATACAGGCGTGAGCAGAGGCCCCCATTGGCCGCTGAAGCTGCCGACACCCCCGGTCATAAATGCAATATTCCGCTCCTTACAATACCGGTAAACCCATTCAGAAATGTTAT
The DNA here is from genome assembly GCF_038606125.1 of Bacillus sp. FSL R5-0447. NCBI lineage: Bacteria > Bacillati > Bacillota > Bacilli > Caryophanales > Bacillaceae > Bacillus > Bacillus sp. FSL R5-0447. Next base: position 4,230,124 of record NZ_CP152012.1, read on the forward strand.
GGGGTTTGTCAGCAGCATTTATGACGATATCAATTTCGTACGGATCTAACACACGCAGGTCCTGCGGCTGTGTAATTTCCTGATGGTAAAGTGCTGCGTCCGCATGGGGATTGATACCCGCAATATAATCTTTGCATTCTGAGATCTTTAATTTGCCTACAGAAGATTGATTATAGACGAATTGTCTGTTCAGGTTATGTACTGATACGGCATCGAAATCAATGAGAATAAAATGCTGCATGCCCGCCGCCAAAAGATTTTGAAGAATGATCGTTCCGACGCCCCCCAGACCCACGATCGCTGCCCTGCTGCCGTCTAATCTCTTTTGGATCAGATTGGGGTTTTGGTTGTATTTCTCAAAATGGTACAGCTGCTTTTCAGTGATGCGGCCTTCACGGCCGTTTTGCCATGGCTCTATTAAAGCATCCAATTTCATTAATGCATCGAAAAAATGGTTTCCCGCTTCCTCTCCCAGAAGATCAGAAAGCTCTTGTTTTTCACAGCCGATGATCAGCCGTTCAACCGCCTCTTTGATCTCACTCGTATGCGCAAGCTTAATCGCCTTTCGATTTTGAATGATAATATGCGCCGTGTAGGTCAGCACCTGCACGCTGTCTTTAAACTTCCAGCGCTTACAGTCCGTTGACATCATGACATACCCCCTGAAAGATAATAACTCCCCAATGAGGGGAGTCACGGCTTTACTAGCAGCGATGCACCAAGCTTGCTGTTTCTGTATCAAGATCAAGTTCTTCAATCTTCATCAGTACACACCCCCTTTACCAATAACTAGATATTATCACCAATATTGGAAAAGGACAAGTTATTTTTTGAAAATTTAGAATTTACATATAAATTGTGATATTTCTTCCTGCTTCCCGGTTTATCCCGGCAGCCGGATGATGAACACGGAGCCTTTTCCCTGCTCACTTTTCACTTCAATTGTTCCGTTGTGACTGTCGATAATGGTTTTTGTAATGGCAAGACCCAGCCCCGCGCCGCCGGATTGACGGGATCGGGAGGTTTCCGCCCTGTAAAACCGGTCAAACAAATGAGGCACATGCTCCGGAGCGATTCCCGTTCCGTTATCCGCAATCATAAGCATGATTCCTCCGTCTTTCTGCAGGGAGACGGTGATGACACCCGTGTCTTCATCCGTATGCTGCACCGCATTGTAAAAGAGGTTGAGAATGGCCTGCTTCATTTTGTCTTTGTCAAAAACGGCTTCTATCTTTTGATCGACAAAGAACTCGAGCTTCCGGTTTCTCGCGAGCAGCTTCAGCTGAGCCTCCATTTCCAAAATGACGTCTCCCAATGCGCCTTTTTTCATTTCAAAGCTCGGCACCCGGTCAATCTTCGCGAGAAACAAAAGATCCTCTATCAGCTTATTCGCCCTGGCGGATTCCGCGTACATGCTTTGAAGCGCTTTTTCTTTCTGCTCCGGCTTCTCCGCCGCTCCTCGCATTAACATTTCGATACAGCCGTGAATGGAGGTAAGCGGCGTTCTCAGCTCATGCGATGCGTCTGATACAAACTGCCGGATTCGTTCCTTCTCTTCTTTTTCCGCCTGAAAAGAGGTTTCAATCCGTTCCAGCATCTGATTGATGGAGATGCCCAGCGACTCAATTTCTGCCTGCCTTTTATCAATCGGCAGCCGCTTATCGAGACTGCCGGCATGAATGTCACCCATCAAACGCACAATGCGGGACAGCGGCTTGAGTGTGAGCCGGATCACCGGCAAAAAAACAAACAGGCCGATGACCAAAGCGGCAAAGGAAAGCACCGCGAAAATGCTGATCTGGCGGAAAAGCGAATCATTCAGAGGCTGGGTCAGCGTGCTCATCTGCACAACTCCCGCCTGCCTTCCGTCAACGGAAATCGCCTGAAACACGACGATGATTTCCTCACCCGCCTTATTGTGAGCCACCTGATAGTGAAGCGCCATTGTATCTGTCAGCGCATCCCGGTACACTTTTTTCGGGAAAGAAGGAGCGGCCCCCGCGTTCGGGTCTTCTGATAAAACAGACATCTTGTATGATTGATTGATAAAAGCAACCGTCACACCGGGGTAAATCAAATTCGGATGAGCCGGTGTTTCGGAACGGGCAAGGGTTTTGATTGACCTCCATACGCTTTGATCCATTGAATTGATATCACTCTGAATGCTGATCGCCTGATTTTCATACATCGTCCGTGTCATAAACATGTACTGAGTGCCGCCGATGAAACATAACAGCAAAGCCAAAATCGCCAGTGACCTGAACAGGAGCTGGAATCGCAGGGTTCTGTACAGCCGTTTCATGCCAGATCCACCCTGTACCCGGCGCCCCGAACCGTGCGAATCACCTTGTGTTCTTTGTCCTTCAGCTTTTCGCGCAAAGAACGGGTGTACACCTCGACGATATTGTCTTCCCCGAGGACCGTTCCGTAATGAAGCCCCATCGTTAAAGAATCAATGAGTGCAGACTCGCCGTCTGCACTCAGCTTGATGCCTTTCAACTTTTCCATGATGCAGTCTCTCCTTAGATGTATCAGCCTGTGTTTATTTTTTTCGCTTCCCCTTCTATTATTCGCTTTTATCTGAAACAAAACGGAATCTAAGCTGAATTGGTGAAAGGAAACGCTGAAAACGGAGCCATCTGCAAATAAAAATCATTATCTACGCTTCAATTCAGCAGCACCAGTTCTAGGTTCACGTCTCCTTTTTCTACATATACCCATTTTTAACTGAACGTGTTGTGACCCACGTTCAGTTCTTTTTTTATGGCTTCTGAAAAAAGGCATAAAAAAGCGCCCCGAAAAAGGACGTTTGATATGACATGTTTCATTTTCTTAAATTCTGCATTCTAAAATAATTCTTCCTTCACATTCACCTTCAATTTCATTCAATACGATGACCACATCAGCCGTTTTCATGTGTTTCACCTCCCTGTTTCATAATAGTATAATATTAACAAATAAATCAATAAAAAACAGCCCGGAAATCCGGGCTGTTTTTTTATTTCTGTAATCGATCCGCTTCTGTCAGTTTAACTTCCGCTGTTTTTTTCTTTCCCGAACGGTAAAACGTGATGTTCACACGGTCGCCGATCTTTTTGCGATACAGGCGCTCACGGAGATCCACAACGTCATTGACCTTATGTCCGTCGAACCCGGTAATCACGTCGAGCTTTTTCAAACCCGCTTTTCCGGCCGGTGAAAACGCGTCGACACCCATAATGACCGCCCCGGTTTTAACGCCTTTCGGAAGTTTCAGCGTTTGGCTCCAATGGTAGCTCGCAATATCCGTTAAGGATTTCATCTCAATACCGAGGAAAGGCCGTCTGACTTCTCCGTATTTTTCTAAATCCTGAATAACGGGAATGACAAGCTTTGACGGGATGGACAGGCCGATGCCTTCAACGGCGGATTCAGCGATCTTCATTGAATTGATGCCGACCACCTTGCCCGATATATTCATCAAAGCGCCTCCGCTGTTGCCGGGATTAATCGCGGCGTCGGTCTGCAGCACTTCCGCATTCCAATCCGGCTGTCCGTCGCCGTTTGAGTCAACGGGCACTGCCCTTTCCGTGCCTGAAATGATCCCCTGTGTCACTGATCCCGCAAATTCAAGCCCGAGCGGATTTCCGATCGCAATGACCGGTTCTCCGACTTTGACTTGATCAGAATTGCCGAACTGGGCGGCCGATTTGATTTTATCAGACTTCACCTTCAGCACGGCGAGATCCATCAGACGGTCGCTCCCGATCAGCTCAGCAGGCACGCGTGAGCCATCCTTCAGGCTGATCTCAATTTCAGTCGCACCTGCAATGACATGGTGATTGGTTACGATATAAGAAGTGTTTCCGTTCTTTTTGTAAATGACGCCCGACCCGCTTCCCGCTTCGCCGCCCTCTCCCCAAATATCGGTCTTTTGGATATTGAGAACACCGACTACCGAATCTGATACACGGCTGACCATATTCGTGACAGCATCGTTGACATTTACGTTGACTGTTTTCACCTGTTCGCTGCCGAGACGCTGGCTGGTGCTTTTTCTGCTTTCTCCATGGTCTCCGCCTGTCCAGTACGGCAGCAGGAAAGCCATGAGCGCGGCCCCGACGATGACGCCGATCAGACTTGATAGAAAGTACCCTCTCTTGCTGCGGCGGGGCTGTTCGGAGGCGTACTGTTCATCATCGCGATTATAATCCACCCTATCTCAAATCCTTTCAAGAGTACTCGATTTGCTTATAGTGTGGGTCAGATCGCGGATTAATAATCATGATTCATTTGGAAAAATTACACGGCGCACAGCGGCGTCGGGATTTTCGGATCGGTATCAAATAACTGAAACGTTTCCCCGGCGACAAATCCTTTCGCAGCCAATGTCTGCTGCACGGACATTCTCGCCAGTTCCTTCATATTGTTGTCCTGGCTCAGATGCGCCAAATAGATGCGCGATGTGCCGTCGCCGATGACATCAGTCATGGCGAGCGCCGCGTCTTCATTCGAGACGTGGCCGACATCGCTTAAAATCCGCCGCTTAATGCTCCAAGGGTATCTGCCCATTTGCAGCATGCCGACATCATGATTGCTTTCAAACACAAACACATTGGCCGAACGGATAATGCCTTTCATTCTGTCGCTCACATACCCGGTGTCCGTCATCAGCGCGAGCTTTCTGCCTTGGTAGTGGAAAACATAAAACATCGGCTCGGCCGCGTCATGAGAGACGCCGAATGACTCAACATCAAGCCCGCCGAAGGATTTCACGCTTTCCATCGGGAACAAAAACTTTTGTCCGGTATCCAGCTTGCCGATCTGATTCTCCATCGCTTTCCACGTCTTTTCATTCGCGTAGACGGGAAGACCGTACTTTCTCGCAATGACGCCGAGCCCTTTAATATGGTCGCTGTGCTCGTGAGTGACAAAGATGCCGTCGACGTCGTCTATCTTGCGGCCGATTCTCTCCATCAGCCCGTCCATCGCTTTACCGCTCAGGCCGGCATCCACCAGAAAAGAGTGCTCCTCTGTCTCCAGATAAAACGCGTTTCCGGTACTCCCGCTCGCAAGCACGCTAAATTGCAAGCCCATTGTGTCTCACTCCATTATTTATTTTGATTGTTATCAATGACTGTGCTTTCCAATGCGTTCACAGTGTACGTTTGCAGTGTCTTTTTCTTCGTCCCTTTTGACTTATCTTCAATTGTAATTCTCCATACCGGCGCCAGCACCTGCGTACTTGTCAGCGGATATTGGGCAATATAGCCGAACTTAACGCTTTTAACGGCGCAATTTGCTTTTAAGTAATTTTGAGAATACAATAATTCGACCGCATCAAGCTCAGGAATCAGGCTCTCCGTCTGGATTCGCTTGAATGACTCCAGCATGGTCTGCTCGTAAGATACGACCTCGTTTTTATCGTTCAGATGCAGAATCACCTGTCCGATCGCATCCGTGGACGAGTCAAAATCCTGATAAATAAACTGGCCGTCATACATCTGGTAAAAAATGATCTGTTTTTTATCCTTGTCGACTTTCCACAGTTTATATTTTTCGCCGCCGGTTACTTTAGAGCTGACGAGCGATTCCGCATCCTCCTGCGTTTTTTGCTTCGATAAACCGACCGGATCGGTAAATTTCATTTTCAGCGTCGTAACCTTGTGATCATCCGCCGGCATCTCCATTAAAGGCTTTTGATCTTTCAAAGCATCAATATCTTCAGCGGTAAATACCTTTTGGCCCGCCGTCAGCCGGTAGCCCGTCGCGGAATCAGAAGACAGGTTGCCGAATGTGATATGATCCATCTCCATGTCTTTTTCCACGTTTGAATTTTTAATCACTTCGTATTCACTGCTCGAGCGTTTTTCAAAAAACTGATAGCCGAGAAAAATATCGAGGATGAGGAAGGCAATGATGAAGATCGTTTTTGTCTTATTCCACTCCATTATCGTCCTCCTCCTTCCCCAGCAGATCTTTCGTAATCGGGACGATCTTCCCGTTGATTTTCATACTCCAGACGGGTTCCAGTTCAACGAGATCATTCGTTGATGAAGAAACCATTTGATAGGACAGGAAGATCTGGTCGATTTTATTCACGTCGTATTTATCCTGCTGCTCCAGCAGAGACACAACCTCATTGCCGTTCATCATTTTTACGTCTTTTGTTTTAATCGGATTCGGTCCGAGAACATAGTTCGGCCGCTTGTAGCTGAGAACCTCGTCATTGGCCCATTGCAGGGTCAAAACAGGTCCGGATCCGAAAGGCTTAGACGTGCTGTTGATGACAGGCATTTGGTCTTTAAACATGTAGAAACTCAGCTGCTGGTTATCACTCACATTGAAAAATTGATAATGATCCGTCCAGCTTCCCGTATCCTCTAAATATTTATAACTTTTCTTAATCAGCTCGCCTGTTTGATAAGAAGCGCTTTGTGCCAGGTTCCGATGCTGGAATTGAATCTGCCGCTGTGTCGAATTGATTTCCAGACGGCTGATTCCGTCAGTCAGCACATTCCGATTGTAATTCGGGTCTTCTCTGACCGTGCTCGGATCATTAAAAAGCGTCTGCTTAAACAGGTTCGTCTTAATGGTTTCAGTGATAAATTCTTTTTCCTTCATATTAAATCGCGCATTCGGCATGAGAAATTCTTTGCTTTTTCCGACCGAATAGAGGTGGTATAACGGCATACTCGACTTTTTGCTGTACAGCTCATTCATCAGATTGCGGTAATTCGCCGATTCCACAGTCACTTCCAAAATCAGCTGCTTGCTGTATGAGACCATGTAAATCTTCTTATTCGTCTTATTCTCATTAAACGGAATGACAATATGGTCAAATGAGCTGTATTCCATTGACGGATTCGACCATTTAAACATCGTTTGGAAGAAATCAATCGGAATGGTGTCATTGAATTGCAGATCGAGCTTTGCCGAATTGCCGTTTCTGCCGTAAAGCCAATTTTTAAAACCGAGCTTGTCGTATTGATCGGAAATATCCTTCATCCCTTTTACTTCCCATTGCGGCAAATCCGCCCACAGGTCATTAAAGAGCGTCTCATCATTCACTTTGTAATGAGAGCCGTTTGTATGAATAAACATATCCCGGGGTTTTACCGTTTGCGACACTTTTTGGCTCGTTTTGTCAATTTTATGCTTTTCCCGGACAGTCGATTTGGTTGAGGCCGTGCCTTCTGAAAAATTGGGCTGGAATGTCCAAATTCCCCATGTTAAAACAAGACTAATGACGACCAGCACTGACAGTATGACTGTTTTTATATTTTCACGCCTCATCCCAATCATCCTCTTGCTCTTCTTTATATGGAAGAGTAAATGTAATCTTCGTTCCTTTGCCTTCTACACTGTCGGCCCAAATGTCTCCGCCGTGCGCCTGAACCATCTCTTTTGCAATCGCAAGGCCGAGCCCGGTGCCGCCGAGTTTTCTCGTGCGCGCTTTATCCACTCTGTAGAAACGGTCAAAGACTTTTTCCACATCTTTTTTCGGAATGCCGATACCTTCATCTTTTACGCTGATATAAAGCAGCTCTTCTTTCTCATTCACATCGACTGAGAAAGTGACATGTCCGCCTTCCGGTGAGTATTTCAGTGCGTTAGAAATGATATTATCGAGAACCTGCGTCACTTTATCCTGATCAATCTCCACGTACAGATTTCTGTCCGGAAGCTCGCGGATAAATTCGACATGCTGTTCTTTCGTCATTTCAAAACGATCGATAATCAGTGACATAAAGCGGATCATATGAATCCACTCCCGATTAAACTGATAATCTTTGCTGTCGAATTTAGAAAGCTGAAGCAGGTCGTTCACCAATCTGATCATGCGCTCAGTCTCATTTTGGGTCACCATTAAGAAACGCGGAGCGATATCTTTGTTTTCCCACGCGCCTTCTGCAAGCGCCTCTAAATAGCTTCGCATGGTCGTCAGCGGTGTCCGCAGCTCATGAGACACGTTGGCAACGAACTCTCTGCGCTCCCGATCGAGTTTTTCCTGTTCGGTGACATCATAAAGAACCGCGATTAAACCGTCGATTTTTCCGTGCTCTCTCTGAATAACGGAAAAATTCACCCGCAGTACAGTCGTTTCATCGTCACGTTCGATCTCCAGCAGCATTGAATCCTGCTGTTCTACTAAATCCTCAAATGTAAAGTTCTCTTTTATGCCCAATAAAGACGTAATCGGCATCTCTAAAGCCGTTTCACGTGAAACATTCAGCAGCTCAAGCGCAGGGCTGTTTAAAAGAATAATAGCCCCGTTGCGATTCGTTGCGATGACACCGTCCGTCATATACGCGATAACGGAAGAAAGCTTTCTTCTCTCCCCTTCCGTCATGGCTTGGGCATCTTCAAGTTCTCTCGTCAGATGGTTGAATGTCGTTGCGAGCTGACCGATTTCATCATGCCCGTATTTCCGCACCTTTCTGGAGAAATTCCCTTTTGCCAGTTCCATCGCCTGCTTACGCATATCTGACAGCGGATGGGTAATGGTGCGGGCGAGAAAAATACCGAGAAGAGCCGTCAGAACAAGGGCTAAGCCTGTTCCTGAAGCAAGAATCGAGTTGACGGTTTTCATCTGGTTAAAGGTATCTTCCATACTGGCCACGACATAAATCGCGCCGACAACTTCCTGATTCTCTGTGACGACAGGTTTTGCTGAAATCAGCACTCTGTTTTTGCTTTTAGGATCATAATATTTTTTTGAATAGGCCTGTTTTGTTGAGAAAATCCGTTTAAAAATCGGGTCAGTCGTCTGTTTTCCCGCTATTTCCTCGCCATAAGGCCTCGAAGAACCGACGACCTCATAGCTTTTATCAACAAATGTAATCTCCCGTATTTCATTATTTTTCGTAAAATCATTCAAAATCCGTTTGACATCATCTTTAATGACGGTGCTGTCATTGTCTCCTTTATATTCCTGCTCAATATAATAGGAAAGATTGTCAATCCGCTGATTTAAGGATAATTCATAGGACTTGAGAAGAGAATTCTCCACCTGTTTCACAAAGTACACGCCGATAATCTGCATGGCGATGATAATGAGAAGCACATAGATCAGCGTGATCTTAAACTGAATCGACCGAAAAAAACCAACCTTATTCATCGCCGGTTAGTCCTGTTCAGGGTTTCTCAAGTAATAACCGACACCCCGTCTTGTGACGATCCAGTTCGGATGGCTCGGATTATCCTCGATTTTCTCGCGAAGGCGGCGCACTGTTACATCCACCGTTCTCACATCACCGAAATAGTCATAGCCCCACACAGTCTGCAGCAGATGCTCACGCGTCATAACCTGTCCGATATGTTTGGCTAAGTAATGAAGCAATTCAAACTCACGATGGGTCAGCTCGATCGTTTCTTCTCTTTTTGATACGACATAAGCGTCAGGGAAGATGACGAGAGAACCGATATGAATGTCATTAGAAGCTGATTCTTCCTCAGCCGGCGCAACCGTAAGCTGGCGGCGCAGGTTCGCTTTGACGCGGGCCAGAAGCTCACGCGTGCTGAAAGGCTTCGTGACATAGTCATCCGCTCCGATTTCAAGCCCGATGACCTTGTCAATCTCCGAGTCTTTTGCCGTCAGCATAATAATCGGCATATCATATTTTTTCCGGACTTCCCGGCACACTTCAACCCCGTCTTTATTCGGAAGCATAATATCTAAAAGAATTAAATCAGGCTGAAGCTCCTCCACCATTTCCACGGCTTCGTTTCCGTCGTACGCACAATGCACGTCATAGCCTTCTTTTCTTAAATTAAACTCTAATATATCTGCAATCGGTTTTTCATCATCGACTACAAGGATTTTCTTATCCATCATCTTGATTTTCCTCCTGCCAGAATGACTTCATTTCATCTATTGATGTTTCATGATGATCACAATTCGGATCGTGAAAAACGTTCCCCGTCTATTATAACGGTTTCAGGTCAAAAGATAAAAAAATTAAAGAGAACAGCGCAAAAACGTATTGAACTGCCATCCTTTTGTCATGTTTTTTATTTTCTTTTAAAAAATAATATTTTTTTGAAACCTCACAAAAAAAAACGCCGTCTAGTGTTTGACGTCTTCTTCTGGGCCGGCTGAAAAGCCGGCTCTCCCTTTTTTTATAACAAAAGAAAAAACGCACCTACTATTGCAGATGCGTTTGGGTAAGTGGCTCGGGACGGAATCGAACCGCCGACACACGGATTTTCAGTCCGTTGCTCTACCAACTGAGCTACCGAGCCAGATGTTTCTTTTCTATACTATAAAGTAAAGTAAAATGGCGGTCCGGACGGGACTCGAACCCGCGACCTCCTGCGTGACAGGCAGGCATTCTAACCAACTGAACTACCGGACCTTACAGTAATTTGTCCGGAAAGCCGTATCGTGGCGGCCCTCCGAGGACAAATAAGGAGTTAGCAATAACGCTAAAGTAAATCAATGACCCGTACGGGATTCGAACCCGTGTTACCGCCGTGAAAGGGCGGTGTCTTAACCGCTTGACCAACGGGCCATAAAAAGTGGTGAGCCATGAAGGACTCGAACCTTCGACCCTCTGATTAAAAGTCAGATGCTCTACCAACTGAGCTAATGGCTCTTGATGTGTCGGATTATGTATCATAGAGCATTCAGACAAAAGCTTTCTTGCAGTACTCTATTGAAGCTGTTCCGTAACAACGAGATTTATAATATCATAGAACATTCGAAAGTGGCAACTACTTTTTTGAAAAAAATCTATTATTTTTTTCCTACATAAAAAAACAAGCCTCCGTGACCGGAGGCTTGTTTGCTGCAAATTCTTAGTTAGCGCGGTATACACTGCGGATGACGTTCGTTTGTGAACGGTCGGGACCGACAGAGAAAATAGAAAGCGGAATACCTGTCAGCTGAGATACGCGTTCCAGATAATGGCGCGCATTTTCAGGAAGATCGCTTAATGTTTTTGCGCCTGTGATATCTTCCGTCCAGCCAGGCATTTCTTCATATACCGGTTCACACTCTGCGAGAGCTTTCAGACTTGCCGGGAATTCTTCAATCACTTCACCTTTGTAGCGGTAAGCGACACAGATTTTCAATGTTTCAATGCCAGTCAGCACATCGATTGAGTTCAGAGAAAGATCTGTGATTCCGCTGACGCGGCGGGCATGACGGACAACAACGCTGTCAAACCAGCCGACACGGCGCGGACGGCCTGTCGTTGTGCCGTATTCGCGTCCGACTTCACGGATTTGATCCCCGATTTCATCTTTCAGCTCAGTCGGGAAAGGACCGTCACCGACACGGGTTGTGTACGCTTTAGATACACCGACGACGTGCTGGATTTTTGTCGGGCCTACGCCTGAACCGATCGTCACCCCTCCGGCGACCGGGTTGGATGAAGTGACAAACGGGTATGTCCCTTGGTCAATATCAAGCATAACCCCTTGAGCGCCTTCAAATAAAACGCGGCGGCCTTCATCCAGCGCGTCATTTAAGACGACGGATGTATCGCATACATACTTTTTAATCTGCTGGCCGTATTCATAATACTCATCCAGAATATCTTCAATTTTGAAGCCTTCCGTTTCATACATTTTTTCAAGCAGACGGTTTTTCTCTTCAAGGTTCCGTTCAAGCTTTTCTGCAAACACGTCACGATCTAACAGGTCTGCGATCCGGATGCCGATCCGCGCCGCTTTGTCCATATAAGCAGGTCCGATGCCTTTTTTCGTTGTGCCGATCTTGTTGGCCCCTTTGCGTTCTTCCTCTACTTCATCCAGTTTCAGATGGTATGGAAGAATGACGTGGGCTCTGTTGCTGATTCTCAAGTTATCCGTGCTCACATTGCGTTCATGAAGATACGCAAGCTCCGTTATGAGCGCTTTCGGATCAACAACCATTCCGTTCCCGATGACACACGCTTTTTCTTTATAAAAAATTCCTGATGGGATTAAATGAAGCTTGTACGTGACGCCATCAAACTTGATGGTATGTCCTGCATTGTTTCCGCCTTGATAACGTGCGATCACTTCTGCATTTTCTGATAGGAAATCTGTAATTTTACCTTTTCCTTCATCGCCCCACTGCGTACCTACTACGACTACTGAAGACATATATCCGTGCACCTCCGTTAACCTTTCAAAACGATATCTCATTCAAACAAATTAAGTGTATCAGTGCCGAAACAGAAAGTCAATCGTAAATCCGAACGTTTAAATCTTATTAATCTATATTTGTTCGCCTTAAACATAATTAAAAGCGTTTTCTCTTTCATTTGCTATCTATCACTCCCGAAACTTTCATGCTTTAATAAGAAAAAGAACCCGTAATCAGGGTTCTTCAAACAGTCATTTATTTGCCGCTTGTATTCATCAGGACGACCCGCCAGCCGTCAGGATCTTCGATGGTCACGCCTTTTTCTTTCCAGTACGGGTTTTCGGGTGCTTTCTCCTCATATCCCATCTGCTTTAATTTCGTGCTGATGCGAATGACCTCCTGCTGATCCTGGATGTAAAAGACAAGCAGGCTGTCGCCGTGCGGAACGGGCGCCGGCTGAGACGCGCCGGTTTCTTCGGTGAATTCTAAGTGATATTGCGTATGGGGCAGGCCGAACATGACGCCGCTGTAGCCCTCATGTCCGGAAAAACTGCCGACCCTCTTCAGCCCGAGGCCCTCTTCATAAAACCTGATGATTTCCTTAAGCTGTCCGGTCGGCCGGGCAATCCGGATTTGCGCCGCTTGAAATTGCGGAAATTCAATTGCCATCATCATCCCTCCCTTAATTCCATTATATAAAAGCGCTTTCCTTTTTTCGTCTGCCGAACGGACGGCATTCTTTCATTCTTTCGGATGAAAAAAAGCCTCAAGACATTGCTTGAGGCTTTACGCACCTGCCGGAACACCGCCGTCATCAAAGCGCCTTTCCAGGTTTACGAACTTATTGTATTCTTTCACAAAAGCCAGTGAGACGGTGCCCACCGGGCCGTTACGCTGTTTGGCGATAATGATCTCGATGATGTTTTTGTTTTCGGATTCTTTATCATAGTAATCATCACGATACAGGAAGGCGACGATGTCGGCATCCTGCTCAATACTTCCCGACTCACGGATATCTGACATCATCGGACGTTTATCCTGCCGCTGCTCAACACCCCGGGAGAGCTGAGACAGGGCGATGACCGGGACTTCAAGCTCCCGTGCCAGCGCTTTTAGCGCCCGTGAAATTTCCGATACCTCTTGCTGGCGGTTATCGCTCGAACGGCCGCTTCCCTGAATGAGCTGCAAGTAGTCAATTAAAATCATGCCCAATCCGTTTTCCTGCTTCAGCCTGCGGCATTTTGAACGGATTTCGCTGACGCGGATGCCGGGGGTGTCATCTATAAAGATACCGCTGTTTGACAGGCTTCCCATCGCCATCGTCAGCTTGCCCCAATCTTCTTCCGTCAGATTACCCGTTCTGAGATTTTGGGCGTTAATATTCCCTTCAGCGCAGAGCATACGCATGACAAGCTGCTCGGCACCCATCTCAAGACTGAATATCGCGACGCTCTCATCCGTTTTGGTGGCCACGTTTTGCGCAATATTTAAGGCAAACGCCGTTTTCCCCACAGACGGACGGGCCGCGACAATGATCAAATCATTCCGCTGAAAACCCGCCGTCATCCGGTCAAGCTCAATAAAACCAGTCGGAATCCCGGTAATATCGCCTTTCCGGTTGTGAAGCTGCTCAATGTTGTCGTATGTTTGCACAAGCACGTCTTTAATATTTTGGAAGGCGCCCGAATTTTTTCGCTGCGCGACCTCCATAATCGTTTTTTCCGCATCGCTTAATAAATCTTCAACTTCATCCTCGCGCGTATACCCGTCTTGAGCGATCGAGGTCGCCGTTCTGATTAAACGGCGGAGAATCGATTTTTCCTCAACGATTTTCGCGTAATATTCTATATTAGCCGCTGTCGGAACGGAATTCGCGATGTCCGTCAGGTAAGAGACGCCTCCCACCTCTTCTAACAAATCGGTATTCGCAAGCTCTGACGTTACCGTGACCAAATCAACCGGTTCACCGCGGTCTCCGAGCACGAGCATGGCATTGTAAATTTTTTGATGTGACATTCTGTAGAAATCATCCGGAATCAACACTTCAGAAGCCAGTGTTAACGCAGACGGCTGTAAAAAAACAGCACCTAACACGGCCTGCTCAGCTTCTATGTTTTGCGGCGGCAGCCGATCATTCAGAAGGTCTGTCATGCTAAGCACCGTCCTCTCCTTAAAAAATATCCAAACTCCATTTTACCATTTCTCAAGAAAAAGAATAGAAAAACATCACTTTCCCTGTATTTGTCAAACAGCGGCTGCGTGTTTCACCATTCCGAATGCCGGGAAACAAATAAATAAATCGAAACCAGGAGGTAAGAAGGATGAAAACATATGCAGTAACACCCAGTATTGATACGGACGGATGGTTTGTGAAGGTGGAAAATGTGGCGCCGACGGCTCTTTATACATCAAAGGACGCGGCGATCGAGAAAGCGGAGCAGACGGCTAAAGAGAACAGCCCGTCTAAGCTTGTCATTTATGATCAGCATAAAAACATTGAAGAAGAACGGTCCTTTTAAGAAAAGCCTTCGCCCGAGCGAGGGCTTTTCTTAATCGATGAAACGGATGTGCAGCACCGTCTGCGCCATGAGATCGGCCGTTTTTTGATACAGCTCCCATTCTTCACAGGCGGCGAATACTTTCATCATGTCCTGCAATGTCTGTTTCAGTATGATAAATTCGTCAATTGTCCGCAGTTCTGCGGCTTTTTTCTGATAATCAGCCAGCTTCAGCTGTAATAACATCAATGGCGATTGCATAAAAAACCTCCCCCATTCTGTTATAAAGCCCCGCTTTTCAAACCTCCATTCCTTTGTCATATCCTCTTACGATAGATTTCTGATTTTAGTACAATAAAGAAACGGAAGGAGTGATCACATGAAACCGCTGCAAATTTCCGCCGAAACGGCGCAAAAGCTCGCAGAATCACTGAATATGCCGCTTGAGAGAATCATGCACATGCCTCAGCACATTCTGCTTGCCAAATTAGCTGAAGTCCAAAAAGAGAACGATCACAAATAAAGGCTGCTCTCTCATATATATGTGCGGGAGGCGGAAGCGATGGCTTTCCGCCCCTTTTTTTCATGAAGAAAATTTTGGCAAAACATTCTTTAAACGGAACCGATCCGATTTTAACCGTCTCACAGCTGAAAAAACTTGTTGACGAAGGAAAAGTGAAACATTTCTTATTATCCGGAAACAATTCAGGCAACACAAAGCTTGTCTCATGGATGAAAAAGAACGGCACAAAAATCTCAGCTGACCCATACAGCACCGGAAAAACAAGCTCAGCCCGGCAAGGAATGACAGGCGGCCCGGGCGGACAAAGTCAGCAGACTCTGTATGAGATGAAAAAATAGTTCGGAAAGAGGCTGGATAGTTAAACGCCGGCCTCTTTATTTTGCTCTTGAAGCACCTGCCATGCGGCGCCGGTATCATTCAGAAAAATGATTGATAAATCCTTTCTATTTTTGAAACCATCAGTTCCTGACGCAGATGCCGGCCGGCATAGGAGCGCGCTTCTTTTCCAAGCCGTTTCCTGAGAGACTGATCCGTAATCAGCATTACGAGAGCATCAGCAAGTTCGCGGCTGTTGCCGGGCTGACAGATAAGCCCTGTGGCCTCATGCCGGATCATCTCAGGGATTCCTCCGCAGTCAGTTGCGACAATGGCTTGACCTGAGAACATCGCTTCGATGATCGCTATAGGGAAATTATCATTCAATGTCGGCAGGACAAATATAGATGATTCAGCCAAAAGCGCCGGCACATCACGTCGTTTTCCGAGGAAAAACACATTTGAGAGGCCCAGTTTCCGTCTCTTCTCTTCCAGAAACCCTCTCATGTTTCCGTCTCCGATGATCCATATATCAACTCCGGATAAATGGTGCCGGATGCGGGCGAGAGCGTCCAGCAGCACATCATGTCCTTTTCGCTCGGTCAGACGGGAAACGCACGCGATCACGAGCTTTTCAGCACGTTTTGACTCAGGGGCATCCTGAATGTGAATACCGGTATGAACAGTCTTCAGCTGGGCTTCCTTCGCTCCGTACTCCAGCAAGGGCTCGTGAAAGGAGTCGCTGATTGTAATGATTTTATCCGAAGCCCGAATACCCTGCCTTTCTATTTCACTGAAATATGCCTCTTCTATTGAACCCTTTTGGATTTTATGAAACTTCATCCGGCTTTTCGTAAAATGTCCGTGCGGCGTGAAAAAAAGAGGACGCTGGTACGTTTGATTAAGGTATCCCAGCAAAAATACCGCAAATAAATCCTGCGCGTGAAACAGGTCATATTGTTCTAAGTCTTTCTCCTTCAAAAATCTTTGAAAGACATGTAAATAGCTGAGATTCTTCACAAACTTTTCGTTTGCGGCGCCGTATCTGCCAACAAGAAACGCTCTGATCTCGTCAGCGGCCCGCGGGATATCTTCCTGAAAAAAAGTTGGCGGCATTTGGAGCGGCGAGATGACATCCGCCTGATGACCGATGCGCTCAAAACCCGTCTTAATTGATGTGATATAACTCGCCAACCCTCCGACATTCGGGTAACGGAGAAAGGTTGCGTACAGAATACGCAATGGCTTTTTTCGTTTAGGGGAGCTTTTTCCTTCCGCACAGAACGAATACAGCATCTCTGGCTCACCTTGATATTCGATCCCGTAAAATTGATCCATGACGCGCAATAAGGCTGGAGGCACCAGACCGTTCGGCTTGCCGATCTCTTCTTTCACATCCGCTCCCCCTCTCTCAAACTTATAATCCTAATTCCCGTCCCCATTTTGACACTTTGTCAACATGATACGGCAGCAGTTCCCCTCCCCGATTGTCGAAGATTCTCCGCAATTGGGTATGAAGCCCTTTTTCAAGTGTTCTCTGCAAATAAGCCATTTTATAAAGCGTCATAGGAGGGGTCTGAAAATGAATGCCCCGCTTTTTCATTTCTTTCGTATACACTTTTACGCAATACGTCCGAATATCTTCTGCGTGCCGGCTCCAATCTTTTCTGAAGCCAAGCAGAATTTCAACCAGCACCGTCATATCAAACCAAACCGGCGCGTATTTTGCGGATTCCCAATCGATGAATTGAATATCCCACGGTTCATGTCCGGTCGCATCGTGGGTGCAGATATTCTGCATATGAAGATCACCGTGTGTGATGGCTGAGCCGTTTTGTATCAATTCAGGGAAAAAATCCGGCTCCTCCTGCTCAAGCAAGTTTGTGATTTGCCGATAATGAGGCTTCACGATATCTTTTGTGCGCTCATCTTTAAGAGCCCTATCCAATAATTCCGCTGTCTTTTTGATCTGCTTTTTACGCCCTTTTCTCATGGTTTCCGATCCGTATACCGGCAGCCACGACCGCCATTTACCGTCAGAAATATTCTTGTTTTCAAAGGTGCGGCTGTGCAGTTCTGCGACAGACGGAATAATATACTTGAAATGCTTCGGGTGAAATGTAAGCTGTCCCCTGATCTGGCTGACAAACTCCATAAATATCCACGTTTCATGGTCACTTTCTTCTATAAGATAGATATCCGGCAGCAAATTCCCTAAAACGGAACGGGCTTTCCCGTATATATTAATCTCGACCTTGTTTTTTTCACGGGAAGATTTATATACCTTCAATATCAGCGGAACAATGCCGGATTTTTTCTTTACAAACAGTTTATAAATGGCGCTTCTGTCCGTCGATTTCAGGCATGTGATGTCATCCGGATTCACCGCAGTCCTTTCACCGAACGAATACGACAGTTTTTCGTCAATTCTCAGTTTTTGAAATGCGCCATACAAAAGATCCTTTTCATACATGCCGATCTTCCTTCCGCTTCCGTTTCCAGCTGTTTTTGAGATGAGACCAAGTGTTTCTGATAAATGGCATCGGGTCATTCCAAGCAAAAAGAGCGTACTCTTTTTTTCCTTTACACCCTTTCCAAAAATCCCGGAACGTCATTTCTCCTCTTTTTCGTTTCTTCAAAAACGTTAAGAAATAACGCACCTCATAAATCCAGTTGATTCCGTCTTTTTGTTCGAGCTGGGGCTTCACATGTTGTCCGGTCAAATACAGATAGTACATGTAAACGAAATGAACGCCTGCCGGTTCTGTCAGGCTATGGCTGAGCCAAAAGCGCGGATTAATTTCGATAAACTTGTAAACATTGTCCCGGGGATCCTTTTTAAATTCCGCCATGCCTACTCCCTTCAGCTGAATCGCTTCAAAAAACGGCAGGGTCTTCTCGATTAAATCAGGAAGCCGTTTGCTGACGACGTGGGCCCCCGCGCCAAAATCTGCAGGGAATTGATGGTTCTTTTGCAGAGAGAATAAGCCCATTAATTTCATTTGGTCATCATAAAAAGTGGCGACTTTATAAAAACACTGGTTGTCTCCGGGGATGATCTCCTGCACGAGCAGTTCTCCATTTTCTCTGTAGGAGCTGAACTCCTTGCGCAATTGTGCGGCATCCTTCATTACAATTGCTTTTTTGTTTACTTTTTTTCTGTATTCATGGCCGGCCACCGGTTTTAAAATACACGGGAAGTCAATATTGGCGATGGCCTCTTCCAGCTCATCCTGATTGTTCGGAAAAAAGGTTTTCGGGCAGGGGATGTTATGCTTGACCGCTAATTCATATGCTTTGCTTTTATCTAAGACCGTTTCTAACAGAGAGTGGCTCGGGAGCAAAAATAAAAAAAAACCGGCTAATGTCTCGCGGAATTTAGATATAAATCCCGCATAATCATCAGATCCTGCGTACAGAACCGGCTTTGCTTGGAATCGCTTCCCGAAATCAGTCAGAAATGTCAGCAGTTCTTCCTCTTGTGTTAAAGGGCTGGGACATATCCCGCAATCTGCCAATCTTGATTTTCCGATACGATAAGGTCCCTCCGTGTCAAACGCGTAAACATCGATTCCTCTTCGGGCCAGGCTGCGAATGATCCCAATCCCGTTTGCACTGAAATCAAGTACAACGGCTGCATGTTCATGTTTCATGATCTCCCTCCGAGCTGTTGGTATTTTGATAAATCGATTCGATATTTTTTATCATCGTCTCACTGCTTAAATATTTCTCCGCGTAGGCCTTTGCGTTTGAAGCAGCTATCTTCCGCGCAGATTTGTTAGTGATAAAAAACGCTAAAGCCCGGGCAAGAACCTTTACATTTCCCGGCTCGACAATAAGCCCCGTTTTGTTATGGCGAATCAGATCCGGAATACCCCCGCAATCGGTCGCGATGATAGCCGATCCGCTGAACATCGCTTCAATAATCGAAATAGGCAGACTATCATTAATGGTCGGCAGTACGAATATGTCCGTCATATTCAAAATAGCGGGAACATCATCTCTTTTTCCTAAAAAGGAGACCATAGATAGATTCAGTTTTCGAGCCTGTTCCTCTAAGGCGCTCCTCATCTCTCCGTCGCCCGCGATCAGCACTTCAACATGTTCAAGTAGATCAGACGGAATTCGTGAAAGTGCGTCAAGCAAATGATTATGTCCTTTTCTCGGGCCTAATCTTGCAATACACGAGATGATGATCTTATTTTTCGGTACCGGGGTTTTTCTTTTCCCGCCTGTTTTTGCATCGTAATCGATTCCTGTGATCACCGTTGCCATGTCTTCCTGTTCGGCTCCGAGCTTCATGAGCGGGCTGCGGAACGTATCGCTGATAATAATCAGGCGATCTGCGTATTCAATGGCTTTCATCTCTAGTTTTTTATAATAAAACTCTTCTACCGATCCTTTTTTAAAAATGTGAAATTTAAGTCTGTTGAAAGTAAACATGCCATGCGGTGTAAAAAACAAAGGTTTTTTATAAATACGGTTGAACCTGCCCAATATATTGGCTGTAAATAAATCTTGAGCATGAAGCACATCATATTTTTCCAGATGAATCTTTTGAAGCATTTGCTCGTATATAAACATCAGCCGATTATTCTTCAAAATATGATCACTGTAATCCCCGTATCTGTCACTAAAGAAATCTTTTAATTTCGGAACAACATCCGCCCGCAGTTCTTTTACCTGTGCGGAAGGAAACTGATTGGGGGATATGACATCCACCTTATGACCTCTTTTTTTCAGTCCTTCACTAAGCGTTTTAATATAGTTTGATAAACCGCCCGTGTGCGGGTAGTCCCAAAACGTGGCAATCAAAATGGATAACTTCTGTTTTTTTCCGTATAATCGCGGAATATGATGTGCATTTTTCATCTGAGTCTTTACCGCCGTCTTTTTTTGAGGGCGCGCTTTGACCCCGTAGTAGCGGTCAAGCGTCTGAATCATATACGGATAGGGGACGGAAAATGTCTTGATCATTTCCAGATCCTCCGCACGACTTCAAAAGCTTCGGCGTATTCCACACCCGCCGTCATCCCTCTGACTCTTCCTAAATGTTTTACGCCTTCATATGAACGGGGATGAGGGTAATCCCTCATTTCTACGTCATAGTGGTGAAGCGCCGCGAGTTTGGCATCCATTGTGTCTGTGATGTTAACGAAGTAATTAGGCTTGAAGAGTTTATCAGCCGTATTCCTCTCCCACTCGCTTGAAGATAGCGTTTCAAACGTAAGCAGTTCGATAGGCTTTTGATTCGGAAGCGGTCTGGCGGCTGTTAAAACTGCTTGGAATGTTCTCTGGTGATCCATATTGATATCGCCGTAATGATGTGTAAAGATTTTTTCAGGCTGATAGACGCGAATGAGCTGCTCTAATTCTTTGACAAGCTTATGAAGAGGGATACATTCCAGCTCTAAATTCGTATGCTCCAAAAAGATGACTTTCTCAATTCCAAGCTCTTGATTCGCGCGTTCGCCTAATTGTTTAATATGATGAGCTTCTTCTTTTCTTCCTAATGCCGTAATAATGGAAATCACTTTATATCCTTCATTGATCAGCCGTTTTATGGTGCCCGCTGCTCCCAATAGTTCATCATCGGGATGAGCGCCGATAACCATAATGTATTCTGCCATTTTTTCCACACTCCACCAAACAAATGTTACAAATATCATATGACGACCCTAAAAAAAGGAAACTTACATATGCGGATTTTCAGAAACTTATCATTTCCTTCGCCATTCCCGGTAGCGTGACGGATTTAATTTTTTTATAGTGTTCAAAAACTCATCCGCCAAGCCGTATTTGTCCAGTCCTTTTAATAGTTTTACGGGAACTCGGGTAACGGTCGAAAAGGCTCTTTTATGGTCGATCACTTTAAGTTCACCTTGTTCGTTGATCAGAATGTGCCTGATTTCGGCATCCCACCTGGCAAAACCGATATCTTTTAATTCATCCAGCATGTTTAAAATATCAGCTGTCAGTTTGACGGACAGGGATTTTTCTTTTTTGATATGGCGCGCAAGGGAGGTGCCTTTGACGTATTCCATCACAATATAATGATCTCCGTATTCATACAGTTTCGGGATCACCGGTGAACTATATCCGAGCTGTAAAGCTTCCAATTCCTTCTTACACGTCTCTTTTTTAAAAAAATATTTTATGCATTTGTTGTGTGTTAAGCGATAGACCTCCCCGTCTTTTCCGTCTCCGATCAGCGGATAGTGTTTCAGCGCTTTTTTATTCTCCGGATAATTAAAATATGTTTCAGAAAAAAATCGTTTCATACCGACACATCCTTCGTCATGATGTAATATAATATTCAATCCGTAACGATCGGAAATGAAACATTCTCCTCATTTTCTTGCGCTGCGCCGTCTGCTGACATGAAAAAAACCCGCCGGATCGGCGGGTTTTTCATTGTGTATTACGCTTCTTCTTTTACGTGAACCTTCAGCACAGCCTGAACTTCAGGGTGCAGCTTTACAGGAACGTTTGTATATCCCAGTGTGCGGATACCGTCTTGGAGCTCCAGTTTCCGTTTATCCACTTTAATCTTATGCGTTTTTTGCAGCGCTTCTGCAATTTGTTTGCTTGTGACAGATCCGAATAGACGGCCGCCTTCACCGGATTTGGCACTCAGCTCAACAGTCAGCTGTTCAAGCGTTTCTTTCAAATCTTTCGCTCTTTCAAGCTCGGCAATCGCTTCTTTTTTCTCTTTTTCTTTCTGTCCTTTCAATGCGCTGATGTTCGTCGCATTTGCTTCGACAGCGAGGCCTTTTTTAATGAGAAAGTTATGTGCATAACCGTCTGCTACGTTTTTCATTTCGCCTTTTTTTCCTTTACCTTTTACATCTTGTAAGAAAATAACCTTCATCTCTGAACGCCTCCCTCAAAATATTCATCAATGGCTTCCTTCAGCCGGACGAGCGCTTCTGAGACAGAAATGCCCGATAACTGGGTTGCCGCATTGGTTAAATGCCCTCCGCCATCCAGCGCCTCCATAATAATCTGCACATTGACCTCGCCCAGCGATCTCGCACTGATGCACACCGTATGTTCATCCCGTCTGGCTACCGCAAATGAAGCTTCCACTTCACTCATCGATAAGAGGGAATCAGCCGCCTGCGCAATCAGCACCTGGTCAAAGTACTCCTCTTCGTTCTCAGGAAGAGAAGCAATCGCGATATGTTCTTTATAAAGAGACGTATGCTGGATCAGCTTCGCCCGCTTGATATAAGAACCGACCGATTCTTTGAGAACTTTCTGCACCAGAACCGTATCTGCGCCTTTCGCTCTCAAATAAGAAGCGGCGTCGAACGTCCGCGAGCCCGTGCGAAGGGAAAAGCTCTTCGTATCCACTATTATACCAGCTAACAGGGCCGTCGCTTCAATCATATTGATTTTGAGCCGCTTCGGCTGGTATTCAAGCAGCTCCGTCACGAGTTCTGCGGTGGATGAAGCATATGGCTCCATATAAACGAGCAGCGGGTCTTTAATAAATTCCTCGCCTCTGCGGTGGTGGTCAATCACAACGATGTGCTCGATTTTGTTCACGAGACGCTCTTCCATCACAAGGGATGGTTTATGTGTATCAACGACGACAAGCAGCGTGTCGTCATTTGAAATTTCCATCGCCTCTTCCGGCGTGATGAACCGCGACCACAGCTCTTCATATTTTTTAATTTCTTCAATCAGACGCTGAACGCTTGATCCGATCTGGTTCGGATCAATGACGATGTAGCCTTCTTTGCCGTTGGCCTGCGCCACCTTCAATATTCCGATTGCGGCTCCGACTGCGTCCATATCAGGAAATTTGTGCCCCATGATAATGACATTGCTGCTTTCTGAGACAATTTCCTTGAGCGCGTGAGAAATCACCCGGGCGCGCACCCTTGTGCGCTTCTCCATCGGATTCGTTTTGCCGCCGTAAAATTTCACCTTGCCGTTCGGCATTTTGATCGCCACTTGGTCGCCTCCGCGGCCGAGAGCCAAATCGAGGCTGGACTGCGCCAGATCTCCAAGCTCCTTCAAGGAAGAAACCGATGCGCCGATCCCGATGCTGAGGGTCAAAGATACAGTGTGAACGGATGTTTTTTCTCGGATTTCATCCAAAATCGAAAATTTCGCGTTTTCAAGCTCCGTTAAAATGTGTTCATTTAACACCGCGATAAACCGCTCCGAGGACGTCCGTTTCAGGAAAATGCCGTACTCCTGCGCCCACGCATTTAATAATGAGGTGACCTGGCTGTTCATCGTACTTCTCGTTTGGTCATCCAGCCCCTGTGTGACGTCATCATAGTTATCTAAGAAGATATATGCCAGCACGGTTCTCTCATTTTCGTACTGCTTTTCAATCTGAATCTGTTCTGTCACATCAAAGAAATAAAGCAGGCGCTCATCTCTTTTAATCACTACTTTAAACTTCCGCTCATTCAAGGTGATCGTTTCCGAATCGACCTCCTGCTTGATCAGCGGCACGACGGCCTCGCATGTGTCATACAGCGACCGTCCGACGAGCGTGCTTTCATTAAAACAGGAAGACAAAAACGGATTCGCCCACTCAATGTAATATTGATCATTAAACAGCATAATCCCGATAGGCATTTCCATTAATGCCTCTTCGCCTACTTTTTTCAATCTATACGATAACGTGGAGATATAATCGTCAATTTCTTTTCTGATCAGAGAATCCGCACGCTTAATGAAAAACAAGATCACGGCGAGCAGCACAACGCCGATGGCTCCTATCAGCCAGTTAAAGTAAATGCTGATGAGGATTATGATGATTGACAATGCAATCAATGCATAGATGGGATACCGAAACAACGGTTTTTCATAAAAACTAGGCATTTCTATCAACTCCCCACCTGTAAGTCACACTCAATTTCGCGTCACCTTATTTCTTATGTTAAAGCCTATGTCAATGATGCCTAAGAGGAGATACACGGACAAGATGAGCGGAAAAAGCACCCCCAGCACAATTGCTAATACAGGAACGGCTTTCGGCATCTCCATTTCGCGGCAATAGAAAAAAATAAACGCTAATCCTTGAATACAAATCAGCAAGCTGAGAATAAATCCCCCATTCAATGAAACCGAATACAGCATATGCCCTTTTTCTAAAGGCAGAAACCCTAATATCGTCACAATAAAATACAGAATGACAACGCTTTGCGGGAGTTTGAGCTCTCTAAAAGGCTTCATCTTCGGAAGATCAGGGGAAAATCGCCGTAAAAGCGGCCTTGCCATAGCATAACTGAGGAAAGAAAAAACGATGCCGGTCAATACGAGCACTGTCGGAAAAAGATATTGAACCGTGCTCAGCTGACTTTCCATCAGCTTGATCTGCTTCCCGAACTGGTCTCCGTAACCAAGCTGTTTTGACATGGTATCAGCCACAGACAGCGACTCCCGAAGCTGGGACATGGTGGTATCAACCACATTCATATTAAGAAACACGATGCTGACCACAAAAAAAACGACGCCGCACAGCACATACGCCATAGCGCCGGCAGCAACCGCATAGCCGGGCTGTTTCTTTTTAAAATAATATCCCATGGCGATTCCCGTACAGGCCGCCGTAAAAGCGCCTGTAAGCCCGGTAAACGAACCTACAATAAAGCTGACAGGAAGGCTGGCAAACCCCATCCATACCCCGGGCTTCAGACCGTGCCGAATGGTGTAAAGAATGATCGGCAGCGGCAAAGCAAAGAGAAGAATTGCCCCCAGTAAAGGGAGGTACACGACCAAAAGGGAAATGATTGCAAAAATACTGATCAAAATGGCGCCTTCTATTAGAGCCCTTGTATTTTTCACTTACTCACCTCAAACCTTGTATCATTCGAACATACGAATAGAAAAGAGCAGCTTAGACGACTGCTCTTTTGACGCCGCAATGTCTCTTTCAAGACCTGAATTTTCCATAAACTCTCCAAAATACACGTATATATTTTAACATAAGTCGAAATCGCAAGTAAAATGAGCGCGGACAGCCGCAATGTTCCATGTGAAACATGAAAACAGACAAACGGACATCCCAGTGAAAGAATGCCCGTTGTATCAGTGATCCTGATCATCCATGAAACCAGAAGTATCTCTGTTTTTCTTTTTGGTTTTTCGTACATATAACAAGACGATAACGATAAGTAAGAGAGTGGTCGCCTGCAAAACCCCGCTGCTGAAAAGGAAGAAGTTCTTTATCATGTCCCACATATAGTTTCACCTCTATTTCGTATTTCCTTTACATTGAGTTTCCCTTTCTTGAAACTTCAAAACATCAGGAACAACATCGGGACCGGGGCATATGCTGAAAGTGAAAATGAAGGATAAAGGAGATTCTTACACCATGACTGAGCGGAGAACATTAGCATGGCATGAAACGTTAGAACTGCATGAGTTAGTAGCTTTCCAGGCAAACGGACTTGTGAAATTAAAAAGAACAGAGCGGGACGTAAGCGATGCCAGATTAAAACAGCTCTACAGATTTTCCATCCATTCGCTGGAACAAAATCTGCGTGAACTGCTTCCTTTCTTCCCTGAAGCTCCCGCTTTTCGTGAGGATGAAACAGAAGAGCGCGCTGATTCCTCCTTTTACAGCGGCGGCCTGCTCATTCTGGCCAAAACATCTGTCCGCAATTATGCCGGAGCCATTACAGAGACGGCCACACCTCAATTAAGACACGTCTTCGTCAAGCACTTAAACGCGGCCATCAAGTGGCACCAAATGGTCTTTGAGTATATGGAAGAACGGGGTCAATATCCGGCTTACAACCTGAGCGAATTGCTGAAAAATGATGTACGCAATGCCAGAAAAGCCATCGCGATGAAATAAAAAAAAGCAGCAAGGAATTTAATCCTTTGCTGCTTCTTATTTTTGAGCGGACTGATCTTGAGGAGACGTTTTTTCCCGGTATGCCTCGAGAAACTCCCGGTTGGCATCTCCCCATTTCTTCATTTGCAAAACGATCGGTTCCAGCGACCTGCCGAATTCGGTAAGAGAATACTCCACCTTTGGAGGCACCTGCTGATATACCTCCCGATGCACGATGCCGTCCGCCTCAAGCTCGCGAAGCTGAAGCGTCAGCATACGTTGCGTAATGCTGGGGCAAATGCGCCGAAACTCATTAAACCGCTTTTTTCCGCCGATCATATGATAAAACAAAATACCCTTCCACTTTCCGCCGATAACGGAAAGCGTCAGTTCAACCGGACAACCTTCTTTATTCGGATATATGTTCATTTTTCATCCTCCATAGTACCTTTTTTGATACTATATGCTGATTAGCATCTGACTTACCCAGTATTTTACTCGCAACCCTCCCCACCTCTCAACAAAAATGCTTCTTTTTCACATCAATTTTTAAGGTTTTGAAGATTACACCCTCCTCAAGACGTGTTAAACTATAAAAAGATTGTTTACACTACAAAAAAGGACAAGGAGTTATTATGGAAAAAATTCTTATTTTCGGACATCAAAACCCAGACACAGATACCATTTGCTCTGCCATTGCCTACGCTGATCTAAAAAATAAACTCGGCTTCAATGCTGAGCCCGTCCGCCTCGGACAAGTCAACGGCGAAACACAATACGCGCTTGATTATTTTAAGCAGGAAAGCCCGCGTTTGGTGGAAACAGCCGCAAACGAAGTAAACGGCGTCATCCTTGTTGACCACAATGAACGCCAGCAAAGCATCAAGGATATCGAAGACGTTCAGGTTCTTGAAGTTATCGACCACCACCGTATCGCCAACTTCGAAACAGCGGAACCTCTTTACTACCGTGCTGAGCCGGTCGGCTGTACGGCTACGATCTTAAACAAAATGTACAAAGAAAATAACGTGAAAATCGAGAAAGAAATTGCGGGCCTCATGCTGTCAGCAATCATTTCCGACTCTCTGTTATTTAAATCTCCGACTTGCACGGAGCAAGATATCGCAGCGGCAAAAGAGCTTGCTGAAATTGCCGGCGTAGATGCGGAAGAGTACGGCTTAAACATGCTGAAAGCGGGCGCCGACTTAAGCAAAAAAACTGTGGAAGAACTGATTTCTCTTGATGCGAAAGAGTTCACGCTCGGCAGCAAAAAAGTCGAAATCGCCCAAGTCAACACAGTTGATATTGAAGATGTTAAAAAGCGGCAGCCGGAATTAGAAGCGGCTCTTTCAAAAGTAATTGCTGAGAAGAACCTTGACCTGTTCCTTCTCGTGATTACGGATATTCTGGAAAACGATTCCCTTGCGCTTGCCATCGGTGATCAAGCGTCAAAAGTGGAAAAAGCATTCAACGTGACTTTAGAAAACAACACGGCTCTTTTAAAAGGCGTCGTATCCAGAAAGAAACAAGTCGTTCCTGTTTTAACAGACGCGATTGCAGAATAACCAACACACCCCGGAAACCAGCCGGGGTGTTTTTTTATTGCTCATTCATCAGACGGCCGTTTCGTAAGCGCTTTCCTCCAAAAATCATTTTGACGGAATTTAATATACAATATATAATATATCACATGGAGGACGTTCATTTCCTAATTATTGTTAGTTACTATCACAACGTCAGAATCGGGGGTGTCTATCCTGGAAAAACACGCTGCTCTTTCTTATTCACGAACAACAGGCATTTGGCTTGTGCTGACAGGAGCTATCTTATGGGGGGTCTCGGGAACGGTTGCCCAGTATCTGTTCCAGCACCGCCATTTTAATACAGAATGGCTGACTTCAGTGCGCCTTCTGGTGTCAGGGGCGCTTCTGCTCGGCATCGCGTACCGCAAAGAAAAAGGACGGATATGGGCTGTTTGGAAAGACAGACGGGACAGAATTCCCCTTCTTTTATTCGGGATTTTCGGAATGTTAGGCGTTCAATACACCTACTTCGCGGCAATTGAGTACGGCAACGCGGCCGCTGCTACCGTTCTTCAGTATTTAGGGCCGGCGATCATTACATGCTTTTTAGCGATTCGCGCAAAGAGAATTCCTTCAGCAAAAGAGCTGCTCGCCGTCTTATTGGCGGTTGCCGGCACATTCATTTTGGTCACGCACGGGAATGTCGGAAGCCTGTCCATATCCGGTCTGGCCGTCTTTTGGGGCATCAGTTCGGCGTTTGCACTGGCGTTTTACACCCTTCAGCCGCATCGTCTGCTGAAGAAATGGGGATCCGCCATAATTGTCGGATGGGGCATGCTGATCGGCGGAGCCGCCCTCAGCTTGATCCGCCCGCCCTGGACATTTGAAGGCGAGTGGTCCTTTCCTGCATATGCCGCGATCGTGTTTATCATCATTTTCGGAACGCTCATCGCTTTTTATTGCTACTTGGAAAGCCTGAAATATCTGAGTGCCTCTGAAACCAGCCTGCTCGCCTGTGCAGAGCCGCTGTCGGCAGCTTTTTTAGCTGTGATCTGGCTGCATGTTCCCTTCGGAATATCAGAATGGCTGGGTACTTTGCTGATTTTAGCCACCATCGCTTTATTATCTATCAAGCAAAAATAACCCCTCTTTTTTAGAGAGGTTTTTTCCTAGGCCCAGAGCACCCATTAGTCTCAATTACCCATATATTAAAAGGCCTTTTTTCATTTTACTATCATCCAAAAGAGGAAAATAGACCAGTTGTCAATAGAATCAGAGTCTAATAGAATGATGTCGACAAGTAAATCATGCAGGATTGTTACTGATAAAGCAGGCAAGACCTAAAATGTGTTAAGGGCAAAGTGTATTCTTTGGCGTCACCCCATACATATTTTAGGTCTTTTTTTCTGTAACAAACCTGCCATCCATGAATGCAGGAGGATCGAATCGGCAGATCGCAAAAAAAGGTACATACAAAAGGAGACATGAACATGAACATCAAAAAATTTGCAAAACGAGCCACAGTTCTAACTTTTACGACTGCACTTCTGGCAGGGGGAGCGACTCAAGCCTTCGCGAAAGAAAATACCCAAAAACCTTACAAAGAAACGTACGGCGTCTCTCACATCACACGCCATGATATGCTGCAGATCCCTAAACAGCAGCAAAGTGAAAAATACCAAGTGCCTCAATTCGACCAATCAACAATTAAAAATATCGAGTCCGCAAAAGGACTGGATGTGTGGGACAGCTGGCCGCTCCAAAACGCTGACGGAACAGTAGCTGAATACAACGGCTATCACGTCGTGTTTGCTCTTGCCGGAAGCCCGAAAGACGCTGATGACACATCCATCTACATGTTTTATCAAAAAGTCGGCGACAACTCGATCGACAGCTGGAAAAACGCGGGCCGTGTCTTTAAAGACAGCGATAAGTTCGACGCCAACGATGAAATCCTGAAAGAACAGACACAAGAATGGTCCGGTTCTGCAACCTTTACATCTGACGGAAAAATCCGTTTATTCTACACTGACTTTTCCGGTACACATTACGGCAAACAAAGCCTGACAACGGCGCAGGTAAATGTGTCAAAATCTGATGACACGCTCAAGATCAACGGAGTGGAAGATCATAAAACGATTTTTGACGGTGACGGAAAAACATATCAAAACGTTCAGCAGTTTATCGATGAAGGGAACTATACATCCGGCGACAACCATACGCTGAGAGACCCTCACTACGTTGAAGACAAAGGCCATAAATACCTTGTATTCGAAGCCAACACGGGAACAGATAACGGATACCAAGGCGAAGAATCTTTATTTAACAAAGCGTACTACGGCGGCAGCACAAACTTCTTCCGTAAAGAAAGTCAGAAGCTTCAGCAAAGTGCTAAAAAACGCGATGCTGAATTAGCGAACGGCGCCCTCGGTATCGTAGAATTAAACAATGACTACACATTGAAAAAAGTCATGAAGCCGCTGATCACTTCAAACACGGTAACTGATGAAATCGAGCGCGCGAATGTTTTCAAAATGAACGGCAAATGGTACCTGTTCACTGATTCACGCGGTTCAAAGATGACGATCGACGGTATTAACTCAAACGATATTTACATGCTTGGTTATGTATCTAACTCTTTAACAGGTCCTTACAAGCCGCTGAACAAAACTGGTCTTGTACTGCAAATGGGTCTTGATCCTAACGATGTAACGTTCACTTACTCTCACTTCGCAGTGCCGCAAGCCAAAGGCAACAATGTCGTGATCACAAGCTACATGACAAACAGAGGCTTCTTTGAGGATAAAAAGGCAACATTTGCGCCAAGCTTCTTAATGAACATCAAAGGCAAGAAAACATCCGTTGTTAAAAACAGCATCCTTGAACAAGGACAGCTTACGGTTAACAACTAATAACAACAAAAAGAAAATGCCGATACTTCATTGGCATTTTCTTTTATTTCTCAACAAGATGGTGAATTCAATCATGGCACGAAAATGGCCCGTTGTAATATTGATCTTTTTGGGTGCGTTCCTGTTTGTCGGCTTACTGCCGAACAAAAGCCACAATTCCTCTGACACAAACACGGAGCATAAGAAGGATTACCGGGCGGCGTATCATTTTACGACCCCGGACAAATGGAAAAACGACCCTCAAAAGCCCATTTTTTTCGAGGGGAAATATCATTACTACTATCTTTATAATCGGGATTACCCGAACGGCAACGGCACAGAATGGCGGCACGCCGTATCAGAGGACTTGGTGCACTGGACGGACGAAGGCACGGCTATTCCGAAATACACCAACGAAAACGGCGATATATGGTCCGGTTCTGTCGTCATTGATAAACACAACACCGCGGGCTTCGGCAAAAACGCGCTGGTCGCCGTCACGACGCAACCGACAGCCAAAACAAAAGCCCAGGAACAATATTTATGGTACAGCACGGATAAAGGAAAAACGTTTACTTCCTATAGTGATCAGCCCGTTATGAAAAACCCGGGAACTAAGGATTTCCGGGACCCGAAAGTGATCTGGGATGAACAGGATGACAAATGGGTGATGGCCATGGCCGAAGGCGAAAAAATCGGTTTTTATGAATCACCCGATTTAAAAAATTGGACATACACGGGCGGTTTTATCACTCAGCAGATCGGCCTCATCGAATGCCCCGACCTTTATATGATGCGTGCAGATGACGGAACAGCCAAGTGGGTTCTGGGCGCAAGCGCAAACGGCAAACCCGCAGGCAAACCGAATACGTACGCGTATTGGACCGGAAACTTTGACGGGAAGGAATTTACCCCCGATCAAGAAGAACCGCAATGGCTCGATTACGGCTTTGACTGGTACGGCGGCGTCACATTTGAGGACGGTAATAGCGAAGATCCGCTGACAAAACGCTATGCGCTGGCATGGATGAACAATTGGGATTATCCGAATGAAACACCGACACTAAAAAACGGCTTTAACGGTACGGATTCTATCGTCCGTGAAATCCGCCTTCAGCAGCAGGAAGGCGGCACATACAGCCTAGTGTCAGAGCCGGTTGAAGCATTGAACCAATTAACCTCTTCAACTGACAGCATAGAACACAAACAGGTGAACGGTTCAGAGACACTGCCGATCAAAGGTGACACATATCAGCTTGATATGGATATCGCTTGGTCAGATATCAAAAATGCAGGCGTCAGACTCAGAGAATCAGCAGACCAAAGCCGGCATATTGATGTCGGTATTTCAGCAGAAGACGGCTACGCCTATGTGAACAGATCGTTTACAGACCAGCCTGATAAAACCGGTGCATACGCCGAAAGCAAAGCCCCATTTGACGGAAACAAAGGGCGCGTCCATCTGAAAATTCTCGTGGATAAAACAAGTATTGAAGTATTTGCAGACGACGGAAAAACCGTTTTGACAAATGAAGTGTTCCCAAAACACGAAGATCAGGGAATCACGCTCTTTTCTGAAGGCGGCTCCGCTGACTTTCAGCATATTGAGATGAAGCATCTCGGTTCGATTCATTCTTAGACGTCCCTCTTCATTTCTAACCAGCGCCCGGACTGTGGTAAAATGCAAATATGTATACTACGATTCATGAGGTGTTCCATTGGATAATCAAAACAAAGAACCTGTGCTGAAAAGAACCATCATGCGGGACGAAGTGTATCGCACACTCAGAAACTGGATCATAACGGGCAAGCTCAAACCGGAAACAAAGTTAAAGGACAAGGATTTGTCGGAAACATTGGGAATCAGCCGCACCCCGATACGGGAAGCCTTATTGCGGCTGGAAGATGACGGCTTGGTGATAACAAAAGCGAACAGATGGACGCTTGTCGCTCCGATTGAGTTAAAAGAAGCGGAAAACTTGTATTCCATCGTCTGGACGCTTGAGAAACTCGCATTGCAGCAAGCCCTCCCGCGTATGGACGATGCCGTGATTCAAGAATTGAAACAGCTAAATGAAAATCTTCTTCAAACGATGAAAGACGGCGATAAACTGGCCGTTCTGGAAGCGGACAATGCATTTCACCATCGCATCATTCTGCTTGCGGACAACGCTGAACTTCACAAATTGCTAGTAAGCCTGAAAGTCAAAATTCAGAGACTGGAAATCCGCTATTTCAGTGAAAACGGCGCTTTAAACAGATCATATAATGAACACTCTGATATCATTCACGCATTAGAACAGCAAGATGCCGCCGCTGCTTTTACAGCGCTTGAAGCGAATTGGAAAAACAGTTTAGAACGGCTGCAGAACATGGCATAGCAAACGAAAAAGCCAAATCACTCATATGATTTGGCTTTTTTACGGATATCACAAGACAGCCGCGTTGGCTGTCTTGTTTACTTTTTGTTTATATATAAATACATACCGTAATCCGTCGGCACAGAAGCATACCCCATCTGTCTGAGCATGGCTGTTATATTCCCGCGATGATACGTTCCGTGGTTCACAACATGGAGGATCATATCGGCCGCTGCGGTTTTCATGATGTCACCTGACGGATGCTCTATTTCAAGGGGGAGACTGATATTTTCTTCCTTTTGCAAAAATAATTGATACCGGTCTGATAATTCCAAAAACATATCTTCCAGCTCTTCTATCTCTTTAGACAAGATGTCCTCTTTTTGCTGTTCAGCTGATTTCAGCGTATCCTCCAGACGCTCTCCGGAGAACACATCAAACCACCCCTTATCCGACAGATACACATGAGTCAATACACCGGCTATCGACGGAAAGACACTTTGAATCTCCTTACGGTACACATCCTCCGGAAGCTCTTTAAGCCGGGTGAATATTTGCTGATTTGCCCAAAGATGATAATCATACAATTGCAGTGCCAGATGTCCCACATTACCCTCTCCTCTCTCGATATATAGAACGTACGTTCCTCATTATACTACACTACATGCGGCTTTGTACCAATTTCTTCATTCGCAGCTGAGAAAATCCGATAAAAGCCGAAATTAATAAGAGAAGGCCTGCGCCGATATAAATAAACCGCACGCCGAATACATCCGAGATAACCCCCGTTCCGATAATGGAAAACATAAAAATGAACTGAACTAAAGCTGATCTCGCTGCTAGTATATTGACCCGTGTCTTTTCGGTCGTGATGTTTTGGAGTAATGTTTCCTGCGAGAGATCTCGTAATACACAAGCCGGCCCCATACACAGCACCAGAAAAAGGGCCGTAACGGCGCTTGTGATCAACCCATAAATAAACGTGAACATTCCATATGCCAAGGCTCCCGTCAGCATAAGCGGAATGAGATGATGCTGAAACTTGCCGGATAACTTGTAGATGATCAGTCCGCCGATCATCGTCCCTGCATAATAGACTCCGTTGACATACCCCCACCAAGCTTCTCCTTTATGAAGGACGTCATGCACATAAGTCAAGGACACAGACCCGATCCATATCATGCCTGCCCACGATTCGATCACATCCATCACAATGAGAACCCTGAGCTGTTTTTGCTGAAATAAATACACCCAGCCGCTTGCCGCATCAGAAAAAAGGGAACGTTCCCTGACTGCTGCCGGCGCACACATGCGTACTTGAAGAAACAGAATGATGCCCAAAACCGAAGAAACCAATAACATGACAGTGACGATCATTGTATCGCTCTCTCCCAAGAACGCTATGATGACGCCGCCCAGAGACCACCCCGCAAACTGAACGGTCTGATCCGCCGCAGATAATAAACCGTTCGCTTTCGCCCTTCGATCAGGAGGAATGATTTCCCCAATCAGCGCGCTTTTTATCGGAGCAAACCATCCGTTGCAAAAAGAAATGCCTCCGATCAGACAAAACATCAGAAAAAAGAATGCGGATGAACCGGTTTGGATGACAAAAAACAAACAGACTAACAGTGTGATCTGTATCAATTGAGAACTGATTAACAAAGACCGAAGCGTGAACCGGCCGGTGACCAGCGGCAAAACGGCGCTGCCCAATACGCGACATACAATGCTGACGAACGTCATAAGAGAGGCCATCGCCGTCGAACCGGTTTTTGTAAACAAAAACAAGATGACAGCCATCGTATAAAGTGAGAACCCCAAGTTGATAGCGGTCTGGCTGTATAAAATAGCGTAATACGCTCTCTTCATATTCATCTTCTCACTCCCTGATTATGTAAATCATACCATATTTGCTGATCAGCTCTCTTTTTTTTAAAGAAGGTAGGTATGGACTCAAAAAACAGCTGGCTGACATCGAAAATGTCATTAAGATTCCGGACAAAAACAAAAGCCGATGCGCGCAGGCATCGGCTTTCAAATTAACCTATCATCTCAAGAACAAGCGACACAAAAGCTTCAGCGGCCGGAAGCTGCCATTTTTTCTTTTTGACCAGCATATGAGAATAAAGCCGCTCGAACGGCTCAGACTGCTGAAGAATTTTCAGCTTCCCCGCTTTTACCTCTTCTTTTACCGTAATATAAGGTAAAACGGAGAAACCGAGTCCGCTCATCACCGTCTGCTTAATTGCTTCTATACTCCACAATTCCATTGTTTGTAAATGACTGATATCATGTTTGACGAGAAATCGTTCAAACATGGTCCGATAGCTGCATCCTTCTTCATTTGTAATAAAAAAGTGCTTGCCGCTTTGTTGATAGTCGTCAAAATGATCCGGTGCGTCACTGCCCGCCACGAGGACGATGCGTTCCTCCAATAAAGAATGATGTATGCATTTTTCCATTTGTATCTCCGGATATACCATAAATGCAATATCCACGCGGCCGCTTACTAATTCCACCTGATTCTGCCCGCATGTTCCGTTGCACAATATGATATTGACGTTCGGATACTTCATGGAATATTCTCTGATAATCGGCCCCAGTCTGGAAATGGTCAAAGACTCCGGCGCCGCAATTTTTAAAACGCCCTTCACCTCGTGAATGCTTTGCATATTTTTGATCTTGTCATGGGCGGAAAGTAAATCCTCGGCTAACGGTATCAGCTCTCTCCCTAAAGGCGTCAGTTTCAGACGCCTTTTTTCGTACGTAAATAATGCGCCGCCGATCTCCTGTTCAAGCGCCTGAATATGAGTCGTAATCGTCGACTGCGTATATCCCAGCTTCGCCGCGGCCCCTGTATAGCTTCCCTTATCTATAATGGCCTGAAATGTAATAAGATGTCTGATCTCCATATGAATTCACCTCTAAGATGTATCGAAAAAATCAATAATGCGATTTTATTTTTCAATTTTATTTATAACTATTCTTATCATACAATAAAAAACGGTTCCATCACATTAGCAAATGAAGGTGATTTAATGAGTATCATAGCTTTTCTTTCTTATGTCCTGATGACATCTATTACACCCGGACCGAGCAATATTTTAATGATGAATGAAGCGCGCA
The DNA here is from genome assembly GCF_038606125.1 of Bacillus sp. FSL R5-0447. Classification (NCBI taxonomy): domain Bacteria; kingdom Bacillati; phylum Bacillota; class Bacilli; order Caryophanales; family Bacillaceae; genus Bacillus; species Bacillus sp. FSL R5-0447. The sequence goes on from NZ_CP152012.1 coordinate 4,266,225, forward strand.
GAGCCGGCTTTATCGGTTCATGGCGTTTTAACGGCGGAATCCTGACGGGATTTGCAGTGCTCGGCATTCTCAGCGGTCTGTTTACCATGAGTGTTTATCATTGGATTCCCGTCGTGGAACCTTACTTTAAAATTGCCGGAGCCGTCTATTTGCTCTATTTGGCTTGGCAGATCTCGCTGCCCAAAACATCAAAAGGCGATTCTGAAAAAACCCGATCGTCTTTTCTATCGGGATTTCTGTTTCAAATGATCAATATAAAGAGTATTTTATTCTTTTTAACCTTAATGAGCGCTTTTATATTGCCATTTCAGCACACGTATCCTTTGATTGCATTCTGGCTCGCGTCGGCTATTCTCCTGGGCTGGGCGGCTTTACTGCTGTGGTCGGCGTTCGGCTCTGTTTTTAAACATCTCTTTGAGAAACACGATAAAGCGTTTCGCATCGTGATGTGTCTGCTGCTCATCTATTCTGCGGTAAGCATTTATCTGTAATTCAAAAAAGATCCGCCTAAGGAATGGTTTTCAAAACAGAATAAAAAAAGAGGGCTTCCTTTCCGGAAGCCCTCTTTCCGTCTGCTACGCCAATAAAAGAAAAATAAGCGCTAAAACAGCCGGAAGTCCTTGTTTTACGATAATTGATTTGTTTGAAGTAAAGCCTCCGAAAATGGCCGCGATGACCACGCAGATGACGAAAAATAATTGAATCATATGGCCAATCGGATCAGCTCCGAGGATCAGCCCCCAAATGAGGCCGGCAGCCAGAAATCCATTATACAGACCCTGATTTGCAAACATGACCGCTACATTCCGATCACCTTCTAAATGCTTCGGCAATTTGAAGGACCGCTTAGCTGCCTTCGAATTGATAAAAAACATTTCAAGTATCATGATAAATACATGTTCTAAAGCTACAATTCCGACGAAAACAGCTGCAATAATCTCCACTGTCCCTCTCCCCTCAGCTTCACTTCAACCTTATTTCCATTGTGCGATTGTTTCGATAGGAAGACGGTAGGAAGCATATCCTTCGTCTGCCGCTTTTCCGATTGATAACAGCATGACCGGTACATAACGCTCTTTATCCATTCCGAAAACCTCGGCAATCTTTTCTTTATCGTAGCCGCCGATCGGGTTTGTGTCATAGCCGTGCGCGCGCGCCGTAAGCATCAGCTGCATGGAAACGAGTCCTCCGTCAATCAGAATCGTTTCACGGTTCACTTGCTCCGGCAGTTTTTCAAAGTGTGCCGTCAACGCAGCGATTTGTCTGTCTTTTACTTCCTGCGGCATGTAGCCCAGTTCGACCGCTTTTGAATAAATTTCTTCTAAATAGTCATCACTGTTCATATCTGCGAAAACCGCGATCACCGCAGATGATGTGCTGACTTGTGTTTGGTTGAAGCTTGCAAGCGGCGCGAGTTTTTCTTTTCCTTCAGGGCTGTCAATGACGAGAAAACGCCACGGCTGCGCGTTGACTGAAGACGGCGCTGTCGTTGCTTCTTCCAGGATTTGAGTCATTTCTTCTTTGCTGATTTTTACGGCCGAATCGTAATTCCGAATGGAACGGCGCCCTTTCATAATGTCCATAAAGTCGTTTGTTTTCAGTTCTGTTTTCATGTGTAAAACACTCCTATGCTTTCATATTTTCTATATTATTCTGCATCTGTGACAATACGTTTTTTAACATACTGCGTTCTTCCTCGCTGACACCGGCAAGCATTTCCTTTATGAAACGCTCCTTCTCCTTTTTGGAAGCCTCAATTCTCTCCCGCCCCTGTTCAGTAAGCCGGACAAGTATAATTCGGTTGTCCTCGGGCTTCCGCCTTCTTGTGACCATTTCTTTGGCTTCAAGCTGTTTCAAGTGTCTTGTCACGGCTGCGCCATCAATATTCACCTTTTTCTGAAGATCGCTTTGGCTGATCTCATCGGCGTAAAAAAGCACGGCGAGAAGCTCAAGGCGGGATTGGCTGATTCCGGTGCACGCTTCAAACTTCGTGCCGATCACTTTATGCAGTGATTGGAGCTGATATAAAATCTCGCCTTCCTCTGAACAACATGCTGTCAAAACCCATCCCCACTTTCTTTTGCGCAATTAATTGACTAGTCAATGTTTGATATATCAATAATATACAGCCGTCATTCTATTTTTGCAAGTTTTTTCTCCTTTTTAAAAAAAAGCTGCCGATTAACGGCAGCTCGCTTCTTAATGATTATGGACTTTTCTGAAATTACTGCCTTTTACTTCTGCGACATCATATACCGTCACAAAGGCTTGTTTATCAATGTCATTAATAATTTCTTTCAGTTTGGTTTCTTCTAAACGGTTGATAACACACGTGATTTCTTTGAATTTTTCATGAGAAAAACCGCCGTATGCTTCTTTATACGTAGCGCTCCGGCCCAATTCTTCACGAATGGTCTCTACCATTAATGCAGGCTCATTGGTGATAATCTGAAATGTTTTAGAACCGCTTAAGCCTTCCTCAACCACATGAATGACCTTAGACGCAATGTAGTAAGCAATGACGGAAAGCAATGCGCCTTGCAGCCCGAATACAAAAGAAACAAAAATAAACACAAACATGTTTAAAAATAAAATGAGGTCGCTCGTGCCAAACGGCAATTTCCGTGACAGAAGCACAGCCAGCATATCAATTCCATCTAATGCGCCGCCGTTGCGCAATGCCAATCCCATTCCAAAGCCGAGAATAATCCCGCCGACAACGGTGATTAACAGGGTGTCTCCCTCTATGATAGCCGGTGTGTGGTGGAAAAAACTCGTGCCTGCGGCAAGTGAGACAATACCGATAATTGATAGAAACGCAAAACCTTTACCGATTTGCTTATATCCTAACCAGACAAACGGTATATTGATCACCGCAATTAAGATCCCAAGAGGCAAATGAAACAGCTGTGAACCGACAATGCTGAGTCCGGTTACACCGCCGTCAGATACACTATTCGGAATCAATACGGTTTCCAGTCCATACGCGGCAATAATTCCGCCGATGATGACCATGATGGCCCGTACGATTGATTTCACTCTGAATTTCTTACGTCTTTGTTTTTCGATTGTACTCATATCATTCCCCGCTTCAATTATTTTTTCTTATTTAAATATACCATAATTGATACTTTTCGTTAAAAATAAGCCTATCGGCTATGTTGAAGCAGGAACCGAGGAAGGAGATGTCACAGATAACGTATCCATTTATGACTTTAATCATTCACAACGTAATCATTCATTAAAAGGAATTAATAACCATTAATAATCTCTTTTATTCCCCTTCTTCACATATTCCCAATCATGTTCTATATTTTTTCTCACCCGCTGAAGAAGGCTGAAAATGGTTTCTTTTTCCTCAGATGTAAAGCCGGACAGGGCTACCTCCGCAGAATGCTCTCCTTCTCTTTGCAATAACGGATAAACCTTTCTCCCTTTTTCAGTCGGAAACAGTTTTTTTATTTTTTTATTTTGATCATCAGGACGCTTTTCAATAAACCCTTGTATTTCCAATTTTTTGATTGCTCTCGCCGCTGTTGTTCGGTCGACTTTAATCATTTCCGCCACTTTTTCCTGTATCACTCCCGGGTTTTCACATATACGCACAAGATAGAGATACTGCCCTTTTGTTAAGTCTAATTCTTTAAATTCAATATTGCTGATGGAATCCAGTGCCCGGGCGATCATGCCGATTTCCCGCAAAATATCAGTCATATCTTTTCAAACCTTTCATTTTTTGTTGCATTTGCAATATAAATATTTTATCGTTACTTCTATAAGACCACAAGCAAGCCGTGCAGTCCAGACTAACATGTGAAAAGGATTGGTTGATTATGAAGATAAAAAGAATAACAACGGAAATTGATTTGCAAGCAGCGCTTGAGATTAGAAAAGCAGTATTCATTGAGGAACAGCAAGTACCTGAATCCGATGAATTTGATCAGTTCGATACGCTTGAGGATCAGTGCGGGCATGTCTTGGTTTTTCATGAAAATCAGCCTGCCGGCACAGGACGCGTCCGCATTGTAAACCATACAGGCAAGCTCGAACGAATCTGCATCCTGAAGCCTTACCGCAAATACGGGTTGGGCAAAGTAATCATAAGCGAATTAGAAAACATGGTAAAAGAAAAAGGCATCACCCAATGTAAACTGCATGGACAAACACATGCGGAAGGCTTTTATCACAAACTGGGCTATCAGACAGATTCACCGGAATTTATGGAAGACGGCATCCCGCATGTCTTGATGACAAAAGAGCTGTGAGCTGTCACAGAATGAGCAGCCAAACGGCTGTATGAATTATTTACCGAAAGCCTTGTATAAAGGCTTTTTTTCTTAGCCTGAAACTCAAATTAAAAGGTATGTGTGCTCAGCCGGTGCTTGTCACAAATGGCCGCCACAAAAAAATCAAAGCTGGAATAAAACTACCAATTTAAGCTTTTAATCTATTAAAAATTAACAGTTAAAGAGATTATAAAAAGGGAAGAAAATCTCAAATTATACAAGAAAGGCTGATTCTCTCTAATGTGGACTGCTGACGCGTTACATTTTTTCTATCTTCACATATCTTTAATACTACGTACGTTATAAATAGATTCCAGGAGGAGATATGAAGTGGAAGAAACGAGTATGGAGCCATCACGGCTCTGCAAAGAATTTGCTAGAATTCTCAATTCAACGCCCAGTGTCGTAAATGGCGTATGTACGGCGACAAGATTTCGAAGCAACATTCATCCGGTGGTACTCGGAAGAAGAGCCGAGGCATTTCCTTTTATTCCTCAGGCCTTTTCATTTGAAAGCATGGATCGGGAAGGCAGAGCTTTATGTTTAGGTGAAACTGTTTTACTGCAAGAAGAAGTGAACCCGTTAATGAGTGAGCTGCGCAAATTCGGTATCATCGTAACTGCCGTTCATAACCATTGGCTGTTTGATAAACCGCGTCTGATGTTTATGCATTTTGAATCAATTGATAAACCTCTCAATTTTGCAAGAAAAGTGAGAGAGGCCCTGAGGGTTTTAACTACTAAAACTGTGCGTGCGGTACCAAAAACTGACGGGGAAATGATTGAACGGCATGGTCTTTGTGACGAGTTCAACGATATTCTAGGCGGAACCATGCATACGTTTGAAAATGGAATTTGTACAGTAATGAGATCACGAACGAATATAAAACCAGTAGTACTGGGACGGCCCGGAAGATCATTCTTGCTCATTCCGCAAATGTTTTCATTTGAATCAATGACAAAAGACGGCCGTGCTCTTTGCAGCGGAGAAACTGTCATTCTGCAAAAAGAAATCAATCCATTTATCAGCGTTCTTCGGAAACATGATCTGATTGTAACGTCACTTCACAATCACTGGCTGTTTGATAAACCGAGACTGATGTATATTCATTTCGAAGCGATTGATAAACCTGTCAACTTCGCCTTAAAAGTGAGAGATGCTTTAAAAGTGCTTACTGATAAAGAGGTCAAAGCTTAGCATGTTTCGAAGTATCAAAAAGCGATTAATATAATCGCTTTTACATATGATCAACCGAAAACAAAAAAGAGACCATATATAGGTCTGGCACGACATTTTTATGATAAGCGAGACTATTAAAAAACAGCCTTATAGGCTGTCGTTTTGTGTATATTCTATTGATGAGTTTATACTAATTCATCCCGCATTCCTATTTCTCAATGGTTTTCTACATGTCGTTGTGCAAACACCTTCTTAGCCACTGAAAGAGCATTAAGTACACGCGGGAATCCTGTATAAGGAACCAATTGGGTGATACTCTCTACAATCTCAGTCGGCGTTAATCCGGATGTAAGCCCTGTATTGATATGAAGTTCAAGCTGCGGCTCGGTTCCTTGCGTTACAAGGGATGAAATGGTAACAAGCGCACGTTGTTGATTGGTTAATCCCGGTCGTGAATATATATCTCCATAAGCAAATTCTATCATGTACTTACTTACATCTGGGGCGATATCTTTCAAGTCTTCAGAAATCTTTAAATGCGTAGAGATTTTATCATCGCTTGTTAAAGTGTACTCCATTAATTTGTCTAAACCTTGTTGGTAACGGCTTTGGTCCATTCGAATTTCCTCCTGAAAGGTACTTATTTTCTGACATAAGATAATATATCGCAGCCCTCTCTAACCGTAAAATACATAAAAACTATAAAAATCATTCATTTTTTTCATGAGTTATCTTGATTTACGTAATTACTCTTACAAAAAAATGAAATATACCGGATAAATTCGCGTACTGCGTGTGAAACATATTTGCCTTTTTTTAAAATAATCGCCACTTTCCAAGGAATTGATGGATTGACAATGGAAATTGCCTTAACTAAACTTTGATCAGTCTTTTTCACTATAGACTGAGGAAAAATGGAAATACCTAGTTCTTCTCCAATCATTTCGCTGATAAAATCCCATTGAGAACTTTCATAAACGATATTTGGACGAAAACCGGCTCTAATACACTCTTGAATAATCCGATCGTGAAGAGAGAAGTCTTCACTAAACAGGATGAAAGGTTCATTTTTCAAGTCTTGCATTTCCACAATCTCTTTATGAACAAGCGGGTGAGCGGAATGAACGAAGAGCATCAGTTCTTCATTAAGCAATGGAATGATATCAAACTGCTCTTCGTCCACTGGTTCAATAACCACGCCAAGATCCAGTACCCCATCTTCAACCTCCTGTTTCACCTTGTTTCCCCCATGTTCTATCAGCTTGATGTTCACATCAGGATACAATTGTTTAAATCCTTTAATGATTTTAGGAAAAAACAAGACACCGATAAGCGGCGGTATTCCAATTTTCACTTTTCCTTTTTTTAAATGTAAAAGATCGTATAAGTTCGTCGACAAGTCATCTATTGACTTCATAATCATTTGGCCTTGCTCAAATACAATTTCGCCTGCATCTGTCAAAGCGATTTGTCTAGCTGAACGATCAATGAGCTCAACCTTTAATTCCTCTTCCAAACTTTTCACCATCTTACTTAAGGCAGGCTGTGACAAATGCAAATTTTCTGATGCCTTAGTAAAACTGTTGGATTTAGCAACTTCAAGAAAGTATGTGATTTGGCGTATATCCATCGTATGATCTCCATTCCATAAGTTTAACGAATACATTATATTCTTTTTATTCATTTTACTTATACAACTGCTGGGTGTAAACTTTTAGGAGACCAAAATGAATTCTGGAGGGGTTACTATGAGTAAATTATTGGAAAGTAAAGTTGCTCTTGTTACAGGCGCGGCGAGTGGAATTGGTTTAGAAATTGCACGTGAATTCGCTAAAGAAGGCGCAAAAGTTGTGATTTCCGATTTGAACGAAAAAGCCGTGCAACATGCAGCTGAGGAACTTACGGAACAAGGATACGAAGTCCTCTCTGCGGTTTGTGATGTAACAAACGAAGAACAAGTAGAAAAATGTGTCTCTAAGACACTTGAAACCTTTGGACGATTGGATATTCTGGTAAACAATGCGGGGATTCAGCATGTGTCGGATATAGAAAACTTCCCGACTGATAAGTTTGAATTTATGCTGAAATTAATGCTTACTGCTCCTTTTAGTGCGACAAAAAGAGTATTCCCTTTGATGAAAAAACAAAAATTTGGCCGCATCATCAATATGGCTTCCATAAATGGTTTAATTGGTTTTGCAGGGAAAGCAGCTTATTGCAGCGCTAAACACGGTTTGATCGGTTTAACTAAAGTATCAGCATTGGAAGGAGCGGAATACGGAATTACCGTCAACGCCTTGTGCCCGGGATATATCGACACTCCATTGGTGCAAAACCAGTTAAAAGATATTGCAGAGACTAGAGGCATTTCTAAAGAAAAGGTGTTTGAAGAAGTCATTTACCCCTTGGTTCCTCAAAAACGTTTGTTAGCCGTGCAAGAAATCGCTGATTACGCAGTATTCCTCGCCAGTGACAAAGCGAAAGGCGTTACAGGGCAGGCAGTCGTAATGGACGGCGGTTATACGGCCCAATGATCTAAATGTACGAAATCAAATCGGCAAAGCGCTATTCATCATCTGTGATATAAGAATTTCTGTAAATGATTTACTCTTCAAAAACCAAGCCGATTCTTCTAGGAAAGACATAGCCATACAATTGAAGTTTGAATAAAACAAGGAGGGCAAAGATTAACCTTTTTTTAACATTTTGCATCTTAACTTAAGAAAAGCCGCTTTGTTAGCGGCTTTTTTACTGGTTTTCATGAGGGGGAAGAAGCATTTGAAAAAGCGAAACGCGAAAACAAGCCGATTCTTGTCATTGATAGCATGTCTCTTTCTATTAAAGTAATCATTATATATTTATCTGCTTGCCAATTCCTTAATCATCAAACCCAATTCATAAATTCCCTTTTGAAGGTCTTCAAGAGATGCATAAGCATATGATAAGCGAATATAATTCCCTTTTTCTTGAGCATAGATACTGCCGAGATTGAGAAGTATCCCTTTTGTCAAAGCTTTTGTATAAAGTAATTTCATAGATAGTGAAGGCAATATTTTTACCCAGACAAAGAATCCTCCCTTCGGCATATTCCATATAGCGACATTCTTCAAATTGGTTTCTAAGAGACTCATGACCAATTGCCTTCTCACCTTTAATTGACTTCTCACCTGTTCTAGATGTTGCTGGTATTCACCGGATGTAAACCACTCTGCCGCTACTCTCTGAGATAACGAACTGGAGCCGTAATCTGTTTGCATTTTTATGTCGGATAAACGTTCAATCACTGGTTCCGGACCGACGATCCATCCAATCCTCAAGCCCGGACTTAACGTTTTCGATAAACTGCCTATGTAAAGCACATGCCCATTTTTATCTATTGTTTTAATAGGATCTGGAGGAATCTCATCTATCCATAACTCACGATAAATGTCATCTTCAATAATGGGAAGCTGTGCATTCTCACTTGCCGCAAGGATTTCTTCCCGTCTCTTTTTTGACATTAAAATACCTGTCGGATTATGAAAACAAGGATTTGTATATAAGATAGCCCTCCCCCGTTCCCCCCTTGCCATGTGGATCTGTCTCGGCAAAAGCCCATCGTTATCCATAGGAACTCCAGTCAGCTTCATACCGGCTGATTGAAATACGTGTAATGAATAAAGATAGGAAGGCTGATCGAGAAATACGGTCGATCCCCTTTGTAACAGCCCCATTGATATCAGCTGCAAGGCTTGCAGTGCGCCCGAAACAATAAGAATGGAAGAAGGAGACGCTTGAATGCCGATTGTTCTTAAATAGCCGCTTAATGCCTCTCTCAAAGGTAAATATCCTTTTGGTTCCTCATATCCGAATGCCTCTATGTTTTGAGATACCTTTCCCATGATCTCTTTCATAACAGCTAAAGGAAAAATCTCATGTGAAAGTTCTCCTTTACTGAGCTGTATAAGATCAGAATTTGATTCTGATTTATTGATCTCTTGAACGATTTTTTGGCTTGGCTGCTGGATTCCGGAGGTTACATACTGATCCCAATCGGGGGCGGAATTCTTAGCCAAAAGTGTCCATGTATTGTTCGTAACAACTGTCCCTTTGCCCATTCTGCCTTCGATTAATCCATCCGCCGTCAATTCCTCTAAAGCTGTAATGACTGTGCTCCTGTTCACCTCAAAGTGTTTAGCAAGCGTGCGCTGGCTTGGAATCTTACTTCCAATCGGCCATTCTCCATTTCCTATTTTCTCTTTTATAAATTGAATGATTTGTATGTACTTAGGAAGCTTTTTCATCTTTTTTTCTTCTGGAGCGCTCATAAAAAGGATCCTCCTTAAAGTGGTTGGGTCAAAATCTATTTAACTGGTTGAAGTCATATCATCAAATCTTTATTAATATAGAAACACATTAAATAACTGGTTGGTTTTTGTAAAGAGGAGTGAGAAAGATGAGAAAGAAAACAGTTCGAATCGGTATATCTTACAGTCTGATGATTGGGTTGTGGGCATCAGCTTTCCCGGGAATTCGAGCGGGTTTGGAGAGTTACACGCCGGAACACCTCGCTTTGTTTCGCTTGTTGATTGGGTCAATGGCACTGTTGGTTTTTGCTGTTTTGACTCATATGCGTTTACCTGACATGAAGGATATCCCTGCTATTTTATCGTTAGGATTTTTAGGTTTTGCACTATATCACATTTTGCTGAATATCGGAGAAAAAACAGTCAGCGCAGGGACAGCAAGCTTACTCGTGACCATGACACCTATTTTTTCTGCAATGTTATCCCGTCTGTTTTTTGGTGAACATTTTGGGCTTTATAAATGGATTGGCTCTATCATAAGTTTATTGGGTGTGTCGATCATTTCATTTGGGGCAGGAAACTATACAAATTCAGTGAACGGCATTTTGTTAATCCTGCTGGCAGCTTTTTCGGAGAGTATTTATTTCGTTTTTCAAGCTCGCTATATAAAAAAATATGGATTTATTCCATTCGTTACATTCACTATTTGGGGCGGGACAGTACCTATGCTTGTGTTTCTGCCTGGCTTAGGGGAAGAGTTTTTGAACGCTTCAATGAACTCAACATTGTCTATCGTTTACTTAGGTTTATTACCAACGGTTGTGCCTTACTTTGCACTTGCGTATGTAACTTCACTCGTCGGTGCTTCAGAAGCAACCATTTCACTTTATTTAACACCAGCCGTAGCCTTGGCCATTTCTTGGGTGTGGTTAGGTGAGGTGCCTGCGTTTATTGCACTGACAGGCGGGATGGTTACAGTCGGCGGAGTGTGTTTCACCTATCTAACAGTAAATAAAACGATAAAGATTTTAAATCCTTATTTCTTATCTAAAAAGCAATAAGGTGGATGAAGTTTAATCCTGAAAATAGAGTCATAAGCCGTTCTCCTTTTTAATGACTTGGGTGTGGTTCACAAAGTTGAGTGTATGAATTTTTTTAGAGGATTGTGGTATGTTAAACATACAAATATTAATAGAAAGCAGGTGAGCCCATGCCAAACAATAGCAAACCCAACAGTTTAATCACGGAGAAGTCCCCCTATCTGCTCCAACACGCCCACAACCCCGTAAACTGGCATCCTTGGGGAAAAGAAGCCTTCGAAAAAGCAAAACGCGAAAACAAGCCGGTTCTTGTCAGCATCGGCTATTCGACGTGTCACTGGTGCCACGTAATGGCCCACGAGTCCTTTGAGGACGAAGAGATCGCCGGTATATTAAACGATAAATTCATAGCCATCAAGGTTGATCGTGAGGAGCGGCCTGATGTGGATTCCGTGTATATGAGAATCTGCCAGCTGATGACGGGGCAGGGTGGGTGGCCGCTGAACGTGTTCGTCACACCAGATCAGAAGCCGTTTTATGCGGGGACATATTTTCCGAAGACGAGCAAATTTAACCGTCCGGGCTTTATCGATGTGCTTGAACATCTGTCCGAAACGTTTGCGAATGACCGGCAGCATGTCGAGGATATCGCCGAAAACGCCGCCGCTCATCTTGAAGTCAAGGTTCACCCGACCGAGGGCATGCTTGGCGAACAGGCTGTTCATGACACGTATCGCCAGCTGGCCGGCGGGTTTGATACAGTGTACGGCGGGTTCGGCCAGGCTCCAAAATTTCCGATGCCGCATATGCTCATGTTTCTGCTTCGCTACTACAGCTATACGGGCAAGGAACAGGCTTTGGCCGGCGTAACCAAGACACTCGACGGCATGGCGAACGGCGGGATTTTTGACCACATCGGGTTCGGCTTTGCCCGCTACTCGACTGATAATGAATGGCTCGTGCCGCATTTTGAGAAAATGCTGTATGACAACGCCCTTCTCCTGACCGCCTATACGGAAGCCTATCAAGTCACGGGTAATGAGCGCTACAAACAGATTGCGATGCAGATCGTAACGTTTATTCAGCGGGAAATGATGCATGAAGACGGCAGCTTTTTCTCAGCTTTAGACGCTGATACCGAAGGCCGTGAGGGGAAATATTACATATGGTCCAAAAAAGAAATTATGAACCTTCTCGGTGATGAACTCGGCCCGCTTTACTGCAAGGTGTATAACATCACAGATCAAGGCAATTTTGAAGGCGAAAACATCCCGCACCTCATTTTTACGCGGCGTGAGGCCATCCTCGAAGAGACCGGCCTCACCGGACATGAGCTGGCCGAACGCCTTGAAGAGGCAAGAACAAAATTGCTGGAGGCCCGTGAAAACAGAAGCTATCCGCATACAGATGACAAAGTGCTGACCTCATGGAACGCGCTCATGATTGCCGGGCTGGCAAAAGCCGCAAAGGTATTTCACGAGCCTGACTTTCTCAGCATGGCGGAAACAGCGATCCGCTTTCTCGAACGGCACCTCATGCCGGACGGGCGCGTCATGGTCCGCTATCGCGAGGGCGAAGTGAAAAACAAAGGGTTTATCGATGATTACGCTTTTCTCATCTGGGCTTACCTTGAACTGTATGAAGCGGGTTTTAATCCGTCTTATCTGCAGAAAGCGAAAACGTTATGTACAAGCATGCTGGAGCTGTTCTGGGATGAACGGCACGGAGGTTTCTTCTTTACGGGGAATGATGCTGAGACCCTTCTTGTCAGGGAAAAAGAGGTTTATGACGGAGCCGTGCCTTCCGGAAACAGCGCGGCTGCCGTACAGCTGCTTCGTCTCGGCCGCCTGACGGGTGATATATCACTGATTGAAAAAGCCGAAGCGATGTTTTCCGTGTTCAAACGGGAAATAGAGGCCTATCCGAGCAGCAACGCTTTCTTCATGCAAAGCGTACTGGCACATACAATGCCCCAAAAAGAAATCGTTGTTTTCGGAAGGAAAGATGACCCGGACAGAAAACGTTTCATTAAGGCGCTTCAGGAGCATTTCACTCCCGCCTATACGATTCTCGCCGCAGAACATCCGGAAGAGCTTGCCGGCATTTCTGAATTTGCCGCGGGTTATCAAATGATCGACGGGAAGACAACGGTCTACATTTGTGAGAATTTCGCCTGCCGGAGGCCGACGACGGATATTGATGAAGCGATGAACACCTTACAAATCAGCAGCAGAGCCTAGGCGGCCTGCTGCTTTTCTTTTTTCACAAAACGGAACGCGAGCCATACGAAGATGATATTGATCACCAGAGTCGATATGCAATCATATATTTCATAGCCGCCGGCTGCTGTTGTAAATATCGACGGAATGCCGCCGTACACCGAATGATCCTCTGTGAGAAAGATAAATAAAAACATATTATTGGCAGCGTGACCGCCAAGGGACATCTCCAGACTGCCCGTTTTAATCGTGATAAAGGTCCAGATCATGCCAATGGTGACATATCCGATTCCCGCCCAGAGAGCCCCATTATCCATCTCCGGATTCCCGAAATGAAGTGCGCCGAATAATCCGCCGATAATGACTGTCAGAACCACCGCATTTGCCGTCAATTTTCCGGCGAACTGAAGCAAAAAACCGCGAAAGAGAAATTCCTCCGCAGAAGTTTGAATCGGCACCAACAAGACAGCCGCCGCTAACAGCAGCAGAAAACGTGAAGCATGGAATTCCTGAAGCATGAAACGATCCGGATGAATTGTAAAATCAATCAGCCCCGCGATAAACATCAGCACAACATATGTGCCGAATCCAAAGAAAATTCTCTTCCAGTTCAGCGACTGATTCGGTGTGATGATGGATAAAAACCGCCGTTTCATAATGAAACGAACCGCTATCCAAATGCCCGGAATAGCTATGAAATAGACGATATGCTGTAAATAAATATCCGCCAGCGGGTCACTTAATGCCCCCTCATCCCAATTTATCGTCAGTGAAGGATTGAAAGCGGACGTGAGAAACATATAAAACACGGTCAGTATGCTTCCGAAAAAAAACAAACCCACAATGACCAACAGAGAAAGAATATATCTCGATACACTATTTTTTCCCTCTGCGGGCCGTACAAACGTATTCATATTTATGCATCAACTTCCTTTCCTTCAACATTTTACAATATAAACAGAAACAGATATAGGAAATGTTATATATTTTAAGAAGAAAGCGCTATGCCGTTTCCTTTGGCTCTGGTTATTTACACTCTGTTTTTGCCAAAAAAAGACCTTTATAATGTATTCGTCAGATAAATTCACAGTATTTTCTGATTACAATTGCAAAGTCAGGGGGTTTTTTATGAAACATCAGACATTCTCAAATGTAGCGAACCGATTAGACCGTCTCCCCATTTCACGTGTGCACTATCAAGTATTAACCGCTCTCGGAATCATCTATTTTTTTGATCTCGCTGATCTGTTTACGCTCAGCAACGTGGCTCCGGCGCTGATTGAGCATTGGGGCGTGAAGCTGTCCACCATTGCCGACATCACGGCCGCATCCTTCCTGGGCATGTTTTTAGGCGCGTCCATCGGCGGAAGGCTGTCCGATCGGATCGGCAGGAAAAAAGCGCTGAATTGTTTTGTCCTTGTCTTTTCGATCTCATCTTTTCTGAATGCGCTGGCATGGGACATTCCGTCCTTAATGATTTTCCGCTTCTTGACCGGGCTCGGCGTCGCGGCCGCCATGATTGTGACGAACAGCTATTTGGCGGAATTTTTTCCATCCTCCGTACGGGGAAAATACATCTCCCTTTGCGCCATGATCGGGCTAATCGGCGTTCCCGTTACAAACGTTGTTTCCGCTTTTGTCATTCCTTTAGGCTCATGGGGGTGGCGGCTCGTATTCGTATGGGGGGCGGCCGGACTCATTTATTTCTTTTTTATCCGCCGGCTTGAGGAATCGCCGCGCTGGCACGAAAATCGGGGCGCATATGATCAGGCAAACGCCATTATGAACCGTCTTGAAGCACGTGCAGAGAAAGAAAAAGGCCCGCTTCCCGCGCCAAAAGAGGCGGCAGAAGTACATACAGTGAAGCACGCAGGCTACTTAGGGCTGTTTCAGGGCAGGAATTTAAAGATCACCATCATCCTGTCAGCGGTATGGATTCTTGAAACCTTTGGCTTTTACGGCTTTGCTTCATGGGTGCCCAGCCTGCTAAAAAGCAACGGCATCACCATGGAAAAAACGCTGTGGTACAATGTACTTCACTCTGTCGGCGCGCCGCTTGGCGCATTGCTCGGTTCCATGATATCCGAAACGTTCCAAAGGAAATGGATTCTGGCCGCAAGCGCCTTTCTGACTGCCATTGCCGGACTGTTATACGGCATGACGTTTATTCCCGTCATGATTATTGTGTTTGGCTTTGTCGTTAACGTCACGGAACGGATCTTCACCTCAAATCTATACGCCTACACATCGGAACCGTATCCTACGGAATATCGCTCGGCAGGGAGCGGGCTGGCGTACGGGCTCGGCCGTTTTTCCAATATATTCGGCTCCCTGCTCGTCGGATTTATTGCCGTTAAGCTCGGCTACATCAGCGTCTTTTTGTTCATCGGCGGCTGCTGGCTTCTGTGTTCCGTTTTGTTAATCCTCTTCGGCCCGAAAACAAATGCACAGCAAATTTAATCAAAAAAACAGTGCGGAATCACTCCGCACTGTTACACTGTGATTTCTATCAAATTGCCTTCCCCATCCTCTATCACGCTCTCATAATATCCGTCACCCGTCACGCGCGGGCCGCTTACAACCTGAAATCCATCATTTTTAAACGTTTCCGTCAATTCATTCACCCGCTCCTTGCTGCCTGTAGAAAATGCGAGATGCGCCCATCCGGTCATATTCTGTGACGGAACTTCATCAATGCCGCCTTTTTTCATAAGTTCCAGCCTGCATCCAGAGTCAAATGAAAGAAAATACGATTTGAAATCTTTTTTCTCATTATGATAAAGGTCATTGGCCTTGGCGCCGAAGTATTTCTCATAAAATTTTTTCATCCGCTCCAAATCTTTCACCCATATCGCTGCATGTTCAATTCGCATATGTCCGCCTCCCTTTTTTTCTCAATCTATTTATAAAGCTTGAAACCCATTTCAGCTCAAGACTTTTTCCGCTGAAATTGATGCATAATTTGTTTTTTAGCCGTTTCTTCGTGAAAAAACAATAAAAATGCTTCCTTTCCGACCCGTTCCAAATGAAGTTCCAGGGATGGAATATTCAATGCCCGGCTGACGCTCAGATTTCCCTCGCCGATGATCTCCGCGTCCCATTTCTGTTCTTTCGCAAACTGGTACAAGCCGGCAGCCACGTCATCACTGTGCGCATAGATGGCCGTCGGCGCCTTGTCGAAACCCCAGAAGTGCTCACCCGCACGCTTTCCGTCGTCCATATCATGGCATCCGACCAGAATGCGGGTTTCATCAAGAGAGCCGAAAACCGCCTTATATGCGGTTACCTTGTCGGCCGTACTCGGGCTTTTTTCCGCTTCCCGCACACATGTAAAAGCAATGTCTTGATGTCCGCGGTTTTTCAAATACAAAAAGCTTTCTCTGTATGCTGCTTGCCTGTCATTATAAGCGCAGGGAATCTCTTGATGCTGTGTATATTCACAAGCGACAATGGGACCGTATTCCAGGTAAGGCACAGCGGTTTCCCATTCATTCGCGCGGGACGTGACAATCAGTCCGTCAATCTTTTTCATTTTCAGCAGTTCGAAATAGGTCATCTCTATAGCGGGGTCATAGTTGGTGGGGAGAAGGGTTGTCACGTAATCATGGGCAAACGCTTCCTTCGTGATACCGTTTACAATTTTGTCAAAGCAGGGATGGTCGCTGTACGGCAAAATCACGCCGATTGTATTGGTCTTTCCGCGAATCAGATCAATGGCGGTTCGATTAGGGGTATAATCCAGCTCCTTCATCACTTGATTCACAAGACGCCTTTTCTCCTCAGATACGTACGGATGTCGGTTTAATACGCGTGATACGGTGGCCACCGACACATTCGCCAGTTTCGCAATCTCTTTTATATTTGCCATGTGCTCCTCCATTTTCGGTGATAAAAAAGCAGCAAGAGTGGATTTCTCTTACTGCTATCTCATCATAAATCCACTGTCATTTCAACAGGGCAATGGTCAGAACCCATGATATCGGCACAAATGGCCGCTTGCCTGATCCGCTGCTTCAGTCTGTCTGAAACAATGACGTAATCAAGCCGCCAGCCGATGTTTTTCTCACGTGCGTTCGTCCTGTAAGACCACCAGGAATACGCGCCTTCCTGGTCAGGATATAAATAGCGGAATGAGTCGGTAAATCCCGCGTTCAGCAGGGCGCTGAACGCTTCCCGCTCCTGCTCCGAGAAACCGGCGTTCTTCCGGTTGGCTTTCGGATTTTTTAAGTCTATCTCCCTGTGTGCGACATTCAGATCGCCGCATAAGATCACGGGCTTCTTCCGGTCAAGCTTCTGCAGATAATCCTTAAAATCGGCTTCCCATTGAAGACGGTAATCAATTCGCTCTAATCCGCGTTTGGCATTTGGCGTGTAACAGTTGACGACAAACACGTTCTCAAATTCAAGCGTGATCACCCGTCCTTCTTGATCATGGTCGTCAATCCCCAGTCCATAGAACACGTGCAGCGGCTTTTCTTTCGAAAAAACAGCCGTGCCTGAGTAGCCTTTTTTCACCGCATAGTTCCAATAGGCGTGATATCCTTCAGGCTGTAATGATACTTGTCCGTCCTGTACTTTTGTTTCTTGCAGACATAGAATATCCGCTGCCGTTTCCTGAACGTAAGTATTGATATCTATCTTTTTCATCACGGCACGCAAGCCGTTTACATTCCAAGAAATCAGTTTCATGTGATCCCTCCTGTCCGGCTCAGCCGGTATTCCAGTGTTTCAATTTTTCCGCCCTCTAATGCCAGCAGCTGCTTTTTCATTTCTAAACCGCCTCTGAATCCGGTCAGTTTCCCGTTTTTCCCGATGACGCGATGGCACGGAACCGTAATCAATACCGGATTTTTTCCAATCGCGGCGCCCACGGCTCTTACGGCTGCCGGTTTCTGAATCATTTCTGCTATATCCGAATAGGAGTATGTCTCGCCGTACGGTATGTCCATAAGCGCTTTCCATACAGCAAGCTGAAATTCTGTCCCGTAAAGATCCACCGGCACTGAAAAAGCTGATCTGCCATTGTCGATGTACTCGGACAGCTCTGCCGTGTAAGACGCCAGCTTTTCATCATCACGTGCCAATCGGTATTGCGGTATTGCTTTTTTTGCCCACTGCTCAAGCTCTTCAAAGCTTCCATGATTTGACCCTATAAAGCAAAGCCCCTTAGATGTGGCGGCTGTATACAGGCTCCAATCATTCCGTGTGAAGAGTGTCCAATAGATCATAGGCTCTTTACTCATATTGAACCTCCCTGTCCCATTTTGGCCGTTTTTCTGTATTCTGTGGGCGAACTCCCGGTTCCCTTTTTAAAAAGGGTCGCGAAATGCGCTGTGTTTGGAATTCCGACAGTCAGAGCGATCTCCATGACTGTCATATCAGTATGCTTTAAAAGGTGTTCCGCCTTCGACAATCTTATTTTCTGTATATACGCAATCGGGGACATTCCCCTGATTTTTTTAAATGTCCGCTGTAAATGATAGGGGCTGCCGTGACACATTTCGGCCAGTACACTCAGAGTCAGAGATTCGTAATAATGGCGTTCAATGTATTCAATGATTTGAGCAATCCATTCTTCATCAGGAAGACGAAGACCGTTCGGCCGGCACCTTTTACAGGGACGAAAATGTCTCTCGAGCGCTGCATCAGCCGTATCAAACACCAGCACGTTTTCTTTATTCGGAACTCTCGATTTACAAGAAGGCCGGCAGAAAATCCCCGTCGTTTTTACTGCATAATAAAATACTCCGTCATAAGAAGCATCATTGCGTATGATTGCGCTCCACTTTTCATCAGTCAGGATATTTCTGTCTGTCTCCATCTCAGCCACCCCCTGTTTTTCAGTATAAACAAATTCATTGCATAAGTACGCGTTTTTGAATAGAGGAGCAAGATAACAAAGATAGGTGTCAGGAGCACTTCCATGTTTCATGTGAAACATTTCGGCAGGATGGAGGGGGACTGATATAAAAAAAGAGCAGGAGCCCGCAGGCTCTTGCTCTTTTTTCGGCTTACTCGCCAGTTACGTATGGAAGTAAAGCCATTTGACGTGCGCGTTTGATCGCGATAGTCAATTTACGTTGGTATTTCGCGTTTGTTCCAGTTACACGGCGAGGTAAGATTTTACCACGCTCAGAAACAAACTTTCTAAGAAGATCTACATCTTTGTAATCGATGTGCGTAATGCCGTTAGAAGTGAAGTAACAAACCTTACGGCGTTTCGCACGACCGCCTCTGCGTCCTCCTGCCATTGTCATTTCCCACCTTTCTCGTTATGAATATAGCGATAATCTATTAGAACGGAAGATCATCATCCGAGATGTCAATCGGCTTGCCGTCGTTGGCAAATGGATCATCATTAAAGCTGTTCCCTTGATTTCGTCTCTGGTTGTTCTGATTTCCGCCGAACGGATTATCATTTTGGCCTCCGCCAAAGTATTGGCCTCCGCCGCTGTTTCCTTCGTTGTATCCGCCTGATCCAGAACCGCCGCTGTTTTTAGGCTCAAGAAATTGAACACTTTCAGCTTGGACTTCTGTCACGAAGACACGCTGTCCCTGCTGGTTTTCATAATTTCTTGTCTGGAGTCGGCCGTCTACGCCGGCAAGGCTTCCTTTTTTAAGAAAGTTTGCAACGTTTTCGGCTTGTCTTCTCCAAGTGACACAATTAATGAAATCGGCTTCACGTTCTCCGGACTGGTTCGTGAATGTACGATTCACAGCAAGAGTAAACGTGGCGACAGCCGCACCGCTTGGCGTATAACGAAGCTCTGGGTCTTTTGTCAGTCTTCCGACTAATACAACTCGGTTAAGCATATGAAAGACCACCTTTTAACATTATATATTTCAAATTGCTTATTCTTCTTCTTTAACAACGATGTGGCGAATGATATCGTCACTGATCTTAGCTAAACGGTCGAATTCAGCAACCGCTGCAGCTTCAGACTGAACGTTTAAGATTTGGTAGAAACCGTCACGGAAATCATTGATTTCGTAAGCAAGACGACGTTTACCCCAATCTTTTGTTCCAGTGATCTCCGCTCCGTTAGAAGTCAATACGTTGTTGAAACGCTCGATAACTGCCTTCTTTGACTCTTCGTCAATGTTCGGACGGATAATGTACATAACTTCGTACTTTTTCATCTGTTTGCACCTCCTTTTGGTCTAAGCGGCCCTATAATGGGCAAGGAGCAATAATTCTATTACTCACAAGTTTATATTATACCAAAGCTCTTGTCCCTTTACAACTGTGTCCTATACATTAAATCGGAAATGAATGACATCTCCGTCTTGGACTACATATTCCTTACCTTCCAGACGCACTTTCCCGGCTTCTTTCGCTCCGGACATTCCGCCGCCTGCCAAAAGGTCTTCATAAGCAACCGTTTCAGCGCGGATAAAGCCGCGTTCAAAGTCAGTGTGGATGATACCCGCACACTCAGGAGCTTTCATGCCTTTTCTGAATGTCCATGCGCGCACTTCCTGTTCGCCCGCCGTAAAGTATGTCGCAAGACCGAGAAGAGAGTATGACGCTTTAATCAGCTGATCAAGACCTGACTCTTCGATGCCGAGCTCCTCAAGGAACATTTGCTTTTCTTCGCCTTCCAATTCAGCAATTTCAGACTCAATTTTCGCGCAGACGACGATAACCTCGGCGTTTTCACCCGCGGCGTACTCCCGGATTTTCGCAACATATTCATTATCTGAAGGATCAGCCACTTCATCCTCGCTTACATTTGCTACATAAAGCACGGGTTTTGACGTAAGCAAATGAAGCTGCTTCACAAGCTTTTGCTGTTCTTCCGTAAATTCAACGGAACGGGCAGGCTTTTCTTGTTCGAAAGCTTCTTTTAATTTAGACAGAATGTCAAATTCAAAAACCGCTTCTTTGTCTTTTTGCTTAGCAAGCTTGCTTACACGCGTGATGCGTTTTTCGACTGTCTCCATGTCGGCAAGAATCAATTCAAGGTTGATCGTTTCAATATCGTCAATCGGATCGACTTTCCCTGACACGTGCGTAATATTGTCATCAGCGAATGCCCGTACAACGTGACAGATCGCATCTACCTGACGGATATGAGAAAGAAACTTATTTCCGAGTCCTTCACCTTTAGATGCGCCTTTTACGATCCCCGCGATATCAGTGAATTCAAACGCAGTCGGCACCGTTTTTTTCGGGTTCACCAATTCAGTCAGCTTTTGCAGACGTTCATCCGGCACTTCCACGATTCCCACGTTCGGATCAATTGTACAGAACGGGTAGTTGGCTGATTCGGCACCAGCCTGGGTAATTGCATTAAATAACGTCGATTTTCCGACATTCGGCAAACCGACAATTCCAGCAGTTAAAGCCATTCTTTCATCTCCTCTATATCAAACCATCATCGTATAAACGTATTGTAACCTAGAGCAATTATAAGGAGGTTCATAGGAAAAGACAAGCTGAGAAAAAAGCATTTCCCGCCCTCTCTCTCCTTAGATTATCCTTTTTTAACCGCTACCAGACAGTCAAAAAGCGTACTTCCCATTCCATTATCGGAATTTGAATCCTTTGTGAGCATGTTGACGGAGCCTCCGAATGCCGCCCACATGCCTTCATCTATATTCACCGTCTTCGGGTGAGCCTGCTTCATGATTTTCACCCTGCCGCGCAGACGGCCGCGGTCATTGTATACCTCTGCCGTATCTCCGTCTTGAAGTGAAAGCTCCTCGGCGATATCCGGCGACAGGTCCACCTGAATCTGCTGGAGCTTTTCAATAAACGGCACGTGCTGTGAATGATTGGAGCGCTGCGGGTGAATGGACAGCAGCGTATACGGGTATTTCCCGGCAAGCCCGGCGTCATGATAAACAGACTCCTCCGGCACCTCCAATTGAGGGAGGCCGCTGTATCCTTTCTCTTCTGCCAGTGACGAGACGAATTCAAATTTTCCGCTCGGGGTTAAAAATTGAAAATCACTCCACGGAACCTGTTTGACCGGAAGCGGCATATGTCCTTTTTCCTTTAATTGCTCAAGGGTGATTCCTTCTTTCTCCAAAGAAGAGAGCCCCATTTTCAAGAAATCTTCCGTACTGTAATCAAAGAGCTCCCCGAATCCGAGACGCTTTGCGAGTTCCGTCCAGATCCAGCAGTCTGATTTTGCCTCTCCCTGCGGTTCCGCAAGCTTCTTGCCATATTGAACATAGTGATGATACATGCTGGAATAAAAAATATCTTCCTCTTCGAAAACAACGGCCGTCGGCAGCACATAGTCACAGAGCTTCGCCGTATCGGTCATGACCGAATCAATGGCCACTGTGACCGGTGTTTTTTCAAACGCTTCCTTCACTTTTTTTGTATTCGGCACCTGTGTCAGCGGATTGCCGCACGTCACGATGATCATCTCAATCGGCGGATCGGCTGCATTCAGCGCCTCTTCAGCTTGAGTCATCATCGAAAACGTTCTCGAACTTTTCTTCAGATCAGGACGGGTGAGCTCGGCCTTTGCAAAGCTTTCACCGACTTGCACATTTCCGAAGTTTGCGCCGCCGCCTTTGATACCGACATTTCCGCTCGCCGCAGCTAAAGCGTCAATCCACCGTATCGTCCCGCCCCCGTTTTTATATCTCTGCATCCCAAGACCCATAAAAGTGGAGGCGGGACCGTCAGCATATAAATCAGCAAGATATTCAAGCACTTCTAAAGACGTTTCTGTTTTCTCAATGATCTCCTCAAAAGAAATCGTCTTCAGAAGCTTTTCTATTTCTTCAAAACCGACCGAATGCCTTTGAATGAAATCGGAATCGGTTCTGCCGGTTTGGCATAATAGTTTTAAAACACCCGCCGCAAGCCAGCCATCCATGCCGGGTTTGACGGATATATACCGATCGGCAAGCTTTGCAGTCGGGTTAAAAATAGGATCAATGACCGTCAGTGTCGCTCCTTTTTTCTTCACCTGCTGCAGATGATGATAGAGGTGCATATTCGTCCGGGACACGTTTCTGCCCCATACGATCACATGCTTGCTGTGATAAATATCAAGCGGTCCATGCCCGTAAGAACGCCCGAAATCCCAGCGCTGCGCTTCAATGCCGGAACCCCAGCAAATGCTGCCCGCAATCTCCGTTACACCGCCGTATCCATTGAAAAAACGCTGGTCGAGCGCCTTCAAAAGACCGTTATTGGCGTAATCATGACTGTGCAGCACTGCGGCAGTGCCCAACGTCTCCTTAATCACCGCCATTTTTTCAGCAATTTCATCTAACGCCTGCTCCCAGGAAATGCGGACAAATTCGCCGTCTTTCTTTTTTAAAGGAAAACGAAGCCGTTCCGGCGCATTCGTTTTCGTCTCCAGCATTCTGCCCCGGCCGCAAATTTTTCCTTCCGTAATGGGATGATTCGGGTCTCCGTCTACTTTCGTCACCTTTCCATCCTCAACTGTCACCAAAAAGCCGCAGCTGTCCCAGCAATTCAGCGGGCACGCTGACTGATGCACTTTGCTCATCTGGCCTCTTCCTCTCCTCTATATGAAAAAGCATGAGCGCCAGCCCTTATGATGTGGGCTCCTCATGCTTGACGAGTACTTTTTTCAGCTTTCTCTCAAAATCTCTTCTCGGAATCATGACACTGTGGGAACAACCCGTGCATTTGATCCGAATATCCATTCCCATCCGAATGATTTTCCACCTGTTTTCACCGCAAGGATGCGGTTTCTTCATTTCAACAATATCATTCAGGCCAAAGTCTTTATCCGCCAAGACCCTTCACCTCTCTCCATAGACTGCTTTATTTATTGTACAAAAAAAGACAGGATAAGAGCAACGGCCGCACTCAAAATGAGCATTATACTTTTTTCCATCTCCCTAAAATAGGGTAAAGAAGAAGACATACCAGCAAATAAAGACTTAAAAGCCCGTAAATGGGATATAAAATCGCGATCAAATCTGAAAAACCGATTGTCGTAAAAGGCACCATCACAGCTAAAAGAAGAGATACGAGCGTCCATCTCGGCAATTTCACAAATGCAAGCATGCGGCTGGACAGCCCGAACAGACCGGTCACGGTTGTCGTATAGATAGCTAAAAAAAGCACGGCGGCCATACAAAGAAATAACGGATAAGGAGCGCCTTCAAGAACGGCGAAAAGAGGAATCTCATATTGTGTAAGACTGCCTGAAAGCTGTACAAGCGTTTCATTGTAAACAAATGAAATCATACCGAAAATCAGCCCGCTTGCAACGCTTGCGATTTTCGCTTCTCCCAGTCCCTTCATATCTTTCCCGATTGAAGAAAGAACAGCGACAACAGAAAGGATGTTTAAGGACGTGAAGGTAATGCTTGCCGGCCAATTATACTGGCGGGTCAAATCTATCGTCCACGTGTAATGATGGGTTGTCTGAAAAAAGACCAATGCATATAACAGTCCCGCTACAAGAATCGGTATCAAAATACTATTCAGAGATAATATTCCTTTTATATCCCAAAAGAATAAACCGACGGTCACAATGCAAAGAAGAAAAATACCGATCCAAAACGGCAGCTTGTACATTTGCAGCGTCACACCGCCGCCGGCAATCATAACCATCGTCATTGAAAACAAATAAAACATAATAAGCACATCATAGACTTTAGCAAGAGCCGGCCCCATCAGATGTTCAAGCACAGGTAAAAAGTGCGTTGATTGAACCCGATAGCTGATCTTCAACACAATATAAGCCGAAATCGTAAACATGACTGTAAACAATACAATAGCCAGTCCGCTTTCGACACCGAAAAACTGCCATATTTCCTGCCCGCTTGCATACCCAGCCCCAATCTGGCTGCTTAATATGAGCAGCATCCACTTCATCCCGGCTCTCCACACCCTCATCACCTCATAAAATTTCTGATCATCTCCGCATATTGCTACTATATTGAGTGACAGCGGCAAACATTCATACAAATGGGACAAATATGGTATGATAACGACGATTAACTATTCAGAAAATTTTATTTATATAAGGAGCTCAAATCATGTACATCAGGCGTTTAACCGCAAGTGATACCCAGCCTTACTCCGATATCAGGCTCAAAGCTTTAAAAGATCACCCCGACGCATTTGCCGTCAGCTATGATGAGGAGAAAGAATGGCCGTCCGAAAAATTTAAAGCCAGGCTTGAAGCCGACAATGCCATCGTGCTTGGCGCCTTTGAAAAAGACAGACTGATAGGAATCCTCAAGATCTCCAAGCATCCGCTGTTTAAACTAAGACACATTGCGGTTATCGGTTCTATGTATATTTCCCCCAAACACCGAGGGTCAGGCGCGGGAAAAGCTTTAATGACGGAAGCCATCAGCCGTGCAAAAAAGATGAAGGACACAGAACAGCTCCATCTCTCTGTTACCTCAACAAATGAACCCGCAAAAAAACTCTACGCCCAGTTAGGATTTATTCTCTTCTCTACAGAAAAAAGAGCGCTGAAATTAGATCATCAGCGATATGTTGATGTAGATCAAATGGTCTTATTTCTTTCATGAACTTAGAGAACAATCGCTCTGGGTTCTTTTTTCTATCCCGCTCTTTTCAAACAACCGGCATGCTGATCATGACATAAGCATAAAAAAAGGCAGCGCTGGATATACTGTAAACAACCATACAACACCAAAAACAACAATGTATTACTCGTATGACATGACAAGGAAGTGAACCTTATGAATCGAAAAGGCGGGCTTTTTTCTCAAGAACGGGCAAAACAATATGTATCTCATACGGATTCTTCTGCTGCGAATCAAATACAAGCGATCCTTACTTCATCTTTACGTAAAGCAGCCGGCAGACCGTTAGTCACCGTGTGTATCGGTACAGATCGGTCGACCGGAGATTCATTAGGTCCGCTCGTAGGAACAAAGTTAGAAAAAATGAATTTAGGCAGATTGCACGTTTACGGCACGCTGTCAGATCCTGTTCACGCCGTCAATATGAAAGACAAGCTGAAAGATATTCAACATCTACATAAAAATCCGTTTATTATAGCGGTTGATGCTTGTTTAGGCCGCGTCAAAAGCGTAGGGTCATTTCAAATCGGCGATGGGCCGCTGAAGCCCGGAGCAGGTGTTCAAAAAGATCTTCCTGAAATCGGTGACGTCCATATCAATGGAATCGTCAATGTCAGCGGGTTTATGGAGTATTTTGTCCTGCAGAATACGAGGCTTCATCTTGTTATGAGCATGGCAAATGTTTTAGCAGAGGGGTTACAGCTGACAGATAAATCAGAAGGCCGGCAGGAACGGCTCAGTCCATTTCATAAGCTGACAAGACGTATATAAAAAACCATCTTTTTTTAAAAAGATGGTTTTTACGCTTCTCTTTCAGACAATAGTTCCAGGATACGTTCAAGATCTTCATTTGAGAAAAACTCAATCTCAATCTTCCCTTTTTTCTTTTGTCTCTTAATATTTACTGTTGTTCCGAAATAATTTTGCAAATACGATTCCCGCTCTTTTAACACAACATCTTGAACAGGTTCTTTTTTCTTTGTTTCACGTGGAACATTGTTGTTTAACTGCTGAATCAGCTGCTCAAGCTGACGGACGTTCAGCTGTTCTTCAACCACTTTCTTCACAAGCGGTTCAAGCTTGTTTTTATTTTTCAAACCAAGCAAGGTTCTGCCGTGTCCCATGGATAACGTACCTTCTGCAATGAGGTTCTGGATGCTTTCCGGCAGCGTCAGCAGTCTTAAATGGTTGGCAATATGAGGCCTGCTTTTCCCGAGCCGTTTAGCGAGCTGTTCCTGGGTTAAATCCAAATGCTTCAGCAGTGAGTCATATGCCAGAGCTTCTTCAAGCGGTGATAAGTCTTCACGCTGAAGGTTTTCCAAAAGAGCGATTTCCCGCATCAGCGATTCAGATAATTCCCGCACGATGGCCGGCACTGTCTCTTTACCGGCAAGTTTTGCGGCGCGGTAACGGCGTTCGCCGGCTACAATATCATAGCCCTTCAATGATTTTCTCACGATAATGGGCTGAAGAATGCCATGCTGAATGATGGATTCCTTCAGTTCAGCTAATGACTCATCGTCAAATTGTTTTCTTGGCTGATAAGGATTGGGACGTAAATCACTGATTTTAATCTCTTCCACTGTCTCTTCAGACAAATCAACCTGATTAAACAACGCGTTAATCCCTTTTCCGAGCCCGCCTTTAGCCATTCGCTGCCACTTCCTTTGCTAAATCTAAATATACTTCCGCACCTCTCGAACGCGGATCGTATAATATGATCGGCTTGCCGTGACTCGGCGCCTCACTTAAACGGACATTTCGAGGAATAATGGTTTGATACACTTTATCTCTAAAGTATTTCTTTACCTCTTCTATCACTTGAATGCCGAGATTCGTTCTGGCATCAAGCATCGTCAGAAGCACTCCTTCTATCATTAAGTCGGTATTTAAATGTTTTTGCACAAGCCGAACTGTATTTAATAATTGACTCAATCCTTCAAGAGCGTAGTATTCGCACTGAACCGGGATAACGACTGAATCTGAAGCGGTAAGCGCATTAATCGTTAATAACCCGAGAGACGGAGGACAATCAATAATCATGTAATCGTAATTTTGTTTCACTGATTCTAATGCTCTTTTCAGCCTGACCTCCCGTGAGATCGTCGGAACCAATTCGATTTCCGCTCCCGCAAGCTGGATCGTGGCCGGAATGACATCTAAGTTCTCTACTGAAGTCGGTTTAATAATATCTGTAACATCTGCATCATCTACTAAAATGTCGTACACACAATGATCCACATCGGCTTTTTCAATCCCTAATCCGCTCGTTGCATTGCCCTGCGGATCAATATCAACAAGAAGAACCCTTTTACCTATGTAAGCCAAGCAAGCCCCCAGATTAACAGAAGTCGTCGTCTTCCCGACTCCGCCTTTTTGGTTCGTAATTGCTATGATTTTTCCCACGATGTCACCTACCTTCACATGAACATGTACTGTCTTGTTTCTATCTTATCAAAAAAAGAGTAAAGCGTTTTATTTTTTTCATAATTTGTTTATCAGCAAGTGAAAAAAATGTAAACGAAAAAGACACTTTCTAATATAAGTTCTCCGATGAAGCGACTTTTTTGACTGTAAAAAGACAATTCACGACACAAAAAGATAAAATTTTACATATATAATGTATAGTGCACAATAAATCTATCATTATCTCAAAATAGTTTTTTGATTAAAATAAAAACTCCCCTGCTGATCAGGAGAGTTTTTATTTAGGTATCCGAATGGTAAGCTGGATGTACTCTTCGAATTCTTCTTCTTCAGTATTCAGTCTGACGCCGCTGTCTTCTACCATAGACAGTGACTGACGAATCGTATTCATCGCAATTCTTGTATCCCTGCTGAACGCTTTGCGTCTCGGCTTTGGTTTCTGCTTATTCTGTTCAAGCATTTTCACCACTCTGTCTTCCGTCTGCTTGACGTTTAAGCTTTTCTCAATGATTTCCGCAAGCAATGTGACCTGAAACTCCGGCTGTTTGAGCGGAATCAGTGCTCTTGCATGACGTTCCGTAATTTTTTTCTCCATAATCGCATCCTGGACGGGTTCCGGGAGCTTTAACAATCGGAGCTTGTTCGCAATCGTTGACTGGCCTTTTCCTAAGCGCTGCGCCAAGGCTTCCTGTGTTAAATCATGAAGTTCTAACAGCCTTGCGTACGCATGAGCTTCCTCAATGGAGGACAATTCTTCCCTTTGCAGGTTTTCAATCAAAGCGACAGATGCTGTTTCCGTATCAGAAAAATCTTTAATAATTGCGGGAATCTTCTCCCATTCAAGCGTCTGTACCGCTCTCCAGCGCCTTTCACCCGCAATGAGCTCATATTGTCCTTCATCTTCTGTATGTCTGACAACAATCGGCTGAATGATGCCGTGTGTATGGATAGTCATTGCTAACTCTTTGATTTTTTCATCTGAGAAAATGGTGCGTGGCTGAAAACGGTTGGGAACGATAGCATGTACCGGTATTTCGAGTATCTCTTCTTTGTTTGTATCATGCTCAGCTATCTCCGGTTCCTCTTCCTTCTCACCAAACCCGAAGAAACGAGAGAATGAATGCTTCATGTACCTACACCACCTTTAAAAACTGCCATTTTTATAATTCTATTTTCTCATGGTTTTTCCTGCTGTATCTTCATCAATTTTGCAGAAAATATGATGGAATTGTCACATCAGGCTGTCTAAATTACCCTTCAATTGGCGATTTATTTGGAGTACCCGGTTTTCTCGGATATTTTTTCGGAGTGCTTTTCGTCTTGCGAATGATCATGATGTTCCGTTCACTTTCTTCAACAGGAAGTGTAAAGGAATGAACTTGTTCAAGCTCTCCTCCCAATACTTTAATCGCCTTTTGCCCCGCTTTCAGCTCTTCATCAGCTGCTGCTGCTTTCAGTGCGGCAAATACGCCGTTTTTCTTGGCCAGCGGCAGACAAAGCTCACTCAGGACCGACAGACGCGCCACCGCACGGGCCGTCACGAGATCGAAGCTTTCCCGTACGTCTTTCCGCTGTCCGAATGTCTCCGCTCTGTCATGGACAAATGTCGTATGCTCTAATTGTAAAGCATCAGAGAGAGTTTCCAAAAACGTAATCCGCTTATTCAGTGAATCGACGATGGTGACATGCAGATGCGGGAAGCAGATTTTGACGGGCAGGCTTGGAAAACCGGCGCCGGCGCCGACATCACAAAGAGTGGTGACCTTTTCAAAATCAATATAAAATGCCGCCGTTATCGAATCATAAAAATGCTTGAGATAAACTTCCTTTTTCTCAGTGATGGATGTCAGATTCATTTTTTCGTTCCATTCCACGAGCATCTGGTAATACAACTCGAATTGCTCCAGCTGGCGGTCAGAAAGGGAAATCCCTTTCTCCGCTAAACTGGATGTAAATTCCTCTATATTCATGCCGTCATCCTTTCTATTCAGCTACCTTGGCAATACGGCCCTGCTCCAGGTATACCAGCAAGATTGAAATGTCTGCCGGATTGACGCCGGAAATACGGGACGCTTGAGCAACTGATAAAGGACGCACTTCTTTCAGCTTTTGACGGGCTTCAGTAGCAATTCCTTTAATGGCGTCATAATCAATCCGATCAGGGATTTTTTTATTTTCCATTTTCTTCAGCTTTTCCACTTGCTGCAAGGATTTTTCGATATATCCTTCATATTTCACCTGAATTTCCACTTGTTCCGCCACATCTTGCGGAACCGGAGAATCTGCAGGCGCAAGTTTTGTCACTGTTTCATAGTTCATTTCCGGACGTTTCATTAAATCTGTGCCGCGCACTCCGTCTTTCAGCTCGCTTCCGCCGAGTGAGCGGATATATTCCTGATTCTCAGGAGACGGCTTGATAATAACAGACCAGAGACGTTTTTTCTCCGCCTCGATCGCCGCTTTTTTCTTCTCAAACGCTTCATAGCGCTCATCAGAAATTAAGCCGATATCGTGGCCGATTTCCGTCAGACGAAGATCCGCGTTGTCGTGACGGAGCAGCAGTCTGTATTCCGCCCGTGAAGTCAGCAGACGGTACGGTTCATTGGTTCCTTTCGTTACCAAATCATCAATCAATACACCGATATAAGCATCGGAACGGCTGAGGATCACTTCTTCTTTTCCAAGCGCTTTGCGGCCTGCGTTGATCCCTGCCATAATTCCTTGCCCGGCTGCTTCCTCATAACCTGATGTACCGTTAATTTGACCGGCTGTGTACAGGTTAGGGATTTTTTTCGTCTCCAGTGTAGGCCAGAGCTGCGTCGGTACAATCGCGTCATACTCAATCGCGTATCCGGCTCTCATCATCTGCACCTTTTCCAGTCCCGGAATGGTCGCCAGCATCCGCTGCTGCACGTCCTCAGGAAGACTCGTGGATAAACCTTGAACGTATACTTCCTGCGTATTTCTGCCTTCCGGCTCAAGGAAAATCTGATGACGCGGTTTATCATTAAACCGAACGACTTTATCTTCAATCGAAGGGCAGTATCTCGGTCCCGTTCCTTTAATCATACCGGAATACATTGGCGAACGATGCAGGTTGCTGTCGATGATCTCATGAGTCTCAGGACTCGTGTAAGTCAGCCAGCAAGGCAGCTGATCGGTAATGTATTCAACCGTTTCATATGAGAAAGCGCGCGGAACCGGGTCCCCCGGCTGGATTTCTGTTTTGCTGTAATCAATGGAATCGCTTGAGACACGGGGAGGCGTGCCCGTTTTAAAACGGACGAGATCAAAACCGAGCTCCTCTAAGTGCTCAGAAAGTTTAATAGACGGCTGCTGGTTATTCGGACCGCTTGAGTAAGACAGATCACCGAGAATGATCCGCCCTCTTAAATACGTTCCGGTTGTCAGCACGACCGTTTTTGCCTTATATTCAGCACCGGTTTGCGTAATGACACCGCGGCACTCCCCGTCTTCAATGATTAAACGCTCGGCAATCCCTTGAAGAAGTGTCAAATTCGGTGTTTTTTCCAGCGTATGCTTCATTTCGTGCTGATATTGGAATTTATCCGCCTGCGCACGCAGCGCCCGTACGGCCGGACCTTTTCCTGTATTCAGCATTCTCATTTGAATATGAGTTTTATCTATATTTCTAGCCATTTCTCCGCCGAGCGCGTCAATTTCGCGGACGACAATCCCTTTCGCGGGGCCGCCGACAGACGGATTACATGGCATAAACGCAACCATATCAAGATTGATCGTCAAAACAAGCGTTTTGGCTCCCTGGCGCGCGGATGCGAGGGCAGCCTCAACACCGGCATGCCCGGCGCCGATGACAATCACGTCGTATTGGCCTGCTTCATACCCCATGGTTTTTTCCTCCCTTTTATTTACCTAAACAAAATTGTGAAAAGAGCTGATCAATTAAGCTTTCGTGGACGGCATCACCTATGATTTCGCCCAGCAGCTCCCAGCACCTTGTCAAATCAATTTGGACCATATCAATCGGAACATCCTGTTCAATTCCGTTCAGCGCATCATCAATCGCTTGCTTTGCCTGATGCAGAATCGAGATATGACGGGTGTTGCTGACATAGGTGAGATCTCCGCTTTCGATCGCTCCTGTATAAAATAGCGACTGAATCGCTTCCTCTAAATCTTGAATGCCTTCTTCTTTCAGCAATGAGGTCGTGACGACAGGCCGGCCTTTCGCCAGTTCCTTGACGCGCTCAGCGTCAATCTTAGCCTCAAGGTCCGTCTTATTCATAATGACAATGACGTCCATTCCCTCAACCGCTTCAAACAATTTCACATCTTCTTCAGAAAGCTCTTCGCTGTGGTTAAGCACAAGCAAAATGAGATCCGCTTCCTTCAGAACCTGCCGTGACCGTTCCACACCGATTCTTTCGACGATGTCTTCTGTCTCACGGATTCCGGCGGTATCGACAAGCCGAAGCGGCACGCCTCGGACATTGACATATTCCTCAATCACATCACGCGTCGTTCCCGGAATATCGGTTACGATCGCCTTCGTTTCATGGACAAGGCTGTTAAGCAGAGAGGATTTTCCGACGTTCGGACGGCCGATGATCACGGTAGACAGTCCCTCACGCAAAATTTTCCCCTGCTCAGACGTACGGAGCAGCGCCTCGATTTCTTTCTTCACGCCGCTTGCCTTCTCCACTAAAAGCTGATGCGTCATTTCTTCGACGTCATCATATTCCGGATAATCTATATTAACCTCAACATGGGCAAGTGTTTCTAACAACTCATCACGCAGACGGCGGACAAGCGCGGAAAGCCGTCCTTCCATCTGGTTCATGGCGACATTCATGGCACGGTCCGTTTTGGCCCTGATCAGATCCATCACCGCTTCCGCCTGTGATAGGTCAATCCGTCCGTTTAAAAATGCGCGCTTCGTAAACTCACCGGGTTCTGCCAGTCTCGCACCTTCTCTTAAAGCAAGCTGGAGCACCTGATTAACCGTCACAATACCCCCATGACAGTTGATTTCAATGACATCTTCCCTTGTGAATGTTCTGGGCGCTCTTAAAACAGACACCATGACTTCCTCAATAATCCGTCCCGTCGTGCTGTCCGCGATATGCCCGTAATGAATGGTATGCGATTCTGCCGAACTGAGCGTTTTGCCTTTCGGACCCTTGTACATTTTGTCGGCGATCTTTACGGCTTCAGGGCCGCTCAGCCGAACGATCGCAATCGCGCCTTCACCCATCGGAGTTGAAATCGCTGCAATTGTATCCATGCTGTTCACCTCTCTTTATCTCTGTTTCCATCTATATAAAAAATTTTATTTACGCCAAAATTAAAAGATAACATAGTTTGGTTTGAAGTGGAAGATACGTTATCCACAAAGGCAGAAATTCATCCCTTATTACTTTAACTTATCCACATGTGAATAACAATTAATTTTATTTCCTAAAACCTTTTTTATCAACAGCATAGACCGAAAAAGAAAAAACTTAAACGCAAAAAGTGCGATTCTGCTTAGGAATAGAGCCATTTTTACCAATAAAAAAACCGAAGTTCCGATTTTACCCGGACTTCGGTTTTCTGCTATCTTTATGGGAAATAACGAGGTGGCGGTACCGGCCTTCACCGGTAGAAAACGTTTTGATATTTGGATGCTTTGACAGCGCGTCATGGATGATTTTTCTTTCACCTGACGGCATCGGTTCTAAATGCACATCTTTTTTCGTTTTCGACACTTGCTTGGCCAGCCTGTTTGCCAGCTGCTCCAGAATTTCTCTTCTTTTCCGCCGATAATTCTCAGCGTCGACAACGGCTTGGCGATACTGGCCGGAGCCGCGGTTCAAAACAAGCTGCGTCAATGTTTCCAGGGCATTGAGTGTTTGTCCTCTTTTGCCAATAAGCAGCGCCGCTTTTTCACCTTTAATGTGAAAACAGACTGTTTTCTTGTTTTCTTCCGTAACAATCTCAGAAGGTCCGGCAATGGAATGGATGATTTCTTCCAAATACGCTTTCGCTTCATGAACAGGATTTTTTTTCTCTTCCAGTTCTACGATCGCATTCTTTTTTCCGAAAATACCCAAAAACCCTTTGTATCCTTCTTGCACCACCGTTATTTCTACTTGATCTTTCGTCAGTTGAAGTTCCTGAAGGCCTGATTGAACTGCTTCTTCGACATTCCGTCCCGCAGCAGTCACCTTCTTCACTTTTTCTTTCCTCCCGCTTTCTGCGTTTCCGGATCGTGTTTAATGTCAGGTCCTTTAATAAGGAATGTCTGAGCAATCATAAACAGGTTTCCGACTACCCAATACAGAGAAAGCGCGCTCGGGAAGTTGATCGCAAATACGATGATCATGATCGGCATAATCCATACCATCATCGCCATTTGAGGATTCTGAGTCGGATTTCCGGCCATCATCAGCTTCTGCTGGACAAAAGTGGCCACACCGGCAACGATAGGAAGAATATAGTAAGGATCCTTCTCTCCTAGGTCAAACCATAAAAAGCTGTGCTGTGAAATGGCTTGCGTACGCATAATGGCGTGGTAGAATCCGATCAAAATCGGCATTTGAATCAGGATCGGGAAACATCCGGCCAGCGGGTTTACCCCGTGCTTTGAAAACAGGGCCATCGTTTCCTGCTGAAGCTTCTGCTGCGTTTTTTGATCTTTAGAGCTGTATTTTTCTCTGAGCTTCTGCATTTCAGGCTGCAGCGCCTGCATCGCTTTTGAGCTTCGAAGCTGCTTGATCATCAGCGGCAGAATCAGCAGACGAATTAAAATCGTAACGATGATAATCGATAAACCATAGTTATCGCCCGTCAGTTTCGCTACGTACGTAATGACTTCTGACAATGGATACACAACATATTTGTCCCAGAAATGCGGACTATTCGCCGTAATCGGCTCTTTCACACTCGAGCACCCGGCCAGCAGCACGAGCATACCGACCATACTCAGTAGTAACCATATTCTCCTTTTCAAGAACGTTTCCTCCTATACCAATCTTTATGAACCTTGTATGTATTTTAGCATCTTTCAGTTTCAAATGGCGTTCATTTTTCGCCAAATAAAAGGAAGCGCTTTTAAAAACGTGAAGAAAACAAAATATGAGCTATTTTGACGAAGATTTCTTATATAATGAGGTTTTTCTGAATAAGTGCTGCAGACTCTTTTTCGTTTCTTCAAAACTGAGGTCGCCGGCGGGTTTTCTTGCGATAATAATAAAATCTTTCGGCTTGAGCAGCTCTTTTTCCTCCTGAACAGCCTGTCTGATTAACCGCTTCACCCGATTGCGCACGACGGCATTGCCGATTTTTTTACTGACAGAAAGCCCTACCCGGAGCTCTTCCTGTTTCGGCTGATCAAGCGTATACAGCACGAACTGGCGGTTTGCCATAGACGTTCCGCGTTTAAACACTTTTTGAAAATCTTCATTTTTCTTTAACCGATTTCGCTTCTTCACTTTAATTCACTCCGATATTCACTCGCAGAAACTTTTATTTCTATCTAAAAAAAACGGGCCGCCGGAATACTGAAGAAATTTCTCCAGTACCGGGCGACGCATGACATCTCACTCTCTTAATGTGAAAAAAGACCACTGACATTATTCAGTGGCCTAAGCTGATAATACTTTTCTGCCTTTGCGGCGACGGCGTGCTAATACTAGACGACCGTTTTTTGAACTCATACGGCTTCTGAAGCCATGAACTTTACTGCGTTTACGGTTATTCGGTTGGAATGTTCTTTTCATTTATGACACCTCCCTCGAGGAATAGCTGTTAAAGACAGTCTTACTTATTATATTTGTGCTGCCTATTCATTGTCAACTTCAGCAGTGCTTTTATTTCTTACAACCATAATAGGATAACATACCTTAACCAGTTTAGAAACCTTATTTTTCATATTCCTTTTTTTAACGCAAAAAAAAAGCCGCGCTCCCCCGGAAAAACGACATGTGGATAATTTTTTTGCCTTTTTTTAATATCCACAGTCGTTATCGACAACATTTTCACATTGCTAACTCCTGTGGACAAAGATTTTTCAACAAGTTGTCAGGTTTGTGGATAAGATTACGAGAACCATTGCAAGTCCTCGCTTAATTTGATATTATATTTGTGTTTTAACTCTTAATTACTTATCCAGCCCATTCTCTTTATCCACAAACTGTGGATAAGTTGTGGATTGTTTTCACACAGCTTGTGTAGATTGTTGTCCACAACTTGTGGAATTTGTCGAAAAGCTGTTTTTCTACTATACTATATGTTTTCAACATTTCGTGTGTACGAATGGTCAGAGCCATATGCTCTTTTTTTGTGTTCTATAACAGGGAAAGGGCGCTGATTTTTAAAGAAAAGGAGGGCTGTGCCGGATA